>CAKUVA010000017.1 GCA_934693135.1 uncultured Bacteroidales bacterium | reverse complement strand
AGGTGGGAGAGTAGGTAGCCGCCGTTCTTCGAGTGAGCTTTCAGACACTTCGTCTGGAAGCTCACTTTTTTTTGTATCCCTTGAAATATTTGTATGCTGAATCCCAATAAATTGGGATGTTAGGTATGATAAATTGGCTTGAGATTTGATATATTGCTGTTCCAGATTGTTAAAACATCTAATTTTTTACATTATGGAAGATTTTGAAATTTTGCAGATTACAGGTAGAGAAATCCTTGATTCGAGAGGTAATCCTACTATTGAAGCTGAAGTTGTATTAGCATCAGGCGTTGTTGGAACAGCTGCAGTACCATCTGGAGCATCTACAGGAGAAAATGAAGCTATTGAACTCCGCGATGGTGATGCCAAAAGATATGGTGGAAAAGGCGTTCTTAAAGCTGTCAAAAATATTAATGAAGTTATTTCTCCTGCCCTTGTTGGTATGTCATGCTTTGAGCAGAGAGCTATTGATGAAACTATGATTCAGCTGGATGGCACTAAGAATAAAGCAAAACTTGGTGCTAATGCTATTCTTGGTGTTTCTCTTGCTGTAGCGAAGGCTGCTGCCAATTATCTTGGCCTTCCTCTTTATAGATATCTTGGTGGTCCAAATGCTTACGTTCTTCCTGTTCCGATGATGAATATTATCAATGGTGGTGCTCATTCTGATGCTCCTATTGCTTTTCAGGAATTTATGATTCGCCCTGTGGGTGCGCCATCTATTGCAGAAGGTGTTAGAATGGGGGCTGAGGTCTTTCATGCACTTCAGAAAGTCTTGAAAGCTCGTGGTCTTTCTACTGCTGTTGGTGACGAAGGAGGCTTTGCTCCTAAACTTAATGGTATAGATGATGCACTTGATTGCATTATGCAGGCTATAGAGAAGGCTGGTTATGTCCCAGGAAAGGATGTAACTATTGCGATGGATTGCGCTGCATCAGAGTTTTCTGTAAAGGAAGGCGATAAGTTCTTCTATGACTATAAGCAACTTAAATCAGGTATGCCGAAAGATCCTAATGGCAAGAAGTTGTCTGATGATGAACAGATCGCTTATCTTGAAGAGCTTGTAAGCAAATACCCTATAGACTCTATTGAGGATGGACTTGATGAAAATGACTGGGAAGGCTGGATTAAACTTACGAAAGCTCTCGGACATAAATGTCAACTCGTTGGTGATGATCTCTTTGTTACCAATGTGGAATATCTCAAGAAGGGTATCCAAAAGGGTGCTGCTAATTCAATACTTATCAAAGTTAATCAGATAGGTTCGTTGACAGAAACTCTTGATGCTATAGAGATGGCTCATAGAAATGGATATACGACAGTTACGTCACATCGTTCAGGAGAAACGGAGGATACGACTATCGCTGACATTGCTGTCGCTACAAATAGCGGACAAATCAAGACCGGTTCCCTCAGCAGAACGGATCGCATTGCTAAGTATAATCGTCTTATGAAGATCGAAATGGAGCTTGGAGAGACAGCTCGTTACGGCTATGAGAAGATAAAATAAATTAAGGATTTGCTATATTAAATAATCCGAGTAAGCTTATTGCTTGCTCGGATTATTTTGTGTAGGTTATTTTGATTGGTCGAATATAGCATAATTTTGGTATTTTTGGCCTTTTATGGACAAGAATGGTATGAAATTTTCAGTGAAATTTCGGTTTTAGAAATATGAATGAAATAAATTATCTCGAGTTTAATGAAGAAGATTGCCTGGAAATCAATTAAATAGAGATAAATTATTTAACGACTACTTAATAAAAGAGTGATATGCCAAACGTTGTAGGACATATATCGCAGATAATTGGACCGGTCGTAGATGTGCATTTCGACTTGTCTCAAGCGGAAGAGAAGAAAGAACTTCCAAACATCCATGATGCTCTTACTATAAAGAGAACTGATGGAAAAGAACTTATAGTAGAGGTTCAGCAGCATATAGGTGAGGATACTGTAAGAACTGTCGCAATGGATTCGACTGACGGACTTCAGAGAGGAATGGAAGTGGTAAATACTTTTCATCCTATCGAAATGCCTGTAGGTGCTCAGATAAGAGGACGTGTCCTCAATGTTGTAGGCGAATCTATAGATGGTCTCGGAAGTCTTGATAGAAATGAGGAATTGCCTATTCATAGGGAACCACCTAAATTTGAGGATCTTAAGACATCTCAGGAGGTTCTTTATACAGGAATCAAGGTCATTGATCTTCTTGAGCCATATCTTAAAGGAGGAAAAATCGGTCTTTTCGGTGGTGCGGGAGTTGGAAAAACAGTCCTTATCAAGGAACTTATCAACAATATTGCTAAGAAGCATAATGGTTTTTCCATTTTTGCCGGAGTCGGAGAGCGTACGAGGGAAGGAAATGACCTTTTGAGAGAGATGATTGAATCCGGTGTTATAAAATATGGCGAGGCTTTCGAAAAAAGTATGGCAGAAGGACATTGGGATCTTTCATTAGTTGATAGGGAAAAACTGGCTGAATCTCAGGTAGCATTAGTGTTTGGACAAATGAATGAGCCGCCTGGAGCACGTGCTTCAGTGGCATTATCCGGACTTACTCTTGCAGAATCATTTAGGGATAACAAGAGTATGAATGGCCCGAAGGATATCTTGTTTTTTATCGACAATATATTCCGTTTTACTCAAGCAGGATCGGAGGTGTCAGCGCTTCTTGGCCGAATGCCTTCCGCTGTAGGATATCAGCCTACTCTTGCTACGGAGATGGGACAAATGCAGGAGAGAATTACATCAACTAAGAATGGCTCAATTACATCTGTTCAGGCAGTGTATGTGCCGGCTGATGACTTGACAGACCCTGCTCCAGCTACGACATTTACGCATTTGGATGCCACTACTGTGCTCAGCCGTAAGATTACTGAACTGGGTATTTATCCAGCAGTTGATCCATTGGAGTCTACATCGAGAATACTTGATCCTAATATTGTCGGATCTGATCACTACAATACTGCGCAGAGAGTTAAGCAGATACTCCAAAGGAACAAGGAACTTCAGGATATCATAGCTATTCTTGGCATGGATGAGCTCTCTGATGAGGATAGGCTCACAGTGAATAGAGCCAGAAAAGTCCAGCGATTCTTGTCTCAACCATTCTTTGTTGCAGAGCAATTTACAGGTGTTCCTGGAGTTATGGTTGATATTGAAGATACAATAAAAGGCTTCTCGATGATTCTTGATGGTAAGGTGGATTATTTGCCAGAACAAGCATTTCTCAATGTGGGAACTATTGAAGATGCTATAAAGAAAGGAGAGGCGCTACTTGCCAATGCTGGAAGCAAATAATTGATATTATGGATAATACAGAACTATCACTGATAATAATGTCTCCGGAGCAAGTGGTGGAACAATGTCAAGTTTCACGAGTAAATTTGCCAGGAAAGAAAAGCAGGTTCGAAGTGCTGAAGGGACATGCTCCGCTGATATCTGCATTGGAAAATGGCGTTGTGGAGTATGTGACTTCTGGAGGTGATTATAAGAAGTTGTCCATAAAGTCGGGTTTCGTGGAAATCTTGAATAATAAGGTTTCCGTATGTGTTGAGTTATGAAACCAAGTGTGAAAAAAATTGAAGGAATGAGGATATTGAAATACATAGCTACAGTTATTGCTGTTGTCTTAATTTGGTTCCCAGTTTATGCTGAGGATTCGACGGATAGTACGGCATCTGGTATGGGATTCAATATCCAGGAAGTAATATTTGGACATACGAATGATTCATACGAATGGCATATCACCAATATTGGAGACAAAGCAATTTCCATTCCTCTGCCTGTCATTGTCAAGAGTCATACGGGGTGGCATGTGTTCTCATCGAAGCATTTGGAAGCTGGTGCAGAATATGAAGGATTGCATATTTCTGACACGTCAGGCAAAATAGTCGAAAGAGATTCCTCAGGGGAAGAATTAAAGCCTTTGTTAGATATATCTATAACTAAAGATGTTTTGTCAATGTTGATGAGCAGCATATTGCTTGTCGTATTGATTCTTTGGACAGCCCATTGGTATAAGAAACATGATGTTACTAAGGAAGCTCCTTCAGGCATTGCGTCCTTGATGGAACCTGTCATAGAAATGATTGATTCCGGTGTGGTGAAGGATTCTATAGGGGAAGGTTATGAAAAATTCTCACCATACTTATGTACAGCATTTTTCTGGATTCTTATAAACAACTTGTTGGGAATCGTACCTTTTTTCCCAGGAGGTGCTAATGTTACAGGAAATATTGCTGTTACTTGTGTCCTCGGCTTCTTTACATTTTTTATGATAAATTTGTTCGGTACAAAACATTATTTTAAAGATATTTTTTGGCCGGATGTTCCATGGTGGCTGAAGGTACCTATCCCACTTATGCCACTTATTGAGATATTTAGTGCATTCATGAAGCCGGTGACTCTTATGATACGACTTTTTGCTAATATGTTGGCAGGACATATTATCGCTATAAGCCTTGTATGTATAATATTCATGTTTGCTAAATACAATGCTGTTCTTTTCGGTAGTATGACATTCGTCTCCTTGCTTTTCGGGGTGTTCATGGATCTTCTTGAAGTCTTGGTGGCATTCCTGCAGGCTTATGTATTTACAATGCTTTCAGCAGTGTTTATAGGCATAGCAAGGCAGAAAACAGCATAAGGTTAAATAGATAATAACAATTAAATTATAGAATTACTATGTTACTTACAATTCTTTTACAGGCAATTGCCGGATCCGCAATCGGAAAGGCTGGAATAGCAATAGGTGCAGGTATAGCAGCATTGGCAGCAGGTTTAGGTATTGGCAAGATAGGAGCCTCTTCAACAGAGTCCATTGCTCGTCAGCCGGAGGCTAACGGAAGTATTAGGACTACAATGATTATCGTTGCTGCGATGATTGAGGGTGCATCTTTGTTTGCAATCATCGTTTGCCTATTGGCTCTTTTTAACTAATAGGTTATGTCACTTGTTACTCCGGATACAGGTCTCCTGTTCTGGATGGTCGTGATTTTCGGTCTGGTGTTTTTCATTTTGGCTAAATTCGGTTTCCCTGTGATTACGGGAATGCTGACGAAGAGGAATGAATCCATCAGTGAGTCTCTTAGGATGGCTGAGGAGGCAAGAAATGAATTGGCCGAACTGAACAAGGAACAGTCTGAACTGCTGCTTCAGGCAAAGAAAGAGCAGGCGAAAATTTTGGACGATGCTACCAGAATGAAAGAGGCCATCATTTCCCAAGCTCGAGTTCAGGCTCAGAACGAAGCTGCCAAGGTCTTGGCCCAGGCACGGACTGAAATAGCAGCGGAAAAGGAGAGCGCGTTGCGTGACATCCGTAAGGAGATAGCTATGCTCTCAATGAACATAACAGAAAAGATTCTCAGATCTGATTTTAGTTCAGAAGCTGCCCAAAAGCAATATATGGACAAGATTATGAGTGAACTCGGATCTCAGAAGGATTCGATTATGAAGAATTAATGCGATGAATACAGGAATTATAGCTTCGAGATATGCAGATGCTCTTCTCAAGTATGTCGATAAGACTGGAGAGGGGGATATTGTATATAAGCAGGCGGGGATATTGGATGAGGCTTTTCGCTCACGTCCGGATATTATGAGGTATTTGGCAAGTCCGATTCTCATAACTGATTCTGGAAAGATTAGTCTTATGGAGAAAATCGTAGGTTATGGACAGATGGCTCCGTCTCTGAAAAAATTCCTGCTTCTAATCATTAGTCATGACAGAATAGAGTATATACGTTATATTCTCTATTACTTCAGAAAACGTTACTGCAAAATGTTGGGCATCAGTCATGCAAAACTTGTGGTAAGTGTTCCATCTCCTGAACTTGAACATCGATTGAAGACGATGTTTGAGAATTTTACTGGTAATAAACTTGATTTGACTACTAAGGTAGATCCTGCTATCATAGGCGGATTTGTTTTCGAAGTTGATGATAAGAAGATTGATGCCAGTGTGTCACGACAACTTGAGGAACTGAGACATCAGTTTATTGAAAAGAATGCAAGGCTCGTATAAGGCCATTGAAAAGTAAAAGTTTATGACTCAAAATAATATAAAACCAAGTGAAATCTCGGATGTACTTCTCGATCAACTCGAGTCTGCGGATTTGTCCGTCAAACTTGAGGAAGTAGGGACCGTACTTCAAGTCAGTGATGGTGTAGCCAGAATATATGGCTTGAACAATGCGGAGGCAGGAGAACTTTTGGAGTTTGAATGTGGCGTTATGGGTGTTGTGATGAATCTTGAGGTCGATAACGTTGGTGCCGTTCTTCTTGGCCCTACAGATGAGGTAAAGGAAGGAATGTCCGTGAAGAGGACTCGGAGGATTGCCTCTATAGGCGTAAATGAGAATATGCTTGGTAGAGTGGTGGATCCGCTCGGAAACCCTATTGATGGACTTGGTGAAATCGGTGGAGAGAAAGTCGAGATGCCACTTGAGCGCAAGGCTCCAGGTGTTATTTTTCGTCAGCCTGTAAATGAACCACTTCAGACAGGTATCAAGGCTATTGACGCCATGATTCCTATAGGTCGTGGTCAGCGTGAACTTATAATCGGAGACAGGCAGACTGGAAAGACTGCAATTGCCGTAGATACTATTATAAATCAGAAGTCAGAATATGACAAAGGGAAGCCTGTTTATTGTATTTATGTAGCTATCGGTCAGAAAGGTTCAACTGTCGCAAGCCTTGTAAATACTCTTCGTGCAAAAGGGGCAATGGATTATACCATTGTTGTTGCGGCTACAGCTGCGGATCCTGCCGCTATGCAATATTATGCGGCATTTGCCGGAGCCGCTATCGGTGAGTATTTCCGTGATACTGGACGAGCTGCGCTTGTTATTTATGATGATCTTTCCAAACAAGCAGTTGCATATCGTGAGGTATCATTGATCCTACGTAGACCTTCTGGAAGAGAGGCTTATCCTGGTGATGTGTTCTATCTACATTCAAGGCTTTTGGAGAGAGCTGCGAAAATCATTAACCAACAAGAGGTCGCTGAACAGATGAATGATTTGCCTGAGTCACTGAAAGGCAAAGTCAAGGCAGGAGGCTCTTTGACGGCTCTTCCTATTATTGAAACACAGGCTGGTGATGTTTCTGCATATATACCTACTAATGTGATTTCTATCACTGATGGCCAGATATATCTTGAGAGCAGTTTGTTCAATCAAGGATTCCGTCCTGCAATCAATGTTGGTATATCAGTGTCCCGTGTGGGAGGAAGTGCACAAGTCAAGAGTATGAAGAAGGTAGCGGGAACATTGAAGATAGATCAAGCGCAGTATGACGAACTTGAGTCATTCTCCAAGTTCAGTAGTGATGTTGATAAGGTTACTGCTTTGGCTTTGGATCGTGGAAGAAAGAACAAGCAGCTCCTTGTCCAACCGCAGTATTCACCTATGCCGGTAGGAGAGCAGATCGCTATTCTATATTGTGGAACTCATTCTCTGCTTAGGGATGTGCCTATTGACAAAGTGCGCGATTTTCAGAGTACTTTCCTCGAAAGAATGCGAGCAACACATTCTACAGATGTGCTCAAGCCATTGTCCGAAGGAAAACTTGATGATAACATAACCAAGATAATTGAGCAGGAAGCTGAGGATGTAGTTCTTGGCCTTGGAGAACAGAAGTAAAGTGGGAGGATGCGATGCCGTCATTGAAAGAAATAAAGAATAGGGTTGAGTCTGTCAATAGCACGTTGAAGATTACTTCTGCTATGAAAATGGTTGCAGCCGCCAAGTTGCACAAGGCTCAGACGGCTATTGGAAATATGTTGCCGTACGAGGAAATGCTTCATCGTATTTTGGCAAATTTGATAGCTTCCAAGGATGCACAGAAATTAGGGAAAGATGCAGTGTCAGAAGCCTCTGAAAAGGAAGATTTCGGTTCTATAGAAGATGAGCTTGATATTCTATGTTCACCTCGACAGATTAAGAAAGTAGCATTAGTAGCATATTCTTCAAACTCGTCTCTTTGTGGCGGTTTCAATACCTCTGCTGTCAAGCATGTCTCATCTGTCATAGATGAATATCTTTCGTCAGGTTTTGAAAAATCAGACATAATAGTCTATTCGGTCGGAAAGAAGATGGCAGATGCAATGCAGAAGAGAGGCTTCCCTTCACCGACTGATTTTACTCGCCTTTCAGAAAAACCAAGTTATGACGAGGCTGCATCTCTTGCTGCTGAACTTGTACATGGATTTATGATAGGTAAGTATGACAAGGTGGAACTGCTTTATAATCATTTTCATTCTACATCTTCGCAACCTGCTGTCAGAGAGGTTTATCTTCCGTTTGAGATTACAGCTCAGGCAGAACAGAATGCTGCTGAAAGAAGTACTGATTTTATCGTGGAACCGGATGTGAATTCGATTTTGGATGAATTGCTACCTAAAGTGTTATTCTTGAAGATGTTCACTGTGCAGCTTGATACCAATGCTGCTGAACATGCTGCCAGAACTGTAGCTATGCAGACGGCTACGGATAATGGAAAGGATATACTTCAGACGCTGACCCTTGAATATAACAAGGGACGCCAGCAGAAGATTACAAGTGAAATTCTTGATATTGTCGGTGGGTCGATGCAATAAAATTCGTATCTTTATCCGGTTTACATTGGAAAGTATTTCCAATGTATGTAATTACTAATCGGATGAAGATAAAAATATTGATAAAATTTTTCATTGTCGCTATAGCTATCATGTCTATGGCGGCAATTTCTTTGTCTGCGAGAACCATTCTCGGTGATGAACAGTTCGGGGAATATTTGCCATTATTGAAGGGACGTAGAGTTGCCGTGTTTAGCAACCGCAGTGGAGTTGTAGGGGATAAGGTCCTCAAAGGAAAGAATCGTGACATGTCTAATGAAAAGACATTCGGTCCACATTTAGTGGATGTCTTGATTAAGAAGAGAATAAATGTTGCATTGATTTTCTCACCGGAACATGGTTTTAGGGGCATGGCTGATGCTGGAGAGAAAGTTTCGTCTTCAATAGATCCTGTGACAAATGTTCCTATTGTGTCATTGTATGGTAGTTCTGGAAGGCCCTCAAAGGAAGATGCTAAAGGTTTTGATGTACTTGTCATAGATATACAGGATGTTGGTCTAAGATTTTACACCTATTATGTGACGATGCTTCGTCTGATGAACTTCTGTGCGGAGAATGGAAAAGATGTGATTATTCTGGATAGGCCGAATCCTAACGGTTTTTATGTGGATGGGCCGATATTGGATATGACCTACAGATCTGGAGTGGGAGCTATTCCAATTCCTGTAGTGTATGGAATGACGCTTGGCGAACTTGCCTTGATGATAAATGGCGAGAGATGGCTTGATAGAGGAATGAAGTGCAATCTTAATGTAGTCCCATGTCGTAATTATACTCATAGGGATAGATATCAGCTTATTATGCCACCTTCACCGAACTTGAAGACTATGCGTGCGGTATATCTGTACGCATCTACATGCTTTTTCGAAGGGACTGTTGTGTCTTTAGGGCGTGGTACTGATCATCCTTTCGAGATGTATGGCAGCCCAGATATGAGTATATTCTCGTATAGGTTTATGCCAATGAGTATGCCTGGATCAAAACATCCTGATTATGAAGGTCAATGGTGTTATGGAACAGATCTTACTATGATGTCTGTTGAACAGATTTGTGATAGAGGTATTGACCTTAATTATCTAATAAATGCATATTCGATGCTCATGTCGTTACCTGGCTCATCGCGGGAACATGGCCTTCTTCCTGATGGACGACCATTTTTTGGCACGAAACCATATTTCGATAAGCTTATGGGCAATTCTTGGGTGCGAGAGAAGATAATGGATGGGAGCTCCGCTGAAGATATAAAGTTATTGTGGAAGCAGGATGTCGATGCGTTTATTGCACGCAGACGTCCATATCTGATTTATGACGAGTAGAAATAAAAATTTAATATTATGAGAAAAGTATTGATTCTTGCCGCAACGTCGGCACTTTTCCCGTTAGTGATGTCAGCGCAGACGAATCCTGACGGTGGACTATCTCCTGAGATGATATCAAGAATCAGCGGAAGTTATACTGCGACACCTTATGATAAGGCTGTTCGCAATGCTCTTGCTGGAAATGCAATCAATGTACTTGCTGCTAATGCGGAGAATGAGTCAATGATAGACACACATTTTTCATATCAGGTGAAGTCCAAGGGGATAACTGACCAGAAGTCCTCAGGAAGGTGTTGGCTGTTTACAGGGCTCAATGTGTTAAGAGCTAAAATGATAGATAAGTATAATCTCGGTGCGTTTACATTCTCGCAGAATTACTTGTTTTTCTATGATCAGCTCGAAAAATCCAATCTTTTTCTACAGGGAATCATTGATACCAAGAATCTTCCTTTCGATGATAGACAGGTGGATTGGTTGTTCTCCAATCCTTTGAGTGATGGTGGTCAGTTTACTGGAGTTTCAGACTTGATAATGAAATATGGTGTAGTGCCGTCAGATGTGATGCCTGAGACATTCTGTAGTAATAATACTGCTCAAATGTCGGCGCAGCTAAAAAATATCCTACGTCAGGGAGGTTTGGCACTTCGTGCTGCCTATGATGCTTCCAGAGTGGCTTCGATGAAGGGGAAAAAGGCCGATGTCGCCACCATAAAGGTCAATGCTGAACTTCAGAAAATCAAAGAGTCAGTTCTTTCTGATGTTTACAGAGTGTTGGCACTATGTCTTGGTGTGCCTCCGACTGAATTTGAGTGGACAATGTATAACTCTAAAGGAGATTTTGTTAGCACTGAAAGATATACTCCGAAATCATTCTATGAGAAATATGTAGGTGCTGATCTCGATGGAAACTATGTTATGCTCATGAATGATCCATCGAGAGAGTATGGAAAGGTATATGAAATCGATTATGATAGGCATGTTTATGACGGAAAGAACTGGCTATATGTAAATCTTCCTATTGAAAGAATTGAAGAGATTGCTGTCGCATCGCTCAAAGACAATACCGCTATGTATTTTTCATGTGATGTAGGTAAGTTCTTGGATAGGAAGAAAGGTGTGATGGATCTTGCTAATTATGACTACGAGTCGCTTTTAGGAGTAAAGTTTACTATGGATAAACGTCAGAGAGTGCTAACTCATGCGAGCGGATCCTCTCATGCCATGACATTGATTGCAGCTGATGTGAAAGAAAACAATGTACAGAAATGGATGGTGGAGAATAGCTGGGGAGCTGATTATGGTTATAAAGGATGTCTTATAATGACTGGAGAATGGTTCCGTGAATATATGTTCAGAGTTGTTGCTGAAAAGAAGTATGTCCCAGCAGATGTGCTTGAGATGTTAAAACAGACTCCTATTAAACTTCCAGCGTGGGATCCGATGTTCTCACCGGAGGAATAATTCCCTTAAACATTTTCTAAGAGGTTTTTTCGCCAACAATTCAGATAGTTTCTGAAATATCATATAAAAATAACAGCAACTAGTCATCACGACCGGTTGCTGTTTCAATTATTATTCAATATGAATTAAACTAGCTTATGTTTATGTCTTCTGACTACCTACTTTCACATATCGTGCCAAACATTATTTTCGATATAAAAATTGATAAAATATAATGATAGAGGTAAGATTATTTGTAAATTCGCTATTTTTTGGGTCAATTCTTAAAATATAATAGTATGGACTATATCGGACTTGAGAAACTTGATTCTGTATTGAAACGGCTTGATATATCTGACATCGGTACCGCGACTATCAGACAATGTGTGTTGGTTGCAGGTGAACTAGAAAAGATTTGTGGGGAGAAGTTTATTCATCTTGAATTCGGAGTGCCCGGCTTAGCTCCATGTCATATAGGTGTTGAGGCGCAAAAGGCTGCTTTAGACCGAGATGTAGCCGCGGTGTATCCGTCAGCGGCAGGGATACCTGAGCTAAAGGAAGCAGGTGTGGAATTCGTGAAAGCATTCGTGGATGTTGATGTCAAGCCTGAAGATGTAATACCCGCTGTAGGCTCGATGCAGTCATGTTATAATCTTTTGCTCGAATGCTCTCAACTTGTTCCAGGTAGAAATAAGATTGTCTATTTCGATCCTGGTTTTTCATCGCATTATCTTCAGGCAAAGGTTCTTGGGCTTGAAGCATTGTCGTTTGATTTGAGTGAACACAGAGGAGAATCACTACGCCAGGAACTTGAAACATTGTTTTGCGATGGGACGGTCTGCGCCGTGGTTTACTCGAATCCTAACAATCCGTCATGGATGTGTCTCACTGAAGACGAACTGCGTATTCTCGGTGAAATGTGTACCAAATATGATGTGATTGCCTTGGAGGATATGGCATATCTTTGCATGGATTTTAGAAAAGATATGTCTGTGCCATATCATGCTCCATTCCAACCGACGGTTGCACGCTATACGGACAATTGGGTTATTATGATATCCGCTTCCAAAATCTTTAGTTATGCTGGAGAGCGAATAGCCATAGCCGTCATATCTGACAAGTTATTTCATCGGGAATTTCCTGCTTTGAAGGCTCGTTACAATAGAGGAAAGTTTGGAGATAATTTCGCACTTACTTATATGTATGTCAATGCTTCCAGTACATCACATTCTTCACAATATGCTTTTGCTGCGATGATGAGGGCTGCGGTAGATGGCACATACGATTTCGTAAACAATGTGAAAGAATATGCGATAAGGGCGCATCGGGCCAAAGAAATTTTCATAAAGCATGGTTTTCATTTTGCGTATGACAAGGATTTGAACGAAAATGTGAGTGATGGCTTTTTCTTCACTATAGCTTATGGCGATATGACAGGCCGAGAGCTACAGAAAAATCTTATGTGTTGTGGAATTTGTTCTATTTCCTTAGTTTCTTCGCGTGGCTCCAGGGAGGGTGTCCGCGTATGTGTGTCCTTGCTTAAAGATGAAGATAGTTTTCGCATATTGGATGAAAGACTTGCTATGTTTTCTTCTTGTTTGGGAAAATAATGTTATATTTGTCATGACGTAGCTAACTACTAAATGTCCTGAGGTACAGGACTATATAACATTATAATAATATTTGGTCATGGCAAAAAAATCATCTAAGTACGAATGTCTGCGCTGCGGCTGGATATATGATCCGGTGGAAGGCGATTCTGACAGTGGTATCAAGCCTGGGACTTCGTTTAAGGATATTCCGGCTTCATGGAAGTGCCCTGTATGTGGGGCTTCCAAATCTGACTTCGCTGAATATGACGAAGAATAGCTTTTGAGCAAGTGAATTTATCTTGGAATCCCACAGAAAACTGTGGAATTCCATTTTTTTTTGAAAAAAACATAAAATGTTTTTAGCATATTTAAATTTTCAGTTGTCTTACTATTATAAAACATTTTTATATATGAAAAGTTTCATACCACGTACATTATTAATGATGCTGCTGATGGCCGGTAGCTTAATTGCTTGCCAGAAGCAGAATGAATCTGAAGTCCATGATACAGTCGTTATCCAGACGAAGCTTACATCTGCGACACCTGCAATGAAAGCTGAAGGCGGTACTGATCAGATTACTGTCGCTGCAACATGCGATTGGACAATGGAATGCGAAGATTGGTTTAAAGTAGAACCAGCATCCGGAAGCCGTGGAATCAGTGAGTCTACGATTACCACTGAACCGAATACTACAGGTGCTCCGCGCACCGGAACTATCCGTCTGAAAGCTGGTTCATATAGCAGCACATATACATTTATACAAGCTGCAAACTAAATGACCCAAGACGAAGAATACAGAAAGATATTCGATTTCTTTTTCAGTGGTGTTGAAGTCCCGAAGAATCTTAAATTGGAGTTTCATGAATGGATGAGAGAACATGGTGACACTCCAGAGGTAAGAGACTTGCTTCAGCAATATTGGAAATCAGTGTCAGATAATGCTCCCGATTTCGATATGTCTGCCGGATTGGAAAGCCTTATGGCATCCATTGAGAGGAATGAACGGAAGAAGCATAGAAGAATTTTCGGTAGAAAGACATTGAAATGGATTGCTGGAATCGCTGCGTCGGCAGCTGTTTTTACGGCAGGGTGGACACTCGCGAATCTTATTGGAAATGCCGGAAAAGAAACTGTCTTGATGGCTTCATCGGAAAATGTGTCATCTTATACTCTTCCAGATGGGACCAAAGTTTGGCTGAATAAAGATAGCTGGTTGTCTTATCGCGAATGTTTTGGTAGACGTACTAGAAAGGTATCTATCTGCGGTGAAGGTTTTTTCGAGGTTACTCGTGATGAAGAACACCCGTTTGTTGTCAAGATGTACAATGACATGGAGGTGAAAGTCCTCGGCACGTCGTTCAATGTGTGCAGCTATCCAGATACTGAAAATGCCGAAGTTATTCTACGTACTGGATCTGTGAAAGTATCTGACTCAGAGAATAGAGTGCTTGCTGTGTTAAAGCCTGATCAGAAATACACTTGGTCTGACGGATTAGGTGCGATAACTCCAGTAAATGCAACGGATTGTTGCAGATGGTATGAACATCGTCTGTCATTTGACAATGTGATGCTTCAGGATATTATCGATAATTTGGCACATAAGTATCAAATGCAATTTACACTGAATATCGGAAAGCTCTCTCGAAAGCGTATGTCACTTACTGTCAGGGACGAGTCTGTGAATGAAGTGCTTGATGTGCTTTCTTCACTGCTTCCAGTGACGTGGAGACTGAATGGAAATGAAATAGTTATAGAAAATAAACCAAAAACACATAAATAAATGAAAGGAATCACTAATATACTTCCTTCATTCACCAAATTCGGGGCGGCGTTAGTCTGCGCTCTGGTTATTGGCATTAACGTGTCTGCTCAAGATCGCACTGCCAATGTGAATGTAAAGGACGTGACAGTCAAGGAGCTTCTGAAAGCCATTGAGGCAGGGAGCAACTACACATTCGCCTATGTGGATACCGACATTGATCTTTCCAAAAAGGTATCGGTGAATTCCAATGGCGAGAAGATCGAAACCATCCTTAATAGGGTACTTCCTGGAATCAATGTTGAATTCAAAGATCAGAAGATTCTTCTTAGCAAGAAGATGGAAGCATCTAAGACGACATCTCAGACGGCAACTAAGCCGATAGCTGGACCAAGGACTGTTTCCGGAAAGATTGTTGATAAGACAGGTCAACCGGTAATAGGAGCAATGGTGATCGAAAAAGGAACCCAGAATGGCGCTGCTGCTGATTTGGATGGAAATTATGAAATAAAGGTCAAGGGGGCAGCTACATTGGAGGTTTCACTTATCGGATACAATACGATAACGACAACATTGACCGAAGATCAGACAAAAGCTGATTTCACGATGGAAGAAGAAGCGATCAAACTTGATGATGTTGTAGTCATCGGTTATGGTGTGCAGAACAAGAGAGATGTCACGACTTCTGTTTCTTCTATCAAAGCGGAGGATTTCGCCAATACTCCGACAACGGATTTCCGTGAGTCAATGGCAGCTAAGATGCCTGGTGTGCAGGTGCTTAATCTTGGTGGCCAGCCTGATGGTAATGTCACTGTTCGTGTCAGAGGTATACAATCTGCAACGTCTGGAAATGACCCGCTTTATGTTATTGATGGAATTCCTTGCGATTCACGTGCATTTGCCAATCTTGATGGCAATGATATCGAAAGTTTGGAAGTCTTGAAGGATGCTTCTGCAGCTGCTATCTATGGTTCAAGAGGTTCTTGCGGTGTCATCATTGTCACAACTAAGCGTGGTAGCGGAGAGAAGCCAGTCATATCTTATGACGGACAATTCAGCGTCTCAAATGTATCCAAGAAAATAGATATGTTGGACGCATACGAGTTCGCCACTATGTTCAAGGAATCTCGCGATGGCTCTTACATCTTCAGTGAACCTACAGGGTCTATCTCTGATCCATCTGCAGGACGTCCTGAGGTTTATCATAGAATTGACCCTCTCATTACTGCGTATCTTGAAGATAAGACAGGTACGATGACTAATACCGATTGGCAGGATGAAATTTTCCGTACAGCGCTTTCTCACAAACACTCACTTAGTGTTTCTGCAAGAACAAAGAATTTCAACTATTACGTCGGAGCAAACTACCTTTATCGTGAAGGTACTGTAATTGGTTCTGATTTTGAAAGATATGGCGTTCGTGCAAATCTTGATGGAAAGAAAGGCAACCTTAAATATGGTATCAGTTTCTCTCCTTCTTATTCCAAGACAAACTATGTGGATACTGAATCTCAGTATGGCGGTGATGGTATAATAGCATCTGCATTGATGGCTCCTCCAATATTCCCAGTGTATAACTCTGATGGCTCATATAACTGGGATATGAATGGATTCCTGAAAAAGAATTCATGGAATACTCAGACCAATGAGGTTCTTAACCCTGTTGCTCTTGCTCTTGAGGTAGATGATGTTAGGCAGAAGCTGAATATGGTAGGAAATGTTTATGCTTCGTATGAGTTTATAAAAGGACTTGAGTATAAGCTTACTATGGGAGGTGACTATTATTCTTATATCAGGAATTATTATCGTCCTTCATATTTGCCTCTCAAGGGTGTGAAATATTATGATGCGCCATCTACTCCGACAGCAGCTTATTATGCAAACTCTTATTTCCATTGGAATATTTCCAATCAGATTTCTTTTAATCGAAGATTTGGAGATCATTCTATCAATGCTGTTGCCGTATATGAGGCTGAGAAACAGTCTATTCAGACATCTCAGATAAAAGGTACTGGAGTCGCAGGAGATGATAAGATTAGAACGACCAAGGGTAAGACAATTTCGTTAGATGATACATATAACAACAAATATGCATATACATTCGCGTCGTGGCTTGTCAGAGCGCAGTATTCATATAAAGGACGTTATATGTTTTCAGCATCTATTCGTGGAGATGGTTCATCAAGATTTGCTCCTGATACCAGATGGGGTTACTTCCCAGCTGCATCTCTCGGATGGCGTATCAGTGACGAGAATTTCATGAGTAATGCTAAATGGTTGAATGATATGAAACTGCGCGTGAGTGTCGGCCAGACAGGTAATGCTCAAATCGGTAATTCAGAGTATCTTGCTCTTTATGGAACCACTACAAATGATATGGGTAATGGTGTGATTAACACTGTATATCCTAATCAGATAGCGAATAATAAGCTTGGATGGGAGAAAAATACCCAAGTAAATGCTGGTTTCGATGCAAACCTTTGGAATGGCCTTCTTGGAATCAATGCTGATTTCTATTATTCTAAGACTACTAATATGCTTTTCGATGTTCCTGTATCTTCAGTATCTGGTCTCACCACTTCGAATATGAATATCGGTTCAATGCAGAACAAAGGAGTAGAGATTACATTGAGTTCGCACAAGACGTTTGGAGATTTTTCTCTGGATGTAAATGCAAACTGGTCAATGAACCGCAATAAGGTTCTTCATCTGGGTGATGAGGATGCGCCTATCATTAAAGAGTCATCTTATGCCGGCGGTTATTATATAACAAAGGTTGGACAGCCGGTAGGATGTTATTATCTGCTTGTTCAGGATGGTATTTTCCATAATCAGGAAGAATTGGATTCCTACCCTCATTTCGAGACGACTACTGTTGGTGATTTCCGCTTTGTAGATGCTGATGGAGATGGAAAGCTGGACAAGGATAAAGACCGTGTCATTGTTGGAAACTATATGCCTGATTTTTATTATGGATTCGGTATCCAGCTCGGTTGGAAGGGACTTGATTTTGCAGCAAATTTCCAGGGAGTATATGGAAACGAGATTTTGAATCTTGAAAGACGTTATCTTCTTAATATGGAGGCTTCTTCAAATATGATGAAAGAGTCGCTTAATAGATTCCCTTATGGAAACCTTAACAGAGCTACTCGTAAGTCTTCAGGAAACAATGGAGCATGCACATCAACATTCCATCTTGAGGATGGCTCTTATTTAAGGCTTCAGAACCTTTCTATCGGATATACCATGCCTAAAAAGTGGTTCCAAAGATCATGCATCTCAAAGATGAGAATATATCTGCAAGCGAACAATTTGTTCACGTTGACAAACTATTCAGGATATAATCCTGAGGTTAACAAGAGGTCTTCTGATGCACTTAGACCTGGTGAGGATTACTGTTCTTATCCTCTTTCGAGAACATTCAGCGTGGGCATCAACTTTAATCTGTAATCGGATATGAATAAGATTGTTAAAATAGCATTGACTGGAACAGCTCTTTTATGTCTCGCATCATGCGGTGATAATTTCTTCGAGCAGTATCCGTCAAACAATATAACTGAAGGTAACTTCTACAAAACAGACGATGATTTTAATCAGGGCATTTATTCTTGCTATCATAAGATGAAGACTCAGATGGGCTTCTACCTTAATGAACTTGCTTATCGCAGTGATGAATGCTATCTTGAATCAATGGCCGTCTCTACTCAGGACAGATATGATATCGACCACTTTCAGGAGAAAGCCAATAATGGTATCATGAAGGATATCTGGAATGCATGGTATAATGGTATTTATAGATGCAACGATGTCCTTGATCACATGGCTGGGAAAGATCTTGTCAATGGCGATAAATATCGTGGTGAGGCACTATTCCTAAGATCCTGGTGGTACTTCAGCCTTTACAGGGTATTTGGTGGAGTTCCAGTTACGACAAAGGTAGTTTCTCCAGCAGATGCCAAGAAGGTAGCACGTTGCAGTGATGAAGACATGTATAATCGTCTTACAGAGGACCTTACTGAAGCGATTGAACTCCTTCCGGCGAAGAAGTCTGCAGAAGTGGCTCGTGTCACAAAGATTGCAGCTCAGGCATTGCTTGCAAAAGTATACTTGACTTTCGGAAAATATCCAGAGGCTCAGGCAGTGTTGGAAGATGCTATGAAAGATGGGTCTTATGGTCTTATGGGTACCACTGCACAAGTATTCGATGTCGCAAATAAGATGAATAAAGAGATAATCTTCGCTCTGTATTATAATAAGACCAATGATAATGGACATGGATATTGGTATAGCACAAGTACAGGTGTGATGGCCGATATAAAAAATCCTACTGTTGAGTTCAAATCTGTTTATACCGCGGAAGATAATCGACTGAATCTTATAAATACTTATAACAAGATTAGCAGCAGTTTGTATGCCATGACTAAGTGGATGGATACTTATGATGCTACTTGGACAACACAGGTCGGTAATGATTTCCCTCTTTTGAGATATGCTGACGTGGTTCTCATGTATGCTGAAGCACTTGGGCAGCAAGGACGTATTGCTGATGCACTTCCGTATCTGAACAAGACTCGCGTACGTGCTGGACTTCAAGAACTTACTGAGACGGATGTCCCTGACAAAAAAACATTCATACAGAATCTCGCAGATGAAAGAGGCCGCGAATTCGCTCTTGAAGGACAGCGTTGGTTTGATCTTGTTCGTCTTGGCTTGGCAGTAGACTATTTCAAGAGCCTTGGTTATTCTGTAGATGATCATAATCTGCTCTTCCCGATTCCACAGGATCAGATTGAAATCGTGAATGATAAATCTATTCTTTGGCAGAATCCGGGATTTTAATTCTTAAACTACATTGAAAATGAAGAATATTGTATTTAGTATATTGGCTATTACAGGCATTGGTTTGTCTGCGGTATCTTGCTGGGAAGAGAATATTCCAGAGGCAGGTGCTTCCCGTCATCAGGTTACAGATTTGAAAGGTGTTCCTGGAGATGAAGAGGCCCAGCTTTCATGGGATGTGCCTGAAGGATGGAATCCTACGAAGTATATAGTTACATATACTGCTGGTGATAAGCAGAGTGAATATACTACAGAAAAAAATATCACAATATCTGGTCTTACGAATGGAATCACTTATACGTTCGATGTCCAGGCTATATATGGAAATCTTGTCTCTGGTGCAGTATCAGTGTCTGTAAAACCTGCTACAACTCGTTTTCCTGTCACTGATCTTACTGGTATCGGAAGCGATAGCGAGGTTATCCTTTCATGGACGAAACCATCTACAGCAGTAACTTCCTATACATTAACTTACTTTAAAGGTGATTCTGAGGCTGATGCAAAAGAGGTGACTATACCAGGAGATAAAGAAGAATTTGAGGTTGAAGGTCTTGAAAATGATGTCAATTATTCATTTACGCTTGTTGCAAATTATGCTAAGGGACCTTCTGATCCGATGACTATAAAAGTGATGCCGACTCTTGCAGTGCCATATTTCTTGGATATGACTAATGCTGCGGTAAACCAGCCTATCAAGTTTACGTTTAACACTGAAGGGTATCCTTCTGCTACAGATATCAGATGGCAATTCCCTGATGGAACGACATTGACAGGTACAGAGGTGTCATATGGCATTTCATCTTCTGGCACACAGAAAGTTATTCTTACTGCGAAGCTTGCCGGGAAAGATAAGAGTTGGACTCTTGAAGTGCAGATCCGCGATTATGTGGTGAACTTCAATGAATGGAAAGGGGTTGGCGCAAATTACAATGGTTTCAAGGGAACCTGCCCGGTATTCTCTCCTGACGGAAATACGGTGTATATCATAACATTCAACCAGAAGACATGCCTGTATGCATTTGACGTCAAGACTGGAGAAAATGTTTGGGTTTATGAACCTTCTGCTGCGGCTGGTAGCTATAATCCTTTGACAGTAAACCCTGTTACGGGTGATATATATTTCGGAACAGCTACTGCCGGACAGTTCTATTGTGTGAAACCTGATGGCGAACTTAAATGGATGTTTACTGAGACAGGTTCTATGAAGAGTGCCGCACCTGCGGTAAATAGAGATGGAAGTGTAGTCTATATCGGAGATAATTCTGGAAATATATTTGCACTTGATGCTTCGAGCGGAAGTAAAAAATGGTCTGTTTCTATAGGTTCTGCCGTTGCAGGATTACTTGTAAATGGAAGTGAGCTTGTTGCTGGCGCGACGAACGGAACTGTGGCCTTCTATAGTGTATCTGATGGCTCTGTAATCAAATCTTTAAAGTTTGCTTGCATGACTGATATTACTGGTTTTGCTGTGGCTGCAGACAAGAAGACTGTTTACTTGCCGGCAAAGACCGCCATGTGCTCATTTGATCTTGATAAGAAAGAAATTATTGTAGAATCACTGCCTGTTGCAGGAAATAATCTTTGGACTCCTGTGGTTGCTCCTAATGGGAATGTTTATGTGGCCGGAAAGGATAATGTTGTATATTGCTTGGACAAGGATTTGACGAAGGTTATTTGGCAATATCAGTATGTTGATTCAAATAATGGCAAGACCAATGCTTTCAACTACTCTCATCCGTGTGTTGATTCTGAAAATCATCTTTATATCACATCTGGTCAGGTCGGTAATGTGACATTTGTCTTCAATCCTGATGGAACTATTAAGGAATCATGGAGTTATGGTTCAAGCAACAACCAGAAGCAGATGGGTGGTAATAACTATCTGAATGGTGTCTTATATTCGGCATTCATCGGTGCAAGTGGTGAGAATGGCGCGTTCTACGGGAAGTACGTTGGAGGTGAAAGGGCTTCCGGATGGAGTACCAGTGGTGGTGATATCTGTGGTTCATGCTGTCTTAAATAAGTATAATATTTCCGGTACGTCATTCTTGTGGCGTATCGGAAACAAAAACATTGAAAATGAAAAAAAATAAAATATTTTCGATAGTTTCTGCAGCTCTTGCGATTTCAGCAGTTTCTGCATGTAGTGACGATGATTACAAAGTTCAGGACCTTGCAGCTAAAGCTACTATAAATCATGGTGGTTATTATGATGCTACAGGAAGTCTTATAACTCCTAAATGGGGTGAGGATGATTTGGGAGCGATAATGCTTTGTGCTGATGGAAAGACTAATAAGGCGACAGCTACTCCGCTTCTGGCTGGAAGTACATCTGCGCAGTTCTTGTTCAATATTCTTGCTTCTCGAGAGGAAACTGAAGTAATCAGTTGGTACCCTTCAGATGCTGAAATTTCTTTTGACGGACAGACTTTCACTACAGAAATTCCTACATCCCAAACAGGCACAGAAATTCCGGTGATGTTCGACATGGCTAAGGCTAATGTTAACAGGTATGAAGGATGCACATTTACATTGAAGCCTGCTGGCTGTATGGTTTATGTCAATGTTGCCATGGGCGACTATGACATTAAATCTTTGGAATTGACAGCAAATGGTGGTGAAAATATAGCCGGTACACTGAAACAGAATATGGAGGATGGCTCAGTTTCAGCTACCTCTTCATCTGTGAAAGTGACACTTGCTGAGGCAGTGGATTGCCGTACAGGCTCTGTGGTAATTCCTGTTTATTGTGCTCCTGTAACTCTTTCTAAGGGTGTTACAGTCAAGATGACTACATCGACTGGAAATTCCATGACTTCTGTTGTAAATGATGAAATGGTATTTACGGCTGGAGGAAAATATAGTACAGCGAAAGTTGCAGAAGGTGAGTCTTCAGAACTTGTATTCTGTGGAGATAACCTTGTGTATGTAATCAATGCGGACCTTATCAAGGATTCTTATAAAGAAAGCATAATATGGCAATTGGATGTGAAAACTCTTGCTTCAGAGCTTGGTTTGGCTGCGAATCGTTGCGATCACTTGGACGATTGTAAATTTGTGGATAATGGAACTAAACTTCTTCTGACAAGTTCTTATGGATGGTGCGCATTGGTGGATTATGCTACATCCAAGGTGCTCTTCCATACGACACAAGTTCCTAATGCTCATTCTGCAGAATATATTCCTGGTGGTTATGTGGCTGTCGCGACATCTGTTGGAAGCTCTTCAACGCATAATAAGGTACAGCTATATAGCATTGATAAAAGCGAGAAGATTCTTGCAAGCGCGGATCTTTATTCAGGCCATGGCTTGGTTTGGGATTATAATAGGAATGTCCTTTACGGAGCTGGTGGAGATGTGATAAAAGTATTTGATGTTACATTTGGTGATACACCTGCTATTACATTGAAGAAGACTATTAAGGCTCCACAGAATGGTATTCACGATCTTATGCGTGTAGATAACAGCACTCTGACAGTCGCAGGAACTCGTGCATATCTGTTCAATGTTGATACAGAGAAATTCGAAGAAATGACTCTCTTTAGTGGCTCTACGGCAATTAAGTCATTGAATTATAATGGAGAAACTGGAGAGATTTGGTATACCGATGCGACTATCCCTGAGGGAAGTGAAAGCTGGTCTTCTCAAAAAATACGTTATAGTACCAATAAAAATGGCGTGTCTGCGGAACGAATTATAAAAGTTGCAGATATGGATATGTACAAAGTGCGTGTAAAACAGTGGTAATTATGTAATTTTGCAGTCGGATATGCTTTACGAAGACCGACAGTTGCTTAATCAGATAGCAGATGGGGATGTCAAGGCTCTTGGCATCCTCTATGTGCTATTTTCAGCGCGAATTCGTAATTTTGCATATACGTTGTTGCAGGACTCGTCCGAAGCGGAAGATGTTACTCAAGATATTTTCCTAAAGATATGGAATACAAGGGAAAATCTTCGTAATGTAAACTCTCTAAAGTCGTATATGTTTAGCATGACGCACAATACTGTGTTGAATCTGATAAAACACAAAGATGTGAGTTCAAGATATATGAAGACTTCTGTGGGGATGATGACGGACAACTACGAGCCGACATGTGAAATGGATACAGAAGAACTACTTAAGAGTATAGATTATGCGCTTGAGGGAATGAGTGACTTGCGCAAAACTATATTCAAGATGAACCGCTTTGGACACAAGACATACCAAGAAATAGCTGAAATATTGATGATTAGCCCGAAAACTGTGCAATATCATATTTCTTGCGCTCTTGCTGAACTTAGAAAATTATTATAAAACATTGATATATGAAAAGGAATTTTATTTTTATTATTGTGGCTTTGTTGTGTGCCGTTTCATGTGGTAGCAAGGAGCCTCAGTATGCAAACAGGGCAGAGAAGATTGTGGCTGAGATTCATAATCCAAATTCGAAGTATGTAGTCGTTGCGTGCCACAGAGGTGATTGGAGAAACTATCCTGAGAATTCAATACCTGCCATAGAGTCCATTATCAGAATGGGTGCGGACATCATGGAACTTGACCTCAAACTGACAAAGGATAGCGTACTTGTCCTTTCTCATGACAAGACCTTGGATCGCTGTACGACAGGAAAAGGTTTGGTAAGTGATTACACTCTTGCTGAAATCAAGCAAATGAGACTTAAGCGTGCGCATGGTGTCGCTACTGATTCTCTTCGTATGCCTACTCTAAGAGAGGCTCTTGAGTGCTGCAAAGACAGAATATGTGTCAATGTTGACCAAGGGTATGAGTATTATGATATGGTTCTCGCCATTACTGAGGAACTTGGTGTTACTGATCAGATACTTATTAAGGGCAATAAGCCTCTTTCAGAGGTAAAGGCGAAGCTTGCAGCTCACGAGCATAACATGATGTATATGCCTATCGTGAACTTTCAGAAGAATGGAAAAGAACTCTTTGCTGAGTATATGGATACCAAAACAGTTCCTCTCGCATATGAGATGTGTTGGAAGAAACTTACTCCTGAAGTTACTGATGCCTTCAAACGCATTCATGAGACAGGCTCCAAACTTTGGATCAATACTATTTGGGGTAGCCTCTGCGGATATTTGGATGATGATAAAGCTCTTGATTGTGGTGATCCTGCAAAGATATATGACCAAGTTATGGCTTTTGGCCCATCTTTCATTCAGACCGATCGTCCTCAACAGCTTCTAACATATCTTCGCAAGAAAGGACTTCATGATTAAGACGACTTCGGATGTTTGATTTCTACAAAATGAGTGCCCCTTCAGCGGACAAGGTGGCACCTGAAAATACTGATAAAGTCTGGAAACGTAAGCGTTTCCAGACTTTTATAGCCATCACATTAGGATATGCTCTGTACTATGTGTGCAGAATGTCAATGGGAGTGATGAAGCAGCCTATAATAGATGCTGGTTTGCTCAACGCTACACAACTTGGTATTATTGGAGCATGTTTGTACTGGACTTATGCTGCAGGTAAACTTGTAAATGGCTTTTTAGCTGATAGCTCCAACATCAAGCGTTTCATGGCTACGGGACTTATCCTTTCAGTCGCTGCGAATTTTTTGATGGGTGTTCTCGGTGTTGCAGCAGTCAATGCTGGTATTAGTAGCTCTGTGATATTTGTTGTTTTCGCCATAATGTGGGCGATGAATGGCTGGGCTCAATCCATGGGTGTTCCTCCATCTGTTGTAGCACTTTCAAGGTGGTTCCCGCTTAAGATCAGAGGCACGTTCTATGGTTTTTTTAGTGCGTCACATAACATTGGCGAGGGTCTCTCATTCATTTTTGTCGGTTCTATTGTGGCGGCATTCGGATGGAAATGGGGTTTCTTCGGTGCAGCTTGTGCAGGAATCCTCGGAGTCCTTTTAATTCTGATATGGCTTCATGATACTCCTGAGAGTAACGGGCTTCCATCAATTGAAGAACTTTCTGGTGAAGCTATTCCAGATAAGAAGGGAACTGGAGCTGAAGAGACAAGGAAGATTCAGAAGGCTGTCCTTCGCAATCCGGGAGTTTGGATTCTGGCTCTTTCCAGCGCGTTTATGTACATGAGCCGTTATGCTATCAATGAATGGGGCACAATTTTCCTTCAGGAAACGTATGACTACGATTTGACTTCAGCAGCTGCTATAATTGGTATCAATCCGATATTCGGTGTGCTTGGAACAGTTCTTTCCGGTTGGCTTTCGGACAAGGTGTTCAGGGGCGACAGGAAATATCCTGCATTCGTTGCTGGTGTGCTTGAAGCTATAGCACTATTCCTGTTCCTGTTTGGAGGAGGCAGTCATACTGTTCTGATATTGTCAATGGTCTTGTTTGGTATAGCTATAGGTGTACTTATCAGTTTCCTCGGAGGCCTTATGGCTATAGATCTTGTGCCACGAAAAGCTTCTGGGGCAGCATTAGGTATTGTTGGTGTGGCTTCTTATGCAGCTGCAGGTCTTCAGAATATTGTTTCAGGTCTTCTTTTGGACAATAATACCTATGAGGCTGTGAATTCTCTTGGCGTGACAGTATTGAAGCATGACTTTACATATGTCAGCTGGTTTTGGTTTGCAGCAGCGGTGATCTCATTTCTTCTTCCTATGTTAAACTGGAAACGCAAGCAACAAGAAATATAGCAATTTCTTACTTAAGTAATCCTTAAAATGAAAAAGTCTCAGACCTTATTAGGTCTGAGACTTTTTTCGTGCGGAGAGAACGAGATTCGAACTCGTGATACCCTTTAGGGGTATACACGCTTTCCAGGCGTGCCTCTTCAGCCACTCGAGCACCTCTCCAATAAATGCATTCCTGCCCGAGAAGGACAGGAATGCAAAGATATGAATTTTCTGCTGAAATACAATCGTTTACTTTACGAATGTGAAGGTCTCGTTCCCATTTCCAGAGAATCCGTCATATAGAGCTATATTAGCACCTCCATCTATCGCGTTGATGCTGACTGACAATGCTGAGATTGACAGCAAGTATCCTGAATCTCCGAATGTGATGGTGATAGGATCTGTTCCACTGGTGCCTCCGCCCCAGAATGCAAATTTACTGGTACTATTGTAATCCATGAACATTGCTCCAAATGCATTCTCTGACTGCTCTATCCCTTCGCTATTCACACGGGTCCCATCAAATGTAATTAATTTGTTCTCATAATCCGCTGTACCTATCAGATATGGAGGGCATACATAGCCTTCATCAGCGAGATTAAACCAGTTAGCGTAAAGTATATATCTTCCAGAGCCATCAGTCATTCTTGTGATTTTTACATCGAAAGACTCACCAGCTCTCGGGTTGGTAGCATCATTATATTTCACAGTATTCAGTTTATATATGCCTTCACGAATTACTGTGGATGGACTTGCGTTGTCGATGTGTATATCGAGTTGGTTGACCTTGCTAAGCAAGCCGTTTTCATTGATTCCTGCTGTGAAAACCTGATAATCTTCACTATATGTGCATTGAGTCTTTATGCTTGGTGCTGTCTCATTTGCGCTTGCGAAGAGCTTGCTTGAGAGAAGATTGTCTGTAGATACGTTTCCTGTGACAATGTCATATGCGTCAGGTGCCGTGTTATCATTTCCTGCCATTATTACGCATCCGTAGTATTTAGTGTCGGATGAAGGAAGAAGCGCAATAGTAAAATCATGCAGGTCAGTAGACATGGTCTGGGCTTCAACTATAGGACGAGCTTTGTCTTTATTGTCCATGCTGAGTTCATGACTCTTATCGCAAGAACTCAAGAATGGGCAGGCAAGCATTGCTACGAGCCCAAGTCTTGAAACTATATTTTTGAGTGTTTTCATCATTTTCATTATTTTCTGGTCATGACGATATTGTAGTAAATATCACCCATGAAATATCCGGTAATATTGTATTCGCTGCCGTTGTTACTGCCCACAATCATAGCTCCAAAGCCTGCAGATGGCGTGAATGTGATAGTGTTGTGGTCTGCGCTCCAAGAACCGCTTATTCCGAGAGATTCTGAATCAATGGAAATATCTCCGGCTCCGACAGGGATTTGACTGGCTGAGATAGTCCCGTAGTATGCATATTGTGTCCCGACATCGAATGTAGCCTCAGTAGTCATTACAGAGCCAATGATGATATTGATATCATTTGTGTTCTTATTGCACTGGAGGTACCATTCTGCTTGATGTGTGCGGTTGGCCGAAGGATATACTTTTTGCTCGTTAGCAAATCCCCAGCAAAGGAGTCTGTCAGCTGATTTGTTAGACTCTATTTCCGAATCAGTGAAACCTTCGGAGATGTTAACATCGAAAGTTTCTGTTGCTCCGGAAGTTAGCCCTGTAGCTGTGAATGTCCAGTCTCCGCAGAGGTCCAAATATTCCGGATTATCATCATCTTCGATGCTTATGATTGTAGATTCCTGTCCGACTTCTGCTCCTTTCACATCTTTTAGTGTCAATGCGAATTTGCGTGTGCCATTCAGTTGAGTGTCATTCACTATGTACATTTCTACACATGCAGGAGCTTTCGGGTCACCGACGTATTTCAAATTGTCGGTCTGTGTGAACACTACAATATCATCGATGTTTTCATCTTCAGTTATCATAGTCGCCTCTACACTGAATGAAATAGGATATTTCTTTGCTTCTCCTGTGATAGTGAGAGGCAGGCGTACATATCCGTTGGATGCCGTCTGGTCTTCGCTGAACGTATATTCAGCTTGTCCGAAACCTATGACAGCATCACCGGCTCCATTGCTTTCCGAACTGCATGAAGCCCCAGCGAACGCAACCATTACCAACATGCAGGCTGCTGCTATATTTGATTTTATTTTTTTCATTGTTGTAAAATCTAATTCATCTTGTATCCTGGATTTTGCTCATCCTTCATGTTTGGATTAGCCTCAAGTTCTGATGTCGGGATAGGCCATAAGAAGAGTGGGTCGTCAGCAGGTCGTGTGCATGTCGCATAGTTCTCGCCCTGCATGAGGAGACTTGGATCTTTTCCTTCGCTTCGTGTAAAGCCGAGGTGCCATCTCTTTAGATCTCCAAGACGAAAACCCTCGCAGAAAAGTTCCTTGACTCTTTCGTTCCTGATTTCCTCCATGAGCTTGTCACCGGTGTATGACTTGTCTGACCATCCGTTGATCCTTGCGCGTCTAAGAGTATTGAGGTACTCATTTGCTTTGCTATCTGTGCCATTAGGGCTGAGATGCTCAGCTTCGGCTGCGATGAGATACATTTCAGATGCGCGGAAGACCTTAGGTTTATTGCAATAGTTCGTGACTGTCGTATACAATGCTGGATTTCCAGGATATTTCACGAGCAGAGTCATCCTGCCGACAGTAGGAGTGGATACATTCCTCTCATCATAGTATGCAGCATATCTTATATCTCTGTTTTGATCATATAGGTCGAGAACCCAGTCCTCAGGAATATACTGTGGATTGTCACGTCCTGTCACTCCTGATGTGTTGTAGATGAAATATGAATAGCTATTTCCAACTTCGGTCTGGTTAAGCATTGCGAGTTGGAAGATAGTTTCGGAAAGATTGTCGTTAATCCATCCTTGCGCATATTCCGAGGCGTTTGAAACAAGGGTGTATTTGCCGGTTGCGATGACGGTTTCGGCTGCTTTGCGTGCAGTGTCATAATCCTTCATCGAGAGAGCGACTCTGGCTTTGAATGCGAGGACTACATCTGTAGTAATGTATGATGCCAGACTTGCGCCTTTCGTGACAACATGATTTTCGGCAGCTTCGAGGTCTGTTGTAATCTGTGTGTAGACAGCCTCGAGTGTTCCTCTTGATGGATATTTGTCTGAATTGCCAGTCGGCTCATATTTGAGGACTACCGGAACCCCCATTGATGTGGAAGCTGTTGCTGCCTCGTAGGTGTTGCAATAATACTGGGCAAGAGTCCAGTAATAGTATGCTCTGAAGAAGCAAGCCTCACCATAGTATTCATCGAGGGTTGCCTGGTCCTTTTCTGAAAGCTCTCCGTCTTTCTGGAGTTTCTGTATGCCTTCTATGAGGAAATTGATATTAGCTATGTTCGCGTAAGCTCCGTACCATGCTTCTTCTGCGAGATCATTGGATGCCGTTAATGAATAATGGTAGAAGTCTCCGTCGAAGTTACCGAAATTCTTCACTGCGTGGAACATATCTGTCTGAAGCTCTGATGCATAGACATATGCTCCTGTTGTGAAATATTTCATACCGCTATACTGCCCGTTGAGGAATTTATAGCAGTCCTCCACGTTTCGTATTGATTCTCCGGTATAGATAGAATCTCCTGGCGTCTTATCCAGACTGCAGGCTGCCGTCATGAGGCAGGAAAGTATAAGTATAATGTTTTTCTTCATTGTCATGTCCTCCTCTTAGAATACGATTTCTGCTCCGAGTACGAACTGGCGTGAGTTAGGGTACATACCGCTGGTAGCATTGCCATATCCGACCTCAGGATCATATCCGTCGAATTTAGTGATTGTAAGAAGGTTTCGTCCTGTAACATATATCTTGGCACTGCTGATGGCCTTGGTTTTCTCAAGCCATTTTTTAGGGAATCCGTATGAGATGGAGAGGTTCTTCAGACGGATGAAAGCGGCATTTGAGAAACGAGCCGAGTCATGTCTGTAAGGCGTTCCATATTTCGGAATCTCCGTCACCTGTCCAGGTGTTGTCCAAATGTTGAGCATCTTCTTTTCGAAGTTGCTTCTAAGGAGCATGTCTGTCGGATTCATAGTGTAGTATCTTTCATCTATGAAAATCCATCTTTCTCCAATCCATGAAAAGTCAGCATTGACTCCAAGACCCTTCCATGAGAAGTTAGTGCTGAAACCTCCAGACCAAGGTGAGTTGGTGTCGTGACCATCCCAGAACTGCATTATATCATCAGAATAAGTTTTTGTGAGGTTACCGTTGAGGTCGTACCACATTGGAGAACCATCACGAGGATCAACGCCAGCACGTATCTGAGTATAGATGAGTGAAGAAGGCTTTCCTACCTGATACTTGAGACTCTGAAGTGGGAATGAAAGTTCGTCAAGATTTCTATATAGTTTAGTAATCTTGTTCTTGTTGTAGTTTACATTACCACTGATTCCCCAATATATGTTCTTTGTGTGTATGAGGTCAATATCGAGTTCCAAGTCGAATCCTTTGTTGCTCATTGCGGCAATGTTGTCGTATCCTGCGCTATGTCCTGTCGTTGCTGAGAACGGAACGCTCATGAGAAGATTCCATGATGATTTGTCATAGTACTGCACATCAAATGAAACTCTGTCGAATACACGTCCTGCGATTTTGAGGTTGAGGGTGCCGACTGTTTCCCATGTCAAATTAGGATTTTGCACCTGTGTGATGCCCCATCCATCGGCACCATTATAAGTGGCACCTGACGAAACGAGGCCATATGATGCATACCAGCTTCCCAGTCCTGAGTTTCCTGTTGTACCGTAGCTTGCGTTAATGTTGAGATCATCGAGCCAAGATATATTCTGAAGCCAAGGTTCATTCTTCATCTTCCACATGGCTCCAACTGAGTAGAATGTCGCATATCTGTTGTTTTTCCCGAAGAGTGAAGAACCATCTGTTCGGACAGAAGCATCTACGAAATATTTGTCGTTGAGGTCATAGTTAACATTGAAGAAGAAAGAGTTGAACGTACATTCCTGAGTCCCTCCGTCCCATGAAGTTACTGTTGTAGTGGAACCGAAGTTGGTGATTCTGTCATCGGTAAGTCCTGTACCTGTAGCGTTGAATGTCTTCTGATGCTTTAGAATAGACTCATGGCCGAGGAGCAATGTCAAGTTATGTCCACCCTTGAATGCTGTCTTGTATTCAGCCGTATTGGTAGATATTAGTTGATAGTATCTCTGGAATCCCTGAACATTTGTACCTCTGTTGGTTCCAGGGGTGTATGAAGGCTTGTAGATAGCCTCTCCTGTATAATCGAATCCGTCAATGGACTGACGAGCTCTGATATTGAGACCCTTAATCGGGGTAAGGAGAATATATGTCTGACCTGTCAGGTTGATGTTCTGACGATCATTGGTATTCTTTTTATAATATTCGATGAGGTCTGGCATCTGGTCCCATGGGTATGTCTCATATCTGTCGCCATAGGAAATGGTTCCATCCTCGTTGTAAAGGATTTCGTAAGGAGTCCTATAAGGAAGGTTTGTAAGAGCTTGTACAATAGGTGTTTGCCTATACCATCCAGTGGTTGTTGTCTTGTATTTCGAATATGAAATTGCGAGGTTCGCTCCGAACTTAGCCCATTTTGTTATCTTAGTGTCAATGTTTGTTCTGAAGTTGAACCTGTCGGTGCCTGAGTTTACCTTGAAGGTACCATTCTCAGAATAATATCCGAGAGATACATAGTAGTTTGTGTTCTCTGTCGCGCCTCTGAGAGATGCATCCGCCTGAAGCATTGGAGCGGCATCATCGAAAAGATACCCTGTCCAGTCATAGTTTATGTTGTTTCCGAGGATGAAGGCTTTCCTTGCCTGATATGATACATCATTTTTGAGCGAAGGCTGGCACATCTCCTCGAAACGTATAAGTTCCTTGGAGTTCATCATATCCATGTTGTAGTTGGTAAGCATGGAAACACCGTATTGTGCTCTTACGGCGACTGTAGGCCTTTCACCCTTCTTTCCCTGTTTTGTGGTGATGAAAATCACACCATTTGCGGCTCTTGATCCATATATAGCCGTAGAGGATGCATCCTTGAGGATGGAGATGTTTTCGATATCCTGTGGGTTTATAGTAGAGAATACGGAAGAACTTACAGGAACGCCATCCATGATGTAGAGAGGCTCGTTGGAAAGAGAAAGAGATGATTCTCCTCTGAGTCTTATGGAAACATTACTTTGAGGTTCTCCAGATGTGTTGAATATTTGGAGTCCTGCTACTTTTCCCTGAAGAGCATCTCCAATATTGGCTGAAGGCCTCTCTACGATGTCCCCAGAAGATACGGTCTTTACAGAACCTACGATATTTCCGATTTTCTGTGCTGAACCATAACCGATGACCACAGTCGCTTCGAGTTGCTGCGTATCATCTACGAGTTTGACGAGAATAGTAGATCTTCCATCTACCGGAATCCGTTGGGAAACATATCCGATGATGTCTACTACGAGAGTATCTGATGGTGATGCTGTCAATGAAAATTCTCCGTTCTCATTAGTGGATGTTCCGGTATTTTTGCCGGAAATCAAGACAGCTGCTCCTGGTACTGGTTCATCAGCCGCGTCGGTGACGATACCTGTGACCTTGTTCTGTGCCGCTGCCGAGCCTGCTAAGGCAAGTGCCGCAACAGCCGAAAGGAATAACTTTATATTTTGCATTGTTATAAATGATTGTCGTTATTATAGCCAACGTCCAGCCTTGCCATGTCCGGCCTTAGTGGTGTATGTCGAAGATGAAACCGATGAAGGGATTTCAGTCTTTGTGTAGGTGGAAATTTCTTTTCCGGCAGTCAATGTCAAGGTATTACCATTTTCAGAGAGTTCTGCGGAATATATGCCTCCCCATGAAGTTCCGTCAGAATACTTGCCAGTCAGCTTGTTGCCATTTACTGAATAGGTACCATCATAGCTGGCATATCTATCCTCATCAGAACTTTTTTGGTAGAGCTTGAATGTCTTGTTCTCACTGAAGGATACCCATATATCTACTACCTCATTGGATAATACGCTACTTTCGGTGAGATGCCAAGAACCTTCCACATTGACATTGTCATTATTCTTGCTGCAAGCTACAAACATTATCAAGGCGGCAGCAATCAATACTATTATCTTTTTCATATCATATATAGATTAGAGCCATCCTCCGTTGGAACTTGCAGTACCTTTGGAGATTATGGAAATAGTTCGTGAAATTTTTATACCACCGGCTACCTTGTCTCCGAGGGTAGTGCCGCCACCGACTGCGGAAATTGTAACTTTCCCTGCACCATTGTTAGCGCATTTGATTATGAGTTTTCCGGCATCGATTCTTGGCTCTTCTGAAATGCCAAGAGAGACCTTGTCAGTATCGCTGATGTCGACGCCAAGATAGGTCAGGCTTGCTGCTCCGCCCCCGAAATAAGGGGTAAGGTCAATGCTATATTCCTCTCCGCTCTTCACTGTGGTGAATGGTGTGCCTTCAATTGACATGAGGAATTTCCAAACATCTAATGTTCCGGTTCCCATCTTTCCTTTATAGTCTGACAATGCGAGTACATGATCTCCGGATGTTTTTGTGCCTGTAAGTCTTGAATCTAAGTCGTTTACAGATGTGAGAAGCATGGAGATGAATTCGTCGCGAGTGAATTTCTTGCCGAGTTTCTTTGCATAAGAAAGTCCGAGAGCCACGGCACTGGAAACAAGCGGTGTGGCTTGTGATGTTCCTTGTATATATCCGTAATCCTGACCTTTGGCAGCTGATACTTCGGATGGTAGAGTGGAAATAATTGTTATTCCGACATTGCTATCTCCTCCTGGAGCGGCAATGTTGACTCCTGCGCCATAGTTCGTGAACCAGGAAGGAAGGTTGTCCTGCGCGATGGAAGATACGCATACGAACTTATGATATGCTCCGGGATATGCAGGGCAGGACATGTGATCATTGCCCGCGGAGAAGATTATTATGTTTCCGTCGGTGATGACACCGCTGTTGTATTTCTTGCTGTCTCCAGGATCGAGGAAGTATTCGAGTGCCGATAAAACTACACCTTGTCCTCTCGCATACTGTTCGTCAGACAGGAAACGGCCTGTCGGCTCTCCCCATGAGCATTGGAGAACTGATGCACCATTGTCAGCGGCATATCTGATGGCGTTGGCTGTAGTTTGGATATCTCCAGATCTACCTCCGGAAATCTGACAACTCATGATGCGGATGCCATCTCCATTGCCAGTTCCTCCGGCAATACTGCTGACGCCTGTGCCATTGTTGTTGACGGCACCTACAATTCCGGCTACGTGAGTTCCATGTCCGGTTCCAGAGGCCCAGTCTATAGGTCCTTTGTCCATGAAATTCATGCCATGGATATCATCTATATAGCCGTTACCATCATCATCTATTCCATTGTCCGGAATCTCTCCTGTGTTTGTCCACATGTTGGCGGCAAGGTCCGGATGGGTATATTTGACTCCGTCATCGACAACGGCCACGATAATGGAAGGGTCGCCTGATGCGATTCTCCATGCATCCCTAACATTTACATCTGCGCCTGCGACAGCAGTCTTGCCGTAAGCAGATTTGCTACCATTATTATATAGATACCACTGCTTGTCGAAAAGAGGATCATTGAAAGAAATAGGGGAGACGACTGAAGTGTTCATCTCAAGTGGGATAACCTCTCTTTCAGCAGCTCTTTCCATGCAATGGTCATACTCGACTGCACTTACCGCTTTTTCGTTTGCCAGGATTTGTGCAGCCTTTTCTACTCCTGTGCCTTCGAATCGTACCATGTACCAACGATCGAGACCATACTTCTTTTCCTCATTTTCTTTTCCCGGAATAGGAGTGAACAAACGCTCTGCAGTTGCTCCGATAGAAGCGAGAGTGTGTTCTACTGAAGAAATGTCCTTTCCATCTTCGATACGGATAGCCAATGAGCCATCCAATGCTTTTTCTGGACTGTTTATGATCTTCTGGCTATGATCCGGACCTGAGATTTCCTCAGGGCCAAGGTCGGTTTCCGCCGTGCATGCTGCGGCCAGATTAGCAACTGCACAGACAAGCAGCAGAGCTGTCCTGAAGTCTTTCATTTTAATATAAGTTTAGTACAAAACTTTCCAAAGTTATGAAAAATATGTATTAATGCAAAGTCATGAAAATAAATTTATGACGTGAATTTGTTTTAAATTTCAAGTCTTTTCGGCTTTTGTCTGCCAATTTGTTCGCGATGAGCTGAGATGTATATCGAATTGTTTGTATATAACGTTTTTTAAACGATTCTTGCGTTTTCATGAAAATCTACTATATTTGTAAGATATACTATCCCTATAAAAGTATTAAACCGATATGTTTAGAAGAATATTATTCTTTGGAGCTGCCGCTCTTGTGGCTGCTGCCTGTGCCAAAGACATTGATCCGGAGCTGAAGACGGAACCGAAGGAAAATCCTTCAGAGCAGTCTGTCTCGAATTACGAGCCGGGTGTGGCTGTGGTCAAACTCAGTGATGAACTGACTCAGCTGGTTGAAGAAGACTTGAACGAAGGAAAACTTGCGACAAAGTCAATGGGCCTTAATCAAGCTCTTGATGAACTTTCGATTACCTCCATGACACGTCTTTTTCCGTATGCTGGAGAATATGAGCCTCGTACGAGGGCGGAAGGTCTACACCGTTGGTATGTGGTGAAATATAATACGGATGTTGCCATGACCAAGGCTTCATCGGAGTTGTCATCCATTCCGGGAATAGAGATTGTCGAAGGCCAACATAAGATCGTGACAGACTCTTTCAATGATCCAAGACTGAAGGACCAGTGGGGATATATAAATCCGGGTACCAGCAAAAACTATAAGAAAGGGGCTGATATCAATGTTTCTGAAGTGTGGGAAAAATTCACTACGGGAAACCCAAATGTCATAGTAGGAGTCATTGACGGAGGAATTGATTTGACTCATCCGGATCTTCGTGCAAATTGTATAGAGGGTGGAGAAAATGGAAGTTTCAACTTTGTTGATGGAACCACTAAAATTGTGGCGCATGACCATGGTACACATGTGGCAGGAACGATTGCTGCAGTGAATAATAATGGTATTGGAGTTTGCGGAATTGCTGGTGGTGATGCGGCAAACGGAAAAGAAGGTGTTAAGTTGCTTTCATGCCAGATTTTTAAGACGGTTAATGGCAAAGATGAGGGCGGAAGTACATCATCTGCTCTTAAGTGGGCTGCTGACCATGGTGCAGTCATCGCAAACAATAGCTGGGGATATAGTGCAGATACCAACAATGATGGTACCGTATCTCCAGATGAACTTGAAGCTTATAAAAATACGAAGATATCAGCTTATGATAAGGCTGCGATAGATTACTTTATCAAGTATGCCGGCTGTGATAATAATGGCAATCAAAACATAGGTTCTCCTATGAAGGGCGGTGTTGTTATATTCTCAGCAGGAAATAGTGCTATCGAATATGGAATTCCTGCAAGTTATGAACCTGTAGTTGCAGTCGGAGCTATAGGACCAACAGGAAATAAGGCATACTATACTTCCTATGGTTCATGGGTGGATATATGTGCACCTGGTGGAGATAGTAATTATTCTACTATCCTTAGTACTCTTCCAGGCTCTAAGTATGGTTCGATGCAGGGCACATCTATGGCTTGTCCTCATGTGACAGGCGTTGCGGCTCTCATTGTGTCTTATTTCGGGGGCCAAGGCTTTACTGCTGACCAGCTAAAGGCTAAACTACTTGGTGGCGAGAAAAAAGATTTTGTGTCGTCTACATATAAGATAGGAAATCTTGTAGATGCACTTGGTTCAATGTTCTATAATATGGGAAATGTCCCTTCTGTCGTTAAATCTTATTCTTCGACATCCAACTCCAATAATATCGTGCTCTCATGGTCACAGACGAAGGATAGTAAGGGCTTCGATGCATATGGTTATAGATTGTTACTTTCGAAAGACAAATCTGAATTGGAAAAAGTGGATGTTGCAAATCCTGGCAAGGGCATTGTAACGCTGGATGTTGATGTTCCTGAAGGGACTGCGTCAGATGCTGAACTTTCTGGGACATTTAAGGACCTTGAGTTCGATACTGAGTATTATGTAGGGATATCCTCCCGTAACTACCAGAAAGAATATTCTAAGATATCAGCAATAAAGCCAGTTAGGACAGGGATCAACAATCCTCCTGTAATCAAGTTTGACAATGCGTCAGTTACACAGAAGGCATATCAGACTGTGAAGTATGCGATGAGTGTGTATGATCCTGATGGACATTCATTTACCATGTCTATTGTACCAGGGTCAGATGCAGCATCACTCGCCAGTGATAATTCAGGTGTCATAATCGACGGGACCAAGGCTAAAGCTGGAAAATATACAGCTACGATAACAGCCACTGATTCGTTTGGGGCACATTCAAGTGCTGAGTTTACCTATACGATTGAAGCTAATCAGGCTCCTGTGAAAATCAAGGATCTTGACAATGTCTATGGGGAGAAAGTCGGTGACTCGTTCAGATTCGATGCTTCAGACTATTTCAGTGACCCTGATGGAGAGGATCTTTCATATTCTGTGGAGGCTGATAATCCGAATCTTATTTATTTGAATCATACCGGTTCAGAGTTTATCGGAACTTTCCTCAGTACTGGAGCCTCTATGGTTACGGTTAAGGCTTATGATGCACTCGGTGCCAGTGTCTCGACTACATTTGGCGTAATTGTGCGCGAAAAAGGTGTTGAAGTCGAGGCCTATCCGAATCCTGTCGTGGATAAACTTTACATAAGAACAGGCAATGAAAAACAGTCCACAACATTGAAATTGTACTCATCAACAGGTGCTGAGGTCTTGAATATTACACATGATAGTAGCGTGTTCGATCCACTCATTGTAGATGTTACAAAATTAGCCCCTGGCAGGTACAAGGCTGAAATTACATTCGGTGGAAAGAGTTATGAAAAACAGATTATTAAAAGATAATTTATATGAAACTCAAAGCATATATAGCCGCAAGCGGATTGCTTATATCCGTTTTAATGTCAGCGCAGGAAAATCCTGAATGGAATAACAGTTTCTCGTTTGCCGGGATTTCACATGACCCCGTTTCAGCTGGGGTGGCTTTTGCCGGAAAAGCCTCTGCGTCATCTTCTGCTTGGGCAGCATTTTACAATCCAGCAGCGATGTCTCTCAAGAACAATCGTTTAGATGTTCAAGCGTCTTGGCAGAATTGGGCTCCTGACGGAGTAAAAAGTACTAATGTTGCCGCAGGTGCTTCTTTCCGCTTCGGAAAACTTGGGATTGCCGCAGGTTTCGCAAGAAATGGTGGAGAAAAATATGATGTGATTTCTACATCCGGAAAGGTGACGGATTCATTCACTCCATCGGATTTACAACTCGGTGCCGGTCTATCGTTTGCTTTCGCCAAGTGGCTTTCCATAGGTGTTAATTTCAATTATTTGAATACCAAGTTGACATCAGATGACTCGTTTGGTGGTTTTGGAGCTGATATTATGGCGAATGCGGTATTCGATAACTTCAAGGTAGCTGTCGGAGTGGAAGATCTTGGGTCTTCTGTCAAGTCTGCATCAGATGAAACATTCTCCATGCCATCTTCACTTGTCGTTGCCGGTGATTGGTCAAAGAGATTCGGGGCTAGTGGACTTGGTGCAATGCTTGACTTGAATTATTATTTCAGCGGCAGTTTTACTGCTGCAGTCGGTGCACAATATGACTATAAAGATATGCTCTTCGTACGAGCCGGTTATCACTATGGCGCGAAAGATGCGTTCCTACCATCTTTTGCTACTGTAGGTGCTGGAGTGAAATTCTTCGGAATAAGTCTAAATGCTGCATATCTTCTTGGTAATGACATTCTAAAAAATACTCTTACAGTTGGTTTGGGTTATAGCTTTTAGGAATAGCTTTCAATATACAGAAAAAGTGGCACGAATTTTTCGCGCCACTTTTTTCTGTATATAAGCCCTATTTCAATGTTCCCCGCTTTAGTTTCTCAATATATCTGTCAATGCGTCTTAATTCCTTCGGAATGTCAATACTTTGTGGACAATGTGGTTTGCATTGTCCGCAACCGATGCAATGGTCTGCCTGACGAATGCTTGCCACCGCGCGATCATAACTTACCAAATAGCGCCTTTTTAGCTTCTGAAAGTTTTCCTGTTCAGTGCTTTGAGGAATCGTTCCTTCATTTACACTGTCATTATAATGCCTAAAAATGGTTGGTATGTCTATGCCATAAGGACAAGGCATACAGTATGTGCAGCCTGTGCATGGGACAGTAGGGTAGTTTTCCATTAAGTCAGCCATTTCTTGAAGGAAAGAAAGTTTCTCGTTATCCAGCGGCTTGAAATTGCTATATGTCTCAACATTCTCAATGAGAGGATCCATCGATGACATTCCACTCAGTACTGTGAGAACGTTTGGATATGTTCCGCAGAACCTGAATGCCCATGAAGCTATTGACTTGTCCGGCTCACGTTCCTTGAGTCTTGCTGCGACTGCATCAGGTAGCTTGGCCAATCTTCCTCCGAGAAGCGGTTCCATAATGGTAGCTGGAATATTACGCTTGTCAAGTTCTTCGTATAGATAGTCAGCATTGACATTCATAGGAGCCTTTGCATGCTTCCAGTCCACATAGTTCATTTCAATCTGCACGAAATCCCAATGATATTTTTCGTGTAGGTCCATAAATTGGTCGAAGACTTCTTTTTTTCCATGGAAGGAGAATCCGAGGTTGCGAATTCTTCCGGCTTCTCGTTCTGCGAGCATGAAATCAAGTAGACCATTCTTTATATATCTATCTTCGAACACCTCGTAGGACCCTCCGATGGCATGTAGCAGATAATAGTCGAAATAATCAGTGCGCAGATTTTCCATTGAATCATAGTACATCTTCAACCCTGCCTCTCGCGATGAATTGTTGAAATTTGAGAGCTTTGTTGCGATATAATACGTGTTGCGAGGGTATTTGGCAAGGGCTATACCTGCGGCAGCTTCAGATTGCCCCTGGAGATAAGCCGGAGACGTGTCATAATAATTGATCCCATGCTTGTAAGCATAGTCAACCATTTCATTTACAGCATCTTGATCTATATGGTCTTTGCCATCATCTCCTTTTTTCATTGGCCAACGCATGCAGCCATAACCGAGAAGTGAAATTTTCTCCCCATTTTTCGGGCTGGTACGATATTCCATCTTTCCGTTGCCTTCCTTTCCCGACTCGTTATCTTTTCTCTCGGAAATACATCCGGGCAGTGAAACTGTGCCTGCAGCTGCCATCCCGGCTCCTGCGACCTTGAAGAAATCTCTTCTGTTCATATATTAGTCTTTTCTGTGGACATTGAGCCCGTTTACATGAATTGCACTATAAGGCCTTGATGGACAGAGGTATTCGCATGCGCCACATCCGATACACCTGCTTTCATTCACCGTAGGTATTCTTAGAGAATCCTTGTCTGCCGGATTCTTTCTGACCATCATTATTGCCCCTGCAGGACAATGTCTTGCGCAGTTTCCGCACGATACTCCGTCACGATTTACCACGCAGAGATCCAAGTCCACATGAGCTGTTCCGATATGCATTGTAGTCTTTTCCTCTATGTTGTATCTTTTGATTGGGCCGGACGGGCATACTTCAGAACATTTGTTGCATTCCACTCTGCACCATCCGCGCTCGTAAGACATCTCTGGCTGCATTAAGTGTTCCAGTGAGGTTGAAGGTCTTAATACGCCATTAGGACACTGAGATACACATAACTGACATGCTGTGCAATGTTGATAAAATTCCTTGACGCTTAAAGCGCCGAAAGGTACTATTGGAACTGTTCGCTCTGGAACTTTTTTCCCCTCTATTGCTGCAAGTCCGCCGTCTACCTTCTTTTCCTGAGCTTTCAATGTCAATGTCCCAAGTGCCAATGCTGTAGTTCCAATGAATGCCCTACGTCCTGTGTTGTCGGCATTGACATTACTGGGAGTGGTGTCTGTCTTGGGCTTTGCTGCCTTCCAGAACGGCTGGTATTTCATCCCTCCAAGTTTACAATTATCGATGCAATCGAAGCAGTCCACGCACCGGCTGTAGTCTATCTTTTTGTGGTCAATGTCTATGCATGAGGCTTTGCAATTTCTCTCACATGCACGGCAACTCTTGCATTTAGATGTGTTGATGACGGGGCGGAAGATAGCAAATCTGGAGAAGAAACTCAATATGGTGCCTACAGGACAGATAGTGTTGCAGTATGTCCTGCCATTACGTGCAGCTAATATGAACACTACTACGAATGTGGTTGAGGCTATTATGAACGTTTGTATGCTTCGTATCCAAACATCCTTATGTTCGAATGCATAGCCTCCACATTTCTCGGCAATCCAAGCGAATAGGTTGTTTCCCCAAATCCATATCGGCGAGAAGAGATTTTGGGTGATACGTCCGTAGGAGCTGTATGGTGCAAGAAGTGCTACGATGGCATTGGCTCCGAGGAGCATGGCCACTACGAATAACACGAACACTCCATATCTAATCCATTTTTTTTCCGGAGACCAACTGAAAGTTATTTTATGTCGTTTACGCCAACCTTTGAATGACTGTGTTATGACATCTTGGAAGATGCCCATAGGACAGATAATGGAACAATAAACTCTTCCGAAGACCAAAGTCAGTAGCAGAAGAACGATGATGACAATCTCGTTTAGTGCTAATGCTGCTGGAAGAAACTGAACTTTTGCAATCCAACCGAACCATTTGGATGTCAGACCGGAGAAGTCCAGAAACAGGAGCGTGCATAGAATGAACACGATTCCTGCGATGATGATACGGAGCTTTTTTAGCATAATCCTATGTGTTTATGTTACCGGAATATATGACCGGCAATAATGATTGTTGTTCTTGTTCAGTCAATTATTATTAATACTGCAGACGGATGGTTCAGTTTAAGACTTACTTCATCTCTGTCAGCTATGTTCAGTGTGGCTTTCCACCAGTTGTCGAATACTACGTTATCCGTCTTCCATTTGAGCCCCTCAGACTTGATATTCAGTGAATTATCTGTGGAAAAAAGTGAAATTTCCCGGCCTTCTCCAACATAGAAAGATACACTGTCAGAGATAGCGAAAGCTGTGCTCCAGTCAGAGACCATGTCAATATTCAAGTTAGGATTGATATCTATACCTTCAAGCAGCACCTTCTTCTTTAGGCCAGCCTGTTCCTTCTTATATTCCATCAAGTATGATAAGTTGCCGATAGTATGGTCTTCTCTCATTCCGCCTGCTCCGAGAATATGTATCGTATCAATGTCTTTATATGTCTTGAGAACATATCTGAATGCTTTGTTCAAGTCATTAAAATCCTGCTCGTCTTCTTTTATCAGGATATCTGCAACTTTTTTCTGCATGGCGGAGGATAGTGAGTCAAGGTCGCCTATGACCGCATCAGGCCTCCGCTCTTGTCCAAAAATCTTCTGGCATCGCTTCAGGTATGTCGCTGCCGCCCCATCACAGCAAATGATGTAGTCTGCTGATTTCAGAAGGTAAAGTGGGTATTCCTTTTTGGGAAACTCTCCATTGCATATTATGACTGCGTTTGCCATTATTTTTTCCTTATTATGCTGAGTCCATGTCTGACAGGCAAAATGACTGTTTCTACCCTTTGGTCCTCAGCTACTGAATCATTGAATTTTACAATTCCTGCTGTTTGTTTGTCTGACGGCACCTTGTCTGCATACACTTTCCCATCCCAAAGAACGTCGTCTGCAAGAATGAATCCTCCAGGTCTGGTCAATGTTAATGCAAGTTCATAGTAATCATGATATTCTCTCTTGTTGGCGTCAATGAATGTGAGATCATAGGTCTTCTTTCCTTGGAAGTTCCGCATGGACTCGATAGCATCTCCAACATGAAGAGATATCTTGTCTTCCACACCTGCTCGGGAGAAACCCTCGGTTATCAGATCTTCTAATTCATCATTAATTTCAAGAGTATCAATATGCCCTCCTTCCGGAAGTCCTAAAGCTATGCAGATGGTTGAATATCCTGTGAAAGTGCCTACTTCGAGTACATTATGCGGACTCAACATTTTTGTTAACATATACAGGAAAGCTCCCTGGGTATGTCCAGAAAGCATCCTCGGATAGTTGGTCCTAATGTTGGTCTGCCTTTCTAACCAGTTTAGAGCATCGTTGTGTATGGAACAATGTTCTTCAATGTATTTTTCCATCGGACTTTCCATAATCTTTTGGCTTTAAAGCATTATAAGCGAACTGGTCAGTTTTGGCGCAAAAATTTTGCATGCCATTTCTCTAATTTGTGCGGCAGAAACAGCCTCTATCTGTCTTCTTGTTTCTGCTGCTGTCGAAATTTTTCCGTATGAAAGCAGACTTTTGCACATACTTAAACATTGTGCCTCACCATTGTCAGAACTTATGGCGAGCTGGCCTAACAACTGTTTTTTTGCAGCTTTCAGCCTTGTTTCAGTTAACTCGAAGTTTTGCAGTTTCAGAATCTCTTTCTGAATGGCTGCCATGCATCTGTCAATATTCTCGCGTTCACATCCGAGCGATATTGCAAGTATCCCGGTGTCAGCGTACTGTGTATAAGAACTTTCCACACCATATACCCAGCCGTTTTTTTCTCGCAATGTCTTGTTTAATATTGAATTCATGGCCGGGCCTCCTATTATATTGCTCATTAGTATGGTAGCTATTCGCTCATCTTCTTCGTACAACGAAGGTGCGAATCCTCCAATTACGGCATTTGCTTCATGGTTTTTCTTCATTATTGTTTCATTGAAGACATTGTTCAAGACTATTGGAGTCGGCTTTTCAATGTTGTCGCATACATTGCCATTCGAGGAATCGCCAAAAAATTTCGAGCAAAGCTTCAAAATACTGGCTTCCATTTTCTTTTCGTCAATGTCGGCGACCACTGTAAACGCTATTGCTGTTGGCACAAATTTTTCTTTCATGAACCTGCGCAGTTCATCTGATGTGATTTCCTTCACAGATTTTACAGTCCCAAGAATTGGCATTGACAGAGGGTGCCCTTTGAACAACATTTCCTCGAAACGATCATATACGTCATCAGCAGGGCTGTCCTTGTAGGATTTTATCTCATCGATTACGACACCTCGTTCAGTCTCTACCTCATTGTCCGGGAAAGTCGCCGACGTGGCTATTTCCATGAGTAGTGAACTTGCTTTGTATAAATCTTCTTTTAGTACAGTGGCGTGCAACACTATTTCTTCCTTAGTCGTATATGCGTTTAGTTCGCCACCAAGTTTGTCGAGATAGCTACTTATCACTGAGGCTTTTTTATGCGAAGTTCCCTTGAATAATGTATGTTCCGTAAAATGTGCTATACCGCTATGAAATCCGTTCTCGGAACGAGTCCCACAGTTTATTCCCAGTGAACAATATCCTACTGCAGAGCCGCTACGTTTTACGGCATATTGTAGTCCGCAGTTCGCTTTACCTGAAATCATATCCGCCTATTTGCTGATTTTACCCATATCGCTTTTCAAAAATCCGGAGAGCTCAGGCTTCGTTATCTTGTGCTTTCGAAAATAGTACAAGTCGTGTGTCTTTGCGTCAATGAGAAAGTTCCAGCAGAATGAGCCTTTCTGTGGATCTGCGGGTGCGACAACATAGCTTACTACAGTTTTCGCATTTCCGATCATGAAAAGACTGTCGGCAGTCTCCTCATCGGTTATCATGACACCTTTTTTCGCGTATTTGGCTTTGTCTTTTTCTGTTATCGCCTCGCAAAGGTCATCCTCGCATACAACTACTTTTCGTGATTTGGATAGAGGCTTGGTATATGATCCTATGCCTTTGAAACCTGTTTGCATAGATTTGCTGACATATCCTTGCATTATATCCAAAATACCTGGAAGCATGGCAGCCTCGCGTCCTGAAGGAATATCAGCTGCACATATAGGCATGCTTATTACATCTACCATGTCATTGATGTTCTTTGCTTCCGGTTTCCCCTTGACAAGGCAGAGCATCATTACACCAGGGGCGGTCTCCTTTCTGTAGAGAGCTTTTACCGGAACCATGAAGTAATATTCCTCGTTGTTTTTTAACTTTTCGAACTCGTCGATTGTGCAGAACTCAAAAGGTGAGAGGCTCCAGGTGTTGTTCATGGACTCCCTTATTGCTTGGTCAATGAATTCGTTTCCGGAAAGAGCCACTTTCATGGTCTTTATCGTGAAGTCGCTGACCTTTTCTTTTTTGGTCGTTATTTGTGCCTGAGCAAATGCGCTTATTGACATGGTCAGCGCTGCTATGATAGTGATTATTTTTGCTACTTTCATTGTATTTGTCATTTGTGTCTCGCTAAACACAAAGTTACAAAATTTATGCGTATATTTGTATGAATAGACTCGTCTCTGAGAGGCTGTCATATATAAATTTTCAAGTCATGCCGGAAAATACGCCATATATAGTCTCGGCCAGAAAATATCGCCCAGACTCATTTGAGGATTTGATAGGTCAGGATAATATTGTTCGGACCCTTAAAAATTCCATTATACGCGGTAAGCTGGCGCATGCCTATCTTTTTTGTGGACCGAGAGGTGTGGGAAAGACTAGCGCTGCAAGAATTTTCGCCAAGACCATAAACTGTGCATCTCCGACAGAAGATATGGAGCCGTGTGGACATTGTGAATCATGTATTTCCTTCCAAGAGGGTAGGTCATATTGCATACATGAGCTTGATGCTGCGTCTAATAATGGTGTGGACGACATAAAGGCTCTTATGGATCAAGTTCAGATACCTCCACAAGTAGGCCGATATAGTGTGTATATTATAGATGAGGTACACATGCTGACTCAGTCTGCGTTCAATGCATTCTTGAAGACACTTGAGGAGCCTCCGGCGCATGCCATATTTATTCTTGCTACCACCGAGAAACATAAGATACTTCCGACCATTCTTTCAAGATGTCAGACGTATGATTTTAATAGAATCAGCATTCAGGATATTGTCAAGAACCTTAAGGCTATTGCTACTAAGGAGAATATTACGATAGATGACGAGTCTCTTCATGTCATTGCGCGAAAGGCTGATGGGGCTATGCGTGATGCATTGACAATATTCGATCAGACAGTAGCATTCTGCGGCACGGAGGTGAAATATGAAGATGTAATCAGGAACTTGAATGTGCTTGATTATGAGCATTGTTTTCATTTGACCGAAAACATGCTTTCCAACGATTACGCTTCTGCGCTTCTCGAATTCGATGGCATATTGTCCAAGGGGTTCAATGCATTGTATTTCGTGGCGTCACTTAGTACTCATTTCCGTAATTTGATGATAGCTAAAAACGGCGCTCTCGAAGCTTTGCTTGAGTTTCCGGATTCTTTAAAAAGAAAATATAAGGAACAGGCGGACAAATGTACTCTGCAGTTTCTTTATGATGCCCTTTCTGTTACGGCGCAATGTGAAGCCGGTTATAAGGAAAGTATCAATCCTCGTCTTCATATAGAATTCGCGCTGATGAAATTGTGTTTCCTTACAGGAGGCCCAGTGTCATTGCGTCCTGCTGCTCCTGTGGCACAGTCTGCCAAACCTGATTCTCCTGCGGTTTCTCCTGCGGCGCGGTCACCACAACAATCTGTGAGACCTTCCTCTGGAAATATGGATAACAAACCTAAGGAATCTTCATCTGCTGATATGGCCAAGACGAAACCTGTTGTGGAGGAATCTTCAGGGCTTGGGACTGAATCTATGGAGACGGAAGCAAATTCTGAGATGGCTCCAGTACGTCGGAAACGCGTTTCCAAATCTGCTGCGGCATTGTCTCTTGATGCTATTAAGGAAGAAACAGCTGAAACGTCGACTGTTTCTGCTGTTAAATCACTCGGTGATAGAATCCCAGATGATGCTGAGATTCTGATGGATTGGCGTAAACTTCCTGAGGAATATTCTTCACGTCCGCGTCTATCCACTACTCTTGCCAATGCCAAGGTTCAGATATCTGACAAAGGGGACTATAAGCTTGTTAGTTTCATGGTGTTAAATGTGGCTCAACAAAAATGGATTGAGGAAATGTTGCTCCGTGAACTTGAGGGTAAGTTGCAGAAAGCTATGGGAACTTCCAAGGTTAGGCTTGCTGTGGAAGTCGTATCTGACGACCATGTGGAAAAGAAAATTTACATGCCGGAAGATAAGGCTAAGGTAGTTATGGCAGAAAATGAGGAAATACAGAAACTTGTAAAGGACTTTGACTTGGATGTCAAGTAGACAAATAATAGAAGAAGATGAAACTCCATTGCGAAAATATTGTTAAGAAATATGGTGTAAGGACAGTCGTCAAGGGCGTGTCCATGGAAGTTGAACAGGGGGAGATTGTTGGATTTCTTGGACCAAATGGTGCGGGAAAGACTACGAGCTTCTATATGATTACAGGCCAGATTGTTCCTAATGCTGGCCGTATATATCTTGATGATGAGGATATTACGGATTTGCCTATGTATAAAAGGGCATTGAAGGGTATAGGATATCTTCCTCAAGAGGCGTCTGTATTCAGAAAGATGTCTGTTGAGGACAATATTATGTCTGTTATGGAGATGTCGAATATGACTAAAGCAGAGAGGCAGGAACGTCTGGAATCGCTTATTGATGAATTTAATCTATCCAAAGTCCGAAAGAGCCTTGGTATTCAGCTGTCTGGAGGTGAGAGACGCCGTTGTGAGATAGCTCGTGCTCTTTCCATTGATCCGAAATTCATCCTCCTCGACGAACCTTTTGCTGGTGTCGACCCTATAGCAGTGGAAGATATCCAGTATATTATAGCTAAGTTGAAATATAAAAATATAGGTGTCATAATAACCGACCATAATGTTGGTGAAACAATGGCTATAATCGACAGGGCATATCTTCTGTATGAGGGTACGATTCTACAATCAGGTACTCCTACGAAGCTTGCTGAAGATGAGGATGTGAGGACAAAGTACCTCAGCTCAGGCTTTGTGCTCAAGCGCTCTCCTGCCGTTGAGAGGGCTCGGCGTGAACATGCAGAACTTATGGCTGCAAGACAGCAGGCGCAGGAATGATTTTTGAGAATTGCTAAACGGCTTTTAAGGAAATTTGCGAATATGAAAATACTTGTTGTAGATGACGAACGTCCTATTAGGAACTCTCTGAAGGAGATACTCGGAGACGAAGGGTATGATGTGGATGTCGCTGAAGATGGAGCATCTGCCATAGATATGGCAGAGAAAGAAAAATATGATGTCATTTTCTGTGACATCAAGATGCCTAATATGGAAGGAACGGAAGTTCTTGATAAGTTGAGGAATGACGGGGTAGATGCTGCTATTATAATGATTTCAGGACATGGTGATATAGATACTGCTGTAGAGTGCATAAAGAAAGGTGCATTCGATTTTATCCAGAAACCATTAGATCTTAACAGAATACTCATCACTATAAAGAATGCTGCTGATCGTACCAAAATTATCACGGAGAATACGAATCTCAAGAAAAGAGTCTATGGGCAGCAAATGATAGGGGAGTCTGCTCCAATGCAACATTTGCGTGATATGATTGAGAAGGTGGCTCCGACTAATACTCGAGTTCTTATAACAGGTCCTAATGGTTCAGGCAAGGAACTTGTAGCCAGAAGTTTACATCAGCAGAGCTTGCGAAGCAATATGCCTTATGTGGATGTGAATTGCGCTGCTATTCCTTCGGAGCTTATCGAAAGTGAGTTGTTTGGACATGAAAAAGGGGCATTCACGTCTGCCATAAAACAGCATAAAGGAAAGTTTGAACAGGCGGATGGGGGAACTTTGTTCCTTGATGAGATAGGTGATATGAGCCTTGCAGCTCAGGCTAAGGTCTTGAGAGTGCTTCAGGAGAAGAAACTATCCAGGGTTGGTAGTGATAAGGATATTGTAGTAGATGTTCGAGTGATTGCGGCTACTAACAAGGATTTGAAAGCTGAGATAGAAAAGGGTAATTTCCGTGAAGACCTTTATCATAGATTGAGTGTTATTGTGCTTCATGTTCCGTCACTTGATGAACGTAAGGACGACATACCACTTCTTGTAGACTATTTCATAGATCAAGTTTGCACGGAATCAGGCATGCCAAGGAAAATCATCTCACCAGAGGCTATGAAACTTCTTCAAGCGAAAAGTTGGACTGGAAATATTCGAGAACTGAGAAATGTGGTAGAGCGTTTGCTTATACTTGGTTCTAATCCGGTTTCTGCTCAAGATATACGTGATTATGTCAATATAGGCTGATTTTGTTTGTCTCGGATTTCGTTCGGTGAAAACGTTTTAGTTTGTACAATTCGTAATGTAATAGACTTTTGGTACGGAAATAACGTTTTAATCCGTACGGTTTTCAGCGAACTGAAAATTAAAAAAGAGTCCGAACCAAAAGGTTAAACTCTCTGTGAATTGAATATTCAGAAACAAGGTCGAGGTTAACCTCGCTGAAAACAAGAAAAAGGGGCTTGACTAATGCTTTTTAGTCAAGCCCCTTTATAGTAGTTTTATAAAATTAGACTCTCTGTCCGTATGAACGATCTGTAGTATTTACAGTGATAACGTCATCCTGATTGATGAAGAGAGGAACCATGATTTTGGCACCGGTCTCGAGTGTGCACTCTTTCAATGCGCTAGTAGATGCAGTGTTACCTTTGACAGCTGGCTCGGTATATGTTACTTTGAGTGTTACATATGTAGGGAGCTCGCATGTGAGGCATCTCTCATCGTCAACGACGAACATCATTTCTACGTGCTGTCCTTCTTTCATAAGGTCGGCGTTCTCTACAACGTCTTTAGGAAGATGGATCTGCTCGAATGTCTCTTCGTGCATAAAGTTAAATCCGTCCTCATCCTCATAAAGGAACTGATATGGACGTCTTTCCACATTTATGGTGTCTACTTTTGCACCTGCAGTGAAAGTGTTCTCAAGGATACGACCATTTTCAAGGTTACGGAGTTTTGTCTTAACGAAAGCTGGACCTTTTCCTGGCTTTACATGCTGGAAATATACGAGCATGCATGGCTTGCCATTGAAATTAAGGTACATTCCGTTTTTGAAATCAGCTGTTGTTGCCATATATTTTATATATAATTTAATATCTAATGTCTTACGGACAATTTAGACCGCAAATTTATAAAATTGCACGCGAACTGCAAAAAAATATTTTTACATGGTT
>CAKUVA010000016.1 GCA_934693135.1 uncultured Bacteroidales bacterium | reverse complement strand
CTGATGGTGTTCTGTGGAATGGTGAAAAGCGTTGCTATCGAACCGATGGAATGAACGAATTCTTCAGGCAAATCGGGCTTCTGAGCCGCTCCACGGCAGGTATGGACATAAAAAAAGCGGACGCTGATTTCTCAGTGTCCGTCTTGGTAGCGGGGGAAGGACTCGAACCTCCGGCCTCCGGGTTATGAGCCCGACGAGCTACCAACTGCTCTACCCCGCGATGTGATTGGACTACAAAGGTAGGCATTATTTTTTAATCTGCAAATTTTTTTGTGGCTTTATTAGGATTTTTTCACATCTAACAATCGCACAAACCGCTATTTCTTACCAGTAACAACCATAAAAGTTACCGCTATCAAAGTAATCACAACACCAGCTATAACATTGATAGTAAGAGATTCGCCGAAAAATATTGTTCCTACAGCGATAGCTGTCACAGGTTCAAACACCCCGAGAACAGATGTTTTGGTAGCCCCAATTATTCTCGTAGCAATTGCTAACGTCAGCAATGAAACCAATGTCGGAAAGACAGCAAGACCTATCAGATTACCCCAACAAAACCAACCTTCGACACCCTTGAGGAACACACCACCGGAAATAGCATTATGGACAAGAAATACAGCAGATCCCACAAGAAGTGCGTAAAATGTAAGCACATAGCTAGATACAGTCCTCAACCTCCTGCTTCTATTCACAATCACCAAGTACAAAGCATAAGACAAAGCAGAGCAGCCCGCTAATAGCAACCCAGTAATGTTCAATGTCATATTTCCAGAAGGACGGCTGAGTATCACCACACCGACAAATGTCATAAGAATAGAGAGCCACACCTGCCACGTCGGGTAAACTCTCAGCAAAACCATTATCAATGCTACCAAGACAGGGTAAAGAAACACTATGGTAGTAGCCAACCCTGCAGGGATATAATTATACGATACGAAAAGCAGCATGCTACTCATTCCGAAAAGCACTCCAAGAATACATAGCCGCACAAACTGCAACTTATTCACCCGCAATGATTCTTTCTTGAAAAGAAGCCATATTCCGAGAATCACCACTGCGATGAGATATCGGCATGCCAATATAGTATCAACGGATACACCATGCTGCATTAAAGGTTTTGCAAACAATGGATTAAGGCCATATGTCACTCCAGCAATTATTCCTGCGACATACCCCCATACCATATTTAATGGTTTTGAGGCTCCCACTACCAGATTTTCAGCCATTTTTGGAAGATTATGCTCCTACGAATCCTTCTATACCTTTCAAGTCCGAACTATCAAAAGTCATCTGCTCACCAGTAGAGAGATTCTTAACATTGACCTTACCGGCAGCAGCCTCATCACCTCCATTGATAGACACAAACGGAATACCCTTCTTATCAGCATAATCGAACTGTTTTTTCAATTTGCACTGATCAGGGTAGATTTCACATGCAACACCTTCATCACGCAACTTCTTGACAATAGGAACTATATATGGTAACACAGAAGCATCCATATTGGCGAATAAAATAGAAGCAGAGCCCGCAAGACCTTTAGGGAACTTGTCGAGACCTTTCAGCACATCATATATACGATCTGCTCCGAAAGAAATGCCAACACCTGACATTCCAGGTAGTCCAAAAATACCAGTAAGATTGTCATAACGTCCTCCACCACAAATACTTCCTATAGCGAAATCCAAAGCCTTAACCTCGAAAATAGCCCCAGTATAATAATTCAACCCTCGTGCAAGAGAAAGATCCATCTCCACTTTCTGTGAGATTCCGGCAGCGGCAATGAATCCAAACAATTCTGTAAGCTCATCCAAGCCACGAAGTCCTTCTTCTGACGCAATTCCAGACGCAGACTTTCCTTCCATGAGACCACGCATGACAGCAATCTTCTCCTCGGTAGTTCCTTCAAGTTTCAAGATCGGTTCAATTACAGCCACGGCCTTATCATCAAGTCCCTTTTCAAGCATCTCGACCTTAACAGCATCCAAGCCGATTTTCTCAAGCTTATCAATAGCAACTGTTATATCTGTAACTTTATCTGGGAATCCACATATTTCAGCAAGTCCAGTAAGAACTTTACGATTATTGATTTTGATAGCCACATTGATACCGAACTTAGAGAATACCTTATCAATAATCTGGACAAGTTCAAGTTCATTAAGTTGCGACTTACTGCCTATGACATCAGCATCACATTGATAGAACTCACGATAACGCCCCTTCTGAGGTCTATCAGCACGCCATACAGGTTGAATCTGAAAACGCCTAAAAGGAAACGCAATTTCATTCTGATGTTGTACAACATAACGAGCGAAAGGAACTGTGAGATCATACCTGAGTCCTTTCTCACAAATAGCCATGGCAATCTTGTTGCTGTCCAGTGAGCCATCTGCTCCAGTATAACTATCGACATCTATACCCTTGAATGCATCGCCACTATTAAGAATTTTGAATAGAAGTTTATCACCCTCATCACCATATTTTCCGAGCAATGTGGAAAGATTTTCCATAGCCGGAGTTTCAATCTGGACATAACCATAAGTACGATATACAGAACGTATGGTATCGAATATATAATTTCTTGCGGCCATTTCTTCTTGACCGAAGTCTCTTGTTCCCTTTGGAATTGATGGTTTCTGTGCCATAAATAATATCTGTTTTAAGTTCCTCAACTTGCAAAAGTAATAATAAATAGATGATTATCGCATATTATTTTTACCTTTGTATCATCAATGTTTACATTTATAGCACTCAATGCGAAAGTCTCTGACATATATCCACCTAAATAGCGGATAAGATAGATTTTCACGATGAGGTTACTAATTTAACAAACAAAGAAGACAGTATGAAAGATTTTGTAAAGATGACGTTAGCCGTCATCTGCGGCTTATTCATCATGGGGATCATCGGATTCTTCGTATTTGCCGGTATCATCGGAGCTGTGGCATCTTTAGGCAATTCGACCCCGGTAATGCCACGCTCTGGAGTCCTTCTCATGGACATGTCTAAGACAGCAGTCTCAGAGCAAACTAAAGAAATAGACACGAAAGCCTTACTTCAAGGCGATGAAACTCGCTACCTCGGAGTCTGGGATGCTGTAAAAAGTATCAAGGCCGCAGAGGCGGATCCTGCAATCCAATATATATTGCTCAAATCAGATGGCCTTTCAGCAGGAATCGCGCAGACTGAGGAACTCCGCCAAGCCCTCTCAGAATTCAGAAACAGCGGCAAAGCTGTTATTTCTTATATAGAAAATCCTACCACTGCTAGTTACTATCTCGCTTCTGTAGCAGATAAAATATATATGGGAAGCTATGTAGGTGGCACAACTATGATGACAGGCGTTTCCGCACAGCTAATATTCTTGAAAGACCTTTTGGACAAATTCGGGGTAAACGTACAACTCATTCGCCACGGAAAATATAAGTCAGCAGGTGAAATGTACATAAAAAACAGCCCAAGCGAAGAAAATTTGGAACAAAATCAAGCAATGATAAATTCCATTTGGACCAACTTAGCTGAAAAGATATGCGAGAGCAGAGGTATTTCCAGAGAACAACTCGACGAGATGATTGACAATCTTGAGCTAAACTCTCCATCCGATTTCCTTTCACATTCTCTTGTAGATGAGATCTTGACAAAAGAAGAGTTAAAGAGCAGGTTAGCATCACTTTCAGTGAAAGATAGTTATAATGACATCAGTTTCATAAATATCAATGACTACGCCAGCATACTCAATAGCAACATTTCTTCTGCAAAGAAAAAAATAGCAATCATTGTAGCTGAAGGCGAAATCGTAGATGGTTATGGAAAGCAGCAAGTCGCTGGGGATCGATTTGCATCAATCATAGCAGACGTCAGAGCCGATTCTACAGTAAAGGCCGTAGTATTAAGAGTTGCATCACCAGGAGGCAGTGTGCTCGCTTCAGAAAAGATTAAGACCGAAATCGACCTTCTCCGCAAAGACAAACCTGTAATCGCATCATACGGAGACTATGCCGCTTCAGGAGGATATTGGATTTCTAATAGTTGCGATAAAGTTTTCTCCGATCCATCTACACTTACCGGTTCTATCGGTGTTTTCAGCATGATCCCTGAATTTGGAAAGACAGCCAAAGATATTTTTCATGTCAATATAGTAACCATAGGATCCAGCAAACATGGAGATATGTACTCTCTCATGAGACCATTCTCAAGCGATGAATATTCATACATGCAGCAGTCTGTGGAGAATATATACACAGCATTCCTAAACAATGTAGCTGAAGGACGTAACATGACCCCTGAAGCCGTAGATAACATAGCCCAAGGACGGGTTTGGACAGGTTCTGATGCTCTCGGAATCGGACTTGTAGATGAAATGGGAACATTGGCAGATGCAGTAAGATACGCGGCAATTTCTGCTGGCGAATCCGACCTGGATGAATGGAATATAGAATCTTTCCCTCGTCCTCAAACAACATTGGAAATGATAATGGAAGCCATCACAGGAACGTCTGAAGTTCTTACCGGGACACCTTTCGAATCCATTGGCAACATTTATAAAGATATCACCGAGCGCAAAAGCATCGATGTAATCGCAAGAATGCCGTATATAATGTCAATCAGATAGATATCTAATATTCAACATAGAAACGGATGTAGATGACAGCGCTACAAACTCATCTACACGACAATAAAATCTGCCGGAGGCATAGCCGCACACTGCTGCAACATGATCTCCGGCAGTTTCTTTATTTTTAGAAGTCATGCTGTTCATTGTGGGACTGATAACCACTATAGCTCTAAGTTTGTCGTCAGTGCCAACCTTAAGGTCCACGAACATATCGCTAAGTTTCTTCCTCCCATGAACGCCTATCGGCCGCATCCAATCGCCACTCCTCCAACGCCTAATTACAAATGGATATGTCAATGTCGAAGCATCAGCAGCTATCACGCCTAAACTGGCAAGTCTAATAGCAGTCTTTATTGGATTCCCTTGAACTTTTTCAATAGAAATATCAAGTTTGACTCCATCAAATTCATAAGAAAAATTCCTATCAACTGTAATACAACCGATATTTTCCACAATATCCATTGCCGGCACTACTGACAATCTGCCTGATGCCGTACGTATTTTGTATCCTGGAGACTCGAATGTTTTTCCCGACATCGTACATCCATCTTCTGTGACAAGTCTTATAATAGGATCCAAGAGTTTTCCTTTAAAACCATATTGTTCGAGTAACCTATACAATATATATTCGATATGTTTTTCATGAGACAACTTATCCAAATCCACACGAAGACACTCTCCGGAGACAGGTTCAACATTGACTCTTGACTTAACAGATTCGAAATACTCATCAGCAATAGCATTTTCCTGAGAAAAGATCCGCATTTCCCTTCCGAAAGTCTGCAAAAATGACGGATTCAATGACTCAAAGACGGGGAACACCTTATGCCTAATTCTATTACGTTTATATATCGTCTCAGCATTAGTATGATCATCATGATATTCCAATTCCTCTGATGATACGAATTCGACTATTTCATTGCGGGTAAATGACAAGAGCGGGCGTATCAATCTGACATCCTTAAGTTCATCTCGTGTCACAGGAACCTCTGACACATCCTTCATTCCTGAAAGACCTTTCAATCCAGTTCCACGCAGCAAGTTAAGCATCAAAGTCTCAGCATTGTCATTGGCATTATGAGCCACAGACACTGCGTAATAGTCATTTTCAATACACAGCCCTGCAAACCAGTCATACCGTAGTTCCCTTGCGGCCATTTCTATGCTGACTGAATGTTCGGAAGCATACTGCAACGTATCGAATTCAGCCACATGAATCTTGATACCATGAGAATCAGCCCATTTTCTGACAAGTTGTTCATCATAATCACTTTCCGCTCCCCTTAGATGAAAATTACAATGAGCTATCGAAAACTTCCTCCCGGCAGCAAGAAATAATGCCCCCATACATATAGAATCAATACCTCCACTTATAGCAAGAAGGGCTGTTTCCTTCTCCGGAAGCAGCCCAGCAATTACCTTATTGAACGTTTTCTGCATATTGAATTTTAGCTCTTTCTGGATGCAATGGTGTATGAGAAACCAAAGGCGAGAGATTCCTTGAACTGAACCATCCTCTTTCCATCTGGATATTTCTTCAGAGTCTTATCATTCTTCACAAGCACTTTGTCATCATAAATGAGGTTGGTGGTGAGAGTAAGTGAAAAGTACTTAGCAATCTTCCAGTCGAAACGATTATCCCAGTTTACTCGTATATTCTGCGGATTGTCGAGATAATCCGAGAACAAGACAAGCTGTGACGTATATTTAAAATTGTCATTTATCTGTAGCTTTCCATCTATCTTAAGCTGGGCACCAAACTCAAACCTCGCAGAACGATAATATGCTCCTGCATCAACGCCATCCGGATATAACTCCGTATCACCATACTTCTTCTTACGATTCATACCATAAGTTTTCCTCAAATCCTCATCTGTGACAACTACAAAACCTCCTGTCAAAGGTGCAAGGTTCACAGTAAGCCATTTGGTAGGGACCCAATCAATACCAAGCGCGATATTAGTGTATGCTGGAGACATGAAGCCTGATTTCTGCTGACGCTTAGCCATCCAATCACTTTTGCCTGGTTCCCAATTCTCATCAGCTCCTTCTGGTTTTCCAGGAACAGGATAATTATAGCTATTGGTGAATTGAGACTTAAAGCTGAACTGAGCCGAGTAATTCAGCGAATTTGTAGCCTTATACCCAAATTTACCCTCATAATATATACGGTCATCACTCTTCTGAATGAAAGGTTTATCCTCAGAATAAAGGAATCCGTAATCTAACTGAAGACGATTATTGAAGAATATATCGTTTTTCTTATAGTTTGCATTAGCATCTATGAATGATTTGAGCGTCACGCTGTTGTAGCCTCCGGCAGCCCAGTTAGTCAAATTTGTCTGTCCGAAATCAATCTTGGTAAGAAGCGAATTTGTCCAATATCTCGGCTTTTTAATCTTAACCTCCGCTTGCGGAGCACCAGCTATGGCCATCGCTGCCTCCTCTGCGGCTTTCTGTGCATCAGATATATCTTGCGCAAATGCATGTGCCGAAGTCATCGCTAATGCCAGGGCAACAAGTATGAATCTCTTCATCTTCAATTCACTTTAATATGCGATAGCAAATACAACCCTTTCATGTGATGGTTTGCCCGAGTAGATATCAACACCTTCCTCCTTGCATACCACACTATCGACAGGAATACAACGGATAGTAGCCTTGGTCTCATCCTTTATCTTCTGTTCAGTCTCTGCAGAGCCATCCCAATGACAGAGAAGGAATTTGCCTTGAGTAATCTTCACCTTAAATTCCTCCCAAGAATCGCATTTCTCAATTCTTGTCTCTCTGAAATTCAAGGCTTTCTGATAAATATTTTTCTGAATATCCACAAGAAGATCCTCTATATACTTGTCCACACCTTCAAGCGAAACTGTTTTCTTCTCAAGAGTATCACGGCGATGAACCTCCACTGTATCATTCTGCAAATCACGAGCACCCAGAGCAAGTCTCACAGGAACACCTTTTAGTTCCCATTCAGCAAACTTGAAGCCCGGCCTTAGAGTATCACGATCATCAATCTTTACAGAATGTCCAGCCGCCTCAAGAGCAGTTTTAATCTGATTCATCTTTTCTAAGATAGATGCATGTTCCTCTGCTGTCTTGTATATAGGCACCATAACAACCTCTATAGGCGCAAGTGCCGGAGGCAAAACAAGTCCGTTATCATCACCATGCGCCATAATCAAGGCACCCATAAGCCTCGTTGAAACTCCCCATGATGTAGCCCAGACATATTGCTGCTGACCTTCCTTGTCTGTGTATTTCACATCAAATGACTTAGCGAAATTCTGTCCAAGGAAATGCGAAGTTCCTGACTGGAGAGCCTTTCCATCCTGCATCATAGCCTCAATGGTAAGAGTGTCCAAAGCACCGGCGAATCTCTCATTAGGACTCTTGTGTCCAACGATGACAGGCAGAGACATATAATTCCTCGCAAAATCAGCATATACATGAACCATCTTCACAGCCTCTTCCTGTGCTTCCTGTGCAGTAGCATGAGCAGTATGCCCTTCCTGCCATAAGAATTCTGCCGTACGCAAGAAAAGTCTGGTACGCATCTCCCATCTTACAACATTAGCCCACTGATTACACATGATAGGAAGATCACGCCAAGACTTAATCCAATTCTTATATGTACTCCAGATTATTGTTTCAGAAGTTGGTCTTACAATGAGTTCTTCCTCAAGCTTGGATGTCGGGTCAACGACTACGCCATTTCCATCAGGATCATTCATGAGACGATGATGTGTAACAACAGCACATTCCTTTGCAAATCCAGCAACATGCTCTGCTTCGCGGCTAAAAAATGATTTAGGGATAAACAATGGGAAATAGGCATTAACTGCTCCAGTTTCCTTAAATTTCGCATCAAGAATATGCTGCATCTTCTCCCATATCGCATATCCATAAGGTTTTATAACCATACATCCCCTTACCGGAGACTGTTCTGCCAGATCCGCCTTGACCACCAAGTCATTATACCACTGAGAGTAATTTTCGGATCTTTTGGTTATCTGATCTGCCATCGTCTGAAAAATTATTGTTTTTTACTTTATTATTTCTAATCTTGCAATGGTATCTGCAAAACTGCATTTTATAGGTAGGTACGGAAATTGTAGCCGTACATTTACCTGCACCATGCAGGTACAAAGATACAAACTTTTATTTACAATAGGAGGTCCGATCATGAAAACGAACATCTTGACAATTGCAGGAACTCTGCTGATGTTGTCCGCATGCGGTACGGCATCCCAATATGCATCCTCACAACAGTTCCAGGACGGATTCTATAACAGACCTGCTAATTCGGAAATCAAGGCGGCAAACACCGCGTCTAAATCAGAAGTCAGCAGTCTTATAAACGAAACGGAAAATTCAAGGATATTTCTCAAAGCTGGGCAAACAGACACATTGTTCGTTCCAGAAAATATGTCCACAACACTTAAATTTGATAAGCAGTCAAATTCAACAGTCGTAACAGTGACAAATACACCTTCCTATTCCTTGTATCCGGAAGCATACATGAACTATGGCTATTCATATTGGCCTGGAATGTATTGGAGTTCTTGGTATAGCCCATGGCAATTTACTATCGGTTGGGGTGTAGATCCATGGATAAGGTACAACTGGAATCCTTGGTACTGGGGAGATCCTTGGTATAGTTCAAGGTATTGGTATGATCCGTGGTTTTATGGCCCAGATTACTATTGGGCTTGGCATTATGACCCGTGGTATGGTCCTTGGCATCACCACCATGGATGGTGCGATGCAGGATTCGGGCCAGGATTTAGGCCATCATGGGGTGAAGATATCCATTGGGGAAGTCGTGCTGAAATGGCCGGACGATCTGTCAGCCGTGCTGATGCCATGGGTGTCGTAAGTTCCAGCGTTCGTAGAGGGACATCCCCATCTGTAACACGCCAATCTTCGCTTTCTTCCGTAAGAAGAGTTTCGTCATCAACGTCAAGTAATATTGCATCAGGCAATGTGCGTACAACCAGTTCATCTGCAAATTCCGGGATAAGGACAACTCAATCATCCTATAACAGAAGTTACAATCCAAGCAGTAGCTCATCGTCACGCACTGCAGGCGGAGCAGTCTATCGCAGGCCAGCAAACAGCAGGACAAGTTCCGTTTCATCAGGAACATACCGCAGTTCTGAAGGATCTTCATCAGGATATAGTAATTCATATAGAAGCACTTCCAGTAGTTCATCTTACAGAAGTTCAGCTTCATCATCAAATAGTTCGGCTTATCGCAGTTCTTCATCATCCTATTCAGGAGGTGCTACAAGAAGTAGCAGTTTCTCGGGAGGAGGATATTCTGGAGGAGGCGCATCACGCTCCTATAGCGGAGGCTCATCTTCAGGTGGAGGAAGTACGGCACGCAGACGTTAACCTTAAAAACATACAGATATGAGAAAAATTTTGACTACTATATTATTGTCAACAACAATAGCCTCGTTAGCAGAAGCTCAAACTGTTAGCGATGCGTTAAAATTTAGCGACAACAACTATTATGGTACAGCAAGGTCCATTGCCATGGGCAATGCTTTCACTGCTCTCGGAGGCGATCTCGGTTCTTTGGGAATAAATCCTGCCGGTTCTGCAGTAAACAACTTCTCGCAGATAACCATAACGCCTAACATTAGCATTGTAGCTACAAGCGCAAACTACATGGGAGAGCCATCTGTATCAGACAACTATGGTTCAGCAGTTACCAACAGCAGGACACGATTCACAATTCCTAATGTGGGAGCTACAATAAACTTTAAGACAGGTTCAAGAAGAGGTCTAAAAAATGTCTCTCTTGGATTTATCGCCAATGCAACTGCCAATTTTGCTGACAATATGGCAGCATACGGAAAGAACAAAGAGACTTCATTCGCAGGTTCTCTCGCAGCTAATGTTGGTGGCTATAGTTCTTCTATGCTCACTGGAGAAAATGCATATTGGTCCAATGGTCCATCATGGCTCAGCATAATAGGCTGGCAGTCAGGAATGATTTCAAATTATGGAGATGGAGACAAGAATTATATCGGAGCTACTGAGAAACTCTACGATAATAATGTCATCATGGTTCCGGACGACCTCGATCAAAGATATGGACGCATAGCCAAAGGAAACAAATATGACATGGTGTTCAACGTGGGATTCAACTTCTCTGACAAATTCTACTTAGGAGCTAACTTAGGTGTCATATCTATGGATTACTCTATGAATCAATATTTCAAAGAAGGTGCTATCAACCCATCAAGTTTCGAAGTAAAATTCGCTGATGAAAACGACGATGTCGTAACAACTTATTTCGATAATTTGAGATATAGATACCACTATAGTGCAAGTGGAACAGGATTCTACGGAAAATTCGGTTTCATCGCAGTTCCTGTAGAATGGTTAAGAATCGGAGGTGCCATCCAGACACCAACGGCATTCTTGATCACAGAACGTTGGCAGATGGCAGGTGATACACATTATACAGATAGTCAATTCGATGCAAGCGCGACCTCTCCAAAATCCGAATATAGCTATAAACTGGTTTCCCCTTTCAGAGCAAATATCGGGGCAGCTATAACATTCGGCAGATATGGACTCATCAGTGCCGATTACGAGTTCTGTGATTATCATGGGATGAAATTTAGGGAAACAGAAACGAATGACATGAGCGCATTCGAAAATGTAAACAATGACATAAAGGACTATACTGGTGGCTCACATTCTCTCAGATTAGGAGCTGAACTTAAAATAACTCCAGCATTCGCTATCAGAGCCGGATATGGTGTTGTTACAAACGGGGAAAGAGCCTATAAAGAAAATGGGGACAAATATACTCCTAAGGCGAACAGACATATTTTCTCGGCTGGATTGGGATATAGTTCAGATGGTTCATTCTTCTGTGATCTCGCAGTACGAGGCACCAAATACCCATATGAATACATCTATCCATATTCTGACTACATATTTGATAATAAAGGAAATATCACAAGTGCGACTCCAGAGATACGTAACAAGACGACTCTCATAGATGTTGTCGCAACAATAGGATTCCGATTCTAAAAAACATATCATAAAAAAGCCGCTGACGGAGCAATCGTCAGCGGCTTTTTCTGTTTCTATAATTTGAGGATTATAATGTACGCTTGATTTCCACAATCTGGAATGCTTCTATAACATCTCCAGGTTTCAAATCATTGTATTTATCAATTCCAATACCGCATTCCATTCCAGCAAGCACTTCTTTGGCATCATCCTTACCACGTTTGAGGGAAGAAAGCTCTCCGGTATAAACTACAATACCATCACGGATAAGACGAACTTTGCTCTTAGCGAGCATTTTGCCGTCTTTAACAAGACATCCTGCAATCGTTCCGACCTTGGAAATGTGGAATGTCTGCTTAACTTCTGCCGTTGCTGTAACTTCCTCTTTCTTTTCAGGCTCAAGCATACCCTCAATACCATCTTTTACTTCATTGATAGCATCATAGATGATAGAGTAGAGTCGGATTTCGATACCTTCTTTCTCGGCCAGATTCCTTGCATCAGCAGACGGACGTACCTGGAAGCCAATGATAATTGCATCTGAAGCTGTTGCAAGCATCACATCTGATTCAGATATTGCACCGACAGATTTGTGAATCACATTGACACGAACCTCATCAGTAGAAAGCTTTATCAATGAATCTGACAGAGCCTCGACAGAGCCATCCACATCTCCCTTTACAATAATATTAAGTTCCTTGAAGTTTCCTATGGCAATACGACGTCCGATTTCCTCAAGAGTCATATGCTTCTGGGTCTTAATACCTTGAATTCGGATAAGCTGCTCACGTTTGTTGGCAATAGACTTAGCTTCCTTCTCATCATTCATAATATTAAACTTGTCACCAGCACTCGGAGCTCCATTCAAACCGAGAATTGAAACAGGTGTCGAAGGACCGGCTTCATCCACTTTCTGACCACGTTCATTGAACATCGCCTTAACGCGTCCATAGTAGCAACCGCTAAGCATCATATCTCCGGTGTGAACTGTTCCATCTTGAACAAGAATTGTCGCAAGATATCCACGACCTTTGTCAAGCGATGACTCGATGACAGTTCCAACACCAAGTTTCTTAGGATTGGCCTTCAGATCCATAAGATCAGTCTCAAGAAGTACTTTTTCAAGAAGCTTGTCCACATTGAGTCCCTTCTTCGCAGAAATTTCCTGACATTGGTATTTTCCGCCCCAATCTTCGACAAGAATATTCATTTGAGCGAGCTGCTGTCTGATCTTCTCTGGTTGTGCTCCTGGCTTATCTATCTTATTTATGGCAAATACCATAGGTACACCTGCAGCCTGCGCATGATTGATAGCCTCAATCGTCTGCGGCATCACGGCATCATCGGCCGCGATTATGATAATAGCAAGGTCAGTAAGCTGTGCTCCACGTGCACGCATCGCCGTAAATGCCTCATGACCAGGGGTATCAAGGAATGTAATTCTTCTTCCATCATGAAGCACCACATTATATGCACCGATGTGTTGTGTGATACCTCCGGCCTCTCCTGCAATAACATTGGTCTGTCTGATATAATCGAGAAGAGATGTCTTTCCATGATCGACGTGTCCCATCACTGTAATAATAGGAGGTCTTGTCACAAGATCCGCCTCATTCTCAGGTTCGTCTGTATCCTGGTTTATCTCATTCTGGATATCAGCTGTGACAAACTCGACCTTATATCCGAACTCTTCAGCTACGAGAACTAACGCTTCTGCGTCAAGTCGTTGGTTAATAGACACCATAAGTCCAAGACTGAAGCAAGCCTCAATTACCTTGTTGACAGGAGTATTATTCATGAGGGTTGCGAGATCATTGACAGTAACGAACTCAGTTACCTTGAGAATCTTCTTCTCGGCTGCCTCTTGAGCCATTTCCTCCTGAAGTTTCTGAGAAGCAAGTTCCCTCTTCTCCTTTCTATGCTTTGCACCGAAGTTGTTCTTGGATTTGCTATCGTTCATCCGCGCATAGGTCTCCTTGACCTGCTTCTGGATTTCCTTCTGCATTTCCTCCTGCTCGGCCTCAGTCATTGCAGGCTTGAACTTATCATTGTTCCCGCGATCTTTTCGACGATTCTTTCCTGAACCAGGCTGTCCATTATTGCTTCCATTCTGACGTGAATCCTTCTTCCCGTTTTGGCTGTTATTGTTTCCACCCTGACGATTTTTCTTATTTCCATCCCTACGATCGCCTTTTTCATCACCATCAATTTTATTGACATCGACTTTCTGGCTTCCACCTTTGTTTATGCGTTCACGTTTTTTGTTTCCTTTCTTTCCTGTCTCAAACTGGGAAAGGTCCACTTTTCCTACAATCTTGAGTCCAGTCGTCTGAGGCTCCTCATCATCTCTACTGGATGCAGCCTTCTGAAGTTTATGTTCAGCTTTCAATTTTTCCTTGTCTTGTTTAGGTGTGAATTCTTTTATATTTCTGTCGCTTTTCTTCATGTCAGATTTCTTGACAGTGTTAGGATGAACCGGTTCCTTAGGGGTTTGTACGGATGGCTCATCGCTCTTAACTACCATTTTTTTCTCTTTCTCAACAGGCTCAGGCGTAGATTCAACTACGACAGTTGCTGTCGTGCCAGGCTTCGCAACCGGACCAGTTTTAGCATCAACCTGTACAGGCTCATCATCCTTATTTTCTACTACAGGAGCAGGCATTTGTTCAGGCTTAGGATCCGATTTATATTCTACCGCTGGTTCAACAACTTCAGACTTTGCCTCGGGTTTTACTTCAAGTTTCACCTCAGGTTTCACTTCAGGTTTTACCTCAGGTTTCGATTCCTGCAACACCGGAGCCTGAGCAGTCGTCTCAGCCTTATCAGTTGCGGAAAGACCAGTACGAATAATTACAGTTCCAGAAGCAGGTTCATCTTCTTCATCTTCCTTTTTCTTCGAACCTTTTTCAATGATTTCCTTAATCTTGATTTGTACCCGCTCGGAATCCTCCTTTGCCTTAAGATCTTTTCCGAATGCCTTTTCAAGCTCCGGAATGTATTCATCAGAAACCTTAGCGTTTGGATTCAGATCCACGCTTGCTCCCTTTCCATTTAGGAAGTCAACAAGTGTCTGAAGTCCTATATTAAACTGCTTTGTCAGCTTGTTTAGTCTGATTTCTCCCATATAAACCCCTTTAGAATATTTGAACTATACTATTCTTCTTCAAATTCAGCGCGAAGAATCTTGATAACATCATCTACCGTCTCATCCTCGAGATCTGCTCTCTTAGCAATATCTGCAGGATCAAGTGCAAGGACACTCTTCGCTGTATCACATCCTATAGACTGCAATCTCTCAATAACCCAAGGATCAATCTCGTTGCTGAATTCGCTGAGGAGAACATCCTCATCTCCCTCCTCGTTCTCACCATCTTCCTTAGGCATCTCACGCCATACCTCGATCTCACGACCTACGAGCATACTGGCAAGTTTGATATTGCAACCGCCTTTTCCGATGCCTTTCTTAACTTCATCCGGAAGCATAAAGACCTTAATCTTATCATTCTCATCAACTCCCATGTCAATAGATGAAATTTTAGCAGGATTGAGAGCTCTCTGAATAAGAAGCTGAGTATTGTTCGACCATTGGAGTACATCAATATTCTCATTTCTAAGTTCGCGGACGATTCCGATGATTCTTGCTCCCTTGACACCGATGCAAGCTCCGATAGGATCAATCCTGTCATCATAAGACTCAACGGCAACCTTTGCACGTTCACCAGGAATTCTAACAACTTTCTTAATCGTAATCAAACCATCATATATTTCAGGAACCTCTTGTTCAAAAAGTTTCTTGAGGAAATCATCAGACGTACGAGAAAGAACAATGTAAGGAGTTGTATTATTCTTCATCTCAACACTCTTGATAATGGCACGCACAGTGTCATTCTTCTTGAAGTGCTCTCCAGGAATCTGCTCGGACTTAGGCAATCTAAGTTCATTTCCATCTTCATCAAGAATAAGCACTTCCTTGGCCCATGTCTGATAAACTTCTCCTGTGAATATCTCACCGATTTTGTCAGTATACTTGTTATACAAATTAGCCTTTTCTATATCCATAATCCTTCCCTGAAGGTTCTGGCGTATATTAAGTATTCCTCTCCTGCCGAAATCCTTGAGTTCCACTTTACGAGTGAACGTCTCGCCCAATTCATAATCGCCACCGTTTTTATTTACATCAGCAAAAGATATCTGAGTGTTAGGATTCTCAACATTCTCAACGACTTCGAGATTCTGATAAATCTCACAATCTCCTTTATCAACATTAATGATGACATCAAAATTGTCAGCAGAACCGAATGTCTTGGCAAGCTGTGTCATGAAGACATCTTTCAGCACGCCCATCATGACCGGACGATCAATATGCTTCTCGTCCTTGAAAAGCGCAAATGCGGTCTTGAGGTCGATTTTCTCTTCTTCCATAATATGGTAATTATCAGTTTTTTATTTATTCAATATTTATATGAGGCATGACAGAATTAACACTATCATAAGCAAATCTTTCCTCATGCGCTACAAGTTCTTTCTTCTTTTTACCAGGGACGCTCTCTTTTAACTCATATTTCACAGTAAACGCCTCATCATCAGCAGATGTCAACATGCAAATCAGTTTGCGACCATCCTTGGTCTTAACTTCTACCTCTGAACCAATTGCCTTCACATACTGTTTTAAAATCTTAAATGGCTGATCAAGCCCAGCAGAAGTCACCGTCAACGAGTAATCCTCCAAGTCTCTGTCAAATGTAGCCAAAAATGCGTCATTAACAGCCACGCAATCATCCATATCCACAGTCCCCTTCTCTGACTCTATAGCCAATATAATATCATTATCCTGACTTACAGTTACTTCAGTAATAAAGCATCCACGAGAAGCAACCACCGGTTCCATTTCCTTATAAATCAAAGACGTATTCATTTCTGAACTGATAAACATTCAACTTATAACAAAAAGATAGGAGACGCGCTCGTCCCCTATCTCAACTCACTTTGCAAAGATACACAAATTTTATCCAAAACAGAAAAATTCGTCTAATTATTTTATCTTTTATTATAAAAGTACTTACTTTGCAGTAAAATAGAAAACTATAGATTATGGAATTTACAGCCAAACAGCTGGCGAAAGTCCTCAAAGGAACCGTTGATGGCGACCCTGATGTAAAAGTTACATCTTTCGCAAAGATAGAGCATGGAAAAACAGGTCAATTATGCTTCTTCGCAAACCCGAAGTATGAGCATTATGTATATACATGTAAAGCAAGTATTCTTCTGGTTAACAAAGATTTTGAACCTAAAGAGAAGGTTTCTTGCACAATGATACGTGTAGAGAATGCATATACTGCAGTAGCAGAACTCCTGAAATATGCAGCGACACAGAAGCGTACAGACAGGCGACATAGAGGCTTTCGTTCATCATGGTTTCTCACTACCAAGTTCGGCAAGAAAGTATACCTCGGAAGCCACTCGTATGTTGGCCATCATGCAGTCATAGGCGACTATACGAAAATTTATGAAAATGTGTATATCGGTGATAACACCATAATCGGCTCTCACTGCATTATATATCCAGGAGTAAGCATTTACCCAGGAATGAAAATAGGGAACAATGTTATCATACATTCAAATGCAGTAATAGGTTCTGATGGGTTCGGCAACGCCCCACAACCTGACGGGACATGGGAAAAAATTGAGCATCTCGGAAATGTCATCATAGGTGACAATGTAGAGATTGGTGCAGGTACCACAATAGACAAGTCCGAAATGGAATCGACTATCATCGGAAATGGAGTAAAAATAGACAATCTCTGCCAGATAGCGCATAATGTGGTTATAGGTGACAATACCGTAATGGCAGCACAATGCGGAATCGCCGGTTCAGCAAAAATTGGCAAAAACTGCATCCTCGCAGGACAGGTAGGAATCGCTGGACACATAGAGATAGCTGACAACACCACAATAGCAGCTCAAGCCGGAGTGATAGGCAACATCAAGAAACCAGGACAAGTCCTGCTCGGCTCTCCTGCAATCCCTATCAAGAACTACATGAGAAGCTACGCTATTTTCAGACAACAGGGAAAAGAATAAGAACACGGCAAAAAGACACCTAACAGGTTTTTTGACATAAATCCAAACAGATTCCAAGCCTAAAAAAGGCATATTTTGTTCATGTACGGAAATTTCTGTAGATTTGCAAAATAATAAAGGATTTGAATAGCAAAATGAAGCAGCATACACTCAAGTCACCTTGTCAATTCCATGGCAAGGGACTTCATACTGGGAGGGTGGCACAGATGACTGTCTACCCAGCACCAGCTAATACAGGAATCAGATTCCTACGAAAAGACATTGGAACAGAAGCTTTTGTACATGCACTTGCTGAGAACGTATCAAACACAGCGAGAAGCACCACCATTTCGGAAGGAGCTATATCCGTTTCCACAATAGAGCACATTATGTCTGCCCTCACAGGAATGAGCATTGACAATGCTCTTATAGAATTGGACAATGTAGAAGTTCCTATACTTGATGGTAGTGCGCTGCTTTATGTTGAAGCTTTTGCAAAAGCCGGAATAATCGAGCAGGATGCAGAAAGAGTATATATTGACATACCAGATGAAGTAGAAATAAAGGATGAGAATACTGGGTCATGGGTTAAAGTCACGCCTGCTGCATCACCATCATACGACATAACCGTTGACTTCAACTCCCACGTTCTCGGAGTTCAAAGCGCAGAATGGGATTTAACAAAAGATTATGCTAATGAGATAGGACCATGCAGAACATTCGTATTCTTCCATGAAGTCGAGTATCTGTTTGCAAACAATCTCGTAAAGGGTGGAGATGTTGACAATGCCATAGTCATAGTAGAGCATCCCGTAACAGAAGAACAGCTCGACAGAATGGCAGCACTCTTCAAACAGCCAAAGCTTGGAGTTAATGAAAACGGCTATCTTAGCAATTTAAAACTTCACTTCCCAAATGAATGCGGAAGACATAAGCTTCTTGACATGATTGGAGATATGAGACTTGCAGGTGGCTATCTTAATGCCAAGGTAACTGCTTTCAAACCAGGTCATACGATTAATACAAACACAGCCAAGGCAGTCCGCGCACTCCTCGGCAAAGCAAAATAATTTTTATTATGAATAAAATTCATCCATTGGCAAGCGTCAGCCCAAAGGCAATCCTTGGCGATAATATAGAAGTTGGTCCTTATGCATTCATCGATGACGACGTGCGAATAGGAGATGGTTGCAAGATATATCCACATGCAGTCATATTTCCATATGTCAAGATGGGAAAGAATTGTGAAGTCTATCCAGGAGCTGTTGTAGGAGCCATACCTCAAGACCTCAAATTTGACGGAGAAATCACTCATGTAGAGATTGGAGACAATGTTACTATCCGCGAATGCGTGACAATAAACAGAGGTACCAAAGCTAGCGGAAAGGGTGTAACCAAAATTGGAAACAACACTCTTCTAATGTCATATGTACATGTAGCTCACGATTGTCAAGTAGGCAACCATTGCATCCTTGTAAGCTATGTGGGTATAGCTGGCGAAACACAAGTCGATGATTGGGCAATCCTTGGTGGAGGCGCAAAAGCTCATCAGTTCACCAAAGTCGGATGCCATGCTATGGTAGGCGGTATGTCGAAAATAAACAAGGACATTCCTCCATATGTACTCTGCGGACGAGATCCTATCTGTTATGCAGGCGTAAATATCGTTGGGCTTCGTAGGAGAGGTTTCTCAGCTGAAGTAGTGCGGAACATTAAGGACATTTATGACACAATTTACTTCCAAGGATACAATATCACAGACGGATGTGCCAAGGTTGAGGCAGGATTTCCTGATTCTGAAGAGAAGACCACAATCTTGAACTTCATCCGCTCATCAAAGAGAGGCATAATCAAGGCCAATAATCCTGGAGAAAAAGGCGAAATAGACTAATCGTGATACTTCTGGAAACAGCATTTTTTCCGCCAATATCCTATTTCGCGGCGATAGCAGAAGAATTTACCCTGTCACCCGGCAGGGTAAATTCTTTTATTCCGTCACAAGTATTTATCGAGGCTTGTGAAAATTATCAGAAACAATCCTATAGAAATAGATGCCTGATCTATTCGTCATGTGGAGTAGAATCATTGACCGTACCTATAATACATGAAGGTGGCACATATTCATTACCGATAACCGAAATAAAGGTAAACTATTCTATACCTTGGCTAATTCGGATGAAACGAGCAATAATTTCTGCCTATGAGTCATCAGCGTGGTTCGACTACTACAAGGATGAGCTTTTTAGCATATTGGACAGCAAACCTGACACATTGTTCTCTCTAAATCTCGAACTTATACATTTTTTCCTAAAAAAAACGGGTATCGCTGCAGATATTAGATTTACGGAAGACTTCTCCTCACAGGATAGTGGCAAATACGGAAAGGATCTCCGTGGTGTCATACATCCGAAAAAACCAGACTTTATATTACAAAGTCTCGACTTGAATAAAACTTATTATCAAGTATTTTCAGCAAAACACGGATTCATTCATAATCTTTCAATAATGGACCTATTGTTCAACGAAGGTCCAGAATCCATCTCTTACCTCAAGAGGATCTAATTTTTACGTACAAAAGCTCTAATAGCGGTCGCCATTAACAAGAAGAATGAAAAGAACACGCATAGGCGGCCTATGATATCACCATTCTGAACGAAATAAGTCTGTTTGTCATTTAGATTAGCATGTGAACGAACCACCGCAGGTGTCCACCACTGGGTTCTCATGACAATATCACCCCGCTGATTTATAATTGCTGACACCCCAGTATTCGCACTTCTAACAATGTCTCTTCTGGTTTCTATAGCACGAAGGGACGAATAACTAAGATGTTGACGATACCCAGGCGTATCACCCCACCACGCATCATTCGTAATTACAGTCATAAGTTCAGCCCCTTTACGTACATATTCAGCAAAATGTTCAGGATATACCGACTCATAGCAAACAGCACAACCTAAAGATACAGTATCATTTATAGTCCCTGTAGAATCACGACCATAGCAATCCAATAGTGACACTTCCTTCTGTCCAACACATCTGCCCATAACCCCTCCAAGCATATCATCTATCTTGCAGAAAAAAGCAGGATAAGGTGTCATCTCCACAGCCACAACAAGTTTGGATTTATGATATATCTGAGTCCTGCCGGTACCATCCATAATCAAAGCAGAATTATGAGACTCGACCCATTCGCCGTCCCTAATAAGTCTAGCTGTTGCAGAAGGAGCTTTCTCTGAATCAATATAATCATGTGTCGATGAGCCAAAAAGCAAGTTTACACCTGGATATTCTGCAAGAAATTGCAAAAACCGTCGCCATGTACGGCTTCTTTCAAGTTGTGCAGGGACAATATCCCCCGTAAATGTCTCCGGTGCCACAGCCAAGACCATTGAAGTGGAATCCTTCCTAAGGCTCAATGTTGAAGAAAGCTGGTCAATGAGAATCGCATTCTGATTCTCCTGAGTCATAGCAGTAAATTTATTATAGGGATCTATATTCGGCTGCAATATTACGACATCCACAGGCCTTGCTGTTTCCTTATATAATCTATACATTGACATTGACAAAATCATAGGGGCGACCAATACTAAAATCCATCCACCGGCAGCCGAAAAGCGAGCTTTAGCGTTGAACTGGAACCAACTTCCATCAGACAAAGCGACCATCAGGCCAAAGAGACCAAGATTGCAAGTCCAAATCCATAATGAGCCTCCGAGTGTACCAGTAAATTCATACCATTGTACCAAAGAGACCGTCCTTGCGAATGAATTGCCAAGAAGAAGCCATGGCCAAGATATCTGCGCAACTGTAAGATAATATTTTTCCCATGCTATCCACAACATTGCCAAAAAAATATACGGAAGCGCTCCCTTAAGAATACGACGACTCCATCTGAATGTGCCAAACACAAGAGACATCTGGAACGCATTGGCAAGCACAGCGAAAATCCCCCCTCCTACTGTGGCGTTGCACACCCAAAATGTCGTCACGGCATTCCACATCACAAAAGCTGAATAATGCCAAAGCCATACACGTTTGGTACCAGTCATAGTGGCAATACGTTCCATGCAAAGAAGAGGAACAAGCCCAAATAATGACAGAACACCAAGATGTGGCACGATATAAGGCAATGACATGAGCAACACAAACATGACTACAAGTGCCGCCAAAAGTATATTTTTATGTTTCATATTGTCTATTTTATTTGAGTAGACAAATATATGAATTAAAAAAGAGGACAGCAATTAAAGATGCTGCCCTCTCAAATACTTCTTATACACGAACGGTCAACACTCTATAGGTTTACCGTCTTCTGTACGAAATTCATATTGCAGTACGCTGAAGTCCATGACTTCTTCATGCCGTATCTTGCACTTGTACTTCCGCTTCCATTTCCTAAGGAACGAATTAAATCCTCTTGCAATATAAGCTCCGAGTATTGGTCCAGTCCTAAGGTCGAAAGACTTGATGTCCTTGTCGTTCACGATGTATGCGATATGTCTTTCAATCTGCTCGTCAATCAGCAGACTTGGGGCTATTTTTCCTGTCCCATGACATAGAGGGCACACTTCTGTGGTATTTATTTCAGTAGCAGGACGTATACGCTGTCTTGTTATCTGCATAAGACCGAATTTTGTCAATGGCAGCACATTGTGCTTTGCCCGGTCATTCTGCATCAGCTCGGTCATGTATTTGAAAAGGCCGTTTTTGTGATCCTGTTTTTCCATATCAATGAAATCCACAATCACAATTCCGCCCATATCCCTGAGCCTCAATTGTCTTGCTATTTCTTCAGCCGCATATCTATTGACCTCATAGGTATTCTCCTCTTGATCATTGGTCTTTGCTCTGATACCACTATTCACATCCACGACATTAAGCGCTTCTGTCGATTCTATAACCAAATATGCGCCCTGCTTAATCGGAACCACTTTGCCAAAGGAACTCTTAATCTGTCTCGTCACATCGAAGTGATCGAAGATTGGTTCCTTCTCATCGTAATATTTCACAATTTTCTCTTGTTCAGGAGATATCTGCGAAATATACTTTCTGATTTCATCATACTCTTTCATGTCGTTGACATATATATTAGAGAATGAGTCATTCAGGAGATCTCTCAATATTGTTGTGGTCTTGCTATACTCAGTGAAGAGAAGCTGCACATTTTTTGATTTTGACAGTTTTGGCCAAGAACCTTCCCATTTGCTAATAAGTGATTTTAGTTCAGAAACCAAGATAGCTGCATTCTTTCCTTCCGCAGCAGTCCTTATTATGGCACCATAATTTGCCGGAAGTATACTCTTAACCAGTGTCTCAAGTCTTTTTTTCTCCTCTTTCGAGGCGATTTTTTGGGATATGCTCACTTTCTTTGCGAAAGGGAGGAGTACAATATTGCGTCCTGCCAATGAAATTTCTGCAGTAAGTCTTGATCCTTTGGTGGAAATCGGTTCCTTGACGATTTGGACCACAATCATTTGTCCAAGTTTCAACACATTCTCTATCTGCCCTTCTTTTTCGAGGATAGGCCCCAACTGAATGCCAGAGTATAGATCATTGGCATTTGTATTTACATTTGTGTCTTTGACAAATTCGTCAAAAGCATTGAAATACAAGCCGAGATCCAGATAATGAATGAATGCTTCTTTTTCGTCCCCGATGTCCACAAAGGCAGCATTGAGCGCCGGCATTATTTTTTTTACTCTGCCGAGAAACACATCACCTACTGTGAAGTGATGCCCTATGCTGGACTCCTTGTTGAGCTCAATGAGTCGATGATTGTCCATAAGGGCAAGCTCTACTTCAGTCTCGCTAACATCTACAATCAGATCTTTTGCTGATTCCTTTTCAGACTCCATCAGGATTTTACAATATTAATATTCAGTATTGGACTCTTTACAAAGTCCACATTGAAGGTTCCCCTTCAAAAAAACTAAAGAGGCCGTCCGGACTACCGGTCAGCCTCTCTCTCTTAGCAGACTGCTAAAATGGCAGACACTGAAAAATTACTTCTTCTTATGTCTGTTCTTGCGCAAACGCTTTTTACGCTTGTGCGTCGCCATCTTATGTCTCTTTCTCTTTTTACCGCTTGGCATAATTAGATGATTTTGTTAAATTATTTCTTTACTGAACCGATAAACACTTTTGCCGGTTTGAAAGCCGGGATATTGTGTGCCGGAATAGTCATAGTTGTGTTCTTGGTGATATTTCTCGCAGCTTTCTCTGCTCTGTGCTTGATAATGAAGCTACCAAAACCACGAAGATATACTGGTTCTTCTTTAGCAAGTGAACCTTTTACACTCTCCATGAAAGCCTCAACAACAGTCTGGACTGTTGTTTTCTCAAGTCCGGTTGCCTTTGCAACCTCGTTAACTATTTCTGCTTTGGTCATAATAACTGATATTTAAATATATACTGTACTGTCATCAATACTGAAGTGCAAAATTAACGTTATTTTTCTTATAATCAAATTTATATACGCCATTTTCAGTCGATAAAACGATTAAAACAGAATGATTTGGCATTGGCACAAAGATTGACTATAATTGTACTCACAATATAATATAATGTACTAATGACAAATTGGCAGATAGTGTCATTGCCATTTTTTGAACAAGATATAGAAAGATATATGAAAGATCTCAATTCAGATATTTTCGCTCCGGCAGGAGCAGAAGTCAGCATCATTCCTGTCCTTACAGGAGGGGAAGCGCCCGCTAAAGTAGATGACGAATCCCTTCCAGACACTTTGCCACTTCTTGCCCTTAGGAACGCCGTCATATTTCCTGGTGCAATCTACCCTGTCACCATTGGTAGAGAAAAGTCAGTGAAAACTATAGAGGATGCCCAAAAAACAAATTCCTTCATAGGAGCAGTCCCGCAAAATGATGTCAGTGTGGAGGACCCTGGCATTGAAGACCTCTTCCCATTCGGCACAGTCGTAAGGATTATCAAGACTTTCGAAATGCCTGACGGAACCATTTCCGCTGTCCTTCAAGGTCTTAAGCGTTTCGAAATAGAAGACGTAACAAGTCATGACCCATATTTGAGAGCCAGGGTTCATTATCTCACGGACATGACTCCGGATGAGAATCAGAAAGATGTCAAACTCATTGCTGATAGTCTAAAGGAGAAAGCCTCAACAATAATAAAGTCATCATCATTCGCTCCTAAAGAGGCTGCGACTGCACTTAAGTCAATAGATGATTTTCAGTTCCTCGTAAACTTCATCGCCACAACGATAGAAGTGGACAATTTCGCCGACAAAGTAGCTCTGCTGAAATATGAGGACTTAAAAGTAAGGGCGATGCAACTTCTTGCGGTGCTTGACACCCAAGTAGAACTCCTTAAGATTAAACAGGAAATCAACTCTAAGGTTAAAACAGAAATAGACCAACAACAGAGGGAGTACTATCTTAACAACCAGCTTCGTACAATCCAAGAAGAACTCGGCATGGATGATGACGAAGACTTCGACAAACTGCGCACCGAAGCTGCCAAAAAGAATTGGCCTGACAGCATCAACGAGGCCTTCGAAAAAGAGATGTCTAAACTTGAGAAGTACAATCCTTCCACCCCAGACTATAGTATACAATACAATTATATAAAGTTCATGCTGGATCTTCCTTGGAATAACATGTCCGTTGACGACTTGGATCTAAAGCATGCGCAGAAAGTCCTTGACACAGACCACTTCGGATTGGAGAAAGTCAAGGAAAGGATAATTGAATATCTGGCCGTCCTCAAACTTAGAGGTGACATGAAATCTCCTATTCTATGTCTTTATGGCCCTCCAGGAGTTGGCAAGACAAGTCTCGGAAAATCCATCGCGAAGGCTCTCGGAAGAAAATATGTCAGAATCGCATTAGGAGGCATGCATGATGAAGCAGAAATAAGAGGACACAGAAAGACCTATATCGGAGCACTTCCAGGACGTATTCTGAATGGAATATGCAAAGCAGGAGTTTCAAATCCGGTAATGGTACTTGATGAAATAGACAAGTTAAGTAGCGATTTCAAGGGAGACCCTTCTTCAGCCTTGCTTGAAGTACTTGATCCTGAGCAAAATGTCACATTCCATGACAATTATTTGGATCTTGACTACGACCTTTCGCATGTACTATTTATAACTACAGCGAATGACATTTCTACCATCCAGCCAGCCCTTCTCGACAGAATGGAGCTTATCAATGTTACAGGATATCTTGCCGAAGAGAAGATGGAAATAGCCAAGAAATTCCTTGTTCCTAAAGAACTCAAGGAACACGGCATTGACAAAAAAGCGCTCAAGATTGACAAGTCAGCATTGGCCGAGATAATAGACAAATACACTCACGAGTCTGGTGTCAGAGGTCTTGAAAAGCAAATTGCAAAGATAGCTCGTGTCACAGCCAAGAAAATTGCTATGGACGAGGACTATCCTTCAACTATAAAGAAAGAAAACCTCAAGGAATATCTCGGATTGCCAAGTGCATTTCATGATAGACAGGAAGGTAATGAAGGTGTCGGTGTAGTCACCGGACTCGCTTGGACACAGATGGGTGGAGAAATCTTGTTTGTAGAAAGCTCCGTAAGTGAAGGTAAAGGACAGCTATCCATGACTGGAAACCTCGGCAATGTCATGAAAGAATCAGCGACTATTGCATTCCAGTACATAAAAGCACACCCACAAATTGCAGGATTAACATCTAAAGAGTTTGATACCAAGGACATACATGTGCATGTCCCTGAAGGAGCCACCCCTAAAGACGGTCCTTCTGCAGGTATAACCATAGTAAGTTCAATGGTATCGGCATTCCGTGGCAAGCCTATACGCAAGAGTATAGCAATGACCGGAGAAATGACGCTTAGGGGTAAAGTACTTCCTGTCGGTGGAATCAAGGAAAAGATTCTTGCCGCAAAGCGCGCTGGAGTAAAAACTATAGTGATTTCTGAAGATAACCGAAAGGACATCGAAGATATCAATGAGATATACATCAAGGGTTTGACATTCCACTATGTCACCACAATAGATGATGTTATCAGCTACGTTTTCGAATAGAAAGCTATGGATGTAAAAATAGAAGAAAGTTGGAAAAGAGCTCTACATGAAGAATTTGAAAAGCCATATTTCGTCTCATTAGTGCAGCGTCTGCATGAAGAGAAGGCTGAAGGGCGTCAGATATTCCCACCGGGAAAAGACATATTCAAGGCTTTTGAACTCACCCCTGTAGAAAAAGTGAAGGTGGTAATACTCGGACAAGATCCATACCACGGATATGGGCAGGCCATGGGGCTTTCGTTCTCAGTACCAGCAAATATTCCTGCTCCCCCATCATTGAAAAACATATTCAGAGAAATCGAGACAGATCTCAACATCCACATGAGCGGCTGTCCAGATCTCAGAAAATGGGCCACACAAGGAGTATTGTTACTGAATTCTATTCTAACAGTACGTTCTGGAGAAGCCGGATCTCATAGTTCGATCGGTTGGCAAGAATTCACTGATGCTGTTATAAGCTACATATCAAAACATTGCGATGGGGTAGTCTTTCTTCTATGGGGAAATTATGCCAGAAGTAAAAAGCCTCTTATAGATGCATCTAAACATCATATTTTGGAAGCTGCGCATCCCTCTCCGCTTGCAAGAGGGGCTTTCTTCGGATGCAAACACTTCTCAAAGACAAATGAAATACTCGAGTCTGAAGGGAAATCACCTATTGACTGGCAATTATAATATATTGGAAGAATGAACAGAAAGGCATTATTCCCAGGATCTTTCGATCCATTTACGGCTGGACATCTTAACATACTCAAACGCGCATTGACAATGTTTGACGAAGTTGTTGTCGCTGTCGGAATCAATCAAGACAAGCGAGGATTTTTCGACATGGATCAGCGCATTGACATAATAAAACAAGCCGTGGCCGGAATGAAAGGAGTCCGCATCATCAAATATGATAACCTTACGATTGACACCTGCCATGAACTCGGTATTCACCACATGGTTCGAGGAGTCAGGAATATGATTGATTTCGAAACAGAGCGTTCCATAGCAGACGCAAACCGCAAGCTTGCACCTGATGTTGAGACCATCATCATACCTACCGCACAAGAGTTCGCACATATATCTTCGTCGGCGGTAAGAGATATATTGAAGCATCACGGAGACACTTCTCTGTTCTTGCCAGCTGGGGTAGTCCTACCTGAAAATCGTTAAGACTGACAATGAAGCGAAAGTTGACATATCTAATCCTGCTATTGTCAATGTTGCTACAAGCAATACCTTGTCGACTAAAAGCAGCAGAAACGTGTCAGCCTGACACTTCAGCATTGGCTGCACTCGGTCAGAAAATAGATGAGTATGTCAAACGGCTTGAACCTTTGGATAGCAAAACACAAAATGAGGAATGTGATTTTCTGATAAGTACTTGCAAAGATTCACTGATAAGGCAATATGTCACAGTCAGACTCTACGGACATTATGTGAGATCAAAATTGATGGGGTCTGAAACTATGGCAGTACATATAGCCGACACTTGGATAATTCCAGGAAAAGTCAAAATGTACAATGACATTGACCTTATAAATGTCAAGATCTTCGCTGAATTTAACAGGCGCTCACTAATAGGGATGAAAGCTCCCGAACTTGAATTGATCAGACAAGACGGAGCCAAAGAGACTTTATTCACCGGCAAATCCAGACAACGCACAATTCTTTTCTTCTACGACACAGGATGTCCTAATTGTCTCGCACAGGCAGTAATGTTAAGAGCAATGTTGGACAACAGCGAACACGATACAATGTTAGCCGCCGTATATGTTGGGACAGATTCTCTTGCATGGGTGCAATATATCAATAAGCACCTATCATTCATCTCACATAAAAATGTACAGCACTTTTGGGATCCTAACGTAGACTCGGATTTCCAACGTAAATATGGAGTTCTTCAAACACCAAAAATGTTGCTCATAGACCATGACGGAATAATTTTGGGTAGGAATTTGGATGTCCCGTCATTATCGATAATGTTGGAACGGCTCGAAGCTGGAGACAAATACGAGTATGGCAATAGCGGATCAATGTCAATGTATGAAAACTTGTTTAAATCTTTCGGACAGGACTATAACAAAGATGACATCGTTTCACTCGCAGATAAAATTGCAAGCCGAGAGTCTCAGGACCGACAGGCATTCAAGGAAATGATTGGAGACCTAATGTACTATCTCGCAGGCAAAAATGACGGCAGGTGTAAAGAAGGAGAGAAATATCTTATTGAAAATTACATACTACCCAGAACCGACATCTGGAACACTAAGCATGACACATTGTCTATAATTGGGTACGCAAAGACTCTATTTGATTTATTATCAAGAGCGACTCCAGGTTCGATGATGCCAAAATTTGCCGTCCGAACTGTATCAATCACAAAAAAAATTCCGCAGATGAATGACAATGTTCCTATTCGAGGTTGGAAGATTTGGCGTCTAAACAAACTTCCAAAAGGAGCATTCATCATGTTCTATAGCCGTGGATGCAAAAACTGCATAGAATATCTCAATGCTACGGAAAAATTGTTAGAAGAGCATGCTGATATGCGCATTTTTCTTGTCGAAATGTCAAAACAATCACAAAAAACCACAGAAAAGTTGCTAAACTCATTCGACTTGACGGTTCTCCCGCTTGTCATCCATATTGGAAATGATGGAAAAATAGCAGAGCGATATATCGATTTTACACAATTAACAACGATTAAAGACATTTTTCGTGAAGCTTCACAACAATAAGTTTGGTAAACCGAGAAAATAATCATATCTTTGTCAGGATGAATTGAGGTATGGTGTAATGGCAGCACAAGTGATTTTGGTTCACTTAGTCCACGTTCGAATCGTGGTATCTCAACTGAATATAGGTTATGCTACTGGATATACTTAAAGGTTTTCTTATTGGCATCTGCGCTTCCGTCCCAATCGGACCGATTGCTATACTTGTCATACAGAAGTCGTTAAGCGAGGGGCATAAGGCCGGATTCCTTGCCGGATTGGGTGCCTGTCTCGTAGATACCTTATTTGCAGTAATCGCCATATTCGCATTAGCGATAGCTGAAAGGTTCATCGAAGACTATCACATTCTCATAATGGTCGTAGGAGGCGTAGTAGTAACACTTCTCGGCTGTAGTCTTGCATTCAAGGACCCATTCAGAAAGATGAAACAAGAAGATCCTACTCCATCATACTCTTTAAAAGATTTCTTTCAGGCAGTCATAATGGGCATTTCAAACCCGGGAGCAATCTTTGTGATCTTCGCATTATTTGCATTTTTTGGAATAGAACTCGAACCTCATGACTTCCGAGTAGCGCCAATTCTTCTCGCAGTAAGTGGTGGTTCAGCTTTATATTGGTTCTGCATATCATGGGCATTTAGCAGATTCAGAAAGAACTTCAAGCTGATAACTTTACTATGGATAAATAGAATAACAGGGATTATAGTAACTATAATAGGAATCGCGCTCATGACAGAAGGCGTCATGGATCTCATTTTTCGGCAGTAATCCTTATAAAAAAAATTGACATGGACATCAAAGGATTTTTCGGCAATTGGTTTGTCAGAAATGTAATATTGGCAGTAGCGGCCATTCTTGGATTAGTCATATTGACCAGCATTCTTCTAAACTTGTGGACGAGACACGGACAAGAAACAGAAGTGCCAGATTTCACAAATATGAGCATTTACGAAGCAGCACATGTCGCATCTGATGCTGGGATAAAGACTGAAGTAACAGACTCAGTATATGTCAGAAAGATGGGACGCGGACTTGTATTTTCACAAACCCCTGAAGCTGGCAGCAAAGTAAAGAAAGGAAGACGCATCCAGCTAACCATAAATTCAGTACATCCGAAACAAGTCAGTATGCCAGACCTTGTAGGATTCTCCATGAGACAGGCAAAAGCAGAGCTTCTGTCGAAAGGGCTTCTACTCGGAAAGCTTAGATATACTGAAGACATGGCCACAAACAATGTTCTGAGACAACTCTACCATGGACGAGACATCAGAGCAGGACGGCCTGTAAACAGCGGAGCTGAAATAGACTTGGTAGTAGGGCTCGGAAGTGACAATGAAACATTTGTCCCAGATGTAACAGGAATGAAGTACATGAGAGCCGTAGATGCTATCCATGACAATTCTCTAAACATCGCTAAATTACGTTTTGACAAAGGAATTAGAACATATAGCGATTCACTCAATGCTATTGTATACCGACAGTCGCCAGAGCCATCTTCAATGATACCTGTTCTGATGGGCTCTGATGTAACACTTTATCTTTCCGCAGGACAGCAAGACAAATAATCCGTAAAGAATGATACAGAACGACGATTTGCTGTTTGCAGATGATGAGAAAGAATACGATGCGAACAGTTTGAAGCATGACGACATTGCTCAAGAGGAAGACGAACAAGGAATGTTCGAACATTTCCGTATGAACGTGGACAATGGGCAGACACCTCTACGAGTGGACAAATACATGGCATGCCATCTTATGGACACTTCACGTCATCGGGTACAACTTGCCATAAAGAATGGGTACGTCAGAGTCAATGACAAACCAGCAAAAGCCAATCTTATAATCCGTCCAGGCGATGTAATTAGGTTTGTCATGCCATATGAAAGACATGGATTCGAAGTAAAGCCAGAGGATATTCCTTTAGACATCGAATACGAAGATGATGACTTGCTAATTGTTAACAAGCCAGCAGGTATGGTAGTTCATCCTGGACATGGGCACTTTGATGGCACACTTATAAATGCTCTCTCATACCATCTCGGGATAACACAAGGGCCTGATGCAAAAGACGAACGAATGGGAGTGCTCGTACATAGAATCGACATGGACACTTCAGGGCTTCTTGTAGTGGCCAAGAATGACGAAGCACAGCTGGATCTCGCAGGTCAATTCTTCCGGCATAGCATAGAAAGGAAATACGTTGCTGTCGTGTGGGGAAACATCAAGGAGGATGAAGGAACCATTGATGGCAATATCGGTAGAGACCCTAACGATCGATTAAGGTTCAAGGTTTATCCGGAGGGTGACAAAGGCAAGCATGCAGTCACACATTACAAGGTTATCGAAAGATTCGGCTATGTCACTGTCATAGAATGCCGTTTAGAAACAGGCAGAACGCATCAGATACGTGTGCACATGAGCTACATTGGTCACCCTCTTTTCAACGATGAAAGATACGGAGGATCCGAAATCAGAAAGGGCACCATATACGCAAAATACAAACAATTCATACGCAACTGTTTCGAAATCTGCCCTCGACAAGCATTACATGCCAAAACACTTGGATTCATACACCCACGAACAAAAGAATTCATACGATTCGACTCTCCCCTGCCGGAGGATATGACCTCTCTCATTGACAAATGGAGAAAATACTCTAATAATATGCCGGAAGAAGAGTAGACTATTCTTCTCCGTCTATCATTGTCTTGAGATAATCATCTCCAAGCCTTTCAAGAGCTTGGGATTCAGATGTGCTCGTTTCTATGATTTTGTCGAACACTATCCACCTGTAGGCCGACAACAATGATTTCTCCACCCAATACAAGAACACAGTATGCTTGCCTGATTCATAATGGACTTTTGCACATTTTCGGGCTTTTATATATAATTCCAAGCCATCAGATGTGTCATGCCACAAGTCTACAAAAGCATAATCATATTCCGGCATGTCTGTCATATAATCAAAAGCATCGCTCTTGATTATCCTAACTTTTTCCTTATGAGGAAATTGTTCGAGTATATATTTCGAGAATAGGTCTATAACTTCCTCGTCACGCTCAACCACATCTACAGAAAAGACCGACGGATTTTCCGAAGCCATGAAAGTGAAATAGCCAAGTCCAAGGCCGAATGTTACAACCTTTCCGGAAATTATATCCAATGCAGGTTTCATAGTAGCTATCTCGCTCGGTTTCACTGCCATCCATTCCCGATAATTCTGCTCCACAGCAGGATAACGAAAATTCTCCCGAAAATACCCTATTCTCGGAATTTCACGAGAGTCAAGCTCCCGGATAATATCATCACAGATGAAAGCTTCGTACGGGCTATAATGATAATGGGTGAATTTCCAATGTTTAGATGCAACGTCAGGAAATTTTATTTTTGCAAGATATAAGTCACAAGCATAGTCATCAGGCTCAAGAGCCGTTACCGCAGGAATGAAATATTCAGAAGTAATAGCATCATCTTCTATCCCTGACAATCCTGCCATAAGAGCAGCATAGATGATTTCTTCGCTGATATTTCCGTTCGGATCAGCTTCTTGCAAAAGAGCCGGAGTAATGGCTTTCGGCGTTTCGTCAATGAATTCCGACATTGACCACGCCACATTATTATTGTTTTCTCTTATCGCCCGAAGGCACTCTTTCCACTTATCCATACCTCAATATTGGAAAAATCATTGCAAATATCGCGAATTTCAATGAAAAATTTCATTTATTAATATTTATTTACTAACTTTGTAATCCTTTCGGACACAGAATGTGCGGCAGCTTCCAATCAGGCCGCCTTCAGCGATGGGCTACATGTTATGAGCTTTCCGGAAGGCATTGCGAGCGTGTTGTAATTGGTAGCCAAGCCAGACTTAGGATCTGGTGCCTAGTGCGTATGGGTTCGAGTCCCTTCGCTCGCACAAAAAAGAGGTCCAGGAATTTATCCTGGACCTCTTTTTATGTATTTGATTTAACTTCGTCGGTAACTCGTAACATCTCCAATTGGAGAATGAGAACAGTCTCAACGTTTCAGTTAATCATATATATATTAAACCCATGTCACCGGCAGAAATTTAGATGAAGTACCAGTAATAATCTATAAGAGAGGATTTTTATCGATGACATGGGAATAATATAAGCTATCGGCTATCAGCAGATGAAAGTATAGTTATAAGACCTTCTTGTGAAATCTCACAAATATCACTCACAACCATCTTCACCTCATATCCTGCCTTCTTATTCTTCACAAGTTCTGCACCCAAGTTATTCCAAGTAATTACAGAACCCGTAATCGTGAGACGACCACCAAATGAGTCCTCTGCATCAAGAGATGTATGATCACCATCTTTAAACTTAAGATTACATGCAGATGCAAAATCTGATGCGGCAAAGCTATACGTGTCACGTCCATACTCAGAAACGCCGTTCTTGTCAAACACTACCTTTCCATCAAGATCCTTTATAACTATTGACTGCATAACATCCTTTGAATCAGCAGATGCTGCTAATGTCTTGAGTTCAATATTTGAAAGTTCCATAACCAACGGGCTGATGAAACGAACTTTATAGTTCTTCTGGCAATAATGGCCGTTAGCCAACTCATTGTACATAGTAACAATATAATCACTAGACTTAGACTTCAAAGGTGCTGTAAGAGCAATTTCCTGATCAATATACTGAGTTCCAGTAATTTCTACTCCTTCTTGTGTAGCAAGTTTAGCTGCATCCATAGTCTTACCCATCTCTAATGGCTTACCTGTAGCCTTAACAATAGGTCTGATGGCGAACTTGAGAGCCTCATGATTTGCCGGATCAGTGTATCCTGCGAGATAATTCTTAAAATGCTCTTTTAGACCAGACTTCATCACCCATTTTCCACCTTCAAGACGTCCTTTGACCTGAACCATGTCTTCACCGATAAGATAATCAGAATTTAATTCAGGGAAATGAGCAGCATGCGTCACAGCATATTTAAACTCTACGATAACATTTTTATCAGTTTTATTATTAACGGCAGGAATCATCACTTTGACAGTACCATTTGAATTTTCATCCACTGTATTGATTATATCCATCGTCACATAATTCGTAGCTGTGATATTGGTCATACCATCAGCATTGCAGGTAATGCCATTTATTGATGTAACTTCCTCATTCTTTCCATTAAAGTACTTAATAACAGGAGCTCCAACATTATATTTAGACACAAACTGCTCGTATGAAAGTCCAAGTTTGTCAAGAATTTCCGCATTTGCTCTATCCCATGGCAATGCCATTACAGGTTTCGACGCATTAGGTCCTGCAGTAAGTTTGTTATACTCAAAGCTTCCATTGACAACCACTGCTTCCATATCACCAAGATCTTCAGCTGGCTCTGACGGTTTATCAGTAATCAAAACCTTAATGTAGCATTCAGCAACTTTTACATTCTTGCCAGTCGTGCCATCAACATAAGCCTCTGCTTTCAGAAGAGGAGTGCGCCCAATAGCAGCACGGCCTCCATTGACAAGCCATTCCTCATTTACAGAAAGTACTCCAGCATCACTGACAGCAACAAATTTCTGTTGATCAGTAACATTGTCTGTTCCAAGATACTTACCTGACACGAGCGATACTTTGAGTGTACTATTAACATTGATTTCATTCATCGACTTGACCACTTCAGGAGCATATGCCAAAAGAGAATCAATAACATTAATCGGCTTATCATATACGAATTCAATATCATTAGCATCCGTGATTGCAGGTTTAGATACAGGATATGCCTTTACTACAGCAGGTCTCTTTCCTTCATAAAAAGCTCTGTGTATGATTTCATATCGAGTAATCTTATTCTTCTCCACGAAAGCATAATCAGACATTATCACTTCACCATTAACCTTAGCGCAAAGAGCCACTAAATTCTGAGTTCCAGGTACCGAAGCATCTTCCGAGAAGTTAGCCTCATTTGTCTTGATAGTAAATTCAATGCCACCATCTTTAGGCATTTCAGTCTTAACTATACCAATGAGGTTTTCGCTGTCACCAGCAACTTTAGTCGTAACTTTTCTGTCAATGAAAGACCACTCCACACCTTTTACATCAGCATTCTCAGGATTGAGACGATATGTAACGACAGGCTGATTTGACGCAATGAACTCACTTCCATTATAAAGCGTATAGAAATCAATAACGCCAAGTCCCTGAGTCATAGTCTCAGGCACAAATGCAAGACTACGGAGAAGGCCATTAAGAATAATCACTACCGGCGCATCTGTCCCTTCAACATTGGCAAATGTAAGAGTTCCGGACTGTTTATCCCACACAGCTGTCACACCAGATGCTCTCCAGCTCTCACCAGTATCAGTAATTACAGGATCCTTACCAGGTTCAACGACAACTTTATCCCAGTTTCCGGTTTTAGCATTTGGAACATAATAAATCTGCACAGCATCTTTGCCATTTGCACCGTCTACGCCGTCTTTCCCGTCTACACCATCCTTACCATCTACACCGTCCTTACCGTCAGAACCTTTCGATGGCTTTCCAGTATCTTTCCCATCGATAAACCAGTTACCATTTTCACCGATAGTAACGACAGAACCATCTTTACCATCCTTACCGTCAATACCATCTTTGCCATTAACGCCGTCCTTACCATTGAGGCCATCCTTGCCATTTGTGCCATTGACGCCATCCTTGCCATTTGTGAGGGTGAATATTTTGCCATCGCTCAATGTAACCTTGACTCCATTCGAGACAGTCTCAACATTAGTCACGACAGCTCCAGCCGAAATCTTGGCTTTCAAGTCATTAAGTGTACTTTCCAATTTTGCGACACGAGTATCGAGATCATCGATATCTCCATCATAGTCCTTACAAGACACTGCCGCACCAATTAGAGCCGATATTAAGGCTCCACTCATGACTAAATTAGTCAGTTTTTTGTTCATAGAGAATTAATTTATGTAATGTTTAATAAATGTTTTATTACTTTTCTCTCTATAACAAAGACTATTACTAGTAGTATTTAGTGTACTTTTACTTTCATCTGTTGCAAAGATACATAGTCATTTTCATTTATACAATATTTTTTTGAATTTTTTATAGATTTATATTTTTATAATACATATATTATAGCGATATACTATTGTTTATAAGATAGTTATCATATGAATATTGAAAAAATATAAGATTAGATTTACATACACTCGAAAAACAGCAACTTATTATTTATCAGCTATTTAAATAATAAAAGTTCTAATAAAATTTGCATACATAAAGCAATTAAGATACAATGCTTTAAATAAATAGATTAAATCATATTACAGCATCTATACAATAAAAATTTAGACAGAAACCATTTAATATCAATAGATTCTGTCCACATATAGTTCGCTCGGTTATTATTTGCAAGATACAATCTTAATCTGCATGCAAATCATGCTTAAGAACAAGACATTTCCACCCCTCCTTAGAATGTTCTTCTTCAAGAGAAAGTGAGTATTTCTTAGCCTCTTCCAATATATCAGCAACATCCGACTCATAGAAACCACTAAGAAATAGTAATCCTCCATTTTTCAGAGACGATGCATAAGTCTTAAGATCCATGATGATTATATTTCGGTGAATGTTAGCTAACAATACATCATATTTTCCTGTCTGTAAAAGTGAAGCATCTCCGCAAAACGTCTCCACTACTCGACCAACCCTATTCAATCTTGCATTATCAAAGGCCGATTGAGCAGCAACAGCATCAATATCTATCCCAAAAACCTTGGCGGCCCCCATTTTAGCAGCAAGAATTCCAAGGACAGCTGTTCCACATCCCATATCCATAACCACATGGCCTTTTATATAGTCTTGAAACTCCAACATTGACTGTATCATCATGAATGTGGTTTCATGATGACCTGTACCGAAAGCCATCTCCGGACGCAGACGGATATTATACTTAGTGCGTGAAGTAACATTGTCATCCACATGCTTTATGGTCACTTGTCCATTCACAACAATAGGCGTAAATGAGCTCTCCCATTGAGCATTCCAATTTTGGAATGGGACTTTCGTCGCAGTAAAATCAGTCTTAAATGGCAAACTTGAAAGGACAAGCCTCAATGCTCTTCTGTCATACAATTCCTGTTGAATATAGCATTTCAAGACATCTTCTTCGATAGAAAAAGAATCATACGGAAGATCCGAAATCATAGCCTCTGCTATCTCCGCATTTTCCACACTGAAAGGATCTATGGATATCAACACCTCTATATAATCACTGCTATTCATTTTCAATCTTTATATATATCATCATCAAATTCCACAATTCCAACCTGTTTACCAGAACGTTTCGCATCACGTCTACGACGTCTGCAATCACGCTTGTTTTCCGCGTTTTCCTTCTGACGGAATTGTTTTTCTACGGAGCTCTGAATGCCGGATTGTACATCAACTTCAGATGTAGATGAAACTATCTTCAAAGAATCAATCCTTGCATTAAGCATAGAATCGACAGGACTATCATATGCTGTCTGAAGTGAATCCAACACCTTCATCTGTCCTGCATCCAAAGAATCAATCGAAGCATCTGGATTAAAGCCTTTCGCAATCTTGCATGAGTCAATACTATTTTTCATAGCAACATTCTGTCTGACAGCCAAATCAACACCCTTAGCAAAAATGTTATGTATCGAACTTACAAGATTCATCTGAAGAGTATCTATCTGCGCAGTAAATACAGGAACATTAGTGTTCTTATACTGAGCCTTTCCAATACGATATTTCCAGTCATCAAAATTACCGAAGATATTTATTCCAAACCTAAATGGAACAGGAGACTTCAACACAGCCACATGATATTTGAATGTCTGGTCAAAGTTTTGCAAGCCACTCATTGCCAATGTATACCTATCGACTTTAAGTACAAACGGAAAGATTTCCAAACGGTTATCACTAATAAGACCGCTTACAGACATATCACCTACCTTTCCAGTCTTCTTATTTTTGAACATTAGCATCTTAGCAAGCTTATGGAATGCTGTGCTCTCCTCCAAAGAGACATTACGTCCACTAATTTTCATTATTCCATTCATCGACTTGCCTATAACATTCATATTGGTATCCAAATCAGTAGTCGCAGCCATTTCACAATCAAGCATACCTTTGAATGACGTAAGCATAGGCATAATGGTATCAACAGCAGGAAATAGTTGTACTACCTTGTCAGCAGTAATGTCTGATAAATTAAGGTCAAACCCAGCTTTGATGTCATGTTTGGTACGCGTAGAATAGAAACCCTCGAAATAAATATCACCCATATTCGATGTCGCAAGCGTATTCGTAAGTTGCAAACATCTTTCTTTCATTGTCATATCAGCAGCAAGCCATGATATCTTCAAATCTGAGTAATCTATCTCATTAGCTTGAAGAGACACATTGGCAATAAGATTGGCAGGAATTACGATCATCGCTAAAGTACTATCAGCTACAATATTTTCCGCCACTGTAGTGCTATCAAAATACGAAGCCTCTGACACGTCAGACATAAAAGTCTTTTCTGATGACTCATCTGGAACGTACTTTGCTCCAACGTTATAAGCTGTAAGAAGCTCATTGGCATCCATTTTCTTAGACCTCAATTTAAGATCAAGCTTGAGCGGACCATATCCAAGCAAAGCACCTTTAAGTCCGCTGAGAACTCCAGAAGCCGACATGTCAGACGTCCCTGGACGGAACGTAAAATTATCCAAGTTCACAGCATCATTTGTCAGAGTGCCACGCACATCCTCAACGACATTACGCAACGGAAAATAAGGAGTCAAAACAATACCACTCTTAATATCAATCCCACCCTTTAGATTCCACTCTTTCAAATACTTGGCAAGAGTTTCATTCAATGTGATGTTTATATCATGTTTTCTAAAATCAGCTTCCGACATAAAATCAGGAAGTTGTCTCCCCACCATTTTAGATTCAATTGCCCTTTTGAAGAGAGAATCTCGTGGGACTCCCGGATACACACGCTGCAACGAATCCAGAATAACTCTGCGTCTCTGGCTACGTTCAAATGTCGTCAAAACAGCTGAAGCAGATAATTCCGCATCACGGAACCCATAGCGATTTACTCCTTGGCGAGCAAATATCTTGGAATTGGAGCTAACAAGGCTCAACATAGGCGTATGTATGCGCCCATGACATTTCTCCGAATAACGGAATGTATTCTCAGAGCCAACTACCCCCATAAACAAAGAATCCTCACCATTCATAAATAACCGTGAAAAAGATAGCGCTCCAACTATAGGATTATGCTCATGAGCTGCACCTCTATAAGTTTTGTAGGCATTCTGAGCAACAAAGCCTACTCCAGAGCCTCTGAAAAGAATACCTTTGCCATAATTTGCATACAAAGTATCAATCCTCGCCGTAAGAGCCAAAAGCCGAGTACCTCGTGGCAATGCGCCATCAACACGATTAGAAACTGTTCCTAACTTTATCTCAGGATTTCCAATCCAAGCATAAAGAGAGTCCGAATCGGAGGATAAAACGACATTACGACTTCGTATATATCCATCAAGAGAGGCGCCGTAAAAATTATATGGACTCATCTGAGACATACGAATATTTCCTTTCAAAGCAGCATTAATCTCTCCAGATGCAGAATAGCCACATGTATCAGGAGCAAACGCCATCAACTGACCAAGAGAAGCATATCCTTTGGAATCCACAATAATGAGAGGATCGTCTCCGAGGACATCCTTTACCATACCCTTCGCATCGACATCAAAGCCTCCGAAATTCACGCACATATCGTCGAAACTCACATCCAATTTTCCTTCCTTATCTGTAACAGCATTGATATCGATTTCCGCATGGCCATCAGGAATTCCGGGATAACGTATATATGATTTCGGCAACACAATTTCAGCGACGAGTTCAGGCAACGTCTTCGCTGAAGGATTATAATATCCGTCGCACAACGCAGTAAGAGACACGACCGCATCCGTATCTAACTTCAAGGCAGAAGGCAAGAAATTTTTTCCACAAAAGTGTATTAGATTCTGAACATTGCAGTCATTTATCGAAGCTTCTGCACGCAAATACGTACTATCACCGAGGAACTTTGCATCAGCGTTTCCTGTCAATGTCACAGTAGCAACATCTGCTCTAAAATCTTTAAGTGCCAACGTTTTGAAGTCATTGTTGGGGAAATTAAGCTTTCCAGACAAGGAAACAGGAATAAGAAGACGTCCATAATCATTCATACCAAGAAAAGTCTTCGCATTCACTGAAAAAGCCATATCTTTTTCTTTTTCGGAAATACCGAAATGATCTACCGCTAAAACTACAGTATCAGCAGGAAGACGCCCTGAGAGAAAGAGGCTATCCATTTCCAAACCAAGCTTATTGCGTTTAGCTTTGCGAGTAGTAAGCCTGCCATGAAATAGCATCTGCTTCAAGAACATGGCCGCATAGATTGTATCTGCACAGTCAGTATATACTATATGCGGATGCCCCGTCAAAGCAACCCGACTGATAGCAATTGGAGGAAGCACTGTAGTACTCGTATCCGGAACATCATTCTCATCCAATGAAATATTTTTCAGAATATTCCAGTTTGCAATTTTATCTCCGAAACAATGTGCGAATATCCTTGGCCTATCCAAACTGGCCTCATGCACATGAATACGCCCCATTACCGCAGCCAAATAATTGACCGATAAGTTCAAGCGTTTGAAAGATGCAAGAGTATCGACAGATTCTCCTCTCCCGGCATGACGAAGAAGTCCATCAACACCTGTAGAATCATACGAAGCAAATCTTGAATGAGGATATGTAACTTTTACATCAGAAACCTCTATATTAAGATTAGGAAAACTCTTCAAGACAGACGCTGAAATGTTACCGAAATAAACATCTGCATCCACATATTCTGATACATATTTTTTCGCTATGCCAGTCAAAAAAGATGAACTCATGAGAATCTGCACAGCCAAAAGAAACACAGCCCAAACACTAGCAATCACTGCCAATGTAATCTTAAGTCCGCGAAAACGCCAATGTGACTGCTTACCAATTTCTTTATTTTCCATTTTCTGAACATTAAGCCCCACTCACGGGAACACAAAACGCAAATTTAGCAAATACGTCTACAAAAGCAAAGCTGACCGGACTATAAAATCCGATCAGCCGTATATATTTTCAGATATATTATCTACTTACAATATTACTGCTCATCCTCGAGCTGCATGTGCTGTACGTAGATGGCCTTCTGAATCTGCTCTCTCTTCTTGACAGATGGTTTAACAAAATTCTTTCTGGCACGGAGCTCGCGAATAGCACCTGTTTTCTCAAATTTTCTTTTGAATCTTTTGAGCGCTCTCTCGATGTTCTCACCTTCTTTAAGCGGTACAATAATCATATCTGAATCACCTCCTTTTATTAAAAATCTACTGAATTTCAAAAACTTACAAATCACATTTCGAATTCAGCGGGTGCAAAGGTACAACATTTTTCCGGATTACAAAGAGATTTTACTATTTTTTCTTGGAAATAGTAATGTAAATCGCACAAATTCATTATTTTTGTCAGTATAAACTACTACCGAGATGGACAATCCTTTTCAGTTCGACAGATATGTAACAGGAAAATATTTCATCAGCCGGAGAAAAGATTGTGATGCCATAAGCTCAGTCATAAATTCCGGAGGCAATGCAGCCATACTTGCACCACACGGAAGCGGAAAGATGTCTGCAGTGCAACAGGTATTGTATACCTTAAAGATTAAAGGAATTCCACTTCAAACATTCAATATTTCACTTGCAAATATCAGAAGCACCTCAGCATTCATACATCACTACCGCAAGGTATTTCTAAAAGAAGACACTACATCAGACATATCAGTCACAGACGAATATATAGCAGAAACCGCAGAACTGCCTTATCGCATAGCTGAAAGCTCTGGGAAACAGATAGTAGTGATATTTAATGAATTTCACTGCTTGAATTCTGATGATGGAGAATCCATGATAAAAGCTCTGGAAACAGCTGCAAAAGCACACTATGGAGAAAATAAGAAAGTATCACTCATTTTCATCGGTTCTGCATACAATGCCATGGAACAGATATTTCGCAAAAGGAAGTTCTTCTTCAATGTCGCTTCGCTGATAGAATTGTCAGACATTCCCGAGTCAGAAATAGCAGATCACATCATGCGAGGATTCATGGCAGGAGGAAAAGTCATTGACAGAGATTTGCTCCTCAGTGCATGTCGCTTGTTCGGGAACAACATCTGGTATATAAACAATTTCTTCTTCATCTGCGACTCCTTGTCCAAGGGATACATCAGCGAACTAACATTTTCAGATGCGCTGTCATGCATGCTATCCGTTCACACACCAAGATTCATGAGAATCATGGACAGTCTCACTGACTATCAGGAACGCATGCTTAAAGCTACACTTGATGGCGTCATGAAATTCAGCACTACAGAAGTTTTGGAGAAATACAACCTCAGATCTTCAGCGAATGTTAAACGACTTAAGGACGCCCTGATGAAAAAAGAAGTCTTGGCGTTCAACGACAAAGACGAGCCTTTTCTGACAGATCCTCTGTTCAAATACTGGCTCACAAAATATTATTTCGGAGAGCAGGACTCCACAACATTGAAATGGGGAATATGAAAAAAAAATTAGTTATACTAACTGGCGCAGGTGTTAGCGCCGAAAGCGGAATAAGCACTTTTAGAGACAATGGTGGACTATGGGACAAGTATGATCCTCAGGAAGTAGCTTCAATAGACGGCTGGTATAAAAATCCCGGACTACTGCTTGATTTTTACAACATAAGACGGAAAGAACTCAAAAATGTAAGCCCAAATGCCGCGCACTTCGAAATTGCTGAACTTCAGAATAAATTCAATGTCAATGTTATAACACAAAACGTAGACAACCTGCATGAACGCGCAGGAAGTGCCAATGTCCTTCATCTCCATGGAGAACTGACAAAGGTACGTCCGGAAAACTGTTGCAATGAAGAAGACGGATTCTCAGAGAAATCAGTATTCGACATAGGCTACGGCGAAATACATCTCGGGGACAAAGCTCCAAATGGTCACCAACTTCGCCCGCACATCGTGTGGTTTGGAGAACCAGTTCCAAAGATAGAACGCGCCATAGATATAGTTTCAAATGCTGACATCCTCCTCATTGTAGGAACATCTCTGAGTGTATATCCAGCTGCAGGCTTATATAGATATGCTCCAATCGATATACCAGTATATATAATTGATCCTGAAAGTATAAAAGTGAGGGACAGCAGACTGAAGCAGATCCAAGAAAAAGCTACAGAAGGTATGAAGACTTTTGAAAAACTCATCGCAGAAGAAAAGTAATATTGAGATTGTTGTATGCGTATATATATTGAACCGGACAGAAAAACCTGGAATGAACTATGCAGACGTCCTGATGCAGGAGCTAAAGAAATAGAGGCCAGGGTTAAACAAATAATTAGGGATGTCAAAGCCGGAGGAGATAAAGCAGTCAAATCCATATCAGAGGAGATTAACGGATATCCCCTTGAGCAAATCAAAGTCTCTAAGGAAGAAATAGCTACTGCTGCTAATATGGTGCCACAAGATTTGAAAAACGCAATCGAGACCGCACGATCAAACATAGAGATTTTTACAAGCGCACAAATGATAGGAAGAATAGAAGTCCAAACTATGCCTGGAGTACGTTGCTGGCAACGTTCAGTACCAATCTCTAAGGTAGGACTCTATATCCCAGGAGGTACAGCTCCCCTATTTTCATCAGTACTAATGTTAGCTGTACCTGCAAGAATTGCCGGTTGTGGTAACATAACCATGTGCACTCCTCGTGGAAAAGATGGACGTATAGCTCCAGCCATCCTATATGCAGCTTCGTTATGCAATGTAACAGATATATATGGAATTGGTGGAGCACAAGCAATCGCGGCAATGGCTTATGGAACACGTATAGTACCGAAAGTAGACAAGATTTTCGGACCAGGAAACCGCTATGTCTCCAAAGCTAAAAGAATGGTATCCGAAGATGGGGTCGCTGTAGACATGTTCGCAGGACCTTCGGAAATGCTTGTTATTGCAGATGAGAATGCACGACCTGATTTCGTTGCCGCAGACCTGCTTTCACAAGCTGAACACGGACGAGATTCACAAGTCTGCTTAATATGCGAAAGCAAGGGTTTCGTTGAAAAAGTCCAAGAAGAACTCCGTATTCAACAGAGACGGATACCAAGACAAGACATAGCTGAGGCCGCATTGGACGAAAGCCTTGCAGTCGTGATTCATGATAAACGCAAAATGCTCGATTTCGCAAACAACTATGCTCCTGAACATTTGGTCATCAATACAGCTGACGCATGGACCATGGCAAGCTCCATCACTGCAGCTGGAAGCGTATTCATCGGACCATATTCACCAGAAAGTGCCGGAGACTACGCCTCCGGCACCAATCATACACTTCCTACAGCTGGTACGGCAAACACATCAAGTGGTGTTAGCCTCGATAGTTTCATGCATAAAATCACATATCAAGAACTCACAAGAGATGGTCTACAAGCTCTTTCATCAACAATCATTGACATGGCCAAGGCCGAAGGACTTGTCGCACATGCCAATGCTGTTGAGGTAAGAATAAACAAGTCTTGACTATCTCCGTTACATCATCGGAGGTGGACCTCCTGGGCCTGGACCATGACCTGAGCCTCCAGGCCCACGCCTACCCTTGGACATATTGTTCATATTTCCGAACCTCCATGTGAGCGATAAGATCACATAACGCCCAAGAGTATTGTTCCATGTCTCCGTATGATAGTTGGAAGAATCAGTAACGGACAAATTCTTCGCTTGGTTCAGAATATCATAAGCCTTGAGCGAAAGTGTAAACTGTTTCTTGAATAGAAGTTTAGAAATTTCAGCATTTAAGATATACTCGTCATCTTGCTTCGTAGTATATCCTCTATACCAGTTATAGTTAAAATCTGATACAAGAGTAATTCCACCTGGGATTGTCCAGTTCATTGAAGCATTCAACTGGTTGTTCCATGTCATATTCGCATTAGCAGAAGATATTGTGTACCATGACTTAGAAATCTTGGTACGCCCTCCTGCAGTAAGCTCTACGAAATCATTTCTATATGTAAAGCGTAGCCTTTCTGTAACATTCATAGTCTGTGTCTTGTTCGTTATGAACAAGTCACTTTTTCCGATATCAGGAAAATCCTCATTGAATGCAGCATAGTCAAACTCATCTCCATCATAGTACTTGCTTGTGTCGAAGTTACTCTTTCCAACATAAGAAGTTGCCTTGGACCAGCTTCCAGAGGTCATGGAATATATGCTGAAATTTGACTTAGCTATCGGAGCGTTAACAAAAACCCTCGCACTTACATTGCCTGAAGAAGGTCCGTTTACCGGTAGGGAAAAAGCTGTTCCATTAGTATTGTACCAGCTTGCATATACAATAGGTGTCTGTACAAAACCGCCACCAACATTTCCATTCACAGATACAAACGTCTTTTTGTTTGTATATCCGAATCTACTACGTATTGTATGGCTAAAATAAGGCTTGAGGTATGGATTTCCAAGAGATACATTGAGAGGATTTGTATTGTCAGGAACAGGCATGAGCTGCGATGTGCTTGGCTGAGACGTATTACCGAAATAAAATCCACGAATATTCATATTGTCATTGATGTCATACCAAAGCATAGCCGTCGGAGACCAGTTCACGACCTTGTTGTCATAGTTCTGTCCATTTGTTTCATTGTGAGTTATAGTAGGCACAATAGATGCACCCACCTGAGCACGCAGCTTATTCTTCTGATACATGAAGTTAATTCCAGCCCTATGAGTCTGATAACGATTAAGGATATTACTTGAGTACGTATCATTTCTCGTCATGCCATCACTATTGAATGTCATATTGTCTATACCAAAATCAGTAACATCCCCAGAGTCATATGTATTTTTTGTAGACTTGTTCTGACTCCACTTATACTGGTAATTTGCTTCCATATAGAAACCAGCACCAAGTGGTTCAGTATATACAAGTCGTCCGCTTATAGATGAGGATTTGGAATTCTGGTCGAAAATCTGGTTAACTATTTCATCAGAAGTAACATCATCCACGCCGAAAGTCCTTGTCAATGACTGGTTAACACCATTCAAATCATTGTTACTGAAATTATAATCCACATTAAACGAAATGGTTCTCCCTGGTATTCCAAGTCTCTGACGAAACAAAAAGAATCCATTCGCAGTCCAACTGTCATTGTTTCCAGCATTATTATTGAAACCCTCATTCTTCTTAATTTGGTCTACAGCGCCAGCACTCTGACTATCAGTAGTGAATTGTGAAAATTCAGTATAGTTTCCCTTTCCAAAATTAAACTGAGGCTGAAATAATATTGACGTGTTATCTGAAAATTTATGCTCGACTCGCGCACCGAAACGATGCCCACTCGTATTAGTATTGCTGTAACCATTATTGTTATAAATCAAGCTTGAGCCATCATCGAGATATGTGATCTTCTTACTGATTTCTTTCACAGCATTTCTATTATCGTTATAAAGATAATTAGCTCCAAGATCCATCTTATTGTCGAACAAATTCCACGAGCCATTTATGCCTCCCATCCATGACGTACTGATACCATTTCCTTTTCCCCAGCCGCCTTCACCTCGTCCCATTCCGCCACCGCCGCCTCTCATATTACGCATCATACTACCAGCAAGATCATTGAATCCACGGTTATTGGTATTATTTCCGTTCAATATAAGACTTATCTGGCTCTTATCAGTGAATCTTCCTGCAAAAGCAGCTCCCTGATATCTCCAGTCTCCATTTCCATATGTAGTATTTTCAGGGAAATCATGCCCCCCTCCTGCCATTACATTGCCGAACAGGCCATTCATCATACCCTTCTGGATAGAAAGGTCGATCACAGTTTCCTCCTGCCCGTCATCAATGCCTGTAAACTGAGCCTGCTCCGATTTTTTTTGAACAACCTTAACTTTGTCTACAATCTTGGCAGGTATATTCTTGGATGCAAGTTGAGGATCATCCAAGAAAAAAGTTTTTCCATCTATAGTAATCTTGGAAATTGTCTGACCATTAGCTGTAACAGACCCATCTTCAGACACTTCTACTCCAGGCAATTTCTTCAGAAGGTCTTCGAGAACATCATTATCGTTTGTCTTGAATGAAGACGCATTATATTCTACAGTATCCTTCTTGATTACAATAGGATTACCTGCAGCAGACACACTCGCAGCATCCAAGACCTGTTTATCAGGATTCATCTTGACAATACCGAGGTCCATTGATTCCTTTACAGATATCTCCTTACTGAACGTCTTATAACCAAGGAGTTCAGCTCTTATAGTATAAGTACCTGTGGAGACCTTGTCAATGGAAGCCTTCCCCTTATCATCTGTCAGCGCATATTTGAATGCAGACGTAGCACCAGATTTAGTCAATGATACAGTAGCATATCCCACAGGTTCACCTGATGCAGAATCCTGTAGCACAATCGTGACAGATTTCGACTGGGCAGAAAGGGCAAAAGAAAGAGCGAGCGATACAATCAGCCCGCATAACACAGCAATGACTCTCTTCATTGTTCGTTTATTTAGTGATACACGTTTGTTTTTAACAATGCCTATTAGACATAATAACCCGACGAAGGTTTAATTCCGTCGGGTTAATTTTGCACAAAAAATTTTGAATATTACTTAGATGAACCTTTTATTCTATCCGGATTCGCGGCTATGAATTTTTCCCATGAGGAATTCGACTTAACTCCAGCAAGTGGGTTCAATAACTGATAATGATGACAAAGAGCTATTGCCAACGCATCTGTTGCATCCAAGAATTTTTCTTCTATGTCAATGCCAAGAATTCTCTGGAGGATAACATTGACCTGTATCTTGGATGCTGCTCCATTACCGGTAACAGCCTCCTTTGCTTTTCTTGGAGCATATTCTGTAATTGGGATTCCTCTAGAAGAGGCAGCGAGCATAGCAGCCCCTTGAGCCCTTCCAAGTTTCAGAATTACTTGAGCATTCTTCCCATAGAAAGGAGATTCCAAGGCCATTTCATCTGGAGAATACCTGTCACAGACATCACCTATTTCCCTAAAAATGCGGCAGAGCTTAACATATGGATCTTTCTCATTGCGCAAATCCACAACACCCATTTCTATATAAGATGCCTTACTGCCTTCTGAACGTATAACCCCGAAACCAAGGATATTGGTTCCGGGGTCTATTCCAAGAATCGTCTTCATACGAAAATTTAGTCGATGAAGTCAAAGCCGGTATAAGGACGAAGAACCTCAGGAATAATAATCTTGTCATCCTGCTGGTTATCCTCAAGCATTGCAGCTACAACACGAGGTAACGCAAGCGAACTACCATTAAGAGTGTGACAAAGCTGAGTTTTTCCGTTTTCATCCTTATATCTCAAATGCAAACGATTTGCCTGATATGTTTCGAAATTAGATACAGATGAAATTTCCAACCACCTGCCTTGAGCGGCAGACCACAATTCGAAATCATATGTAATAGCAGATGTAAAGCTCAAGTCTCCACCGCAAAGACGAAGTATCCTATACTTCAACCCAAGTTTATTGACAAGACTCTCAACATGCGCAATCATCTCATCAAGTGCAGCATAAGAATTTTCAGGTTTTTCAATACGCACAATCTCGACTTTATCGAATTGATGCAACCTGTTGAGGCCTCTGACATCTTTTCCATATGAACCTGCCTCTCGACGGAAACAAGGCGTGTATGCCGTAAGTTTCTGAGGGAACTGATCATTATTCAGAATTACGTCTCTGAAAATATTAGTAACAGGAACCTCTGCTGTAGGTACGAGATAAAAATCATCCAAACCTACATAATACATTTGAGCCTCCTTGTCTGGGAGCTGACCAGTACCGAAACCAGAAGCGGCATTGACCATGATAGGTGGCTCTACTTCCTGATAACCTGCAGCAGTATTGTTGTCAAGGAAGAAACTGATAAGAGCTCTCTGAAGTTTAGCTCCTTTTCCTTTATATACAGGAAATCCTGCGCCTGTGAGTTTTACGCCAAGGTCGAAGTCAATGATATCAAACTTCTTGGCCAACTCCCAATGTGGAAGTGCATTTTCAGGAAGTTTAATCTCAGGACCACCCATTTTTACGACCTGATTATCTTCAGCACCTTTTCCCGGCACGACAAGATCACATGGAATGTTAGGAAGAAGGACAAGCTGGGACTCAAGTTCCTTCTCAGTAGCATCTGCCTTAGCAAGAAGTTCTGATGATTTAGACTTGAGCTCTGCAACCTCCTTCTTAGCCTCGTCCGCCTCTGCTTTCTTTCCTTCTTTCATCAAACTTCCAATAAGACCAGCTTTCTGTTTCTGTTGCGCAAGGAGACCATCGCTTTCTGTCTGGAGAGCTCTTCTCTGAGAATCAAGTTCAAGAACCTTTTCCACAATTGCCTTGGCGTCAAAATTTTTGACAGCAAGCTTCTTGACCACGAAATCAGGGTCATCACGAAGCATCTTAAGTGTCAACATATCTATTTATTTTAATAAATTACAATTTCAGTCTATTATATACAAAATCATATAGATTCCGTACAGCCATCGTAAAATAAAAAAGGACTGCACACCGAAACTCGAAGTGCAATCCTAATGTCATTCTCAATCCTTCGAGTTTAGTTCTCAAAAGGAACAACCGACACGTATGATTTGTTTTCCCTCTTTCTTGTGAAAACAACAGTACCGTCTACAAGGGCATATAGAGTATGATCTTTACCCATTCCGACGTTCTTGTCGGCATTATGAACTGTACCTCTTTGGCGAACGATGATGTTACCTGCCTTAACGACCTCACCACCGAATTTCTTGAGTCCAAGACGTTTGCTCTGTGACTCACGACCGTTCTTAGAACTACTTTGACCTTTTTTATGTGCCATAAATCTTTCCTCCTGTTAAAATTAAGCGATAGAGTCGATACGAATCTTACTAAGATTCTGACGATGACCATTCAATTTCTGATATCCTTTACGACGAATCTTCTTAAAAACAAGAACCTTCTTCGCCCTAAAGCTATCCTCCAAAACAGTAGCCTTAACGACAGCCCCCTCTACATAAGGAGCACCAACCTTCACTGTTCCATCATTGTCAATGAGGAGAACCTTGTTGAACTCTACCGTCTCATCTTTCTTCGAAGCAAGGCGGTTAACAAAAATTTCTGAACCAGCTTCAACCTTAAACTGCTGGCCTGCAATGTCTACAATTGCGTACATCTGATAAAAAACTTATTAAGTTTCGGCAACAAGCGCCCACATATTTCAGTAGAACTTGATAGAGCTTGAGAGCCATAAATACTAGATTACAAAGGTAATGTATTTCTGTTATACCACAAAATAATTTATGGAAATTTATAATACAAAAAAAAGTGAGCTTCCAGACGAAGTGTCTGAAAGCTCACTCGAAGAACGGCGGCTACCTACTCTCCCACCT
>CAKUVA010000015.1 GCA_934693135.1 uncultured Bacteroidales bacterium | reverse complement strand
TATTCCAGAAATTTCTGTAAATTTGCAAGTTAAAAATTTGGTATCACTTATTAATATATAAATAATACATGAGTATCCAACAGGATAATATCAAGAACTTGGTCGAGCGAAGAGCCAAAGCTATGATGGGCGGAGGACAGAAAAGAATAGACGCTCAACACCAAAAAGGTAAGCTCACTGCACGTGAGAGAATCGCTCTTCTTCTCGACGAAGGAAGTTTCGAGGAATTCGATATGTTCGTTCAACACCGTTGCACAAACTTCGGAATGGACAAACAGCATTTCGATGGTGATGGTGTAGTAACAGGACAAGGAACCATAGATGGAAGACTCGTATATGTCTTCGCACAGGACTTTACGGTATCGGGAGGTTCACTCGGCGAAGCTATGGCCCAAAAAATATGCAAAGTGATGGACATGGCTACCAGAAATGGAGCACCATGCATTGGGCTTAACGACTCCGGAGGAGCAAGAATCCAAGAAGGAATCAACTCACTCGCAGGTTTCGGAGAAATTTTTGAAAGGAACATCCTCTCATCAGGAGTTGTACCGCAGATTTCAGGAATATTCGGACCTTGCGCCGGTGGAGCAGTATACTCCCCTGCTCTTACAGACTTTACAATAATGGTAAAGAACACATCTTATATGTTCCTTACAGGTCCTGCCGTAGTGAAAAGCGTAACAGGCGAGACAGTATCGTCTGAGGACCTCGGAGGAGCGAGTGTTCATGCTACCAAAAGTGGTGTAGCACATTTCGCTGCGGAAAATGACGAAGATGGAATCAGAATCATAAAAGAACTCCTCAGCTATCTTCCTCAGAATAACATGGAAGAAGCACCGACTGTACCTACGAATGATCCAGTCAGCCGTGTAGATGACGCGCTTAACGAAATCATCCCAGATAACCCGAACAAAGCATATGACATGTACTATGTCATAAAAAGTATAGTCGACGATGGAAAATTCTTTGAAGTACACCAGACTTACGCTAAAAATATTATTGTAGGTTTCGCACACATGAACGGACGTAGTGTAGGTATCGTCGCCAACCAGCCTAAATATCTTGCAGGTGTACTCGATATCAATGCTTCCAGAAAAGCTGCACGTTTCGTACGATTCTGTGACGCATTCAACATTCCTCTCGTTACACTCGTGGATGTACCTGGATTCCTTTGTGGTACTCAGCAGGAATATGGTGCGATCATCGCAAACGGAGCCAAACTTCTTTATGCATACGGCGAAGCTACAGTACCTAAGGTGACAGTAACATTGAGAAAATCCTATGGTGGAGCACATATTGTCATGAGTTGCAAACAGATACGCGGAGATATAAATTACGCATGGCCATCAGCCAACATTGCAGTCATGGGAGCAGATGGAGCCGTACAGATTCTCTATGGAAAGGAGCTCAAGGCCGTCGAGGATCCTGAAGAGAAGGCAAAACTCGCAGAGGAAAAGAAGAACGAATATAACGATCTCTTCTGTAATCCATATCAGGCAGCCAAGATGGGTTACATCGACGATATAATCGAACCGAGGAATACAAGATTCCGTGTTATACGTGCACTCGAGCAGCTTGCAGGTAAGAAACAGACTTTACCTGCCAAGAAGCACGACAATCTTCCTCTCTAAATAGTCAGGGAATGAAACGTATATTATTAACAATATTTAGTGCTCTTCTTTTTGGAGGATTCTTAACCATACATGCCCAAAATGTCAGTGATCTCATCATATCTGAGGTCATGGCAGAACCTGATAGCAATAGTATCGCTGACGACTATGGCCGATACTGTGGATGGGTTGAAATCTTCAACAAGTCGCAAGGCACTGTTAATTACGGCGGTTGTTTCCTTTCGGATGATCGTAGTAATCTGAAAAAGAGTCTTATAACTAAATCGGACAACAGAACAAAACTGGGACCGAGACAGGTTGTTCTATTTCATGCGAGCGGTGATAGCCACGATGGAACTTTCTATATTAACTTCAAGATAAAGAAAGGATCTACAATATACCTCGTCAGCAATGACGGGCGCACAATAGTAGACTCCATCAACGTGCCAGCAAATCTTCCCGCAGGGAAATCAGTAGCAAAATTAGCTCACGACCTGCGACAGATGCAGTTTGAAACAGAAACTGAACCCGTAGAGCCATCTCCTGCAATGGTAAACGGAGCACATGCTACAGAAACAGGCGCACAAAAATTGGCTCACGAGGACAAGCACGGATTCATTCTTGCAATTGTTTCTATAGGAGTCGTTTTTTCAGCACTCCTCCTTCTGTGGTTCCTGTTTAGCTTACTTGGAAGAGTATCTGGAGGTTCAGGAAAATCCTGCGGATGTGAGAAAAAGTCCAGTGCTTCTAAAATCAATAATAAGGCTTCTGGAAATATGACCGATGAAGTAGCTGCAGCTATCGCATTGGCTCTTGACCAAGAAATGAATGGTGAGGTATATGCTGCTATCGCAACTGCACTGCATCTCTATATGGAAGACTCTGTGCATGACAAAGAAAGCTTTGTAATCACCATCAAACACAAACAGAACGGATGGAATGACAAAGAGCAGGGCTTCCGACAGCTACCTCGATAGTATTCCTATAATTATTAGATAATTCAGAAAAACATAAAATCATGAAAGAATATAAATTGAAAATAAACGGCAATGATTATAATGTTGCCATTAATTCTACAAACGGAAATTTGGCGGATGTAACAGTCAATGGTGTGTCATATCAGGTAGAACTTGACAACGCTGCGCCTGCAGTCCCTGCAGCAGCGCCAGTCCAGGCAGCACCTGCTGCCCCTGCCGCTGCACCGAAACCGGTGACCGCAGCTCCCACACCAGCAGCAAAGCCTGCAGGAGAAGGAAAACCTGTAACATCTCCACTTCCTGGAGTCATTATCGAAATCTCAGTAAAAGAAGGAGATACAGTATCTGCAGGACAGAAAGTAGCTGTTCTGGAAGCCATGAAAATGGAAAATGAAATCCAGGCAGAGAAAGCTGGAGTGGTAACCAAGATTCATGTTTCCAAAGGGGATTCAGTACTCGAAGGCGCGGCCATCGTAACCATAGCATAATTTATGGATCAGATAATCAGCAGTCTACAGCAATTTTGGGAGTTCACTGGATTTTGCAATATGACATGGCAGCATCTTGTGATGATAGCCATAGGCATTGTATTCATTACTCTTGCAATTGTAAAGGAATGGGAGCCTCTGCTCCTCGTTCCTATCGGCTTCGGAATGATCATCGGAAACATACCGATGTTCCCAGGACTCAATATAGGAGTTTATGAAGACGGATCAGTTCTGAACATCTTGTACCAAGGTGTAAGACAGGGATGGTATCCTCCACTAATATTCCTCGGAATAGGTGCAATGACTGACTTTTCAGCATTGATTTCACAGCCAAGGCTCATCCTTATCGGCGCAGCAGCTCAGATGGGTATCTTCGGAGCATATCTGCTCTCATTGGCAATGGGATTCATGCCGAACGAGGCAGGTGCCATAGGAATCATCGGTGGCGCAGATGGCCCTACAGCTATTTTCCTATCATCTAAGCTCGCACCAGATCTCATGGGCGCAATCGCAGTTTCCGCATACTCATACATGGCTTTGGTACCTGTCATTCAGAAACCAATAATGCTCATGCTGACTACCAAGAAAGAACGTCTCATCCGTATGCCTGCACCTCGTGCCGTAAGCCAGAAAGAAAAGATTATCTTCCCTATCGTCGGCTTCCTCACGACAGCATTTATCGTTCCTTCAGGACTTCCGCTTCTTGGAATGCTTTTCTTTGGAAACCTTCTGAAAGAAAGTGGAGTAACAAGACGTCTCGCCGAAACTGCACGTGGACCACTCATTGATGTGATTACTACACTTATCGGACTTACTGTAGGATGCTCAACACAAGCAGACAAGTTCCTTTCAGCAACTTCCGTGAAGATTTTCGCGCTTGGTCTCTTGTCATTCATAATCGCGACTATGTGCGGAGTTCTGTTCGTCAAATTCATGAATCTATTCTGTAGAGAAGGTCACAAGATCAATCCTCTCATCGGAAACGCAGGCGTTTCGGCAGTACCAGATAGCGCACGCGTATCTGAGGTCGTTGGTCGTGAAGCAGACCCGACGAACCATTTGCTCATGCATGCCATGGGGCCTAATGTAGCAGGAGTGATTGGCTCTGCAGTAGCAGCCGGTATATTGCTCGGATTTTTAGGATAAACGACTATCATTAACCAATAAATTTTATTCACAAAACCAAAAGAGGACGCTCGTATATACGAGCGTCCTCTTTCGTTATTATAATAATGACTATTTCAAGACATTTAGTTCCCTACCGACCTTAATGAATGCAGAAATACACTTATCAAGTTGCTCACGTGTATGAGCAGCTGAAATCTGCACACGAATACGAGCTTGATCCTTAGGCACTACCGGATAATAGAAACCTGTAACATAAATACCTTCATCTTGCATCTTAGATGCAAATATCTGCGAAAGTCTTGCATCATACAGCATCACTGCACAGATAGCGCTCTGCGTAGGCTTAATATCAAAACCAGCGGCCATCATTTTCTCACGGAAATACTCGACATTTTCCACAAGCTTGTCATGAAGTTCATTGCTCTCTTTCAATATCCTAAACACCTCTAAGCTTGCACCTATGATGCATGGAGCTAATGAATTAGAGAATAAATATGGGCGACTACGCTGACGCAGGAGGTCAATAATTTCCTTTCGTCCTGTAGTGAACCCACCCATTGCTCCTCCAAATGCCTTACCGAGAGTTCCAGTATAAATGTCCACTTTCCCATATGTGCCAGTGAGTTCACTTACTCCATGACCTGTCGCACCTACAACACCAGCAGAATGAGACTCATCCACCATGACGAGTGCATCGTATTTCTCCGCAAGCTCGCAAATCTTATCAACAGGAGCGACATTACCATCCATAGAGAACACCCCATCAGTTACAATGATTCTGAAGCGCTGAGCCTGAGCCTCTTGGAGACATTTTTCGAGATCAGCCATATCAGCATTGACATAGCGATATCTTTTGGCTTTACAGAGACGAACGCCATCGATTATGGAGGCATGGTTCAGAGCGTCTGATATAATCGCATCTTCATCAGTGAGAAGCGGCTCAAAGACACCACCATTAGCATCAAAGCATGCTGCATAAAGTATGGTATCTTCAGTGTGGAAGTACTCGCTGATAGCATGTTCCAGCTGTTTATGGATATCTTGAGTACCACAGATAAAACGCACCGAAGCCATTCCGAAGCCTCGTTTTGCCATCATCTCTGACGAAGCTTTGACAAGACGAGGGTCATCCGCAAGTCCGAGATAGTTATTTGCGCAGAAATTAAGGACTTCCTTGCCTGCTACATGTATAGCAGCAGACTGTGGACTCTCTATCAGACGTTCCTCCTTGTAGAGTCCCGCCTCACGAATCTCAGCGAGAGTCTTGCTGAGATGCTCTTTCATTTTTCCGTACATGTTCGTAGATGTATTGTATGAGGTAAAATTACACATTATTTATGAAATATCAAATCGTTTAATAAATTATAGCCTATTCCTTGCTTTTTCTTAAAAAATATCACTATTTTTGTGTCACACAAAACAAAACCATAGCATTGACATGAAGAATATACTTATCATAGGTTCTACCGGTCAGATAGGATCCGAGCTTACAATGGAGCTCCGCAAAAGATATGGGAATACACATGTAGTCGCTGGTTACATACATGGTAGCGAGCCTAAAGGTGCTCTTTTAGAATCTGGGCCGGCAGAAATCGTGGATGTGACTGACGCAGCCATGATTGCTGAGGTTGTAAGAAAATATCACATAGATACCATCTATAATCTTGCAGCACTTCTTTCAGTCGTGGCCGAATCCAAACCGAAACTCGCATGGAAAATAGGAATAGACGGACTATGGAATGTGTTGGAGATCGCAAGAGAATTAGGATGTGCAGTTTTCACTCCAAGTTCCATAGGCTCATTCGGTCCATCTACTCCACATGTGGGCACGCCACAGGACACGATTCAGCGACCAAAAACCATGTATGGTGTGACCAAAGTAACTACTGAACTATTAAGCGATTATTATTTTCTCAAATATGGAGTGGATACCCGTGCCGTAAGGTTTCCTGGCCTGATTTCCAATGTTACTCTCCCTGGAGGAGGAACTACTGACTATGCGGTGGATACTTATTATTCAGCCGTACGAGGAGAAAAGTTCATCTGCCCGCTCAAACCTGGGACATTGATGGACATGATGTATATGCCAGATGCACTCAATGGTGCTATTAAGTTGATGGAAGCTGACCCTTCAAGACTGATACACAGGAACGCATTCAATATCGCATCCATGAGTTTCGCTCCAGAAACTATATTCGAGGCTATTAAGAAGGAAATTCCTACGTTTGAAATGGAATATCGCCCAGATCCACTTAAACAGAGTATCGCAGATAGCTGGCCTGACAGTATGGATGATTCGTGCGCACGCAATGAATGGGACTGGAAGCCAGAATATGATTTGGAGTCTATGACACACGACATGATTACAAAGCTTCGTAGACGACTCAAATAACACCAACCAACCAATACTCTCGTGGATTTCAGCCGTAAAAAGGCTGGAATCCACATTTTTATTGCTAACTTAGCAAACTTAAACTTTTTCTAAGAAGCTGTTTAAATTTTATTCGATAGAAATTTTATGAGGAATTTCCGAGGAGGGTTTTTCTGGAATTCTGAAAAAGATAGCAGGAGCTATCTGATTGAGGAAGGCCGGGAAAACTATACCGGAAAGGCACATAAAAAACTTTTCGACATAAATTTAAACAGATTCTAAGTAAGCGTAAAAAAAATGAACTTCAAGAAGCAATATGCTTAACAAAGAGATATTCAACGATCGGATTTTGGTACTTGATGGTGCCATGGGAACCATGATACAGAGATATGGCTTGGACGAAGATGATTTCCACGGAAATGTGGATATCCTTTCTTCCAACACGCATGAGTTAAAGGGGAATAACGAATGTCTTAATCTTACTCATCCGGAGATAATAGAGGAAATTCACAGAAAATACATTGATTCTGGTGCAGACATCATAGAATCTAACACATTCAGTGCCAATAGAATATCTCAAAAGGAATATAGCACTGAAGATCTCGCTTACATAATGGCTCTAGAAGGCGCTAAGATAGCACGTCGTGCTGCAGATGCTTGTAATGACAGAAAAATATTCGTCTTCGGAAGCCTTGGACCAACATCCAAATCTCTTAGCCTTGCACCGGACATAAACAATCCGGCTGATCGTCCATATAGTTTCCGTGATATGGTAAGTGCATACGACGAGCAAATACGCGGTCTCATAGATGGAGGAGCAGATGCAATCCTCATCGAAACATGTTTCGATGCGCTCAACACAAAGGCGGCGCTATATGCACTTGAGAAAATCAACCGCAATTTTCCTGCTGTTGTCTCAGTTTCAGTAAATGACAAGAGTGGAAGGACATTGACTGGACAGACATTACAAGCATTCTACACATCTGTCAGCCACTACCCTCTTCTGGCGTTCGGTCTGAACTGCTCGCTCGGTGCTGATGACCTCATGCCTCTTCTGAATGAAGTGGCCAATTTCAGTAAATTTCCAGTCAGTTGCTATCCAAATGCCGGATTGCCTAATGAAATGGGAGGGTACGACGAAACTCCTGAACAAATGGCAGAGGCAGTGACGAAAATGGCTGAAGCAGGAATTCTGAATATCATAGGTGGATGTTGCGGAACCACGCCTGAACACATCGCCGCTGTAAGTGCAGCTGTAAAAGGAAAGAAGCCACATACTGTGTTAGGAAATCCGAATGAGGGACCTCTCATAGTGAGCGGACTGGATATAGTCAGCATTGACCTAAAAAATAGTAATTTTACGAATATCGGTGAACGCACTAACGTGGCAGGTTCCAGAAAATTCGCAAAGCTCATAGCAGCAGGAGATTACGAAACAGGTCTTCAGATAGCCGCAGACCAAATAGATAATGGAGCGAGCATAATAGACATCAATATGGATGATGCAATGCTTGATAGTCGTGCCTGCATGGAACACTTCGTGAGATACATCTCGAACGATCCTACAGTGGCTAAGGCTGCACTCATGATAGACTCATCACATTGGGAAACCATTATTGCTGGTCTGGAAAATGCTGAAGGAAAGTGTATTGTAAATTCCATAAGCCTCAAGGAAGGTGAGGAAGTTTTCATGAAGAAGGCCGCGGAAATACATGACCTCGGAGCCGCTATGGTCGTTATGGCTTTCGACGAGGAGGGGCAAGCCACTACATATGATAGGAAGATTGCCATCTGTCGCAGGGCGTATGACCTTCTTGTCAACAAATTGAACATTCCTCCTCATGACATAATTTTCGATGTAAACGTGTTATCCGTTGGAACCGGAATTGAGGAACATGCTAAGTATGGAGTCGACTTTATCGAGGCTGTGAGATGGATTAAGCAGAATCTTCCTGGGGCATATACATCAGGAGGGATATCTAATTTGTCTTTCGCATTCAGAGGAAATAACACTGTCCGCGAGGCAATGCATTCGATATTTCTTTATCATGCAGTCAAAGCTGGTCTCGACATGGGAATTGTCAACCCGGGGATGCTCCAAGTGTATGATGACATTGAACCGGATCTTCTTAAAAAGGCGGAAGATGTGATTCTCAACAAAGATCCGGAGGCGACAGAGAGACTCATTGCGAAAGCACAAGAGATTATGGCAGCGAAGGAGGCGGCAAAATCAGGAGTAACGGGAACGCAAGGAATAGCGACAGAATCCGCCCCCGACATCTCAAAAAATGCAGAAGAAAGGTTAAAGGATGCGTTGGTAAAAGGCCGTAACAATGGCTTGGAAGCCGATGTAATGGAATGTTATAACAAATACGGAACAGCTGTTAAAGTTATTGAAGGTCCCCTCATGGCCGGAATGGAACGCGTCGGAGAGTTGTTCGGTGCAGGTAAGATGTTTCTTCCTCAGGTGGTCAAATCTGCCAAAATAATGAAAGATGCTGTATCTATTCTTGAACCATACATGAAAGGTGAAGGTGGTGAATCATCCAACAGACCAGTTATCATAAATGCTACCGTGAAAGGAGATGTTCATGATATAGGAAAGAATATAACAGGAATTGTATTGAGCTGTAATGGTTTCGATGTAATAGACCTCGGCGTGATGGTGGACAAGGAAGTCATATTGAATGAGGCTGAAAAACATCATGCTGCCATCATAGGAGCAAGCGGTCTGATTACACCATCTTTATTCCAAATGGAAGAACTTTGCCGTGAGATGACACGCAGGGGGTTCGACACTCCGCTTTTCATAGGAGGAGCAACGACATCGGCATTGCACACTGCAGTCAAGTTGGCACCACTCTATGCTCACGTATTTTATGCGCAAGACGCATCTTCAGGAGCTGTAATGGCAAAAAAATGCATGATGGATCGCACCAAGTTTGAGGCCGATGAGCACGCTGCGCAGCAGAAGACACGCGACCTCTATGAGAGCCGGAATAGAGGTCAGGCCAATGTGAAAGATCATGACAATGAAGAGGTTTTCGCAGAGAACACATTCCTTCGTTCCGATGAATACTCTTTCAAGGATATTCCTACAACAGAGATTTCCATAGATGAGATAATGCCATACTTCGACTGGCGTATGTTCTTGGCAGTATGGGGAATAAAATATAGCGGAGAATTGCCTGATGACCCGGCTATCAAGAAGACATTGACAGATGGCAAGGCAGTGATAGAGAGGTTCCGCACGAGACATGAGGTCAAGGTTCAGCTCGCGACAAGATTCTTCGAAGCAGAAAGTGACGGAAAGAATATCATAGTAGGAAATGGTATAAACTTCCCTATGATGCGGCAGGAAGCTCCACAGGAAATAAATGGGCATAAGACCTGCCTCTCGCTTGCTGATTTCGTTCCAAGAGGTAGAAAAGGACCAATGGGAATCTTTGCTGTAAGCGTGATTACCAGTCATGGTCCGACATGCACATGCGGATGTCACATGGAAAGTCCTAATAATGACAAGGATTATAATGGAATGATGGACAGAGCAGTGAGAGTAACATTGGCAGAGGCGGCATCACTCTGGTTGGACGAAAAACTGAAAAAAGATATATTTCCAGACAAGGAACGTGATGGGCAACAAGTTAAGGTAGTGAAGCCAGCCGTAGGATATGCAAGTTGTCCGGACCATACGCTTAAGAAAGACATCTTAGCATTGCTCCCAGACGGAGAAAAATTGGGAATAAAGCTAACTGAAAGCTATGCAATGATTCCTGACGCGTCCATCTGTGGATTCATGTTTTTCCATCCGTATGCAACGTACCCGGAAATAAGACATATTTCGAAAGAACAATACGATGACTATAAGTCCAGGCGCGGAATGACAGACGACGAGGCTCGACAATTCCTTGGACATTTAATTTAAAAATTACGACAAATGAAAATATCAGACATACTTGCAAGTAGCAACAAACCTTTTCCCTCTATTGAAATCGTACCGCCACTAAATGGTATGGACAAAAATGGCTTGACAGAAACTGTAAGGGCATTCATGGAATTCAGTCCAAAATACATCAATGTAACTTGCCACAGAGATGAATACAGTTTCCGCAAAGAAAGCGACGGGACATATACAAGACATCTGGTTCGTAATAGAATTAGCGAGGTGGCAGTATGCGCTGCCATCATGTCGGAATTTGACATTGACGTAGTTCCTCACATAATCTGTGGAGGGGCGTCTGCAGAAGAGATTGAAAGCGATCTCTTTAACTATAAGTTCTTAGGCATCAATAACGTAATGGCCCTGCGAGGAGATAGTGTAACTGGAGAAAAGCGATTCACTCCTCATGCTCGAGGATATGCTCATGCGAATGAACTTGTCTCAGCTATTAGGAAGTTCGATGAAACGACTGATGGTGAATCTTTTTGCATAGGCGTAGGTGGTTATCCTGAGAAGCATTTCGAGGCTGCCAACATAGAGACTGACATTGAGAATCTGAAACGCAAGGTGGACGCCGGAGCTGATTATATCATAACACAGATGTTTTTCGACAATGACGTATTTTACAAATTTGTAGATAGGTGCCGTGTTGCAGGTATCAATGTTCCAATAATCCCCGGACTAAAGCCTCTATCCACGATCAGACAAATTGATCTCCTACCTCAATCTTTCTCATTGGACATTCCGAAGGAACTCACAGAAAGTATTGCCGAGGTCAGTGACAATAAAGAGGCCGTATATCAGATAGGAACAGAATGGTGCACCAATCAGTGCAAAGATCTGCTGAAACATGGTGTTCCTGCAGTTCATTTCTATACAATGGGTAAGACTAAGAACATCAATGCTATAATGAAAGAGTGTTTCTAATCAGATTTAAAACGAGCCTGATGGTTTCCAACGGCGGAAGATGATGAACCATGCAAGCAGAACAAATGTGCCTGTAATGATCCATGAGACAGGATAGACGCTCATCAGAAAATGAAAGCCAGTAAAATGTGGACAAAGGCCATACACCCATATCAATCTGAAGATACATGTACCAAACACCATTATCAATGTTGGAAGAAGCGAGTAGCCCATGCCTCTGAGTGATGAGCCTGCCACTTCATAGGTACAGGATATGATTTGGAACGCCTGAACTGTATTCAATCTTATACGTCCGAAGAAATGTACATCAGGATCCATAGAGAAGAAATCCAGAAAGAAATCATCGAATCCACAAAACATAAGCGAGCATACAATGCAACTTATCATACTCATTGACATACATATACGGAAAATTTTTCGAACCCTGTCCTTGTTCCCTGCTCCATAATTCTGGCCAATGAAGCTGATGGCTGCGCCATTGAATGCTTCTATGATGTAATATGTATAGAATTCAAAATTGAGGGCTGCAGCCGATCCTGCCACAGCATGCGCTCCATATCCGTTTATTGCAGACTGAACAGCAACATTGGAAATAGAGAAAATCACTCCTTGGAGTCCTGCTGGAACTCCTATCTGTATCATTGGCTTGAGTTCTCTCTTGGAAATTTTCATATCCCGTATATGGAGTCGATATGGTTCCGGTTCCTTGCGAAGCATAAGCACTATAAGCAATGCGCTTACAGCATTGGCTATACCAGTGGAGATAGCAACGCCTTCGACACTCATATGAAATCCTATGACGAATACCAAATTGAAGATGGTATTGATAACGCCTGCAATGATAAGAATATACAGAGGTCGTCTCGTATCTCCCCTGCTACGCAGAATGGATGCGCCGAAATCATATATCATTATGAATGGCATTCCCATAAAATAGATGCGAAGATATGTCACCGCCATATCAAGTACTTCAGGCGGAGTTCCCATCATAGTCAATATTGGTCTGGCAACTGATACTCCTATAACCAACAAAGCAAAGCCACTTATGAGGGCAATCATGGAGACGGTGTTTATCGCCTTACGTATTCCGAGTTGGTCATTCTGGCCGATGTGATTTGCGATCACTACATTGGCCCCCATAGATAAACCGAGGAACAGATTCACCAATAGGCTAATTACAGGAGCATTACTTCCTACAGCGGCGAGAGCCTCACTACTCGCGAAATGCCCTACCACGGCGACATCTACCGAATTAAACAGCTGCTGCAATATACTGCTCGCTGCCAAAGGCAATGCGAAAACCAATATTTTCATGAACAATGGTCCATGAAGCATGTCTATTTCCTTAGAGTTCATTCACGTTTTTTTTGAATCGGCAAAGATACACTATATTTAATGAAAAAAGAACGACTCTTTTCAGAGTCGTTCTTTTTCGAAGTGAGGTGCCAAGCAGAATCGAACTGCTGTACTTGGTTTTGCAGACCAATGCCTAACCGCTCGGCCATAGCACCTTGTTTTGATTTGGGATTACAAAGGTAGACAAATTTTCTTATATTCCAAAACTTTTTTAAAAACTTCACTTCTTATCCTAATTTCGAATATTTTTCCTACTTTTGTTTTCTTATTAAGTTATCCTTTTAAGGATTACTAAATAACCGGGAACATACGAATAGTTGAAATGATTTGTTCCCGATTTATTTCAATACAGATATATTATGAACTGGCTTATAGATTTGTTCACCGAGCAAACTTTCATACAAGCGATTCTTGTATTATCACTGATATGTGCTATAGGTTTGCTTTGCAGTCATATAAAGATAAAAGGAGTTACTCTGGGAGTAACATTCGTGTTCTTCGCAGGAATTATTGCAGGACATCTTGGACTCAACATTGACCCGCAGATGCTTGCATTGGCACAAAACTTCGGACTAATCTTATTCGTATATGCACTTGGACTTCAAGTAGGTCCCAGTTTTTTTCCATCCTTAAAAAAAGGTGGAATCAGACTCAATCTTTTAGCTTTCGCAGTATTGGCAGTTGGAACATTGATGGCTATAGGAATAACTCTCGTTACCGACATTTCAATGCCAGTGAGCATAGGTCTTTTAACTGGCGCTGCCACTAACACTCCTATGCTTGGAGCCGCACAACAGTGTCTCCTCGAAATTCATCCTGAAGCAGTCGGGACATCCAACGAAATGGCCATGGCATGTGCCGTAGGATATCCGTTCGGTGTAATCGGAGTAATAATCTGCGTCATTTTACTGAAAATCATTTTCAGAAAACCTGGAGACAATGCTAATGATCAACATAACAACCAGACATTCATCACTGAATTCAGAATCAGCAATCCTGCTATCTATGGTAAGACCATAAAAGAAATTATGAAAGACGTTTCAGTGAAGATGGTTGTGTCGCGAGTATGGAAATTCGATAAGGAGGATACAAGAGAGGGCAAAGGAACGGTCATAATCCCGAATGGAGACACCATACTTGAAAAAGGCGAACATATCTTAGTTCTATGCAAGGAGCCGGAAGTCGGAGCTGCCGAAAAGCTATTCGGAGAGATTTTAAGTGACAAAGACTGGAATAAGAAAGATATTGACTGGAACAATATTGATGGAACACTCGTATCAGAGCACGTACTCGTCACAAAACCTCACATGAACGGAGCAAAGCTCGGTGACCTGCATCTCAGAAATGCTTACGGAATCAACATAACTAGAGTTAATCGCGCAGGCATTGACATTCTTCCGTCAAGTAGCCTTCACCTACAAGTGGGAGATAAACTTACAATAGTAGGAAAAGAAGGTGCTATCAAAAATGTAGCAGCAGTCTTGGGAAATCAAGTAAAGGAACTCCGCAATCCAAATCTATTTTCTCTATTCATTGGACTTATCATAGGCTTGATATTCGGAAGCATCCCGTTCTCAATTCCAGGAATGAGCTTTCCTATAAAGTTGGGAATCGCTGGAGGGCCAATCATTGTAGGAATCCTCATGGGCGCATTCGGCTCCCGTATAGGATTCACGACATATACAACACGAAGCGCCAATCTTATGCTAAGACAGATGGGACTTACAATATATCTGGCAGGTTTGGGATTAAGTGCCGGACCTGGATTTTTCGAAACCGTATTCCAACCTCAAGGTTTATTATGGATTGCCGTGAGCCTTTTCTTAGCTATCATACCAGTATTTCTTACAGGCTTCATAGCCACGAAGTTCTGCAAAACTTCTTATGCCTCTAATGTAGGTATGCTTTGCGGTGCAATGGCAAATCCTATTGCATTAAACTATGCGCTCAGTACTGTAGATGATGACGAGCCATCCGTATCATATGCAACAGTCTATCCTGTAGGAATGTTTCTCAGAGTCATTTCAGCACAGATGATAATGATTCTCTGTTGCTAATCTAATTAGAAGCTGTTTAAACTGTAACAAGAAGAACAACACCACTTACACCAATATACCCATAAATGACATAGCGAAAAATTTTTGCCGGAATATGGCGGTATACGATTCCACCTATTCCAGCACCTATTATTATCCCTACAAGTCCGAGCAAGTAATCTTCAATGACTGCAGTCGTAAGAAAGCCATTGCATGCCCTCGATATAGTCATAGAAATGTTGCCGATAAAAAAGAAACATTGCGCAATAGCCATATAATGATCCTTATCCGGCTCAGAATTAAGAAAATACAATACAACAGGAGGCCCTTGCATACCGAAAAAGCCACCAAGTATTCCACTAATTGTCCCTGTCCCCACTGCTGCTGGAATAGATGGCCTGATATGGATGCGTTCGCTCAATGTAATGAAATATATGCTGACAAGTATCAGCACTACACCGAGAATTCTTCTCAGCAGAATATCATCAAGATATTTCAATGCAGCAACAGCAGCAGCCGATACTATCATGAACGTAAGTAGAACAGGCAAAAGTCGTTTCCATGATATGAATTTTCTCATTTTCATGGCGACAGCAAAAGATGTCGTGAGAGCAAGCATCCCAGATAGCGTTGTAGCTTCCCCATAAGATGGCATCAGATACGGAAGAATAGTCATAATGAAAATTCCAAACCCAAAGCCTGTCGTTCTCTGAATAAAGCTTGCCACGACCGACAGCAATATTATGTAAACAACATCAGACATATTCACCTGCCAGTGCTATTTTTAATTGATTACTTAACACGAATATACAATCAATTTTCGTAAATTTACATACAATTTACATATTAGATAACAATGAGTCCAAAAAAACCAGAGAAGATTCTTATACGCGGAGCGCGTGTACACAACCTGAAAAACATCAACATTGACATTCCACTGGATCGCATCGTAGGGATTTCAGGAGTTTCAGGTTCTGGGAAATCTTCTTTAGCATTAGGAGTTCTCTATGCGGAAGGCTCCAGAAGATATCTGGAATCATTATCTACATATACAAGAAGAAGAATGACACAGGCCTCAAGAGCCTCTGTAGATGAAGTCCTTTATGTTCCAGCAGCATTGGCATTACACCAAAGGCCAGGTATTCCAGGCATACGAAGCACATTCGGAACAGGAACAGAGTTGCTCAATAGTTTGAGGCTTATGTTTTCCAGACTTGCAAGCCATAGATGTCCTAATGGTCACTATGTCGAACCATCACTAAATGTTGCAGCCGGATTAGAGCTTACATGTCCTATATGCGGAGCTAAGTTTTACGCTCCGTCAGCAGAAGAGCTTTCATTCAACAGCCAAGGTGCCTGTAGAACATGTGACTGCACCGGTATGGTCAGAACAGTGGATGAGAGCACTCTTGTGCCAGATGAAAGCATCTCAATAGATGATGGAGCCGTCGCCCCATGGAATACACTGATGTGGTCTCTAATGACAGATGTTTGCAGAGAAATGGGAGTTCGCACAAATGTGCCATTCTATGAACTTACTCCAAAAGAACGTGACATAGTGTTCCATGGTCCAGCAGAAAAGAAGCACATCCTGTACCATGCTAAAAATTCAAATCAAGCAGGAGAACTTGATTTCACATATTTCAATGCCGTCTATACAGTTCAGAACGCCCTCGCAAAGGTCAAGGATGAGAAAGGAATGAAAAGAGTAGAAAAGTTCCTAAAGACAGACATTTGCCCTGATTGTCATGGTACAAGGCTTTCTGAAACGGCAAGAGCTCCGAAGATAAATGGACTATCACTGGATCAAGTATGTACAATGACATTGACTCAGGCCATAGAATGGGTGAAAGGTGTTCCATCCTCTGTTCCTGACGAAATGCGGCCGATGGCAGAGAACATCTGCGAATCTTTCCTCGATACCGCCAAGCGTTTAATAGATTTGGGAATCGGATACCTCACATTGGACCGCTCATCATCAACACTTTCTACAGGTGAGCGCCAAAGAATGCAATTGGCAAGAGCTGTCAGAAATCGCACCACTGGAGTATTATATGTACTTGACGAGCCATCAATAGGTCTGCACCCGTCAAATATAGAAGGACTTACCACAGTCATGAAAGATCTTGTTGCAGATGGAAACTCCGTAATACTTGTAGACCATGACACCCAAATATTGTCACAGGCCGACTGGTTCATCGAAATGGGACCTGGAGCAGGTTCAAAAGGAGGTTCAGTCATTTCACAAGGAACCATGGACGATATATGCCATTCATCAAATTCGATAATAGGTCCATTTCTTTCTGGCAAGGCCAATGTAATAGTCCGTAATAGGGTTACTAAAGAAGACCTGTTCGAAAAAGGAAGAATTCATATGTCTACTGGTTCCATTCACACTGTCAAGCCATTAGAGGTCGATATCCCGAAAGGCCGCTTGATAGTCGTCACAGGAATGTCAGGTTCGGGGAAGACTACAATGGTTTTGGAAAGTTTAATACCGGGTCTTCAAGCCAAAATAGCCGGTCTAAACCTTCCAAGTCATGTTCACTCTATAGAAGCAGATGGTATCAAGCAAGTTAAGCTAATAGACGCATCCCCTATTGGCATCAATGTACGTTCCACTGTAGCTACATACGCTAACGTTCATGATGAATTACGTAAAATCTATGCACGTACTCCAGATGCCAAGGATCATGGCTACACCAATGGCGATTTTTCATATAATACCGGAAGGCTACGATGTCCTACATGCGATGGAACCGGCATGATTAGTCTTGATGTCCAATTCTTGCCTGATGTAAACATTCCATGCCCAGACTGCCGCGGTTCGAGATATTCAAGAATGGCAGACATGATAAAAAGAGAAAACAAAGAAGGATACTCATACTCGTTGCCCCAGATTATGGATATGGATATACAGAGTGCACTCAATGCATGCAACGATCTAAAGCTCGTAAGCCAACGATTGCAAGTCCTACAAGATCTCGGGCTTGGCTATCTTACTCTCGGTGAAGAGACACCAAGTTTGTCTGGAGGTGAAGCGCAAAGACTTAAGTTGGCAAGCGAAATGGGACATGGTCAGGAAGATACTATCTTTGTCTTTGATGAGCCGACTATAGGCCTGCATCCTACTGATGTGCAAGTACTTGTCAATGTATTTCAACATCTCGTAGACAAAGGAGCCACCATCATAGTGATTGAACATGATCTCGATGTAATGAGAAATGCTGACTATATCATTGATATGGGGCCGGGAGGAGGAAACGAAGGCGGATATATCGTTGCCACAGGTACTCCTGAACAAATCAAGAACTCCCCTACAAGTATAACAGGGAAATATCTATAACGTCAACAAAGAGGATTCTTGTCGGACATATACCATGCGATGAACTTGGATATACCCTCATGAAGAGATGTAGATGGCTTGTACCCATAGTCATTCTCAAGTTCTGAAGTATCAGCATATGTCTCATATACATCTCCAGGTTGCATTGGCAAATAATTTTTAACCGCTTTCTTGCCGAGGGCAGACTCTATTTCAGAAATCAAGTCCATAAGCCTTACAGGATGCGAGCAACCTATATTATAGACATGGAATGGGACACCTACTGATTTTGAATGAGACTCTGTGCATATAACCTTCATAGTCCCCTCCACTATATCATCTATGTATGTAAAATCACGGAGCATGTCTCCATTGTTAAATACATTGATAGGTTCACCTGCCATTATAGCACGGGTGAAAAGTATAGGAGCCATGTCAGGACGTCCCCATGGACCATACACCGAAAAATACCTTAAACACGTCGACCGAAACCCATACAACTTGCTATAAGCATGAGCCATAAGCTCATTTGATTTCTTCGTGGCAGCATAAAGACTCACAGGTGAATCAGCCTTGTCCGACTCTGAATATGGAACTTTGGAATTAAGCCCGTACACGGAACTTGAAGATGCGAACACAAGATGTTTGACACCATAATTGCGACATCCCTCAAGAATATTGAGAAAACCATCCAAATTACTATGAAGATATGAATACGGATTGGTGATCGAATATCTCACACCTGCCTGTGCAGCAAGATTCACGACAACATCAAATTTAGCCTCATTGAATATCGTGTCAATGGCCTCCTTATCACAAAGATCTACTCTTATGAATCCTGCATTCGAATACTTTATGCTGGACACAAGGCTCTTGGTGATAAATGGCTTTTCAAATCCACAATCGGCAAGACGACCATACTTTAATTCGACATCGTAATAATCATTTATATTATCCAAGCCCAACACTTCCTCTCCCCTCTCTGCGAGTCTCTGCAAGAGTCTCGATCCTATAAATCCGGCCGCTCCAGTAACTAAAATTCTCATAATCAATCAATTTTATTTTATCGGCTTGACAGTAATAACACAATATGGTCCAACATATGCTATGGTTCTTGCTTTGTGCGAGAATTCGTGCAATTCTGGAATACTTTCCATCTTGTCTGCCGTTGTAACAAGTGTAAATGGTCTTTCTGCATTCTCTGCATCTTTCAGAAAAGACTCTGTATCTTTCTTATAATCTCTCACCTGTCTTCCGATATATACATCCATATTTTCAGGACGATATATGAACAATGTTGCCACATCTGTTTCTGAGGGAATCTCGTTGCATACATCACGATATCCGATATAGGCATTTGCCTTTCCAAGCACACCTGACGCAGAGTATATCATAAGCAACATTGAAGATCCTATCATAAATATTGGCAGATTCCACTGCCGACGCCGCAGTAGAAAATACAATGACAATACATTTCCGACAAGTAACAAGATTGCCGCAATGCGAATAGGCCCTGTAAAAATGAATGGATATTCCGAACGAAGGCTATCTATTGCACTAACATTGACATAACCTCCTGAAACAATAGCGACCACGAGACCGGCAATAGCTAAAATTGCAGCAGGGACACCTATCGCCCATGCCATCCATCGTCTTGCTCCAGTCCTACTGCACACAAGCGGAAATAAATAGACAATAAACGGAAATATCGGAACAAGATATACAGGAAGCTTGGAACTGAATGATGACAGCATTACAAAAGTCGAAGCTATGACACTGAGAAAAAGTATCTCCTTGTCAGACCTTATATTTTTAGCGAAAGCCGAAGATACAATAGAACCTATGAGAAGTAGAGTATAAGGCGCTATGCACCATAGCAGTGCTACTGCATAATACCAAATAGGCTTATTGTGAGTAAATGCGTTTACAGCCCTTCCTACAGTTTGTTTAAACAGAAGATTATCAAGATATGTCATGCCACCGTCGGCATAGACGCAAGCGAACCATATAATGCATAGGACAAATATCACACCCCAAGTTTTCCAACCGAGATATTTTCCTATGTCACTCCATTTACGTTTGGCAATCAGGAAAACAACTATTGAAATAGGAGGGACAAGCAAGCCGACAGGGCCTTTTGTGAACAGAGCCATGAAAATGCATATTGGAAGATACCAACTACATTTTTTATACACGACAGCATCATTCCCTTCCGGCTCACCGTCCAGACGAAGGTCATACATTCTCCAGAACATGAACAGAGACAATACTATGAACATGCACATTAGCATATCCATACGAAGAACTATCGAGGTACCAAGAAACATTGCGCAAGAGAGCATCATCATTGCCATCGACATACGATCCGTAGTTGGAGCTCCTTCCATCACCCACTTATCCATCACCCACGTCACAACGAATGCAGGAAGCAATGAAAACATACTCAATGCAAAGACGCTATGTTGCCCGAATATTGTCTTGCACAACATAACAATCCAAATGTATAGCGGCGGTTTATCTGCATATGGGACACCATGGTTAAAGAATGCGAAAAAATGTCTTCCGGAAAGGGCCTCATCAGCAATACTTAAATAACGAAGTTCGTTGGAAGGAGTAAAATCCCTCATAAGCATAGCTGGGAACAAGCAAATGAAGACAAAGAGGAATACCGCCGCAAGCGGATGCCTTGTAAAATAATTACTCTTAAGATTCGGAGACATTGGACTTATTCTCTTTAAAACCTATGACAAGATTACGGATATATGCAACAAAACCAAATGACTGGCCGAGAATCAGCACAGGATCCATGCGGAATATTCCATAAGCGATAATGACGCTTGAGCCAAGCAAGCTTATAGCCCAGAATCCCATAGGTAATGCAGACTGATGCTTTCTGTATGAATATATATATTGGTAAACAAATCTCAACGTGAATATTATCTGCCCAGCCGAACCGAAGATTACGAGCCAGAACGGAATATTGTCATTGCAAAAGAAATTCCGGAAGAATATGGATGCATTCTTTAGCAGATGCAAAACTGCAATCACAGGGGTAGCCAAAAGCAATGTCTGAACAAATATTCCTATCTTCTGCCAAATTCCTTTTTGGTTAAGATTCCAAAGGTATATATAATACGAGATTAACTGTCCAAGCACAATAGAAAAGTCATCACGCAACACTCCATAAATAAACATGAGATAGGCTCCGATGACACTCAATACCCAATATGCGGATGGAGACACTACTTTTTTCGCTTTCTCTGATTTCCACCATTGGAAAAGTGTGCGCAGCGAGAAAAAAAGCTGAGCAGTAAAACCTAATGTCAGAATTATCCACGATGGAACATTTTGGAGCATATTCTATTCCACGTTATTTGGTCCGACCTTATAATTTATATAACGAGGACGCATCCACCTATATGCGAAACAATCGGCAAAAGGTCCTACCAATCTATTCCACAGATGATATTTGGATTTTCCGGCAACTCGAGGAAAATGTCTCACAGGAATCTGGCCATAATTGCATCCTTCCTGCAAAAGTACCAAAGCAGGAAGAAATCGATGCATGCCCTTGAACATCGGGATACGCTTAGCAACCTCCGTATGCAATACTTTCAGAGGACAACCGGTATCTGTAGCACCATCATGTGTCATCATCTTACGGAATCCATTCGCAATCTTAGACTGGATACGCTTGAAGAATGTATCCTTTCTATTCGCACGGATGCCAATCATCATACTATGAGTTTCTATGCCTTCAAGAAGTAAATTAAAGTCTTCCGGCGTCGTCTGAAGGTCCGCATCCATATATCCGACAAAGTCAGAAAACGTATAATCGAAACCAGCTTTTATAGCAGCGCTAAGCCCGGCATTTTTAACGAAACTAATATAATACAAGTCACCGTTTCGTTCACACACTTCCTTTATCCTGTCTAAACTACCATCCGATGATCCATCATTGACAAATAGAGCGCAAGCCTTGTACTTACTTTTCGGAATAAACTCTGTCAGAGCCTTTTCCAATGCATATATATTATCAATCTCGTTATAGACAGGGACTATTATCGTAAACCTATAGCCTTCAGTCTTGTTCTTTTCCATATCCTATTAACTTATATTGTGCAAAGATAGGCAAATTTATCAGATCCTACAGATTTTAATCAGATAGCTGTAAATTATAACTTTCCGACATAAATCTAAACGGTTCTCTAAATCAGTTTTATCGAACTGACGAAACGACCGCACTTGGAACCTTCCCTTCTCGCTGAGTAGAAGTCAGTGTCAATGTATGTGCATATTCCTGCAGTATAGATATTCGACTCTGCAAGACCACATTCAAGCAGAGTCACTCTGCAAACTTCCCATAAATCAATGTGGTGTCCGCCTTCCATACTACCTTCAGAACGAGGGCCACGGAATGACCAGATACGTTCTACAGGGAAACCTGACGCCTTGAAAAGTTTAGCGACATCTTCACCTACCTGAAAACTATCAGGACCGATACCAGGTCCAATCACTGCATGGATATCAGCCGGACGACAGCCGTAGTTGCGTATCATAGCCAAGACTGCCTGAGCGGAAATCTTATTGACTGTACCACGCCAACCGCTATGTGCCGCACCTATAGCTCTATGCACAGGATCATATAACAAAACCGGTATACAGTCAGCCGTTCTCACCCCGATAGCGACTCCTTTAAGATTTGTCACTAATGCATCTATTCCATCCAACTTCTCAGACGGAAAATCTGCACGATCAATCACAGCCACATTGGTAGAATGCGTCTGATGTGGTTGTATAACAGGATATGGTAATACCGAATTACGCCTTGCAGAAAACGCCTCAACGCCCTCGCCCATGTCATATTTCAGAAGTTCGTCAGTCATTTCAATGTCAGTTTCCAAAATCAAATTTAATATTTTTTTCAGAAGTTATCAAGCGTACAGATAAAAATCTTGGGTAAAACCCGAGAGAAAATGTATCTTTGTAATATTTGTACAAAGACATTGAACAGATGAAAAAGATAATATGTATTCTATCTGCTATATCAATACTTTCCGGAGGGATATCTTCGGCAAGAGAACTTCCTGAGATCCACACCAAGGCATCAGACTCAAGGATAACTTATATCGGCAGAACTCTGAAACAAGATGAAAAAGTATCCTTTGACTGGAGTGGGGTCTATGCAAGAATCAGTTTCGAAGGCAACTGGTTAGCAATGACCGCATCAGACACTGGGGCAAACTATTACGATATTTGGATAGATCGTCCGGCAGAAGCTAAAGCAGACAAGACCATCTGCATCAGTGGAAATGATTCGACATATGTACTCGCAGACCCGACATCCATTCCTTCGTTCAACAGTAAGGGCAAGTCATTCTCCCACACAGTTATAATAAAAAAACGCACAGAAGGAGAACAGGGTAAAACCACTATCATCGAGTTCATTACAAAAGCGGGAGATATACTTCAGTCCGACGGGCTGAAGCAGCGTCAGTTTGAAGTGATAGGAGATTCATATACATGCGGATTCGGAAGCGAGAATAGCAAGAAAAACGACCCTTTCAAGCCCGAAACAGAGAATAGTAATCTCACCTATGCCGCTATCATTGCCCGCTATTTTGATGCAGACTACTATGCCGTTGCCCATTCAGGAATGGGCATAGCGCGAAACTACAACGACAAGTTCAAAGACTATTACATGCCAGACAGGTACATCCAGACTTTCGATACCGACAAAGACCTGAAATGGCAGGCTTCCGAAGATGAATTCAATCCTCAAATAACTATTGTGTACTTATGCACAAATGACTTCTCCACAGGTCGCCAGCCGGTACGAGAAGAGTTCCGAAAGCATTATATACAGCTTCTTGAACAAGTAAAGAAAAATTATGGCGACGAGCACCCTGTGTTATGTATATCCAGCAGATGCAACGACATGGCAGCTGACTATGTAAGAGACGTTGTAAACACATGTGGAATGAAAAATGTACATTTTCTCAGTCTAACTGACGCAATCCATGACAATAACGGGGATCTCGGAGCATGTCAGCATCCGAGTTACCAAGGACATAAGAAAATAGCACACGCCGTTATACCATACATATCCACATTGACGGGATGGGAAATAAACGATAACATAAAATAATTATGACGACAAAGACAAAATTCATAGCAGGAACATCTGCAGCGATTATCATCGCGCTTGTAGGATTCTTCTTTTTCAGATTCTTTTTCGTATTCGGAGAAGGAGTCAAGGCCGGTGACTTGAACCAAGTAATCTATAAAGGATACATATTCAAGACTTATGAGGGCAGACTGATTCAGTCCGGCTTGCGAGGCACAGGTAAAGGGACCAACGGCATGGAGTCCTATGTTTTCGAATTCTCTGTAGATAATCAAGCTGTAGCCGACTCTCTTATGCGGTGCAGCGGAAAAAATGTTGAGCTTCATTACAAGGAATACCTTGGAGCACTTCCTTGGAGAGGACAGCAGAAATATGTAGTGGACAAAATATTATCAGTAAACTAGTAGAAACATGGCTAACAGATTTCTGACAGCAGCATTAGCATCTTTGTCAGCTGTGGCTGTAAATGCAGCCGGATATACAATACCTGAAGGAATGAAAACCATATCCATTCACCCGGAGAACAAGAACGGCAAGCTAATGACAATGGAGGATGCAATATGGTCATCCAAGATGTGGCCTACCAGCTATAATGCCTCATGGTACGGAGAAAACACCTTCGTGTACATAAAGAATGAAAAGCCTCAACTCTACGATGCAGAAAAAGGAGATGACATTGATGCAGATCCAATATTGGGAGAATTCCACGCAAAGGCCGGAGACTATCTGCGAAAGGATTTGCCTGAAGATGCAAAAGACATAACTCCAAATCCGGCCGCTGATTCATATATAAGGGCCATGCCTGGAAACAGAGCCATTGGAACTGCTCCTGCATACGCATTTACTAAAGGCAATAGCCTCTACTACATTGACCAGCACAAGCACATCTACCCTGTGGCAGAGAGCGAAGGCCCTGGAATTGTATATGGTCAAACAGTAAGCAGAAACGAATTCGGCATTAGTGGAGGTATATTTTGGTCACCCGATGGCAGGAACATCGCATTCTACAGAAAAGACGAAAGCAGAGTAACAGAGTTTCCGCTATTAGACATAACTACACGCACCGGATCCCTGAAAAGCATAAGATATCCAATGAACGGCATGGAATCCGAAAACATACGCCTCGGAATCTACAATCTTGCTGAAAATACTACAATATATATACAAGCTGATGATTTTGGATATGACCAATATCTCACAAATGTAACTTGGTCTCCAGACTGCAGACACATCTTTATTCAAGTACTCGACAGAAGCCAGAAACACATGCACCTCAACATGTACCGTGTTTCCGACGGAAAATTCGAGAAAACAATCTTGACTGAAGACAACGACAGATGGATAGAGCCTTCCGATCCTATCAGATGGTTCGGATTCACGGACAAATTCATCTATAGAACCGACAATCGAGATGGATACAAGAGCCTATATCTCTGTGACACACTCGGCAACATTGACCGCATAACTAAAGTCGCTGCCGACGTAAAATTCATCGCCGAAAACGGCGAAAAGGTTTTCTATACGTCTGCCGAGGTCTCCCCTGCCGAGCAGCACCTATTCAGTGTCAATGTCAGCATCTCGCGTAAAGGTAACATAAAGACTGGAATTCCGGAAAGGCTCACGAAAGATGAGGGTTGGCACAATGTAAAGGTCAATGCCAATGGAACTTGGTTCATAGATAGCTATAGTAGCATGAATGTACCGACTGTGGTAAAACTCACGTCGACAGATGGCAAGACAAGCAAGACTTTATTCACTGCTGAAGACCCTTTAAAAGACTACAAAACAGGAGAAGTAATACTCGGAACCGTGAAAAGTGCTGATGGAAAATATGACAACAACTTCCGCCTCATGTTGCCTTCAGACTTCGATCCTTCCAAGAAATACCCTGTCATTTTATATGTGTACGGAGGACCTCATTCCCAACTCGTAGACAACAGTTGGTTAGGGCAGATAAGACTTTGGGAACTCTACATGGCAGAACGTGGATATATCGTATATGTACAAGACAACAGAGGAACAGAGAATCAAGGAACAGAATATGAGAAAGCCATTCATAAGTATTGTGGAAAAGTAGAGATGGAAGACCAGATGGCAGGTCTTGGAAAACTCATAGAAATGCCTTATGTAGACAAGAACAGAATAGGCGTTCATGGATGGAGCTACGGAGGTTTCATGACCATATCACTCATGCTTAACTACCCTGAAATATTCAAGGTCGGGGTGGCAGGAGGTCCAGTAATCGACTGGAAATGGTATGAAATCATGTACGGAGAACGCTACATGGAAACACAAGAGACCAATCCTGATGGCTTCGCAGCCACGAGTCTTGTGAGCAGGGCTAAAGATCTCAAAGGCAAACTGCTCATTTGCCAAGGAGCCATAGACAACACTGTCGTATGGGAACATAGTTTGAGTTTCATACGCGAATGCGTGAAGAACTTAATCCAAGTGGACTACTTCCCATATCCGTGCGCCGAGCACAATGTCCGAGGGCATGACAGGATTCATCTCATGGACAAAGTGACATTATATTTCGAAGATTATCTATAATTATAATAATGACTACAATAGAATTGTTCGCACAGATCCAGGCGAAGAAATCGATGCTCTGCGTCGGACTGGACACAGACATTAACAAGATTCCGGAAAAACTCAGAAGCATGCCGCTTGCTGACGCTCTTTTCACATTCAACAGAGAAATAATCGACGCGACTTCCGCACACTGTATAGCATACAAGCCGAACCTCGCATTTTATGAATGCTATGGAAAAGATGGACTCACAGCTCTTGAGAAAACTGTAGACTACATTAGAAGCACATATCCTGAGCAATTCATAATCGCAGATGCAAAGAGAGGAGATATAGGCAATACAGCCAAGATGTACGCGAAGACATTCTTCGAAACCATGGACTTTGATGCCGTTACAATATCGCCATACATGGGTAGTGAAACTGTGACTCCATTCCTTGAATATAAAGGGAAATATGCAATCGTAGTAGCACTTTCCTCAAATAAGTCTTCTGCTGATTTCCAACTCGCACAGCAAGAAGAAAAACCTCTTTATCAAGTCGTAATGGAAAAGATGATGTCAATATCTACACCAGAGAATATGATGTTTGTAGTGGGGGCAACCAAAGCTGATAAACTCGCTGACATCAGGAAATTCTGCCCAGACAACTTCTTCCTCGTTCCCGGTGTAGGTGCTCAAGGAGGTTCGGCAGAAGAAGTCATCGCCCATGGAGCTAACAACCGCGGAGGGCTACTCATAAACTCATCACGAGGCATCATCTATGCTTCTTCCGGAGATGATTTTGCCGAAGCAGCCGGAAAAGCGGCAAAATCGACAGCAAACTTGTAAACTATGGAACTCAAAGACATTGCTTCAAGATTCGATCTTAAAGGAGACATAATAGATGTAACTCCGCTCGGAAACGGCTTAATAAACGATACATACAAAGTACTCACTACAGAAGGGACTCCTGACTATGTGCTCCAGAGAATCAACAACTCCATTTTCACAGATGTGGACTTGCTTCAGCATAACATCGAAGTCGTTACATCCCACATACGCAAAAAACTGGAAAAAGCAGGAGAAACTGACATTGACCGAAAAGTCTTGAGATTTCTACCAGTAAAAGAAACAGGTAATACATATCTGGAAGAAGGGGAAAAATTCTGGCGAGTATCTGTATTCATCCCGAATGCATATACATACGAGACTGTCAATGCAGAATACTCATATTGTGCAGGAAAGGCCTTCGGAAATTTCGAGGCAATGCTTTCCGACGTAGACGAACCACTCGGTGAAACCATACCGAACTTTCATAACATGGAACTTCGTATGAGTCAGTTAATAGAAGCTGTTGAAAAAGATCGTTTCTGTCGCATTGACGCCCCGGAAGAAGGAGATGGAAGACATCCGATAGAGAATGATCCAGACCATAGCGACGAAACAATAGCACTACTCGACGAAATCGATGAAAATAGCGTAGAAATGTGCAAAGCGGAACAGATGTTCAGAGACGGCATTCTTCCCAAACGTATATGTCACTGTGATACCAAGGTAAACAATATGCTATTCGACAAAGATGGTAACATATTATGTGTAATCGATTTGGACACTGTAATGCCAAGTTTCGTATTTTCCGATTTCGGTGATTTTCTGCGAACTGCAGCCTGCACTACACCAGAAGACGAACCTGACACCTCCAAAATCAATTTCAATATGGAAATTTTCAAGTCGTTTGCCAAAGGTTACATGGAATCGGCAGGAAAATTTCTATCTGATATCGAAAAAGAAAACCTACCATTTGCAGCATGCATGTTTCCATTCATGCAAGCAGTCAGATTCTTGACGGACTACCTTAATGGTGATGCCTATTACAAGACAAAATACATTGACCATAACTTTGTAAGAGCGCGTGCCCAAATGACTCTTTTCCGCAGCGCAATATCACACCGAAAGGAAATGTCCGACTTTATAGCATCACTTTAATCCAGACATGAAGGCTAAGGCAGTTTCTACAGCCTTAATCCTAATGCCTCTGGAGAATAAATGATCGCCGCGAGGAATAACATGCAGTTCTGCCTGAGGCAGGGCTGCTTTTATTTTTTCAGCATAGTTCAATGTCACCAAACGGTCACGCTCCCCCATAAGAACACACAGCGGTCCGGTATAGCATGATATAGCATTGAATGTATCCAAATGCGAAGCAGTTGTGAAATAACAGCGTCCGAGAGCGGAACCCCATACTGCTACCTCATTAGGGATATTAATCGGATCAAAGATCTCCATTGCCACCCTTCCTTCTTTCGAATCAGTTTCAATATTGACTGCAGGGGCGAATAATACAAGTCCTTTAACATGACTTCCGCCTTTTTTTTCCATCCCTGCCGATGCCAATAAGGAGACCAGTCCACCAAGAGAGTGTCCACATATAACAATGTCCTCACGACCGAGGAAATTGACAGCATAATTCACCACATTCATGAGATCATCCACTTCTGTCAAAGGAGTCATTTCTGTGATTTTACCATCACTTAAGCCACTTCCACGGAAATCGAAGCGCAGGGTGTCATAGCCAGCTTCATTGAAGCCATCTGAAATACCTCTCACAGGATTCTGCCCGCAATTCATCATAAGTCCATGGCACAAAATTACCAATGGCGCGGAATCAGAATGAAAACCATCAGAAAAGACAGCGAATATCTTTCCTGATGGTGTATGAATATTGAATTCTCTTATCATGGCTTATTTAAGTCCGACATTGACAATCATACCAGCTTTCGCCATAATCCCAGGCTGAGGTACATTGCCATAGTCATAATATTTATGGTCCAAGAGATTGTTTATCTCTACATATATACTATATTTTGTACCATGTCTAAATGACGATGCCCACGAAAGTCTTGCATCCACGAGGGAATAAGGTCTGTACGACACCATGCCTTCTGACACATTGTCACAGAAAAGCTCATAATTTCCCATCCTTTCCTGCCAACGCCACGAAGCATTGGCACACAGACCTTTCCAAATATGGAAATCAGCTTTTACAACCACTTTGTGCTTCAAATATTCAAGAGCATATTTTGATTGCATATCCGCTCCAAGATTTTTGTCTTGTGAAATATGGCTGTATGTGACATTCAGTTCTCTTATGAAGAAATCATCGCGTAAAAGCATTGACGGAAAGTCAATTCTTGCAGAGAATTCTTGACCGAAAGTATTGATCTTGGTATAATTGCATGAACGCCATGGAGCATCCTCCCCTTCCGCGAGATTTTTTGTCCAATCTATCATGTCGCTTCCCATATTGTAATACACCATGGAAAAGGCGTTTATCCATGGACGCGAGAACCTGAGCCCACCTTCCACTGACTGCATCTTTTCGGCTTTCAGATTCTTATCTGCTGAATGCCCTCCTACAGAATAATACAATTCAGTAAATGTCGGCATTCGAAGAGAAGAATTATAAGAGGCATATACCTTCCAATCTCCCAAGAAACGCCAACAAACATTGACACCAGGGTAAAGTTTGAAATCTTCTTCGTTTCCTGTATTCTTCACAGCAGCAACACCTGCCGATGCAGAGAAATTGGCAATATCCAATGAATGTTCTAGGAACAAGCTTATATTTGTACGGTTAAGTCCTTTCTTATAAGTCGCGCCATTCTGCCCGTGGATCTTCTTCGGAGAAGATAACTCCTCGCCAAGATTTGTACTTATGATATCCTCGTTTCTCATCTCCGCACCAAAAGCAGTTTTTCCGGCTACTGTTTCTATCCAACTATTCAAGTTCAATCCCCATACACTTGTACGATGAAAATTGAACGGAACCTTATCAGAATTTCCACGGATAAGTTCGAAACGGTCTTCGCTACGATTCCAGTATACTGATGGTTTGAATTTTATAAAGCCATGAGTCTGAGCCTGTATAGCTGCATAAGTCTTAAACGTATGCTCGAACTGGTCATCGAACTTTGCACTATAGAATGTATTGGAGCCGAAATCCCTTGAGCTCAAACCTGCATGCCATTCCACATCTGCTACGGAAGACTTATATAGGCCTTTCCAAAATGCCTTAACTGTCTGATAATCGCTATTAAGTCCACCGGCTGAATTACGGCTGAATCCATCAGAACGCAAATACGAGGCTGAGAGCCTTGAAGTAAACTTACCGGCAGTCCACCCTAAAGCTGCACCTCCATTGAAAAATCCAAACGAACCTCCTTCCGCATGTGCAGTCACATCCTTTCCGGCAGATTTCTTCGTGACAATATTTATAGCGCCTACCAATGATGACGAACCATAAGCAACACCGGCAGGCCCTGAAAGTATTTCTATACGGTCTATGTCGTGTACATCCACTGGAAAATCTACGGCATTATGACCTGTCTGAGGATCGCATATATTTATTCCGTCAAGGAATACTGATATCTGGTCACTTGTCCCACCACGCATACTAATGTCCGTCTGAGCTCCAAGGTCGCCGCGCTGACGGACATCCACTCCAGCTACATATTTGAGCAGATCATTGACGCTCTGCACAGGAAGCGAAGCTATGGATGTACTGTCCATAAGAGTAACGATTCTGGCGCTTTTCCCCAATGCTACGGGCACTCTACTGCCTATGACCGATACAGAATCAAGTTTTACAGGATGATTGTTTTGGGTGTGTTCCGCAGAAAAAGAGAAGACTTCCGCCCCAAACATAAAAAATAGGAACACTGCCGCACGGCAGTTCCAGTTTCTTGTCATGATATTTTTAACAATATTTAAAATTATACAGCCGCAAATATAGTAAGAATCTGTTATTTTGCCTCAGTACTAAAAAACACAAATAAAATAGTAATAAATACTTTTTTCTACTATATTTGTATATAAATTCCATCTTTGCTATGGGAGATAAGATTATAACGCTCTAATAACCAGCGATTTTACCACCTTAGTCAAAGTTTAAAACAATACTTACCAATGGATACTTTAATATCGGTCATAGCACCGGTCTATAATATGGAGAAATACCTCAAGAAATGCATCGAAAGCATCCTTGAGCAAACATGGAAAAATTTAGAATTGATTCTCGTCGATGACGGAAGCACCGACGCTTCTGGCAAAATATGTGATGAATTCGCCTCCTCAGACGCAAGAATAAAAGTTTTTCATAAGAACAATGATGGTCCATCCTCTGCCAAGAACTTCGGCTTGGAAAAAGCAAATGGGGACTATGTCATATTCATAAATTCTGATGACTTTTGGACATGCGATAATGCTCTTGAGCAGCTCATTGATATTGCAGTAAAATTTGATGCGGACCTTGTGAAAGGAGAATATCAGTATGTACAGGAAGATGGCAAATTCATCCGACATCATAAGATGTACATGCATTCATCAGAGGTCATTATAAGTCCGGAAAAGATGCTCAGACATGGTTTCGCAGGAGATTTTTCTTTTTTCTTAACACTCATCCGGAAAAACAAACTGAAAGGTCTGACATTTGACGAGAGCTTTTCTTTTGACGAAGACACAGAATTGTTCGCAAGGCTGTTCTGCAAGCCTTTAAGATGTGCATATACCAATATGGTTTTCTATGGATATCGCATACATGACAAGACCATAAGGGCATCATTCAAGCTCTCTAATCTCCAATGTTCATTCTCTCTTGCTGACACATTCGCAAGATGTGCTTCCACCTTGAGAGGTGCGCTTAGACATGAATACAGGAGGCAAAGCGTATCAATGTATTATCGGGGTCTGCAGATAATGTCCCAAGGAGCATATTGGAATAAAAGGAACTCTATCATTCAGACTTTAGAACTCGGAAAACTGCAAAAGAAGACAGCAAGACGAATAATGAAGTGGATGATTATTGACAGACATTTGGTGCCAAACATTGTGTCGCCAGCCATTGGTGTTGCTTTAGTTAGGTTCAGAAACAAACTTGAAGGACCAGTGCATGCAATCAGCAAGTCACGAAAACTATCCAAAAAGGTCTATCTTCAGGACAAGTAAGGAAAATATATTGCAATCAGAGTATTTATCCGTAACTTTGGACAAATTATATAACTATGATAAACTCTGAAGCAGGAAGATGTCTGCTCTGCAAAATACCGAAATGCTCGGCAGCCTGTGCTGTCAGAACTGATGTACCGACAGCCATGAAACTATATAGAGAAGGGCGCATGGAAGAAGCTGGAAAGATTCTTTTTGAGAACAATCCCTTTTCTGCCATAACCAGCCGCGTTTGTGACTGGAACAAAACATGTTATGGACATTGTGTCCTCAACGCGAAGAAAGTCCCTGTCAAATGGCATGAGATAGAAGCTGAGATAGCCGGAGACTATCTTTTTCATGCACACATTACTATAGGTGAAACTAATGGAAAAAAAGTTGCTATAGTCGGAGCCGGTCCCGCTGGAATAACTGCAGCAATCAAACTTAGGGAGCTCGGATGTAATGTTACTATCTATGATGAAAACCAGAAACTCGGAGGAGTTCTCCGCTATGGCATACCTGAATTCAGACTAAGTCGCAAGTACATTGAACAATACGACAGAATACTGGACGAGGCAGGAATCACCTTCATAGGAAACACAAGGCTCGGTAGAGATCTGAGACTCGACGACCTAAGAGAAAACCATGATGCAGTCTTCATAGCTACAGGAGCGGCAATTCCACGCCGTCTTGACATACCGGGAGAAGACAATCAAGATATAATATACGCCTTAGATTATCTGAAAAATCCGGATTCATATAAACTTGGAAAGAATGTACTGGTCATAGGTGGTGGTAATGTCACTATGGACGCCAGTCGCACTGCATTGAGAAAAGGACATGATGTCACTGTCTATTACAGAAAGACATTCGAAAACATGCCTGCCAATTCATTAGAGGTGGATGAAGCTCGTGAAGAAGGAGTAAAATTCTGCCTATTCGAAGTTCCAGTCGCAATAGAAGGTCATGAAGCAGTCATGAGAAAATGTGAGAATGTCGTACGCCCAGATGGACGCATTTCCACGAAGATGATAGAAGGCTCTGACCACAAAGTACCATTCGATAACATGCTCGTAGCCATAAGTGCAAGCATTGATACGACCATATTTGGACAGTCTGCCCCAGAAATAAAAGGAGGCTGGATCACTGCTGACGAGCGTCAACAGACCAGCCTTCCAGGAGTTTTCATCGCAGGAGATTTAATTCTCGGACCTGCAACTGTGGTGGAAGCGGTGGCCTCCGCCAAGACAGCCGTAGCCGGAATCATGGAATATCTCGGTATCTAAAGAGAATTTACAGCATCACGAAGTTGTTCGAGCGCCTGTTTCAGTACGGAACGGGCGCTTGCTACGTTCATACGCATGAAGCCTTCTCCGCCATGACCGAACATCTCTCCATCATTGAGCGCCAAGCGAGCCTTGTTTACGAATAAATCCACGAGATGATTATGATCAAGCCCAAGAGCCCTACAATCCAACCATACGAGGAAAGAGGCTTGAGGACGCAAAGGCTTTATGGCAGGTATATTTTCCTCACACCAATTTATAACGAAATCAATGTTCCCCTCAATATACTTGAGCATTGCCTTACGCCATTCCTCTCCTTTGCGGAAAGCTGCGATAGTAGCGAACGGAGCAAACATATTAGGATCATCGAATTCATTGGCGGACAGCCACTTAAAGAATTTATTCCTAATTTTTTCGTCTGGAACAACACAATACGAACTTACAATTCCTGCCATATTGAACGTCTTGGTAGGAGCCCCAAACGTTATGCTACATGCAGCAGCCTCATCAGAAACGGAAGCAAACGGAATATGTTTGTTATTCCATAGAGCCATATCACAATGTATCTCGTCTGATATCACAAGGATTCCATGAGTATAGCAAAAATGTGCAAGTGTCTTCAATGTTTCTCTATCCCATACTATTCCTGCCGGATTATGCGGGTTGGATAGGATAAGCAACTTACACTTATTGTCAGCCACTTCAGCCAAATTTTCGAAATCCATAGAATAGGAGCCATCAGGATTCTCCTTCAAAGGATTATATACTACTTCCCTACCATTTTCCTCTGGTGTAATACGGAATGGATGATATACTGGCGGCTGTATTATAACCTTCTCATCCTCACGGACAAAGACATTGACAACCATACCTATTCCCTTTACAATTCCAGGTATATAGCGCATCCATTCGCGCTTCACCTCCCAACCATGATGTTCGCGTATCCAGTCTATTGTCGATGGCCACAAATCTTGAGGGTCCTTGCAATACCCGAATATTGGGTGCTCCATGCGTTTTCTTACCGCATCAATCACGAAATCAGGAGTTTCGAAATCCATATCCGCCACCCACAGAGGAATCAGATCATCTCTGCCATAGCGCTCCTTCAGAACATCTAATTTCAATGCACCTGTCCCATGGCGGTCAACCACTTTATCAAAATCATATTTTACCATGATGCTTATGCTTTTATTGCCTGACATATATCTTCATAAAGGTCATCCACATCTTCAAGTCCCACAGAAATGCGGATAGTCGTATCCAAGACATCCATCTCCCGTCTTTTCGCATCAGAGAACGGCCCAAAGATTGTGCTCGCAGGATGTATTGCCAATGTTCTAATATCAAACAGGTTCGTCGCCCTATAGATAAGTTTGAGACTATCAATGAATTTGAAACATGCTTCCTTACTTTCGAGATCTATAGTGACCATAGCTCCGGCTGTAGGTCCAAACTGTCTGACTGACAATTCATGATACGGACTACTTTCCAGCCCGGTATAGCCTACATGAGCTATTCCTTGAGTATGTTCCAGGCGACGAGCTAATTCCATTGCGTTTGAAGCCTGTACCTTATATCTCGCCTGAAGTGTTTCCAAACCGAGAGTCTGCATATATGCCACATGAGGAGTCATATATGCCCCGAAATTGAACAACATCTCACCTTTTATCGTCTTTGTAAATTCAGGAAAATTACCATAATCAATGATAAGGCCTCCGATGGATGTTGCACCTCCGGACAGATATTTGGTGCTCGACACTATTTCAATGTCCACGCCAAGCTTGCGTGAAGAGAATTCCGTAAATGGTATCATAGTCGTATCTACAACAAGAGGAATTCCATGACTATGTGCAATTTCCGCCAATGCAGATAGGTCTGCTACTTCCATCTGAGGATTTGTTATGATTTCCAAGAAAATGCAACATGTTTCCCCATCAACAGCCTTTTTCACTTGAGAGATATCTGTAAGGTCACATGTATGAGCAGCCACCCCGAAACGAGGAAGAGATTCAGTTATGAGAGAATATGTATTACCGAACATGTGACGCGATGAGACGATGTTCTTCCCAGCTGAAGACAATGCGAGAAGAGTGTTGCTTATGGCAGCCATTCCCGAATTGAGCGCCACCACTGCAGAGGCATTCGTCAATGTCTTCACCTTATTCTCAAAATTCATAACCGTCGGATTCATAACTCTGGAATAATCAGGAGCGATTATCCTGCCGCAAAATGCATCTGCCATCACAGCAGCATTGTCGAATTCATATGCGGCCGAATGATATACCGGCATACTCAATGCACCATAGGCATCTTTCTCTGGATATGCCGTATGTATTGCCAATGTCTGTTTTTTCATTTATGCTACGAAGTTTTTCAAAATCGCGCTAATGTACAATAATTTTAGAGAATTTTTCTTTATGGTCCGATTTTTTTTCGTAAATTGCTATACCAAATTGAAAAGAAGCATAAGTCACATGGAAGAAAATTCGACAACCGCGCTATCTTCTGCCATAGAGCCGGTAATATCATTCAAGGATGCAGAAATAGTAAACGGCGAAACGCCCGTGATCTACGGTCTCAATATGGATGTATTTCCTGGAGATTTCGTATATATTGTGGGCAAGGTCGGGACTGGCAAGACATCAATAATCAGAACAATCATAGCCGAAAATCCGTTAGAAACAGGTACGGGAACAGCCTGCGGATACCGCTTGAATGGAATAAAAGATAAGGAGATTCCTTTTCTCCGCAGGAAAATCGGAGTCGTGTTCCAAGACTTCCAACTTCTTATGGACAGAAGCGTCGATGACAATCTGGAATTTGTCCTACGTGCCACTGGATGGAAAGATCAAGATGCCATAAACAAAAGGATAAAAGAAGTCTTAGACAATGTGGGAATGGCTTCAAAATCACACAAGATGCCACACCAACTATCAGGTGGAGAACAACAGAGGGTAGCGATAGCTCGTTCACTGCTAAACAATCCTTGTGTGATTATCGCCGACGAGCCTACCGGAAACCTTGATAATGAAACTGCCGACGGAATAATGAAGCTATTGACTGGAATAAACCATAGCAAAGGTACCGCGGTAGTCATGGTCACTCACAACAAATCAATATTCGAGCAATATCCAGGAAGAGTCTTCGTCTGCAAAGACGAGGCTTGTAAGGAACTAAAATAAGCCACATTATGACATTAACGGAAAGATATCATAAGATAATAGAATGGTTCGAGAAGAACGTTCCAATAGCAGAAACAGAACTGCAGTATGATTCTCCTTTCCATCTGCTGATTGCGGTAATTCTCTCCGCCCAATGCACAGACAAAAGAGTTAACATGACGACTCCTGAAATATTCGAGAGATACCCTGATGCAGAAACATTGTCAAAGGCCTCCTTTGAAGAATTATTTCCACTCGTACAAAGCATCTCATATCCTAACAACAAGACAAAGCACCTTATCGGAATGGCAAAGATGCTGACGGAAGAATTCGGCGGACAGATACCGGACGACATTGACAGCCTAATGAGGCTCCCCGGAGTAGGAAGAAAAACAGCCAATGTGATAGCCTCCATTGTCTACGACAAGCCTGTGATAGCAGTGGACACCCATGTATTCAGAGTATCGCATAGGCTTGGGCTTTCAGACGGGAAAACGCCTGAAAGCGTAGGTAAAGAACTCGAATCTAACATTCCCGAAAGCAGACGGGCAATAGCCCATCACTGGCTCATCCTTCTTGGAAGATACATCTGTACAGCCAAAAATCCACATTGTGATGACTGCGGCCTGAAGGAATGGTGCAGAGACTATATGGCAAAACATATAAAAGTATAACAGGAACACCTCAAATCATGACATCAGCAATACAATTCACGTCTGAAAATATATTTCTCATAGGATCGATCCTCGTCTTCACGGCCATACTTGTATCAAGAACAGGATCAAAATATGGCATGCCGTCTCTCCTCATATTTTTACTCGTAGGTATGTTTTTCGGAAGCGATGGTGTGGGACTAGTATTCGATAACTATAATTTAGCCCAGTTTCTCAGCATCGTGGCTCTTTGCGTGATCCTATTCACGGGTGGTTTGGAAACAAAATATAAAGATATAAAACCTGTCATCGGACCAGGTCTGGTACTATCCACAGCTGGAGTATTGTTGACAGTTGTGTTCACTGGATCATTCATATTCTTTCTGTCAAGAATAGAGAAAATCGGACTATCGCTATCCATAGTGATGTGCTTTCTGCTCGCAGCTGTGATGTCATCTACAGATTCAGCATCAGTATTCAGCATATTGAAGAACTGCCGCATGCGCCTAAAGGAGAACCTGCGACCTATGCTTGAGCTTGAGTCCGGAAGTAACGATCCGATGGCCTATGTACTGACAATCGTACTGATTCAAGCTGCAAAGATGCTTTTCGATCCAGTTACAGGAGTCGAGGGAATAAATTATACAAAACTGATTTACGACTCACTATTAACATTGACTTTGCAGATGAGCATCGGTGCAATTATGGGCATAGCAATAGGCTTAAGTATAGTCTGGATGCTCCAAAAAGTGAAGCTCAACAGTACTCCACTATACTCCATATTGCTTCTGACCGTCAGTCTATTCTCGTTCTCCATGACTCAAATGGTACATGGAAACGGCTACCTTGCCGTATATATTGCGGGATTCGTCATAGGTAACAAGCCGATGAATGACAGGAAACAGATTCTATCATTCATGGACGGAATGACATGGATAATGCAGATAGGCATGTTCCTCAGCTTAGGGCTCCTCGTAAATCCAAAGGAAATGATGCATGTTGCACCGATTGCACTATTCATAGGTTTATTTCTTCTTTTCGTAGGACGTCCTCTCTCAGTATTTCTATGCCTCATGCCGTTTAGAAAAATCTCGTTCAAAGCCAAGATATTTACATCATGGGTAGGACTGAAAGGCGCAGTTCCGATTATTTTCGCCACATACCCGATAGTAGAAGGAATACCAGGCTCCGAGCAGATATTCAACATAGTATTCTTCATAACACTGCTTTCATTGATATTTCAGGGAATGTCAATTCCAAGAGTCGCCAAATGGCTTCACCTCAATCTCCCAGAAGAGAAAGCCCCGGAAACATTCGGCATAGAAATCCCGGAAGAAGCTGGCAAACTGCAGGACTATACCCTTACAGAGGATGACCTCGCCGGGGGCAACACCCTCAAGGAAATCAATCTTCCAGAAGGAGCAAGAGTAGTAATAATACGGAGAAATAATAAATTCATTGTCCCAGATGGACGCGTAAAGTTATATAGTGGGGATCAGCTTCTGATGATATATGCTGAAGAAGGCTTCGAGTTACCTGATTTGAAAGTGATTGCTGGGAATGCGAAAAAATCGACTACTTAAACGATTTTTTCATTCAAAAAACATATATTTGCAAAATTGACAACAAGCAAAAATATGAACAAGAAAAAAATTCTTATCATCGATGATGAAGAAGATATCTGTGAGATCCTCAGATTCAATCTTAATGCAGCAGGTTATGAGACAGCAGTAGCCCACTCTGCTGAAGAAGCATTGAAAAAAGGAGTCTCCGAATTTGATCTTCTACTATTGGATATAATGATGGAAGGAATTTCGGGATTCCAAATGGCAGGATTTCTAAAAAGTCAAAAAGAGACAACAAATATTCCGATAATCTTCATATCTGCAAAAGATTCTGAAGAAGATACAGTCAAGGGATTCGGAATTGGAGCCGATGACTATATTGCTAAACCATTCTCCATCCGTGAAGTATTATCAAGAGTCAAAGCTGTTCTCAGACGTGTCTATCCCGACGACGATTTTCATAATATAAAAAAGTTTGACGGACTTGAAATCGACATGAGAAAAAAAGAAATCAAGGTAGATGGAGAACAGGTAATCCTTACAAGGACTGAACTTGAAATACTTAACCTGCTTCTCGAACACCCAGGTATGGTATATTCAAGAGAGGCAATACTCGCCAAGGTATGGCCAAACGAGGTAATAGTTCTCGGAAGGACTGTCGACGTAAACATCACGAGACTACGCAAGAAGCTCGGAAAATATGGGTCATTCATAGTCACTCGGCATGGATACGGATATTGTTTCGAAGGACTTTCTCAATAGACACTGGCAGTAAATTCATCTAGTATGAAAAAAGCCTATTTGTCATTGAGTTCTAAGCTACTGCTAATAGTAGCATCCATCATTCTCTTCACAATTCTCATATTCACAGGCTACATGTATAGGAAAGAGGATCGATGGACAACAGAAATCACCAACGCTCAGCTTGAGAGCTATAACCGCGAGCTACACGAGTGCATACTCTCCAGAGATACAAATGCATTCAACAAATTTGAAGAAAAACAGCTAAAGAGGGGCATCAGATCCACTATAATAGACTATAATGGCAACGTACTCTATGACAACGAGGCTTCCGACACCATCAAAAGAATAAATCATTCTGAAAGGAAAGAAATCCAGATGGCAATGCTGGAAGGAACTGGATATGACATAGAAAGGGAATCTGCGTCTTTAGGCGGAAAGTGGTTCTATACAGCTAATGCATATCCGGAGGATAGTATCATTGTAAGGTCATCACGCCCATACGACATGTCTTTCATGACCGTGATAACATCTGATAAAGGGTACCTTCTCCTCGGAATCATGATATGCATCGTAATCACTGCTATCTACATTCTATATCTGAGAAAAATACAGAAAAACATCACACTACTGAAAGAATTCGCCACCCTGGCCGAAAGAAATGAGGATATAGGTACATCAGACATTGAATTCGCTGACGACGAGCTTGGAGACATATCACGCAATATTGTAAGACTATACGCAAAACTTCATAGCAGCGAAGATGACAAGGCGAGGCTCAAACATCAACTCACACAGAACATTGCACATGAGTTGAAGACACCGGTAAGTAGTATCATCGGTTACCTTGAGACAATCCTCGACAACCCAAATATGGATGAGCAAACCAAGAGAGACTTTCTGCAGAGGTGTTTTGCCCAAAGCAATAGACTCGGGCACATAATTTCGTCTATAACACTTCTAACAAAGATAGACGAAGCATCACAGACATTCTCAACAGAAATAGTTAACATATGTGAGATTATAGATTCCATCAGAAAAGATGTTGAACTGCAACTCATGAAAAAGCACATGACTTTTCTTAATCTCGTAACACCGGATATCACAATAGAGGGAAATCAGCTTCTTATCTATTCAATATTCAGAAACTTGACAGACAATGCCATAGCATATGCCGGTGAAGAAACCACAATTATAGTACAATGTATCGATGAAGATACAAAGTGCTATAAATTCGACTTTTCCGATAACGGATGCGGGGTTCCGAAAGAAAAACTTCCTTATCTTTTCGAAAGGTTCTACAGAGTAGATAAAGGCAGGTCCCGAAAACTTGGTGGAACTGGACTCGGTCTATCCATAGTAAAGAACGCGGTCATGATGCATGGTGGGAAAATATCAGTGACAATAGCCAAAACAGGTGGTCTTGATTTTGCATTCACTCTATCAAAAACCAACAACTGACATATTGTCAGCATAGTCAAAAAAAATGAAATTCGTTTTTATCGGGCTGATCGGCATAATCGCTGCCGACATCTATATATGGTATGCCTATATTAGGAAGAAAGGCCTACTTCTCAAAATTCTTCACTGGATTCCATTGATAGGTCTATTCTTCTCCATCGCTATCGTGATGAATGACATGGCGTGGTGGCCTACATATATTCTCACGGCATTGATACTCGGTTTTTTCCTTCCGAAATTTGTATTTGCAATATTAACAGCCTTAGGAAATCTGTCTGAAAAGATTTTCAAACACGGACAACACATAGGTTTAATTGCAGGACTATCTGCAGGATTAGTTCTTATGTCAATGAATATCTACGGACTGACTTTCGGGTGGAAACGCATTACTGTCAAGAACATTACTACTGAATTCTATGACCTTCCAGAGTCATTCGACGGATTCCGAATCATTCATCTGTCAGACATGCATATCGGGACCTACTCAAAATCGCCCCAAACAGTCAAAAAAATAGTGGACACCGTCAACGGGCTGAAACCAGATCTGATATTATTCACAGGAGATATGATAAATATGTCCCCTGACGAGTTCTTTCCTTTCATATCTGAAATATCCAAACTAAAGGCCAAAGCTGGTGTCTACTCTGTCCTTGGCAACCACGACTACTGCGGATATGCACGATATAGCACTCAGAATGGACAGAAGGACGCAGTAACAAGACTTATCGGAATGGAACGAGAAGCCGGAATGAATTTACTGATGAATGAAAATCGGATAATTCATAACGGCTGCGATAGTATAGCCCTCATAGGCGTAGAGAATGATGGCCTACCGCCATTTCCAGAACGCGGTGATCTAATGAAAGCACAAAAAGGATTGCCTGACGGAATCTTCAAAATACTCATGAGCCATGACCCGACACATTGGCATCGTAAAGTTCTGCCTGACACAGACATTGACCTCACACTTTCAGGGCATACACACGCCATGCAACTAAAAATTGGCAATTTCTCACCATCAATGTTTGTATATCCTGAATGGGGAGGTCTCTACACAGACGGAGCAAGACTTCTATATGTAAGCACCGGCACTGGAGGGAACATTGCATTCCGGTGGGGAGCCTGGCCTGAAATAGATGTTATAACTCTCAAAAAGCGGAAATAATCATATTTTAAGAGTGTTCGGTAAAATGCTTTGCAGCCCTCAACAAGTGCTGTAGCGAACTCACCATCTCTTGTGTTTCCTGAAGAAGATTCAAGTAGACATACGATACTGTAATGTTATCCGTCGTTGTCTGCATCCGCTCCATCTGTTCATGTCTTGTCCGCGACAAACACTCCTTGAAAGTTTCACATTGCTCCCTTACTTTGGCTACACCAGGATAGTCTCCTGTACTTATCACGGCATCCGCACGCTTTAACATAAACAGCATGGTATCCCTTAATGGGAGAAATTCCTTGATACGTTCTTTGTCAAGAGGTACGAAACTATTATCAACATGTTCCTCACATGGGTCACAAATACGTCTAAGACTATATAACATATCCTCACAACTATTTCTTCCGAGATGAAACCAAGTAGTCTTCGCAATCGCTTCATCAGGGTTTATTCGTCTTAAGCCAAGAAGTTCCTTGCGTCGCAATTGCTTGAGGTTCTGCCTCTCCCTACGCATGGAGACCTCTGCTTTCTGCAACATTCCGAGATTCTCATTTATGAAACCATCAGTAATCTGACGATATGTATCATTTACATACTCCAAGAAAACGCTCTGACTCTTGATGATGTGCTCAGATAGCAATTTGAGAGTCTTTTCATCATCTTCTGACGCGAGCATTTCATTGAAAATGACATCACCTTTCTCTTCCATTCGTTTTTTCTTATAACGGATATTGCTACGCACAAGAAGGAAGAGGGACAATGCTACAAGGCATCCAGCCACTACAAATCCACCGAGTGACATGGCAAGAGCCACCACAAAGCAAAGAATGAATGCAGCACCGGCAGTAATAAACCAACCTCCTATCACTGATATTACACCTGTAATACGGAATACGGCACTTTCACGCCCCCATGCCCTATCTGCAAGAGATGTACCCATAGCAACCATAAACGTCACATAAGTAGTGGAAAGAGGTAGAGTCAGCGACGTTCCCAATGCTATCAAAAGGCTTGACACAACAAGGTTTACTGTAGCTCTTATCTCATCGAATGCAGCGCCATTCTTAAGAACTGCGTCACCCGTATTAAATCTTTTGTCAATCCATCCCTTCACATTGTCCGGAATGCTTTCCGACAGGAATGCTGCCATATTTGTGCTGAAACGAACAAGTATCCTCGCCATCTTGGAAGATCCGAACATCTCGTCTCCAGTATCTTGACGGGCAAGATCTACCGAAGTTTTCACGACATTGTATGCTTTTTTCGAAGTAGCCAATGCAATTATCATTATAACACCTGACCCTATAAGGAAAACTGAAGGTGTCGAAGCAGGAGAATCCAAGGAAGACATGAGGAAGTTCTCATAATCACCTGCCCCATTTGCCACATAGTCTTGGAAAGCGGAATATCCTGCTAAAGGTACTCCAATGAAGTTTACAAGGTCATTACCGGCAAAAGCCATCGCCAACGCGAATGTTCCGGTTAGAACCAAGATTCGGAAGACATTGACCTTTAACAGATACAGAATCTGAGTCAATATCCCGGTCACAATAAAGCAAATACCACAGATTGTCCATGCATGGCCGTTTATCCAATCAAGTGTCTCGGTGCTCACGAAAGAAAAATTCTCAATGCCTTTTATCAACATGAAATAAATTATAGAAGTAAAGGCAAGCCCTCCGAAGATGCCTATCTTCCATTTGAGCGAAGAGTTCTTGTATGTAAACGTAAATATGATGCGTGACAGGTATTGTACTACAGTTCCGAAGAAAAAAGCTATCGCTACCGATATGAATATCGCCATGATGACTGTCAATGCCTTACCTGTATTCATCAAATCCCCTACTGCCAATGTAGGGTCAGCTAAAGTTTTCATCATCGCCATAGCTACAGTGCCACCTAATAATTCGAACACCATAGAAACTGTAGTTGACGTTGGAAGTCCGAGTGTATTGAATATGTCCAGAAGGACTATATCGGAGGCCATAACAGCTAAAAGAATGAACATTATCTCCCGGAATGTAAACATAGAAGGGTGATAAATACCATTACGCGCGATTTCCATCATGCCGTTACTCATGGAAGCCCCCATGAAGATGCCGATAGCAGCTACAATAATGATTGTTCTGAAAGTTGCGACTTTAGCTCCGATTGCAGACTGAAGAAAATTGACTGCATCATTGCTCACACCGACCATAAGGTCGAAAATTGCCAGGACGAAAAGAAAAACAACAAGTCCCAGATAGATTGTTTCCATATATAACTCTAATAATTCGTCACAAAGTTCACAATATCCTATTATATCATTATTTCATCAGCATTAAGAAAATATTACATGATACAAGTTATACAAGACGCTTTCCAGCTATAATGTAATTATCTGACACACAATCTGTTTCAATATTAAGACCAAAAATATGCGCAGATCCACCGGATGAAGCACCCATACGCTTTCTCAGCTCTTCACTGGTCATTCTAATATTCCTCGCAGTCACTTCTGCTTTCTGGTAACGTTTCCCATAGTCTCTAATACTATGCTTATCCAGTTCTGTCACCTCAAGTATTGAAAATAGTTTTCCGAAACATTTAAGTCTATCCAATGAAGTTTTATCAACAATTTCAGGCAAAAAATAAAGATGTGTAGATATGCCGGCCTTATATAATTTTATTCCAAAAAAATTACAAAGGACATTGAACATACCAGCCTTGGAAAGAGCCTTTCCCGGCTCAAACAAGTAACGCATCTTTCCCAAATATGATATATCAGGAAGTAATAATGGTGCTTCCATACGCATATCCTTATCTATAGATAGCACATGCCCATTTTCATTGACAACAATCCGACATTCTCCATTCTCTCCCTCAGTCAACCAAAGTAGAAGTTCTTTGCACTCCCCTCCAGATGCAACAACATGTATCTCACGCACGACAGCTCCATGTTCAGAGAAACGTTTATTCAACATTGAAATATCAGCCATCGGCGAGAGTTTGATAAGAACGTTCCTGCAACATGTAAAAAGATCCGGGAGCAATGTCAGCACATCCGGACTGCAATCTTCTATTAGAAAAACCTTGTTCCCTGTCAATGTTCGTCTGGCTGGGTCCATATATATAAGATCCGGTGCAAATTCTTTCAGCATTTCCCAGAAACATGAGCTATCCTCACCAGAAGCCCTGACACAGAAACTTTCGACACGAATATTGCCAGATGACAGGAGGCCAAAATTATGACGTGCAGCAGTTGCTCGTCCTGCATTCATTTCATTATATAGGACCGTCTCTGCTATATGTGAAAAAGCCAAGCTATCTACTCCCAACCCTCCTGTAAGATCGGCAATCCTACAGGTTCCACATCGTTCAGTTCCAATTATACGAGATGCCACTTCAGCTTTATATCTACTTGTAAAAGATGAGCTTGACTGTTCAGCACATATCCTATCAGGATAGATTATACCAGTTTCCGAATACCACTCAGGAAGTTTTGTCCTAATTTTCTTACGACAATCTATCGCTGTTACTGCCATGTCAATGTCGATGTTCGGCCACTTTTGTCTTCCTAATAGAAGCTTAGATGTGTCATCATCAGCATGAGCAATTATGAAATCCTCATATACACTCTTCATCTTATATTCTTCCAATGTCATATCTGCAAATTTACATGTAATTTTATTATTTTTGCAGGGTGAATATAAACCAAAATACTAAAATACCATGGTAAAAGATTTTAGAGAAGTGGCTCAGAGCTGGCTCGACGGAGACTTCGATCCGGAGACAAAAGGCAAAGTCATTGAACTGAGAAATAGCGACCCTGCAGGGTTTGAGGATGCATTCTACCGTAATCTGGAATTCGGAACAGGTGGTCTGCGCGGAATCATGGGCGTAGGAACCAACAGAATGAACAAATATACTGTAGGAATGGCCACACAGGGTCTTGCAAACTACATCAAGGCACATGCAGCTGAGTGCAAGGATGCATACGGTGACCCTATCAACCCTGAGGATGTCCGCGTCTGCATATCATTCGATAGCCGCAACAACAGCAAGCTTTTTGCGAAAATCACTGCCGATGTGATGTCTGCTAACGGAATGCATGTATTCCTGTTCGACAACATTCGTCCTACACCGGAACTCAGCTATTCCATCAGAGACAAGAGAGCTATCGCGGGAGTGATGGTCACTGCCTCTCATAATCCTAAGGAATACAATGGATATAAGGTATTCTGGTCAGATGGTGCGCAGATTACATCACCTGTTGACAAGGACATCGTTGCAGAAGTTGCCAAAATTACAGATCCATCACAAGTCCGCTTCGAGGCCAAGGAAGAGTGCGGCGAAATCGAGCTCATGGGCAAGGATGTGGACGAGAGATACTTGCATGACATACTTTCTCTTATGCTCACACCTGAAGCACGCAAGCGCCATCCGGAACTCAAATTCGTCTATACACCGCTTCACGGATGTGGCGTAAGGCTTGTGCCTGAGTGCCTGCATCGTCTCGGCTTCGAGCATGTGTACCACGTTCCTGACCAGGATGTAAGCGACGGAAACTTCCCTACAGTGGCGTCTCCTAATCCTGAGGAGCCAGCTGCAATGAAGATGGCTCTGGAAGTCGCCGAGCGTGAGAAAGCCGACATCGTACTCGCAACGGACCCAGACGCTGACCGTATGGGCATAGCTGTCCGTGACAATGATGGTAAGATGGTTCAATTCAATGGAAACCAGACTGGGGCAATGCTTACCTACTATATCCTTACACGTTGGAAAGAACTCGGAAAACTTTCGCCTGATACATACGTTGTGAAAACAATCGTAACCACGGAACTTATCGCCGAGATTGCAAAGAATTTCGGTGTGAAGATATACAATGTCCTCACCGGCTTCAAGTATATTGCCGAGGTTGTGAAGCGCAATGAGGCTCACGGAGAGTTCATCTGCGGTGGCGAGGAAAGTTATGGTTTCAATGTCGGCCAGTTCGTACGCGACAAGGATGCACAGATTGCCTGCTCCATGGTTGCAGAGTGTGCTGCATGGGCGGCAGACCAGGGCATGACGCTTTACCAGCTGATGCAGAAGATCTACAAGGAGTACGGCTACAGGAAAGAAGGTCTTACCTCGCTTGTCCGTAAAGGCAAGAGCGGTGCCGAGGAGATTCAGAAGATTATGGCCGAGATGCGTCAAAACCCTCCTAAAGAACTTATCGGCTCACCTGTCATAAAAGTTGTGGACTACTTGAAGACAGAGGAGACAGGGCTTCCTTCATCCAATGTGCTTCAGTTCTTTGACGAGGCTGGTGACGTGGTATCTGTACGTCCTTCCGGAACAGAGCCGAAGATCAAGTTCTACTTCGGGGCCAAGGGCGATGATGCCGATGCTAAGATCGAACGTCTAAAAGAGCAGTTCATCAAATAGTATTAGCGAAATTTCTTTCTTACCCTCGGTTTTCTACACATGAAATCCGAGGGTAAATTATAGAATCCGAAATCATACCACGATACAGAATGTTCGATGCAGCTCATAGAGAAGACCATAGGGCAAACATACAATATTACGACTCCCCATGCGGCAAGATGGTCTTAGCATCAATCAATGGCAAATTGTGTCTTTGCGATTGGAATGACATGCCATGCGCAGAACGCAACAAACGTAGGCTTATAAAGTCACTAAACGTATCATTTAAGGAAGAACCATCTGAAGTACTGCGACAAACGATATTCCAACTGGATGAATACTTTGCAGGCATCCGCAGAGATTTCAGTATTCCTCTACATCCTATTGGAACCGAATTTCAAAGACGAGTATGGGAGGCTTTGCAAGAAATACCTTACGGCGAGACAAGAAGTTATAAGGAGATTGCCATCAGAGTTGGTAATATCAAAGGAATAAGGGCTGTAGCACAAGCTATTGGAGCTAACGGGATAAGTATAGTCATTCCATGCCATCGTGTCATTGGCACAAACAAATCTCTGACTGGATTTGCCGGTGGATTATCTGCCAAAAGGACTCTTCTAAGCATTGAAAATAGTTTAAGTCCAAAATAAGAAAACTTAAAGTCCGGTATTTTTAGGAATGTACCGAAATTTCGTTACCAATAGGCATATCGTTTCCTAAAAGTAAGAGCTAAACATTGACCCTCCCACTGAGATATAAGACTATCCAAGATAGGATCGGCAATATACTCCCTGCGATAAAAGATATGGAGCGCATCCGGGAAGAATTCGGACCGGACATGAAATTCAAATAGTTTTGCTATTTTTATGTAAGATTTATCGAATTTAGCCGTATAATATGGCAAGAAACAGATGAATAGGAAACAAACGGAAACACCCCATACAAACGCAAAAATATGAAGATTCTACATACATCTGACCTGCATCTGGGACATATGTTCTATTCGTATGACAGGACAGTCGAGCAGACCGGCTGTCTATCCCAGATAGAAAACATCATCAAGGAACAGAAGCCGGACGCATACATCATCAGCGGAGATGTCTATCATACGACGTCACCCCAGACATCTACACAGGAGATGTTCATGCATCATCTCATGACAGTCCATGAGATTGCACCGTCAATGAAGGTCATTGTGACAGCTGGCAATCACGACAGCAACAAGATAGAGATTACCGACCCGCTGTGGAATCTCGTTGGAGTATCCATCGTGGCATCCATAAGACGCAACATCATCCAGGGAGAAGAGAGCGATGAATTTCATGAGCAGCTTTTTGAACGCCATATCTTCCCTATCGGGAAAGACAGCAGCATCGTCGGTTACATTGTCGCCATACCGCACTGCTACCCAGGCAATTTCCCTGCCGTGAAGGCAGGCCTTCCGAGGGAAGAGAGAATGAAAGAGTTTATAGCCCTAATTCTTAGAGAAGTCGAAAGACGCAATAAAAACGAACTCCCGGTCGTCGTGATGGCCCATACGGCGGTAAAGCGAATCACAGGAGAAAAACCTGACGCTATCGGTCAGGACCTCGACATCATCGGAGGAATCGATATGGTCAATGCTGATGTTTTCGGCACAGGCTACGACTACATTGCACTCGGCCATATACACAATCCGCAGAACATCTCAGACAGGATTCGTTACAGCGGCTCTCCCCTGCCGGTATCTTTCGACGAGGACTTTCAGCACAGCGTTTCTATTGTGACCATAAATGCCCACGGAGACACGCCGGAAGTAAAGACTATCGACATTGAAAATACAATGCCCGTCATCACTATACCACAGCAGGACAGGACACGGCGCAGCGAAGTAAAATCACTCAAATGGGAAGACACATACGAGGCGTTCAAGAATATGGACCCGGAAAAGGCTTGCTATGTAAGACTCAATGTCACTGACGACGGTACCATTCCGGTGGAGGCGAAAGACAAGGCTGCCAAAGTTCCGGAGCAATGCCATCTGAAGGCGAAGTTCTGCCTGATAAACAGGGTAAGGGAGGTCAATGAAAAAAACAGCAGCACATCCGGAGAAGTAAAGATCAGCACCGCAGAACTCGGAAAGATGGGACCTTACTCCGTGGCTGAGCTCTACCTAAAGGAAACAAGACAAGACAGCATTGACAATAATATCCTCTCCCTGCTGAAAGAGACCATTGACGAAGTTATGAACCCTGAAAAACACGACTGATACCATGAAACTGAAGAAACTCGATATCTTCAACATAGCGTCGATCTCCTCCGCGAGCATCGACTTCACATCCGCACCACTATCGGACTCCCCTATTTTTCTCATCTGTGGCGAGACCGGAAGCGGGAAAACCACCATACTGGACGCGATATGTCTTGCATTGTACGACAAGACCCCACGCCTAACAAACGGCAAAAAGACAGATGAGACATCATACAAGGAGGGTGGGCAGGAAATCAGCATAACTTCTGTAAACCAACTGCTCAAGAAAGGAGAGAAAGAAGGAAGAATAACGCTTCTGTTCGAGGGAGCTGACGGTTCAGACTACATAGCCGAGTGGGCATGCCGTGTAAACCGCAACGGAAAACTGGATAACGAAACCTGGTCCATAACCGACAGCACAGGCATGACGGATGCCAGCAAGGGCAAGCCGCGCATAGCCAAGATGACGGAGATCATCGGCCTGGACTATGATGAGTTCTGCCGCACGTCGATGCTTGCCCAGGGACAGTTCACCCAGTTTCTGAAAGCCGAGACCAAAGAGAAGTCGGAGATTCTCGAGAAGATAACCGGCACGGAGATTTATGCAAGAATCGGCACACGCATCCACCAGAAATCAATTGACGTCGAAAATGCCTATAAGGAGGCGGACAGGGATGTCAATTCTGTCGTCCTTCTCCCGGAGGAAAAAAAGAGTGATCTTGTCAATGAAATAAAACAGATTGAAGGCGACATTGAAAAGAACAAGTCAGCATTGACCTTGTTCGAGAGCCTCCTGAAGGCTTTTGATGCTGTCTCAGCAGCCGAGAAGTCCATAAAGGAATCAGAAGGGATTCTTGTATCGGCGAAGTCGCAGTTCGACGTCCTCACCAACGACATTGCATATAGCAAAGCCGAACTCGACAAGAAAAGCAAGGTCGCGGAAGATCTAGCTAAAGGCATCGATGCTCAAAAAGTTCATGCCAACGTGTTCGCAAATGTCCAGACCATCGAATCGCACCTTGTGAATGTCTTGAAGCAGGAAAACTACTGCAAGATTAAGAAAGAGGTTCTCGAGAATGAGAAGAAAATTCTTGAAACGTCACGGATACTTTTCGCCGAACTGGAAACGAAGAAAGCCGATGCGGAGAAGACTCTTAATAGCATGCAAGCAGCAGTAACGGAGGCCCTTGAGGCCAAGATGGCGCTTAGGCCCGATGATGTGGAGAAGGATAGGCTGGACATTGACAAGAAACTGAAACTCATCGGCGAAGCCGGCACTGACTATGCCGCCATCCAGCAGAGGGAAGAGAACATCACCACAGAGAAGTCCGACTACAAGAAGGAGAAAGAAGAGATTGAGGCAGAGCTGATTGCACTCAATAGACTAAAGGAAAAGTCTAAGATATCCAAGGATGCCTACGAGAAAAGCCGTGACTCATATAATATGCAGGCTATGGCGATAGACCAGGCTGCTGTCAGTCTTAGGAGTTGGCTTCGTGAGACTGGTGAAGATATCTGCCCCGTATGTCATGCGAAAATAACATCGCTCATCTCTGAACAGGAGCAGAACGATCTTCTCAGACCTGCAAAAGAGGCAAAGGAAAAGGCGGAAACGGAAATGCGGAAAGCTGATGCTGAATATTTCAAAGCCTCTACAGCCTACAACACCAGACTGGACGGGCTCAAAAGGGCCAAAGACAGAATCGCCAACGACGAAAGGTCCTTGGCAGGACTCAAGGAGGCGTTCGCCAAAAATTTCTCTTCATTGGGCATAAAGGTCAATGAAGATGATATCAGGGAAAAGCTTGAGGTAATCAAAAAAGCGCTGGACACACGCAAGGATGCCAATGAAAAGGCAATTGCCGCTGTAAATGAAAGGCAAAAGACCGTAGACAGTACGACTGCAGACAGGGACAAATACCAGAGTGACATCTACTCTCCTTTAATGTCCGAATACAACAGGAAGAACCTGGAGATCCAGAAAATCATGAGCGACATTGACAATGCCGGAAAAATGATTTCTGCGGCAGAGAAATCCGCATCGGAATCTCTTCTGGCGGCAGGGAACCTCATATCATTCCCTGAATGGAAAAAGGAATGGGAATGTGATACCGAAGGCTTTATCACGAAGCTCAAGGACAGGGCAAGAAAGTACAATGACACTCTGAAAGAATATGACAAGGTGACCACCGAGAAAAATAATCTAGAAACCGCCATCAAATCCGCATCTGATGTCCGTGAAAGGATTATCGCGATCAATGGGGACTTCGCTTCCGGTGACATCGTACCGGAGAAATTCTCAGGCAATGCCATTGCGGAGTGGGGATCATTGAATAGCAGCATCAGAACGGCACTTGGGCACATCGACGATGAACGCAAGTCCAAAGAGATAAATGAGAACATCTTGAAAAATGCTTATGCTGAGGATGATACACTACCGAAGACGGCCGATGCGGTTCGTGTACTAAAGACTGAGGTCGAGTCTGACAATATGGTCAAGTCGGAGTACCTCGGCAAACTCAAGAACATCATTGAGGATGATAACAAGAAGCATGTCGCGCTTAAAAGCAAGATTGACGCGCGCGACAGAGCAGGCAGGGTCAATGCCCAGTGGAAAACTCTGGACGACCTTTTCGGAGGTGTCAACGGGTTTACGTTCAAGAAGATAGCTCAGAGCTACATCATGCAGGACATCCTCAATCATGCAAACGCATATCTGAGAAAGATTGCCCCACGTTATGAACTGACGGCACAGCCGGGCTCACTAATTATCCTGGTAGAGGACAACGAGGATGGCATAGTCCGCTCCGGGAACACGCTTTCAGGCGGTGAAGGGTTCGTGATTTCATTGTCATTGGCCCTGGGCCTGTCAAGCCTCGCAGAGAACAGCATCAGCGTAGACACCCTCTTCATCGACGAAGGATTCGGAACACTCAGCCAAGAGTGGCTCAACAGCGTGATGTCAGCATTGGAGAAACTGAACTCCTCCAGCGGCAAGCACGTCGGCATAATCTCCCACATAGAGGATCTCCAGAAAAGAATCCCTACCGTGATAGAG
>CAKUVA010000014.1 GCA_934693135.1 uncultured Bacteroidales bacterium | reverse complement strand
GGAACTATACGTTCCACATCTATCATGTTGTTTGCCAACGCTGACATTTCCACATAGACACCATTACGAAGCCGCATAAGCGTTCCATCTTTTATTGCACGGCGAAGCTGCTCATATTCACCACGGCTTTTCACTTCACCTGTGGTTATGAACCCACCTCGCTGTTGTAGCGTATCAATGACTGTATTCCTATCGGAAAAGTTTCATCAGTCACCCTATGAGTTTGGTTGAAACAAACCCATAAAGTCCTCGTTTTTAATGTAATCGAAAGTTAAATACGTTAAATCTTATCCGTTTCGTATCCCAACAGAATCTATACAACCACTTTTCTACCGTTTGGAATGTATAATACTGATAATCAACTCATAATACATTCTCATGTTGAAATAAGGACATGTCTACTTTTCGCTCCTGGTACAAATACAGCGAAAATTACCACAAAGGTCAGTAGTAAAACGCCACAAAAGTTAGTTACAAAACAGCACAATTCATAGCGATGCCAAGCGACGAGTCCATGCTGATGCTTATGAGAAAGACGGCGATGGACAAGGACAGCTACGGCAGACAGATATGGTTCTGGATGGAAGTGTGAGAAACTGAAGCAATGCATCCGGGTAGCTTATGCTTTCTCTGAGGAGGAAATTAGGTACGCGCTGCGTACCCAATTAACTTGGACTCACCTTCGTTCGTTGACAGGTGTAAAGGAGTCGCTTGCAAGGCAATTCAGTGTGGATAATAGGTGCGAGTACACCATAAACAGGCTTCACTCTTTATAAATCACTCATCGCGCTATCCACTTCTCGACGGTGCGCGTCTTGGATGATATGTTCACGCCGACCTTGACGAGGTTCTTGCCCTCTTCGAATTTATACGGAAGCATATAGCCCTTCTCGTCTATCTGTTTCAATGCCTCTTCAGCGGAGCCGTCCACCTTAAACTCGAAGACGTAGATGCAGTTGTCGGTGTGACAGACAGCGTCAGCACGCCCGATGGCAGACTTCACCTCCGTGCGGATATAGAACCCGAGAAGCGAGAAAATCAGATAGATGATAGTCTGATAATGCTTCTCCGTCTTGTTCTCGAGGTCGTTAGGGATGCCTGCGAGATAGGCCTGCAGTTTCTCCATCGCCAGGTCAATGTCCTGGGCGTCCATCGCAGCATAGAAGTGCGCCACGAATCCCGAAGCCGTGCCTGTACTGCTCGGATACTCCCCGAGGAGTCCTCTGGTGAAGCCTATCTTGACCTCTTTGTTCGGATAGCCGAGAGTGTAGAGCTGCATTCTCTTGTCGTAGGACTTGATTGTCAGATACCCTGTCTGATAGAGCATCGGCAGGGAATTGTCAGACAATTCGGGGGATACGTCGAAGTCAGACTGCGGCACGAGCGTAATCTTGTCGAGCGAGGTCTCGTCGATAGGGTTACGCCGAAGTCTCTCGATGAGGTATGTCGGAGTCCCGGTATCGAACCAATAACTTCCGAAGCGCTTTTCGTTCAACGACTTGATGAGGCTGAACGGATTGTATATGTCTTCCGATTTCTCACTGAAATGATATCCGTCATAGTTGTATTTCAGCTGGGCCAGCGCTTCATCGTAAGAGATTTCCTGTTCGTCGGCGAGAGCTTTGATTTCATCCTGCATATTGCTCTCCATTTCGGACTGCGAGATTCCGCAAATGGCAGAATACTCCGGCATCATTGAGATGTTCTGCAGGTTATTCAGTTCGCTGAAGATGCTAAGCTGTGCAAACTTATTGATACCGGTAATAAACACGAACCTCAGATACGGGTCAAGGCTCTTTATCGGGCTGTAGAAGTTCCGCATAATCTGCCTGAGCGAAGGGAGCTTGACCTTGTCGTTCATCACGTCCAGCAGTGGAGCATCGTATTCATCAATGATCAGCACAGCCTGTTCCCCAGTCTGCTCGAATGCTGTCTTGATGAGAATCTCAAGCCTGGCATTTACATCCGTGTCGTCAATGCTCTGATTTTTACCGTAGGTTCTTTCATATTCAGCAAGCTTATAGTCAAGACAGCGCAACAGCTGCTCCTCGTTCATATGCTTGGCAGTGGACATATCGAAATGGAAAACAGGATGTTTCTTCCATTCTGTTTTCCTTTCACTGGCCTTCAAGCCTTCGAACAATTCTTTCCTGCCCTCAAAATAGCAGTGGAAAGTGGATGACAGCAGCGACTTGCCGAACCTGCGCGGGCGGCTCAAGAACACGTATTTATAAGAATCGGCGATATCATTGACATACCCCGTCTTGTCAATATAAAGATAACCGCCCTTTACAATTTCCTCAAACGTCTGAATTCCTATCGGGAATCGCTTAACTCCTGTCCTCATACGCAAAACCTTACATTACATCTCAAAGATAGTGTTTTTTTTCAACACTCCTCCTAAATCCTATGAAATCACGACAGACGTCATCAGCTGCCGAAAAAGCGACAAGACCTTACTTCACAATGGCCACGGCACTGATAGTCACGAGGTAACGATTATCACCAGCCATGGACACGCAAACATCCGAAGGATAAAGTATCACACCGTCACCATAGACAGGATAGCATCCGACGCTCTGAGATGTGGAGGCTTTCCTCAGCGGCGCCATCGGAATGGCAATGCGCAAGGAGTCAGGAGTGACATTAAGATAAAGCGTGTCTGATACAGGAACACTCTTTTCGATACGGAGTTCAGGAATGAGTCTGGAGTATCCGTCAGGAATAGGCTGAATATCCGTGTTCTCCGGATAGACCGACCATATCCGGGCACTGTCAACAGCGACGGTATCCACAACTACTTCATTTGCATATAGCCCGAACCTCCAGCGTTCAGAGAATGATGAATCCACAAGCGTGTATGACTCGGCAGGGAAGTTGCCGGAGACATATTCCATCCTGCTGTCAACAGCTGAGACAAACGCCGAATCCCCAGATGTCATCAATGAGTCATAGGCCACGGAATCCAGAGGAAACACAACCCCGGGGAAACCGGCATTGACCTCCCTACGAATCTGTCAGAGAAGCGTCCTGCGAGTGACAGAAGTGAAATTCTGCGGACCGACTGACGCAAGCAGGAGCAGGACAATGAAAGAAAGAGGTATCCACTTTATTCTTCGGGACTTGCACACAATAAGACCTATGCACACAAGATAGCACCAAGCATTGAACAGGACCAGATAAAGACGCACTACCGTTATACCATAGTCACTTATACGACGAACTATGCCGATACTCATCAGCAGAAGCAGAGGCAGGAACACAGCAGGCAGCCAGCGAAGGATACGTCTGTCGAGGCGGCTCTTCGTGGCTCGGAACTGAACCGGATAGACGAAGAACACCACAAGCACCAGGCATAGCATCGACACGGAGACGAGCCAGGAGACCCCTCCACGCGGCAGTTCACAGGAGAGCAGAATCTTGGCCGCATAGATGTACAGCGTGATGAGGTATGCGGCAAGCAGAGGCATCAGGATGTAGTGCACAAGAGCCAGGCCAGTCTTCCCGGGACGTTCTGCACCAGTGTTTTCCGACCGCGGAATCAACTGCAGGAAAACCAGAGACCCGATGAACAGAATGCAAGTCCAAGCTATGTCCAGATAAATTTTCCAATCCACATCGACCCCGAAAAGAGCCTCCACCGCAAAAAGGAGTATGTCAATGCCGATGGCAAGGAGCACGCCGATGGCGAATGAGGTCAATGCAGATGTCACCGTGTCGAGCGCATAGTTCCAGAATCCGGTGTCACTGTCTGAGCCTCGGCGCAGAAAAGGCACCAGGATGATGCCGGCCGCAAGTGCCACGGCCAGAGTCGCAGAGGCATTATTCCAAGCCAGACTGTCAGGACAATGCATGCGGAACAATGCTGCGACACCAAGCCACAAGGCATTGGCTACCCATACAATGCTTCTCCCATATTTTCCCGAGACCTGACGCTCCCCCGCCTCACCTTCACGCCAAAATCCGTCCGACGCCTCATACCAGAGCCTAAGCACGATATTCAGCATAGCGGCCGTACCGGGCCACCACAAGAGAAAGAACAGATTCTTCCCGACAATGGTTTCGTCGCAGTGTATGCTCAAAATGACAGAGCCAATGAAGATGGCCAGAAACGCCACGGCCATGGGAAAACGCCTGACAGCGCCTGCAATAGCCTCTACCATAGATCTTAATGAAAGCCTAACACGCATAACATCTTCAATTTTCCGCGAATATACACAATACTCCCGATAAAGTCATTGTACTAGCGGAAATAATTTAAAAACAACTTCTTAATCCTATGCAGAATGGCCAGGAATCATGAATTCCCATTATAATTCTCAGAAATCACTATCTTTGCAAAACTGGAATTTATAGATTTTGACAATATGAAATATAAAGCCATATTCAGTGATTTAGACGGAACATTGGTGAGTTTTAAAACCCACACAGTACCTGATTCAACAAGAGAAGCAATAGAAGAAGCTCATAGGAAAGGAGTCAAATTCTTCATATCCACAGGGCGACCGTACACAGATCTCAAAGTCGTGGAAAATTTACCCTACGACGGAGTTATCGCCTTGAACGGAGCTGAATGTCGATGGCGTGACGGAAGACTTGTTGAAGAGCATTTCCTTGATTATCAAGATTTCAAAAAGATGCTTAAATTTTCAGAAGAATATGGTTTCGCAATATGCCTTGAGCTCAATGACGGATTTTTCGTAAACAAGATTACTCCAGAAGTCGTTGGGCTTGCAACAAAAATTGACCACGAACTACCAATCGTTTGTGATATTGATGCTAAGTTCCAAGAAAAAGGTTGCGGACAACTCGCTGTTTATTTCAATGAAGAATTACAGAACAAACTTATGCCAAAGCTACCAGGACTCATAGCATCAAGATGGATGCCAATCTTCGCAGATGTAAGTGTACGTGGAGTAACCAAGGCATCCGGCATACGTGCCTTTGCTAAAGAAATGAACATTGACATAAGTGAGACAATCTCATTCGGCGATGGTGGCAATGATATTCCAATGATCGAAGTAGCAGGTCTTGGAGTAGCAATGGGTAATGCAGGTGATGATGTGAAAGCAGCAGCGGATTATATCACAGATGATGTTGATATGGACGGATTCGCGAATGCGATACACAAGTTAGTACTATAATGTTTGCTAAATAAAGAGCGGCTGGCCGAATTTCTTCGGTCAGCCGCTTCATTTATGAAAAAGGTATCTTTATTTGCTCTGAGCTATCGCAGCCTGCGCCGCAGCAAGGCGGGCAATAGGCACGCGGAAAGGTGAGCATGATACATAGTCGATGCCGATCTTGTTGAAGAACTTAATGGAATCAGGATCTCCACCATGCTCTCCGCAGACACCACACTTGAGTTCTGGTCTCTTCGAACGTCCGCTCTGGATACCATACTCGACAAGTTTACCAACCCCCTTGGTATCAATTGTCTTGAATGGATCAGCATCCAAAATCTTATTTCCAAGATACTCGCCCATGAATGTTCCAACGTCATCACGTGAGAAGCCAAATGTCATCTGCGTCAAGTCATTGGTACCAAATGAGAAGAACTCAGCTGTACGAGCCATACGATCACCTGTCAAAGCAGCACGAGGAATCTCAATCATTGTACCGAACTGGTATGAAAGAGCGATGCTGAATTTTCCTTCTACTTCAGCTTTTACTCTATCGCAGATGGCTTTCTGGAAGCTAAGCTCACGAGCAGAAATCGTAACAGGAATCATAATTTCCGGTATCGGATGGAGACCTTCTTTCTGAAGTTCTGCTGTAGCTGTGAATATGGCTCTATATTCTACCTCAGCTATGAGAGGGAATGACACATGAAGACGTACTCCACGATGACCCATCATAGGGTTAACCTCGTGCAGTGACTCGCCACGCTTCTCGATTTCCTCAACACTCACGCCAAGCTCTCTTGCCAATTCTTCTTTCTTTTCCTCCGTTCTAGGAACAAACTCATGAAGAGGAGGATCAAGAAGACGGAAAACAACTGGTTTACCATCCATAATTCTGAGTGTGCTCTTCACTGAAGCCATGATGAACGGCTCAAGTTCAGTAAGAGCTGCCTTTCTTTCCTCATCAGTATCACACAGAATCATCTTACGCAATTTTGCGAGAGGTGTTTCAGAGTTCTTTCCATAGAACATATGCTCAAGACGGAACAAACCTATACCCTCTGCACCAAATGAAAGTGCCTTGGCAGCATCCTCAGGAGTATCTGCATTGGTACGAATTCCGAGCTTGCGGAACTTGTCCGCAAGGGCCATGAATTTCACGAACAGAGGATTCTCAGACGCGTCCATAGTTTCGATCTGAGCATTATAAACAAGCCCCTTTGTTCCGTTCAAACTAAACCAGTCACCCTCATGGAACTGCTTATCATGCCCCGCGAAAGTAACAATCTTATTTTCAAGGTCAATGTGCATTGCATCGCAACCTACGATACAACACTTACCCCATCCGCGTGCAACAAGTGCGGCATGAGACGTCATACCTCCACGTACAGTAAGAATACCGGCAGCAGCACGCATACCTTCAATGTCCTCAGGAGAAGTTTCCTCACGAACAAGAATAACTTTCTTTCCATCCTCTGCAGCCTTCACCGCATCTTCAGGAGAGAATACGAGGGTACCAACAGCTCCACCAGGAGATGCAGGAAGTCCCTGAGCCATAACTTCAGCCTTTTTCTCTGATGCAGGGTCAAGAATCGGGTGAAGAATCTCATCCAGTTGTGCAGGAGAAACACGCATTACAGCTGTTTTCTCATCAATCATCCCCTCTTCAAGCATATCGATCGCCATCTGGAGAGCAGCCAAACCAGTTCTCTTTCCAATACGGCACTGAAGCATCCAAAGATGGCCTTCCTGGATAGTAAACTCTATATCCTGCATATCATGGAAATGCTCCTCAAGTCTCTTTCTGATGTCATCAAGTTCCGTGTAAACCTCTGGCATAGCCTTTTCAAGAGACTGAAGATCTTTATTCTTCTCAGTCTTGGTAGCCTCATTCAAAGGGTTCGGTGTACGAATACCTGCGACCACATCCTCTCCTTGAGCATTGATAAGCCACTCACCATAGAATTTATTGTCACCATTAGCAGGGTTACGTGAGAAAGCCACACCTGTAGCAGAAGTATTGCCCATATTTCCGAAGACCATGGACTGTACGTTTACTGCAGTACCCCAGTCATCAGGAATCTTCTCAATCTTTCTATATGTAATAGCACGTTTGCCATTCCATGACTTGAACACGCCACCGATTGATCCCCAAAGTTGAGCTTTTGCGGTATCAGGGAACTCGACACCAAGAACCTCCTTAACCTTAGCCTTGAATTTATCGCAAAGATCCTTGAGTTCCTCAGCCGTAATCTCGGTATCAGATGTATAACCTTTCGCAGCTTTAAGTTCTGACATCATTTTGTCAAGCTGCTGACGAATTCCCTTTCCATCCTCAGGTTCAATGCCTTCCGCTTTCTCCATAACAACGTCTGAATACATCATGATGAGACGACGATAAGCATCATATACGAAACGAGGATTACCAGTTTTCTTAATCATCCCAGGAAGAGTCTCGGAACAAAGACCGATATTAAGAATCGTATCCATCATTCCCGGCATTGAGCTTCTGGCACCAGAACGACAACTTACAAGGAGCGGATCATTCGGGTCTCCGAATTTCTTGCCCATTAGTTTTTCCGTAGCCTCCAGAGCCTCAGCTACTTCTTTCTTAAGAGCGTCCGAATAACCTCCACCGAGTGCATAATATTCAGCACAGCATTCTGTAGTAATAGTAAATCCTGCCGGAACCGGCATACCGAGAAGACTCATCTCAGCGAGGTTTGCGCCCTTTCCTCCAAGGAGCTCGCGCATTGCACCGTTACCCTCAGCTGTTTTGCCTCCGAAACGATACACCCTTTTCTTGTTTTCTAGCATATTGCAAATTGGTTTTCTATATTTTCTTAACGAAACAGATTACAAATTTAATCATTTCATAGCAGTATATGAAATTTTCACAGAAGTTTCGATGCAATTTCAGAAAGCTCACTCCTCTCCCCTTTCTTCAAGAATACATGTTCAAACAACTTCTGGCCAGACATTTTCTCACCGAGATGAGTCAATCCGTTCGACCACTGATCCAAATATGGCTGATCTATTTGGAATATATCTCCAGTGAAAACCATCTTCGTACCTTCTCCAGCCCTCGTAATTATAGTCTTTATTTCATGAGGAGTCAAATTCTGCGCTTCATCAATGATAAAGAACGATTTTCCGAGACTACGCCCTCTTATATAAGCAAGAGGCGTTATCAAGAGTTTTTCATCATTGAGCAATCCCTCAATGCGCTGATATTCACGACTACCAGGACGATACAATGCCTTTATAACATTGAGATTATCCATCAAAGGTTGAAGGAAAGGACTCATCTTATTCTTCTGGTCTCCTGGCAAAAAACCAATATCCTGATTTCCGAGAACAACAGTCGGTCTCGAAAGGATTATCTGATCAAAGTCTCTCTCCTGTTCGATCGCGGCAGCAAGAGCAAGAAGCGTTTTCCCTGTACCTGCCCCTCCAGTAAGTGAGACAAGCTGGATCTTCGGATTCAAGCACGCATCCAAAGCGAACTTCTGTTCCGCATTTCTTGGCTTGATGCCAGCTGCTGTGCGCATCTTCACCAAAACTATCTTGTCAATGTCAGAATCATATCTGCCGCAGACATCCTCGCCAGAATTCGAAGACCAACGGAAACGATAGAGCTGATTAGCCATTGGCCTAACTGAAGACACACTCTTCCATGGAATTGCATTTTCTTGACCATAAGCAAGTTCTTGCAGCAAAGAATCCGAAATACTATCAATAACACGAACCTCTTTCTGAGCATACTCAACCTTTTCCTCTTCTACACGATCCGTTAAATAATCCTGTGCAACCATACCAGCCGCCTTGGCTTTCATCCTAAGATTTATATCCTTAGTTACAAGTGCTACAAAACGATCTGGATTATTATCTCTCACCCATATTGCAGTCGCAAGAATCCTGTGATCTTGGATATCATCATGAAACAAGTCCTTCATGCTATCTGGAAATGGATGATTTGGCTCTATCTTGAAATTGCCAAGTCCCTTGCCAAGAGGCACGCCGCTCTTCCCAAACATTTTTCCTTCAGTCAGTCGATCAATTTCACGCATAAATCCACGTGCATTGAAACTCAGAGCATCATTACCTTTCTTAAACTTATCAAGTTCCTCAATCACAGCGATCGGAATGACAATGTCATTTTCCTGGAATTTTCTTATAGATTTATAATCGTGCAAGATAATGTTAGTATCTAACACGAATATCTTGGGCTTCTTGCCCGATTGTCCCTTATCTGGAACATTAGCATATTTGTTGACCATAGTTCAGTGTATATATTTAATCCTCACCTTCTGCCGCCACCCCTTCTTGACCGAGAAGCGATTGTAAAATCCCAGCCAAATTACCAGGCCCATTCTCTGTAATACGCAGTCCGGGCACCCCAGGATGTCCGATAGGATAATACGCAACATCTTGAAGTAACAACTCAGCATCAACATAATCGAAATCAGAGTCTCGTATCTCAACTATGACGCCAGCCACCTCACCGAAAAGTACCTCAGCAGGAGAACATTCCGAATATGAATGCAAGACTGCAGACAGATCCACATCAATGCCAGCCTCAGCTGTTTTCATAGCATCAAGCGTTGTAATAATTCCTCCTGCACTAACAGTCGCTCCTGACAATATTATACCATCTTCCACAAATTCTCGCACGACCTCAAAGCAGTCTATAAAATAATCAGAATCAGACATATCTGGCGCTTTTCCTCCTGACACTCCTGATTTTTCAGCCACAAGAGATGCCCCAAGTCTAAAATTACAAGTATCAAATGGAATGTATATCAGCCAATTGTCGCCGCCAGTAATAATATGTGACGAAACACATCGACCACGTTTCAAAACCGGATTTTCTGTTCTAAACGGAATATCCCAAAGCTGAATACTCGCAGAATTATTCTCCGGAAGATCTCTTATATCCCTGTCTATGCTTTCTGCAATATCTACAGTATCTGAAGAAGCATCTTCATCATCGAAGACCTCTCCTCCTTCTACTGATGTCTTGAAGCGAATACTGCACCCATGTGAGTTTTCCACAAATCCGTATCCTGAAATACGCACCCCAAGCATATCCAAATAACTGCAGGCAGACTCCACTGACCGATAAAATGCGGACATATTCCCTACCGGTTCAGAATTCCACTCCCATACTAAATTAAGAGCTAAGTCATCCAAACGGAAATGGCCTTTTTTCCAAATAGTATCGACCAAAGCCCTCGCAATTTCACCTCTCGTTACACTCTCTGGACAATACGCTGGTATCTGTCTACGTTTCTTGACATCTACAGAAATAATATCAAGCAATCCTTCAAAATCCTTCGATTCAGAAATATTCCCAGAAGGAGACGGATCGACACTTTCATCTACTATCGGTTCATAACCTGCTTTCGATTCAGCACTTACCATCCCCATAGCTTCAACAAGTATCTGACGGGGCGTAAGGTCCATCCTCGCCCCGTCAATGATATATTCTGAATCTAGCACCGATATGTTTTTATTCATAGATTGTGCTAAAAATAGTACTTAACTCCGAAAGATGGCTGGATTCCGATATTATATTGAACTGCAGAGGTCGTAGAATAATCATCTGAATCATCCCCCCTCAATTTCGTATAGGCATAATCAAAAGAAAGGACATTGACACTAAAACCGAAATGATCTGAAGGCCTAAACTCAAACTGTCCAATATGGAAACCAAAGCCAAATCCAGCCAAACCATTCCTCTGCACAGAAGATTTGGTAAGATCCGTCTTCACATTACCGAAATAAGCACCAAACCCAAACTCCGGAGTATAATACAAATCTCCGACAATATTAAGGTAATATGCAACACTTGGGCCTATCGAAAACATGTTCACATTATCCCTAAGCCATTTATCGTCAACTTTTCGATCAGGATTAGAAACAAGTCCATACCCAAGGCTTCCACTGATTCGCCAATTGTCGGCAAAGAAATATCCAAATTCTCCATCAAGAGTAAATGTCGTAGTAGATGGAGTTCCATCTCCTTTCACAGTAACAGAATTTGCCGTGTAATTTGTTTTGCTAGAACCTCCAGCTACTCCAAGGATTCCACCAACATACATATCTCCTTTCTGCTGTGCAGACATTGCGCCGCAAGCCATAACCATAGCCGTTGCGACCATAATGATTTTCTTCATACTACAAAAATTATCATTGTTACACGACTGCTAATATAGCATTTTTAAACGAATCATACTTAGAATCTGTTTGGATTTATGCCGAAAAGTTTTTTATGACCTAAGACTGTACATGCAAATAGCCAATCTCATTTTTATAGTTTTCTTAACTATAACGATGCAAACGCAAAATTTCGTTTCATTTATTGTCATTTATCTGGAAATAGCCTAACTTTGCGAAAGAAGATAAAAAAATTAACATCATAAAATGAAAGCATTAAACCTACATGCTGTCGGAGACCTCAGATATGAGGACGTTCCGAACCCTAAACGCGAGCCAGGAGAAGTCTTACTCAAAGTAAAAGCTTGTGGTATTTGCGGAAGCGATATCCCACGCATTTTCAAGAAAGGTACATATCACTTTCCAACAATACCTGGACATGAGTTTTCAGGAGAAATCGTAGATGCTGATAACAAGGAACTAATAGGAAAGCGAGCAGCCGTATTCCCATTGATTCCATGTGGGCATTGCGCAGCCTGTCAAACTGGAGAATATGCTCAGTGTAGCCACTATGACTACTATGGTTCCAGACGAGATGGCGGTTTTGCAGAATATATCGCTGTCAAGGAATGGAATCTCGTATTCTTCGATGACACTCTTTCATTCGAAGAAGCAGCAATGTGCGAACCTGCAGCAGTGGCTCTACATTCTGTCGGGCAAGGAAATGTCAGGATTGGTGACACAGTAGCCGTATTTGGTGCAGGTCCTATCGGTATAATGCTTGGATTATGGTCAAGAACAGCTGGTGCCGCAAAGGTGATTCTCTGTGATATTGATCAAACTAAAGTAGACTTTGCAAACTCTCTTGGTTTCACGGCTGTCAATTCACGAGAGAATGATCCTGTAGCTTTCATCAAGGAACAGACAGGAGGCAAAGGAGCCGATGTTTGCATTGAAGGAGCTGGTGTTTCACAGACATTCGAACAAGCTCTCAAATCCGCAAAAGCTGATGGGCATGTCGTATGTATGGGAAATCCAGCAGGAGATATGACATTGACACAGAACGGCTATTGGGAAATTCTCCGCAAGCAGCTAACAGTCAGAGGTACATGGAACAGTAGCTACAACGATTCCAGAAACGATTGGAAAACAGCTCTCCATGCCATCGCAACACATCGCGTAGATGTCCGTCCGCTCATATCGCACAAATTCCACTTGAGTGAACAGGAAAAAGCTTTCGGTCTAATCCTCGGGCATAAAGAATTTTTCAATAAAGTAATGTTTGTCAATGATTAAGAAGCGTATGAGCAAGAAGAGATATATTTCAGTTTCTGTCATGTGCTCAGACCTGATGAATCTGGGGCAAGATATAAAAGCATTGAAAGATAATGGGGTGGATATGCTCCATGTAGATGTTATGGATGCGCATTTCGTTCCCAACTTGACTTTCGGGCCAGATTTCATAACATCAATGCAGAAAACTACCGATATGCCATTGGATATTCATCTGATGGTGGAAGATCCAGAGCTTATAATGGGACGCTTCGAGATCCGCAAGGGTGATATCGTAAGCTCACATGTCGAGCTAAACTTGGATTTCAAGAGTATCAGCGCGAAAGTGCACGAAAAAGGTGGGCTTTTCGGATTAGCAGTTAACCCTGAAACAGATGTTGAATCTATAGAGCCATTTCTCGGAAGCCTCGACACTGTAACACTTATGCTCGTTCATCCAGGATATGCCGGAGCAAAGATGGTCGATGGCATTATGGACAAAGTATCCAAGATGCGCAAGTTCCTTGATAGCAAAGGATATAGCAATATTCTCATAAGTGTAGATGGTAGCGTAAGTAAGGAACGTGCTCATTCTATGGCAGAAATGGGCGCAGATATTTTCGTAGGTGGAACGGCTGGCATATATAGGAAAGGAATGAAACTTTCCGAAACTGTCCCTCAAATGCGTGAAGCTATAGACTTCTAATCAACCTATCATATATACAACAAAGGCGACCGCATACATTGCAGCCGCCTTTATAGTTTTAATGCGATTAACCAGTTATTCTGGCATCAATTCTTGAAGCCAGAATAATCGGTCTGAAGTTCATTGCATGTATAAACATTGACTTCACCACTTCCAGGAATAGTCTGAGTTGCACGAACCTCCCAATTGCGTACTTTCAGTGGGGACCCTCCAGGAGCAGGAGCATACCAGTAATGACACGCTGTCGAGGAAACCCAGGTTCTGGTATTCTTGTGCATCTGATTGAAGAAGAATGATGATACACATATATCTGGAATCCTTGATTGTACCTTAACAAAGTCACCTGCTTTCTTCCCGTCAACAAAAAGCTCCACTTTCCAATTCACATCATCATCATTCCAAATAGCAGCTACAAAACAATCTTTGAGCATAGGTTCACCGGCTGCATGAATTTTAGCCTTTCCACCAACCCCACCTTCTGTCCAAGTAAATCTGTATGGTCCCTTAGGAGTGCCATCTTCGCCGCCATATATCTGGTTACCATCATATACTCTCATCTGATAACCTACAGGAGTACCTGTGCCCTTAGCTACCCAATTCTTGATTCCATTCCCCTCAATCTCATAAATGCTATATCCGTTAGGCGCACCATTAACATTCATATTACAGCACCACCAAGCTCCGCAGGCGGCGCCATGAACGTGTTCATAAACAGGAGTTCCACCTTTGGTAACATACCCTTCATGAATCCAATTCTGAGGATAATGAGTATGCCCGACCATTATATGTGCCTCATGGAAATCAGTTAAAAGTCCAAGTACTTCTGCATAGTTTCTATCCTTGTTTACAGTAGAACCACCTTCTTCTACGCCTCCTCTGAAAGGAATATGCGTGCAAAACAATATCATTTTGTCCTGTTTGTCTTTCACGAGAGCCAAATCTTGTTTGAGCCACGCTAATTGTGTGTCAGTAATGCCAGCATTATAGGACCAATGATGTCCATCCGTATCTTTCGGCAGAACGTTATCCATCACCACGAAATGTACATCTCCCCTATCAAAAGAATAGTCAGTAGGACCGAAGCGCTCTACGTAACGAGCAACAGACAAATACCTGTTAGGCTTGTCACCATCATGATCATGATTTCCAACCATATTGAATACAGGAATGTAGTTCTCTCCATCAGCTGTAAACCCTGACATTACAGTTTTCATTGCATCCCATTGCTCGGGAGAATCAAACACGATATCTCCCATATTCATAACATATACATCATTGTATCTGCCAGATGCCTGTGATTCAGCAAGAAAATTTTTTATATCAGGAATCGTTTCATCTCGGAATCGAGCAACATCATGTTCATTTTTACATTGAGGATCCCCCACTGCAACAAAAGCAAAGTAATTCTCAACCGATTTCAATGGTTCCAAAACGAAGTCGTTTCTATTCTTTTTTTTAAGGTCAATGTCTGATGTCGAATAGAAAAGAGGCAACTTGGAACTCGGGTTCAATGTCACTTTATACCCAGCAGGAAGAGAATAGTACACATTTCGGCAAAGACTGTCAGCAACAAACTGATAAACGCCATTGGCATCTGTAACCGTAAATTTATATCCGTCAGTCACAGGAACACCGGCAATTCCCTTTCCTGTACTAGAATCTGTTATAACTCCATAGAGGTTATTTTTCTTGTCAATACGTGTTCCATTGACATTCATGGCACATGCCGAAAGCTGACTCAGCATCAGGACCGACACATATAGCATAACTTGATTTTTCATCTAACTATTGGTTTTATTTTACAATATAAACAATTATGTAACAACACGCACCTAAAAAAAAGCCGAAATAAATTTCGGCTTTTACATTACTTATATCTGACAAACGGAGCCTTCTCATCAAGGAATTTTTTCACTTCAATGGCTCTGTCACAACAGAGGAACTCAGCACCGAGATAAACTCCAAGCATTATATCCTCTGGAGTTCTTGATGGCCAAAGAGAAACATAAAGACCTGCCTCTTTAGCCTTCTTAACCATTGACCTCGTAGTTCCGTTCATATTGCAGCCTATTCTCTTTATACCCATCGCTTCAGCCATTTGGATGGTCTCATCACATACTGGTTTACTGAAAATCATAAGCATGTCAGCATCTGGATGGAGTTTCCTCATCATATTCAAAGCGTCTTTGCTACTCGATGTAAACAGATATGTAGAGTGCTCAGGTTTCTTCGACATCACTGTCTTATAAAGCTTATCACAATACTCACGCAATCTCTCCTCTGGATAGCTTGATGCAGGATTGGCCTTCATCTCGAATTCCACATACACACTATCCTTGTCAGCAAGAAAATCTACAAGTTCATCCAAAAAAAGAACTTTATTGCCTTGGAATGTTGTCAATTTGCGAATCTCATCAGAGTTCATCGACTCAACAGTATTCGTGCAAGCAGTAAGCCGGGCAAAAGTCTCGTCATGATTGACTATAAGCTGCCCATCTTTAGCCATTCTAATATCTGTCTCAAAGCCCCTAATACCCTGCTCATAACATGCTTTAAAAGCAGGAAGAGTATTTTCGTCATATTCAAAACGGCTTGCTCTATGTGCAAAAAACTGAAAAGTCTGGCTCTGAGCCGACATTGTTAATGGAGCCACTGTCAGAAATACAGCAGCAACAATTCTACTGATTTTCATTGTCTATCATGTTTTTAATAAAGGCAAGCCCTCTTTCTAAGGAGGACTTGCCGAATAATATATTCACTATATCTGATTAAAACTCAGAAAAGTCCGTCGTAAGTTTATTGCAAGTATAAGTTGCTGTAGCACCATTAGGATAAGTATGAGTAACTCTTACTTCCCAATTCTGCTCCTCATCAGGTTTGCCAGATTCTGGAGTGAAATACCAGTAATGTGAGGCCGTGTAGTTATGCCATGTATCAGTGGTCTTGCCCTTCTCGTTGAACCAGAACGCGCAGAGAGGCATATTTGAGGTTGTTCCATCAGCAGCCCTCTTGAAATCGCCAACCTTGGCACCATTCTGCCAGAATTCTACAGTCCAATACTTAGGATCATCATCAAAAACCTCAGCTACAAAACTATTCTTGAATGCAGCATTGCCTTTTGGTGCAAACTTACCAGATGAAAAATTAGTATACCAATTCAACTGTTTCTCCGGTTTATCCTCAGGACCAAACTGCTGGTTTCCATTATAAACACGCAACTGGTAATCCATTGGACGATTTGTCGGCTTAAGAACCCAATCAATGACCTTATTTCCCTTAATGTTATAGATATTATATCCATTAGGAGCTCCAGTTACATTGGAATTGGCTGTCCACCAACCACCGCAAGCCGCACCATGAATATGCTCATATACCTCTTTACCACTATTTTCATGAATATAGTTCTGAGTATAATGAGTGTGACCAACCATTATATGAGCCTCAGAGAATTTAGAAAGAAGTTCCATTACAGGAGCATACGTACTTGCATCCAACTTTCTAACAGGCTGGTGTGTACAGAGAATTACAAGTTTTGATTCTGGATTCTCGACATTGGCAATATCCTGCTTGAGCCATTCCAACTGCGATGCTGTAAGCTCATTTGTATAGTTCCAAGTCTTGGTATTAGGAGAAGAAGATGAAGCTATGCCGTTAACATACACGTTATCAATCATCACAATATGAGCATTGCCACGATCAAAGGAATAATCTACAGGACCAAAATGCTTAACATACTCTTCAAGAGAATTGTAGTCGTCAAGCTCACGATCGCCAGAAGATTTAACCATAGAATCATGATCATGGTTACCTGTAATATTGAAGAGAGGCATGTACCTATTATTGATAACGATATTACGCATAGTTCTTACCATAGGATCGAACATATAGTAAGAGTCAAATGTGATATCGCCGAGACCAACAGCATAGATATTCTGATAATTACCCTCTGCAAGAGTCTTCTTCATATCAGGAACTGTCTCACCAAGGAAACGTGCAGCGTCATCTATAGTCTGACACTGAGGGTCACCGATCATGACGAGGGTAAAGTCAGTCTCAGGAGCATCAAGTTTATTCAACTTAAAGTCGCAACGATAAGCTTTTCCCTTAGTCATCATGCCTGGAGAATAGAACAACGGAAGATGATCAAGTTCATCCAATGGAATCTGATACTCAGCAGGTACAGTATAATAAACTTTACGAGTGAGATCATTTTTCTTCATCTGATATACACCATTGGCATCAGTTTTCACATACTGATATCCATCAGAAACCGCAATACCTGCGATTCCTTTACCAGTTTTCTGATCTGTAATAACACCAGCAAGATCCACGCCTTCAGCGAGTTTGGTGCCATTGATCTCCGTATCAGTAAGTTCTTTCAAAACTGGTTGCTTAGAATTGCCGCCTTCAGGTACTTTTTCTTCTTTCTGGCAGGCTGCAAAGCTAGCAAGAACCAATGCAGAACATAAGATATTGTAAATTCTTTTCATATTATTATTTCAATGATTTAGTTCCAACCGTAATTCTGGCCAAGTTTAGAATTCAAGTTTGTCGCAGTTACAGGAATAGGTCTGCAATACATCTTGTCTTGCCACTGGAGGTCGTACTTGTAAACAAGGTAACCATCTTCCAAATACCAGTCAGTATCTTTAGCATTAGCCTTGACTGAAATAGGGTAATTAGTGGTCGTATTAAGTGCACCTGATGCCGCAGATTCGAAAGTATAATCTTGATTCTCGAAAGTAAATCCTGAACCATCACCGACATAAATACCTTTCCAACCGCTATTGTTATAACGACGAGCTATAAGGTCTGCCTGACCATAGCGATATACATCAAGCTGACGAAGTCCGTTTTCGAATGTCATCTCAGTAACCCTCTCACGACGAATCTCAAGAGCTATATCAAGATCACCCTTAGTGTACATAGGATGGCTGACATCTTTCGTATAATATTCATACAACCATTCGTCACGCGAATAGTCACCACTCTTAGGATAGATGTTAGCAATACCAGCACGCTTACGAAGTGCACCGACAGTGCTATTCCAAATATCTTCAGTCATCTGATTAAGTTCATTCATTGCCTCTGCATAGTTAAGAAGAACTTCACCATAGCGTACAATAGGAAGAGAGTTTTCATCCAAAGAGTTCTGGAAGTGAGTCTCGTCTGGAACACTCCACTTGCAAATCATATAACCAGTCTTACAGAATGTAAAATCAATAGACTCATTAGGATTGGATGAATTGATAATAGCATGTCCTGGACCAAGAATTGTAGCGGCAAGACGTGGGTCTCTTCCAGCGAATTCATCGGTAATCAGCACTTTATCCTCACCACCTTTAACATCAATAGGCTTTCCATCTGTTTTCATGAACATATCTACCAAATCCTTAGTTCCCGAATACTGCTGACCAAGTGTAGAAGAATGGAAATAACGAGTAAGAGAATGACGTACACCAAGCTCACCACTATATGAACGTCCCCAAATAACCTCGTTCTTCTGAAGAGCAGCACTAAGGAACAATGAAGAATAGTCAGAAACAAGTGAGAATCCACCATTATCTATCACTGTCTTAGCTGTGGAAGCTGCAAGATTAAGGAGATCTTCGACTGTTTCATACTCGTTAGTCCAAGGCTTTCCAGTTGCAGGATTATTCGGAACATTCATCCTGAAAGTAGCCTCATACAAGAAATATCTTGAAGCAAGGGCATTGACAACATACTTGTCAATTCTCACACGACCATCAGTATGGAATTTACCTGCCATGCAGTTTGCACAAGCGAATTCAAGATCTTCAGTAATTTTATGGAAGACATACTCTCTGTCATCTCTTTCACTGAAGAGAATTGTTGAGTCACTCGGCTGAAGATATTTCTCCACCCAAGGAACATTTGAGAAAGAGTTAACCTTAGCGACATATTTCATTGCACGCCAAAATCTTGCAACTCCTTCATAGTGATTGTATATATCAGAACTTACAGCAGACTTAGCTTTAGTCATATTTGTAAGCATATAGTTTACCCTTCTAAGGAATGACCAATCACCTGTTCCCCAACCACTTTGTTTAGCTGAGTCCCAATGTGCACTTGGACGATAGAAGTCTGTGCTGGTTTTTGTCGCTATCAAGTCGTTGTAAGCGTCACCACCATTTGTTTCGGAAGAGTTCGGAAGCCAAGACTGAATCATGCCGTTAGCATACATCTCAAGATCTGACTCACTTGAGAAATATGTTTCAGCACTGAACTTGTCGATAGGTTCTCTCGACAGGAAGTCCTCACAAGAGGTCAATCCCGAAAGCATCATCGAACCTGCCAATAAATATATTATTTTTTTCATCATCAATAACTTTTAGAATGTTAAGCCAATACCGAAAGTGATTGTTCTAAGCATAGGATAAGACATACCATCACCGATACCGCTAAGTCCTGTATTAGATGTACTATCGAAATCTGAGTCACCTACACCAATTCCCTCAGGGTCGAACATATCTGTATGCTTAAACATAGGAGACCAAGTCCAAAGGTTTTCCATAGAGCAATAAACTCTTGCACCCTGCAGACCAATTTTCTCAATAAGTTTCTTAGGGAAGTTATAATCAACGGTAAGGTTCTTGAGACGAATGTATGAAGCATTCTGAAGATAGTGATCATTCTCAACAGTAAGAGGACCTACGTTACGGTTCGCACTATAACCAACCCTTCTTGACCAATATGGATTCTTATCATAGTTGGTAACAGTCCAGTTCTCTGTGCTATAATCGATATGAGCATAGTTATCACCAGTCTGAGTCTTCATGAGGAAACCAGAATAAGGTCTGTTGTACTGTCCCCAGAAGTAAGCTGACTCAACCATAGGATACCAATCACGCTTTCCAACACCCTGGAAGAACAGTGAAAGTCCAATTCCGTTCCACTTGAAATCAAAGTTAATACCATACTGATAGCGTGGAGTCTCATTACCAATTCTTGCAAGGTCACCATGATCAGCTAAAGTACCTTTACCATAATCAATCTTGCCATCACCATTCAAGTCAAGGAACTTAAGGTCACCGGCATAAGCACGGAAGTTGGAACCATTCTTATGATATGTATCTGTAGCCCAAGAGTTTGCCTCAGCATTGTCACGGAAGATACCATCTGTACGGAATCCCCAAATTTCACCGAGTTCCTTGTCAGTATAATAGTCGAGAATATCACCGGAAGTAGATGTAAACTTGGTAACCCATGTTCTTGTATCCCAAACACTACCCTTTACTGAATAGTTGAAATCTTTTCCAGCAAGTTTGAATGAATCTCTCCAAGAGAGTGTAAGTTCCCATCCTTTTGTCTGGAGTGAAGCATAGTTACCTTTCGGTGCAGAAGCGCCATAAAGCTGAGGAAGCTCAGGACCTACAGTAATAAGGTCTGTAGTATTTCTCACATAGTAATCACCAGAGAATGACAATCTACTCTTGAGCATATCGAAATCAAGGCCCACGTCATAAGTAGTTACCTTCTCCCATGTAAGAGTCTTAGGGACAATTGAAGGCTGTGATGTGTAGTTTACATATCCACCATCAAATATGACACTGGACTTATTCACACCCATTGTCTCAAGGAAAGAATAAGGAGAAATCGTACCATTTCCAAGAGAACCATAGTTTGCACGAACCTTGAAATTATCAAGCCATGACTTAGACCATTTCATCCAAGGCTCCTCTGAAAGTCTCCAACCTAATGAAGCTGAAGGGAAAAGACCCCACTGAGAGTTAGTTGGGAACTTGGATGAACCATCATAACGTGCTGAAGCCTCGAAGATATATCTCTTGAGAAGTGTATAGTTAGCACGACCGAAGAAACCTATGATACCATAATCACTATTATTCTGCTCTGTCTTGAACTCACCATCAAAAAGTTCGAAAGAGTCATGCATGTCAGGAACAAGCATACCTGTTCTCTGCATGTAGAATCTGCTATATCTTGAATCCTCAAGGTTCCAACCACCGACAACATTCAAGTTGTGGTTTTCAGAAAGCTTCGGAGTCCAAGTAAGGACAACATTTGAAGAGATATAATCAGTATCGTATGTCCAACGGCTCTTATATGAACTTGCCTGAGTAACATACTCTGTACCAACACCTGGCTTCGCATAGAATGTAAGAGGCGCACGATAACGCTCTCTCCATCTACGTGTAGCTTTATATGAAAAATCTCCACGAATCTTAAGAACTTCAGGAACGATATCAATAGTCACACCCATTGATGTATTAACGATAAGGTTTGAATCATCCTGCCCAGTATTTCCTTCAAAGAATGAAGCGTACGCTGTCTTTACACCAGAAAGAGACCATGTCCCGTCTTCATTGTAAGGGACAAATACAGGCTGACCATGCTGGTCAATCTGATGCCCGATAGCAGATGTATTCGTGAACATCGGCTGAGTAGACTTGCTACGGAATACTGAAGTGTTGTTGTCAATAGAAAGCCACTTGTTAATCTGAAGCTTAGCTTTTGCACGAACATTGAATGTATTATACTTTTCGTCACCAATCTTGTATATACCACCTTGATTGAAATAACGGCCAGTAAGGTTATATGTAAGTTTCTTAGTGGCACCTCTTACACTAATATCATGTGTAGTAGAAGTAGTATAATCCTTATATACATGATCAAGCCAGTTATAGCTGCCGAAATACAGATACTGCCCTGCGCTGCCGACACCACCATAGACAGAATCATATCCTGCAGCACGCAAAGCTCTGAAAGTATCAAGATAATCCGCACCGGACATTGCAATACTGTTGGTATTCATAGTCGTAGGTACCTTTCCTGAAGAACCTGGCACACGAGTATCGTTACCATACTGCTCATAGAAAGACTCTGTCCACTCAAGACCATCAGTAACGATATTGTCTTCCCATTTAACTATACGAGAGTTAAGTGAGAATGAGCCGTTGTATGTAACGGTAATTTTATCAGTATCAGCATTCTTTGTAGTAACAAGGATAACACCATATGCAGCACGAGCACCATAGATAGCGGCTGAAGACGCATCCTTAAGGACTGCTACAGTTTCAATATCAGCAGGGTTTACCTGTGAAAGGCTACCCTCGACACCATCAATAAGGACAAGAGCAGAACCCTCACTACCTATACTATGAGAAGATCCGGCAGCACTACTGCTGAAGTTCTTTCTAGTATTATACGATGTTCCATTACCACGGATATAGATGCTACCTGAGTGAGTAGCCTTACCATCAGTCTGGACAATGTTAAGACCAGCTACTTGTCCCTGAAGAGATCTTGTGACATTAGCATTCGGGCGATCAACAATCGCATCTCCGTCAAGATTCTCTACAGAACCAACCAACTGAGTTTTCTTAAGTGTACCATAACCGACAACGACTGTAGCGTCCAACATTTCATTATCCTCGGACAGAGCGAAGTTGATTACAGCTTTAGTTCCAATTTTTGTTTCCTGACTCTTGTAGCCAATAATCTGACATACAAGGATATCTTCGGCCTTAGCTTTAATGGAATAGTTTCCATTTACATCTGTAGAGACACCGTTTGCTGTTCCTTTTACCATTACGGTGGCACCTATCAGAGGTTCGTTCGTTATCGCATCTTTAACAACACCCGAAACCGCAATAGACTGGGCTGACATATTAGACGAGCCAAGCAGAGCAAGTTGGATAGAGATGAAGACGAACAATATTCTTTTAAAATAATGCTTCATAATATTCCCAAAAAGTTTAGCTTCTCTCAAATTTTATTTGATTGAATGATACTTATTGTTTGGATTTGTATTAGTACCTTCTTTCAAGTTAAGCACTTTGGAATATTGATGCCGGAGGACAATTATTTTCTCACTGGGTCATTAGTTTTAACGTTTTTTAATTATTAAACAAATATTTAAACAAATCTATATCAAAAATAATATCGTTTTACACGCATATATAAAAATTTCATTGCGTCTTGCAAAGATACAAAATTCATTTCAAAAGTTTTCGTTTTGCGTAAATAAATTACATATTTTTTCCTTTTATCCTTTTACAACTTACAACCACTCATGAAAACATGAACAAAAAAAATACAACTATCAAGCATTATATACCTATTAAATATTATAGAATTTTTATTTTTTTAAAATTTATGTGCAAAAACGTTGCAGATAAGCAAAATCTAACTACATTTGCAGTTGGATTTGTATTACCTAATTTCATAGGTTTGAGAAAAACTCTTGATGCTTTATGGAGAATGTTTCAGAAACACTCTCTATCTATTTTTATTTACATCCGACAATAATCTCTGATGTAATTTCAAATTTGATTATACGTTTAACGAATCAGATGAAATTAACAATATGAAATCATTTAAACTAATCGCCGGTCTTTTAGCTGGAGCAACTCTTCTCACAACTGGTTGTAAGAAAGAGTTTGAAGGTGGCGAAGACTCTTCAAAGGCGGTTCCTACGGATCTCAGCTTTGTAACATTAAAAAGCGCTGACGCAGGAGATACATTGGCGTTCCGTTGGAATGCCCAGCCACTGATCGCGCAGGGAGCGACATCATTCAGCATTGAAATTTGTGATGACCCAGCTGAGCCAGTAAACACTTATGACGATGTAATCCAGACTATCAAAAGCTCTGAAATAAAAGATGGGACTGGTATCGTTTATTTCACAACAGGAATCAGTGAGTACACTGAAAAATATGTACGTATCCGTGCAAATTATGGTTCAAAATTTTCAAAGTGGGCGTTTGGCGCTGATGATAAAGGTGAACCAGCTGTATTTGTTGCAGGACATGGTATTAAAGATACTGACAAGGCCGCTGTAGGAGCTATCACTATGACTGATTGCCCAGCAGATGGAAACAATTTCACTGTAAAAGCGGACTTGACACCAGCATCTTCTGCAAGCAGAGTATTAGCTATTCTCATGGACTATGCTGCTCAGAAAGCGATCTGGACAGAAAAAATAGAAAATCTTTCAGCAAGCACCTTCGAAAAGAAATTTGAAGATCTGACCTCAGGCAAACTTTACCAGTTCAAAATGCTCGCAGAGTATGACGTTGAGGGTAAGCCTACACATGTAGCTGATTGGTCATATGCTGAAGGTGAAGCTGTAGATGAGGATGGTGAGACCAAAACTACAAATGTTATCCAGTGCGGTAAGGGTTTAGTAATAGTTAACGGAGTACCTCCAACAACAAAAGTATCTACTAAACTTTCCGGTCAGCTCGGATTCCAGTGGTCAGAATTCGGATTCTCAAATATAGGTAAAGATGCAGCAATCCCAGTTAAAGTCGCACTTTACAAGGACGCCGCATGCAAAGATCTTGTATATGGATGGACAATCCAAAAATATACTATCTCTGGAAGACAGCCAACGATTGTATTCTCTAACCTCGAGCCAAACACCTCATATTGGTTTGTTTGCCAAGACCTTAACACAGGTCTTATCTCAGATGCACTTGAGGCTAAAACAGCAGATTTCGATATCGTGACTGTAGGTGCGGAAAAGGTAAAAGAGAAAGGTGTAGCTGTTGCTGAAAACTTCAGTGAACTATATTTCGGAGGATATGCAATGGATTTCTCTCCATGCCCTGGCAACAATGGAAATGCAGCACCTCACCCAGAAGTCGGAACCTGGGATTCAGCTAATTTGGTATGGACTGATGGAAACCATGGTTTCTTTAATACTCTCGGAAATAGCGGAGCCGTAAAGAACTCAAGATTCAAAGATTGGGGCGTAATCCACGGCCTTAAAGACGGTACTGGAGCTTCTGTCCCTGGCGACCTTTGCATCCGCACAGGTATGTTCCAAATGGGAGCATCTTCTGGTATTCCTATTCTCTGTACTCCTGAGCTCACAAATCTTCAGGGCCTTGCTACAGTGAAGGTTTCTTTCAATGCATCTTCAATGTGGGAGAAGGGTGTTATTAAAGAGGCTACAGATGCAGACTTCCAATCAATTGCAGTATACACTGTATCAGGAGGTAAAACCAACTACACTGTAGGAACAAGCTATGGAACAATAACAGATGCTACAGTGAAAGAGGCTGGTGTAGTCGCACGACCTGCAACAGACGTCAAGACACCGACATGGGAAACAAAGACAGTAACTGTAAAGAATGTTTCTCCAGGCACAAGAATCGGTATCGGTGCTGTCCGCGCGAAAACAGGAAACCAGAGATGGCTTTTGAACATGGTCAAAGTAGAGGTAGTGTCATACGGCGTACCAAAACTCGAGACTCCAGTCCTCAAGAATGCAGAAATCAGCAAAACAAAAGCTAAGTTCACATTCGAAGCACAGGATATGGCACAGAGTTATGAACTCGGATATAAGAAGTCATCTGATAGCGAATATACTTATATTGAGAGCGAAAGCCCTGAATTCAGCCTCACAGGTCTTAATGTAAACACCACATATCTTGTCAGAGTTGTAAGCAAAGCAGGAGATTATTCAAGCACAACTCCATTCTTCTATGAATTTACCACAGAGAATGTTGACTTCAAGTATCCTCTCAGCATTACAAACGCTGAGGATTTCGTAGAGTGGATGACAACTGGAGCTGAGTTTACAAGCACTGCTGACGTTGTCAACCTCGAAACAGACCTTGACCTCAATGGCATATCTGCAGAAGCCATGCCTATCACAAACGAGTTCAACGGAACCTTTAATGGTAACAACCATGTCATCAAGAACTTCAAGACAGGTCATGCTTTGTTCAACAATATAAATGGAACAGTAAAGGATCTCATCATCGATGCATCTTGTTCATTCGAAGGTCTTGCTGTAAATGCACCTTTGGCTCTCAAATCTACTGGAACAATCAGCAATATCTCAAACAAGGCATCAGTAAACTATAATGCAGCATCGTTCTCATCAGCTGTCATTCTTGGTGGTGTCGTTGCAAACGTTGCAGGTGGAAAAATAGAAAATTGTACAAATGATGGTGCAATCACTGCAAAGTCTGAGGGTACAACTTTAGGAATGGCAATAGGTGGTGTAGCTGGAAGACTTGCTGGAGCAATGAACAATTGTCTTAATAATGCAGCCATCAACATCTCCGCAAAATACGTTTCTAAATTATCTACTATTGAAGGAACTGCAAATGTAGCTCCATGCGTAGGTGGACTTGTAGGATTGGGAGGAGCAGGATTCTCGATGTCCAATTCCGACAATAAAGGAAAAGTTGTATTCACAAATACTGAGATTGAAAAAACCGAAAGCTCTATACAAAGAATATCTGTAGCAGGTATTGCGGGTGCACCTAACGGCAAGATATCCAAGTGCAACAACTATGCAGACGTGGATGTTAAACTTGTATCTTCAGGAAAAGCAGCATTTAATGATCAAAATTATGTAGGAGTTATCGGAGGAATTTCAGGTGGCGACTACTATGCAGCAGGACAAGATGCTACAAATATTGAAGATTGCGTCAACGAAGGAGCTATTTCTTTCTACAATGATGGTACAAAGTCTAATAGCGCATTCGGAGGAATCGTAGGTTGGCCTGGAATAGAAAGTGCACAGAAAGTAGCAACAAAGAACTGCACCAATAAAGGCAAAATAACTTTCAGCGGCTTTGGAAAAGCACGTATTGGCGGAGTTCAGGGTGGTACTGGAAACATGGAAGGTTGCTCTAACGAGGGTGCCGTTATCCTCGAATCCGGTAATAGTGGCTCTGTTCTCGGAAGCCTTTGCGGATTCCATTCACAGGCTCATACCATCAAATCATGCAAAGCTCTCGGTTCAGTTACAGCAAAAGCAACAGTTGGTGGTATCGGTGGTCTTATCGGAAACAATGGTAACGCCGCAAACACCTCTGGAGAAGGATGTATCGTAAACTGCACAATCTCAGGCGGTGACGCTAATAATTCAGGACTTATCATAGGTTTGTTCAATGGTAACAGTAAGAAAATAACACTTGGAAGCACAAGCAATCCTATCAAGGTATCTGGAACAGTTAATGGAACAACCGTAACAGCTGATAACTTCAAGGACTTGCTCCATGGAAGCAAAAACTTCAAAGCTGAAAATCATATATTAAACGCAGTCTTCGGCAAATAAGGTCAACATCTAACTGATACATTACTTACTTTCAGGTGGATATCAATATGATGTCCACCTGATTTTTTTACCCCTGCAAAACTCCTGTTGATAGCCACGCCATATCTTCACAAATTATTAATAATCAAATCTTTATATTTTTATTGCATGGCCGAAACTACTTTTTTTTAACCTCCTCAGCCACGCGAGAAATTAGTATATTATTGACATATAAAGATTTATGAGAATTATGCATGGCTGGTAACAGTAGCGAATCAAGACGTAACTCTGGAGACGCTTACAATAACTTCATAAGAGTTATTGGTCATCTTGTATATCATTACAAAAAAAGAGGCAGATTCAACGAAGAATCTGCCTCTTTAAATCAAATATGGTCTGCATGAAATCAGTTTTCTGCTTTTATATCAGCCATTAGTTTGTCTGCTTTTGCATATCCATCTGCAGGTGCTTTCCACATGAGAGCTACGACAGCAGCACCTACAATACCAATTATAACAGCAACCATGAAAACAGAATCCCAACCATAATGTTCAGCAAGATAACCGAATGTCACGCCTGATATTGCCGTGCTCGCATATCCAAAGATTCCGAGAATACCATTAGCTGTAGCGCATGCATACTTTGTAGCCTGTTGTGATGCAGCAGTTCCTAAAAGAGCCTGTGGTCCGTAAATAAAGAAACTTGACAGGCAAATGAACAAGGCTGATAGCCAAGGCATTCCTTCTGGAGATTTCCAGAACAGGAAAAATGACAATGTAGCACCTACAGTACAAAGGAAACATGTCCTATGTGCACGACTTTTCATAAATTTATCAGTGAACCAACCTGCCACAAGCATTCCAAGAATACCACCAACAAGTTCAGAAGCAGCTACAACAGTACCAGCCGTGGAAATTTCCATTCCCTTGTACTGAGTAAGGAAAGTAGCACCCCAGTCAAGTATCGTAAACCTGACAACATATATACAGAAGTTTGAAACAGCAAGAATCCAAATAAGAGGATTAGCAAAAACAAGCTTATGTATGAACTTCTTGAAAGCAGGGCCAGAGAGATCAGCAGGATGAGCAGACTTATCCTCTTCAACATTGGCATTGCCCTCCTCTTTATCAAGATCTTCTATTTCAGGAAGACCAACTGATGACGGAGTATCTTTAAGAGTTAAGAACAAAGCAATAGCTCCTACAAGAGCAATGGCTGCAGGCACTGCAAAACAAAGCTGCCATGAAGAATATCCATAATGGTTAAGCAAGAAACCGCAAATCACACTGATAAGACCTGCACCGATAGAATGGGAAGCATTCCAGATAGACTGCTTGGTAGCAAGTTCTGAAGGTTTTATCCAGTGAGCCATAAGGCTTATGCACGGAGGCACACCCATACCTTGGAAATATCCGTTGAGAACCCAAAGCGAACCAATGATATAAACAAGTGTCATGGTCGCTTTTCCTTCAGTGTCAAGGACATTCATGAATGAATTCATGGATGGGCTAAAGCATATTGCAAAGTTAGTCAATGCTGAAAGAACTAGACCGGCAGTCATAAGCTTCCTACGACTGAACCTGTCCGCCAAGAATCCATTTACAAATCTTGAAAATCCATAGATGATTCCATTCAATGTAAGAAATAGTCCGAGCTGGACTTTGGAAATGCCGAGAGTTTCCTCCATTGCCGGCATTACTACACTGAAATGTTTTCTTACAAAATAATAGAGAGCATAACCTATCATCAATGTGATAAGAGTACGCCACTGCCAATAATTATACTTTTTGGCTGTTTGTTTGTCCATTTTATTATTTATTTTTCTATTGGTTATCTGCTATGATTACTTGCACACCAGCATCTTCAATCTTATTTTTGAAAGAATCAGGAATACCTGAATCAGTTATTATTATGTCCACATCTTCCACATTTCCGATTTTTCCGAATCCACGTCGTCCGAACTTTGAAGAATCCGCAAGAACAACAGTCTGGGAAGCAGCCGCCATCATTGCATTGGTCAACCGCGATTCAGGTATATTGGAACAAGTAACACCTGAAGCAAGGTCAAGTCCATCACACCCGATAAAAAGTTTCGAGCAACTCACATTGACAAGACCAGATTCAGCATATCCCCCACGGACAGACAGAGAATTCTTATACATTTCACCACCAAGGACCATAACTTTTACAGACTCCCTTTCATTTAGGAGTACTGCAATGCCAAGAGATGGGGTTACGACATTGATTGAACCTTCCGGCTTAAGTATTTCAGCAAATGCAGTAACTGTAGAACCAGATGCAAGAATAATCGCATCATCCGGCATAACAAGACTTTGAGCAGCACGAGCAATAGCTTGTTTTTCAAGAACATGCTGAGTACTCTTCTCACTAATGCTCAAATCCATTACATGTGGTTTTACTGGAGATGCACTTCCATGTGTTCTATAAAGTATTCCCTGAGCCTCAAGAATTCTAAGATCTTTACGAATAGTCGCTCCTGTCACACCAAGATGGTCAGCCACATCCAATACACGAATAAAGCCATTCTTTGCAAGCTGTTCCTTAATATATTTATGTCTCTCAGCTATACTGATCATAATTATAAAGACGTTAAGAATTCTTATAAGATTATTTCAGAATCAGTTTAAATTTCATTCGCCATAAATTTAAACTGATTCTTAGTCTCAGCGCTTACTAAAACCATGCAAATATAGGAATAAAAACGATATGAACGAAAAATTCAGTTCATTTCTTTTCACTTTTTTTCATTAACTAACAAAAAAGCGTGAAAAGATTAGGAAAGAAATGAAAAAACAACTACATTTGTAGAGCATTATTGGAAGACATTGAAACTATATTGATATAATTTGAAACAAATAAAAATATGATTGCCATTGAAGAAGCCCTCAGAAGGGCACGTGACACCAAGGCTCTTGAATTTGGAGTCGGTTGCATGAATAAAGTACCTGAAATGTTCAAAACATTATTTCCGGGAAAGAAAGCCATTGTAGTTGCAGATACTAACACATTCAAAGCAGCTGGCAAGACAGTGGATACATACCTCAGAGAAAGCGGTCTCGATGTTGATACCCCGTTTATTTTCGACGATCCTGAACTTTTCGCAGAATGGAAATACATCGAACAACTCGAGGCGTATCTTAAAGAACGCGATGTAATTGCTGTCGCTGTAGGTTCTGGTGTAATCAATGACCTTACAAAACTTGTTTCTCATCATCTCGGACGCAGATATATAATAGTAGGTACAGCAGCTTCAATGGATGGCTATACCGCCTATGGAGCATCTATAACATATCAAGGCAATAAACAGACATTCGATTGTCCAGCACCTATCGGAGTTGCATTCGACCCAACAATCGCGGCCAAAGCTCCTGAAGGAATGTCCGCATCAGGATATGCAGATCTAATGGCTAAGATTCCTGCTGGAGCAGACTGGATTATTGCAGATTGTGTAGGTAGCGAAGCCGTAGAGCCGTTTGCATTCGCATTGGTACAAGATAAGCTCCGCGATGCTCTATCAGCTCCGGATGCAGTAGCCGCAGGTGATGTTGACGCCACCGGAAAACTTGCCGATGGTCTAATCATGAGTGGATTTGCTATGCAAGCAATATCCTCAAGCCGTCCGGCTTCAGGAACAGACCACCAGTTCAGTCACTTTTGGGACATGGAGGGTCTATGCTATAACGGCAAGCACGTTTCGCATGGATTCAAAGTAGCGATTGGAACACTCGTTTCTACAGCATGTCTCGAATATCTTCTCTCAAAAGACTTTACAAAACTTGACATTGACGCATGTTTGGCAGCTTGGCCTACATGGGATGAAATGGAAGCACATATAAGAGAAATTTTCGCGGGGAAACCAGGACATCTTGCAAGAGGTCTTGTCGAGAGCAAAGGGAAATATTGTGATAAAGAAGCTCTTCGCAAACAACTTGAAGCAGTAAAGAACAATTGGCCAGAGCTCAAGGAAAAAATTAAAAAACAGATAATTCCTTTCGATGAAGTTCATGACTGTCTAAAAAGAGTAAGAGCACCTTACGAGCCTGAAATGATCGGTGTAACTAAGGAAAGACTAAGAAGCACATTCAGATGCATACCATTCATGAGGAACAGGTTTACTGGAATTGACCTTATCTACAGATGTGGGCTCATGAATGAAGTCGAAGAACATCTCTTCGGCAAAGGTGGAAAATGGGAAGTTAAATAAGTCATATCAAACGCATGAAACGTTTACTATCTATTTTAGTATTCCTGTTTACAGCAATAATGGCTGGAGCACAGGTAAAAGTAAATTGTGGACCATATCTGCAAAATGTTACTGAAAATAGTTTCACAGTAGTATGGACAACTGACTCACTCGCAGTAGGTTGGATAGAAGTAGCCCCTGATGACGGAACAAATTTCTACAACGTCGACAGACCGAAGTACTATGACATGAGAGGATTCGGAAGAAAACCGATTGGGACACTGCACAAGGTCACAGTCAGTGGACTTGAGCCAGGTACGACATATAGATACCGCGTAATGTGTCGTGGCGTGCTCGTTCAAGAAAACAGAGCCAGAATCATCTACGATCAAGGATATGGTCTCGACTTAAAGAAACGCCCTACCAAAGTAACAACCAAGGCAAAAGACTATGATCAGCTTAAATTTGCCGTTGTAAATGATATGCATGAGCATGACTCTGTAATGCAAGTGCTTTTTAAAGATGCTAAAGGCAAATATGATTTCGTATGCTTTAATGGGGATATGACGTCAGCGGTAGATAGTGTCGATGAAATCCGTATACACTACATGAATACAGCATCCAAATTGTTTGCATCTGACACGCCATTATATCTCTGCCGTGGAAATCATGAATATAGAGGCAATGATGCTATAAAATATGTAGACTATTATCAAACTCCTACAGGGAAGACATATTATACAGCATCTTATGGTAAATTCTTCTTCCTTTTCCTCGACTCAGGTGAAGATAAAGTGGATAGTGATATCCGAAATCTGGACATCATGATGACCGAAGAATACATAAAGGAGGAGGCTGAATGGCTGAAGACTGTAGTAGCAAGCGAAGAATACAAGAATGCTGAAATTAAGATAGCATTCTGCCATATTCCACCATCACCAACAGGTTGGCATGGGAATCTCATGGTAAGTAAATACTTTGTACCGACATTGAATGGCACAGGTCTTGATCTTATGCTCTGTGCACACATACATAAGTACAGCAACCGCGAGGCCGGGAAAAATGGAGCTGACTTCCCTGTTCTGTGTAATGCTAATCAGCAAAGACTTGATGCAAGTGTGGACAAGAATGGAATTCGTATAGAAATCTACGATGCTACAGGAGCAAAACTGCACACTTTAAAATTCGATAAGAAAAATTAAACATAGATAATTGGATAATGTTGGAAGGCAGGTCAGCCGTGATGGTTAACCTGCCTTAATTTTTTCTATGCATTGACGCCAAGGACCTCAACAATTTCAGAGAATTTTTTTAATTTAAAAAGTCGTTGATGCTCATATTCCTCAATAATTTCATGCTGCCACGTCATCTCAGATGGTATATAGATTCCACATCCTCCTATTCGCAACACTGGATCTATATCAGACTTGAAGGAATTACCTACCATAAGCATCTCCTCAGACTTTATTCCAAGACGTGTACATAGCTCGGAATATACTTCCGGCGTTTTCTCATTGACAATATCCACAAGGTCGAAAAAATTTCTCAGACCAGACCTATCGATCTTGTTGTTTTGGTCCAACAACTCCCCTTTTGTGAGTATGACCATTTTATACCTGCCGGTCTGTTTTATCTTCGTCAATGTTTCCTCTACGTCAGGTAAAGGCGTGGCTGGATTACGAAGGATTTCTCGCCCTGTCTGCTCAATCTTAAGAATTGACATAGCATCAACTTTTCCAAGACTGACTCTGATAGCAGTTTCAATCATTGATAAAATAAAAGCTTTAGCTCCATAACCAAGCTCAGCCATATTAGTAAGTTCAGTCTTATATAGTTCCTCATTCAGCCACTCTGGGGTGCCATACTCAGTCAATATCTTAAAACATTCTTGCTCAGCATGTCTAAACAAAGGTTCATTGCTCCACAAGGTATCATCCGCATCGAAAATAATTGCCTTAACGTCTTTCATATCTTTATCACTCATATATAACATTAGCATAATAAAAAAGGTCGGCTACATCTCATTAGCCGACCCAATTATTCGTGGCTTTCTATCCGAAAACTATATGCCGTACTTTTTGAAAAAGTCATTACCCTTGTCATCCACAAGAATGAATGCAGGGAAGTTCTCCACACGAATCTTCCAAATAGCCTCCATTCCAAGATCAGGATACTCAACACACTCGATAGACTTAATGCTCTCGTAAGAAAGAACAGCTGCAGGACCACCTATTGAGCCAAGGTAGAAACCGCCATGTTTCTTACATGCGTCTGTAACCTGCTGTGTGCGATTACCCTTAGCTATCATAACCATGCTTCCGCCGTGAGACTGGAAGAGGTCCACGTAAGGATCCATACGATTAGCGGTTGTAGGTCCCATAGAGCCACAAGGCATTCCTTCCGGAGTCTTGGCAGGACCGGCATAGAATACAGGATGATCCTTGAAATACTGAGGAAGATCCTCGCCGTTGTCGATGCGCTCTTTAAGACGAGCATGAGCAATGTCACGAGCTACGATAATAGTTCCATTTAAGCTCAATCGTGTAGAAACAGGATATTTCGTGAGTTCCTTGAGAACCTCAGACATAGGTTGGTCAAGATCAATCTTAACAGCATCGCCTTCTCCTGCCTCGCGGAGTTCCTTAGGGATAAGACGTCCTGGATTATCATCAAGCTTCTCAATCCAAATACCATCCTTGTTTATCTTGGCCTTGATATTACGGTCTGCAGAGCAGCTTACGCCAAGACCAATAGGGCAACTTGCACCATGACGAGGAAGGCGAATGATGCGGACATCGTGAGCGAAATACTTTCCACCGAACTGGGCACCAAGACCGATCTTATAAGCCTCTTCCAAGACTTGCTTTTCAAGTTCAACATCACGGAAAGCACGTCCTGTCTCATCTCCTGTAGTAGGAAGAGAATCATAATAATGTGTAGAGGCAAGTTTAACAGTAAGAAGGTTCTTCTCCGCAGATGTTCCGCCGATCACAAAAGCGATGTGATATGGAGGGCAGGCAGCCGTTCCAAGGGTCTTCATCTTCTCTACAAGGAAAGGAACGAGAGTGGCAGGATTCAAGACAGCCTTGGTCATCTGATAAAGGTATGTCTTGTTAGCAGAACCGCCACCCTTCACTACACAGAGGAACTTGTACTCCATGCCTTCTTCTGCCTCGATATCGATCTGCGCAGGAAGATTGCATTTGGTATTGACCTCTTTATACATTGTCAGAGGAGCATTCTGGCTATAACGGAGATTCTCCTCGGTGTATGTCTTGAACACACCCTTTGAAAGAGCCTCGGCATCATCGAAACCAGTCCAAACCTGCTGGCCCTTCTCGCCATGGATAATGGCAGTACCAGTATCCTGGCAGAAAGGAAGTTGTCCTTTGGCAGCGACCTCCGCATTACGCAAGAAACGGAGAGCTACATATTTGTCATTTGAAGAAGCCTCAGGATCGCTGAGAATTTTAGCAACCTGCTCATTATGAGCTGGACGCAGAAGAAAATTCACATCACGAAAAGCGGCATTGGCTAGCATAGTAAGAGCCTCAGGCTCAACCTTCAGAATATCATGACCCTCAAAATTACCTAACGATACATACTTATCAGTCAGGCGATAGTACTCGGTAGTGTCATCTCCGAGCTGAAACATCGGAGCGTATTTGAATTCCACCATTGTTTGTTAAAGTTATATTGTTGTTATACTAATCTATATCCTCCACTGGACCAGTTTCGGCACCTCCACCCTGCTGCATAAGATATGCCTTCATAAACTGGTCAAGATCCCCGTCAAGAACGCCTTGCGTGTCAGCCGTAGACACACCTGTGCGTAGATCCTTCACCATTTTATACGGATGCAGAACATAAGAACGAATCTGGGACCCCCACTCGATGCGCTTCTTACTTCCCTCAAGTTCCGCCTGCTTCTCCTGACGTTTCTTAAGTTCAATATCGTAAAGTCTGGAGCGAAGTATCCTCAACGCATTCTGCCTATTATCTTGCTGAGAACGTGTTTCGGTATTCTCTACCATGATGCCAGTAGGGATATGACGCACACGTACACCGGTCTCCACTTTATTCACATTCTGCCCGCCATGTCCACCAGAGCGAAAAGTGTCCCACTCAAGATCGGAAGGGTTAATTTCAATGTTGATGGTATCATCGACGAGCGGATAGACAAATACGGAAGAGAATGTGGTCTGACGTTTGCCTTGGGAATTGAACGGAGATATGCGAACAAGCCTGTGAACTCCGTTCTCCGCTTTCAAATACCCAAAAGCAAAGTCGCCCTCAACCTGTATCGTAGCGGACTTTATCCCTGCCTCATCTCCTTCAAGCATATCAGTAACCGTCATCTTATAGCCATTACGCTCACCCCAACGCATATACATACGCATAAGCATCGCTGACCAATCATTAGCCTCAGTACCACCCGCTCCTGAATTTATGGTCAGTATAGCACCAAGATTATCACCCTCATCACCAAGCATATTCTTCAACTCAAGAGCCTCAACTGCACCCACAGCCTTGGAATACGCAGTATCCAATTCTTTCATCTCGTCCGACTCTACAGCATCTTCTGCTGTGACATCCATACTATCTTTTGCAAATTCATATAGGACATCAAGATCTTCGGTCTGGGAAAATGCATTATCAAAATCCAAGACCCAAGATTTTACACTATTCATATTCTTCATGAATGTCTCGGCCGCCTTAGGGTCGTTCCAAAAGTCAGGAGACTCGGTCTGTTTCTGAAGTTCCGCAACTTTTCTACGCTTGGACTCAATGTCAAGACATTTTCCAAGTACCATAATACGCTCATGAAGAGCCTTTATCTGTTCCTGATTTACCATATTTCACAAAGTTAATCAAAAACATCTACACTCGGAAAAATATTCACATTGCCCCATCCACCATAAAGAATAGCACATTCTTTTCATTACAAATTCAAAACATCCGACAATGGAAGATCAGATGACGAAGTTCCGACATGTATTGTCCATCTTCCAGAAGGAAGAGTCCATCTTCCATTCTCGCCACCTTCCCAAAAGGCAAGTTCTCCTACAGGTAACGTCACTACAACTTCCTGGCTCTCTGACGGAGCCAATTCACGAGTCTTGCAATATCCTTTCAATTCAATTGAAGGACGGTCATTAATATTTTGCGGTGCGGAAACATAGACTTGAACCACCTGTTTAGCAGCAAAATCGCCAACATTTTTCACGTTGACATATACCTTCAGCTCATCACCTTTTCTGTCAATATGAAGTCCAGAAAGACTAAACTTTGAATATGTAAGTCCGAACCCGAAAGGATATGATACAGGAACATTCTCAGTAGTGTAATACCTATAACCGACATAGATATCTTCATCATAATCCGTATAGTCTATATTCGGAACATCATAATATCTGTAAATCTTGCTGTAATGCTCGAATGACTGGTTCCTTCCTGTTTCAGGTACATTAACAGGAAAATTCTGAGATGGCACATCAGCATATTTAACAGGAATAGATATAGGAAGATGTCCGCTTGGAGAAACTTCGCCACCAATTACAGAAGCAACAGCCCGTCCACCTTCATGACCTGGCAGCCAACATATAAGCACTGCATCAGCCAAATCCTGCCATGATTCCATTTCAATAATGCCACAGATATTTAGTATCACCGCAACTTTCTTTCCCTTTGCATGGAACTCGCGGCTAACAGTTTTGATTAAAGAAAGTTCATCGGAATGAAGTAAGTAATCCCTTTCAATATGCCTGTCATACGATTCTGACGAATTTCTGCTGATTGTTATTATAGCGACATCAGCAGAAGTAGCACTTTTCGCTATGGCACCATCAGCATCTTTCAATTCTTCCGGACGTTTATGATAGACATACCATGGACGTTTGGAATTTTCTGGCGCAAGTCGTTTCTTTTCGCTAACTACCCATCCTGAATATAATGAGTCCAGATTATGGTTCAATGTGAAGCCACAACGTTCCAAACCCATTTTAAGATCCACCACATAAGGTTTATTAACATCACCTGCACCTTTACCACCTGCTATGAAATCATATGAGCCTATTCCGAAAAGGGCTATTTCAGAAGATTTTGAAATTGGTAATGTTCCATCATTCCGAAGAAGAACCATTCCTTCCGGAGCAGCATCACATCCGACCTTGGAATGAGCCTCCAAATCAGGAGTATCTGAATACTTGTATCCATGATAACGTGGTGTCTTAACCACAAGCTGGAGGATTCTTTTAAGGCATGAATCTATCTCAGATTCTTTTAGAGAGCCATCTTTCAATGCCGCAAGAATTGTCTCATAATGTACATTCTTTCCAGGCTGAATCATATCATTCCCAACTTTCACCTGCTTAACAGCATCCAGCCCCCCACCCCAGTCAGTCATCACAGCACCCTTAAAGTCCCATTCTCTTCTAAGTATATCTGTTATAAGTTTATAGCTCTCAGATGTATACTCACCATTTACATAATTATATGAAGTCATAACTGTCCATGGATCACTCTCCTTAACAGCAATTTCAAATCCCTTGAGATATATTTCACGAAGAGCGCGCTCACTCACCCGTGCATCATTCGCAAGACGATTGATTTCCTGATTATTGACAGCATAATGCTTAATGCTTGCCCCAACGCCCTCGCTCTGCAGGCCACGCACATAAGCTGCAGCTATCTTGCCTGTCAGTAGCGGATCTTCGGAATAATATTCGAAATTTCTACCACACAATGGGTTACGCATAATATTCATACCAGGTGCAAGAAGCACATCTACACCATATTCCTTGACTTCATCACCAAGTGCGTTGCCTACCTTTTCCACAAGGTCATCATTCCAAGTAGAAGACAACAAAGTTCCCACAGGAAAGCCAGTACAATAAAACTTTCTATCTGTTCCCTGTCGCGTAGTACTAATACGAAGTCCGGCAGGACCATCAGCGAATACCATAGGCGTTATACCAAGCCTCGGAATCGAATATGTCGTACCAGCCGCACCAGGCACTATCTTTTTAGTGTATCCGATAGATGCTGTTTCCTCATCGGTAAGACTCCTCGACATACCTACGATCATATTCGCTTTTTCCTCTAATGTCATCGAGGCGACTATTTTGTCAATATTTTTCTCCGTAAGTTTCAATGTCTTTGTCTGTGCAGAAGAAAACATTGGCATCACAAGCATTGCTGTTACAGAAGCAGTAAAAGATAAAAAATGTGGTTTCATATATTGGTTATTATTTGTAAATCATTTCATAAAGTCGTGCAAGAGGTGCAGGATCACCTGATGATATCAGCTTGACGTCAGGGCTGGAAGGTATGTCACAACTGCTTCTAATCAAAGCCTCATCACCATCTTTCTTGGAAAGCATACCATTTTCGACCATAACATGTACAAGTTGACGTGCGACAGCAGGTGCAGGATCTATAAACCTAACGCCATCTCCTGCAACTTTTTCCATAACATTGACAAGGAACGGATAATGCGTACAACCAAGAACTACGATGTCTGCACCAGCCGCAAGAAGCGGATCCAAACTATCCTTCACGACTTCCTCTACATCAGGTCCGGACAACTTCCCTGCTTCAACTAATTCCACAAAGCCTTTTCCTACATGTTCCACAACATTGACATGCTCATCAACACTTTCCTTAGTCTTCAAATATTTGGAGCCTTTCAATGTTCCGGCGGTAGCAAGAACACCCACAACTCCTGTCGCAGTTCCCAAAGCAGCAGGTTTCACAGCAGGTTCCATACCAATAAAACTAATATTAGCATATTCAGACCGCAATGTGGCTATAGCTGCAGCCGTCGCCGTATTACAAGCCACGACTATTATTCCCGCTCCGTTTTCCAAAAGACAGTTCGTGATAGACTTAGCCCTTTCCCGTATAAATTCAGGTGTTTTGTCACCATAAGGACAATTAGCATTGTCCGAGTAATATATATACTTTTCTTGTGGCAAAAGGCGGGTTATTTCCTTCAGAACTGATAACCCGCCTTCACCGGAATCGAAAACTCCGATCATATTTTAATACATATTATATGTACGTGCAAGGGAACCATACATCTGTCCAAGAACTTCCAGATAAGGATTTCCCTCAACAAGTGTAAGCCTATAGACTGTATCATCTACTCGGTAATACTGATTTCCACCTAATGTGATGATATCATAGTCTTCAGGAAGTTTCTGAACAAGTGCTCCTGCCGGAGGAACAATAACTTGATACTCGCCATAGTCATTCACAGCATAGAAAACCCCATCCTCATAATAATAGTTCTTGTCGGCATAAGCATAACTCTGAACAAGGCCAAGACGGCTTGCAATGTCATATGAGCTATATGCAGCATCAGGATTCATTGCAATAGATCTATTCTGAGCCATAATCGTAGCATTGTTTTGGGCAATGATTCTATTCTGCTGATCTATATAGCGATTATTTGCATCTATAGCTCCGTAGGTTCTGTAAACATTGGAATAATATGCAAAATTCACAGATGCGAATGCAATGTTAGCCACTGTAGCCCTTATAGTAACGCCGAATGGAGGACGACAGACAATGTAATGACCATGATAAGGTCTATAATAGACGTCATTACAAATATAATAGTCAATGCCAAAATAACTTCTACGCTCAAATCTTGGAGGCAACGCCTCTACTCTAAACCCAAAGCAGTGATGATGATCTGGAGAATAAAAATGTCCCGGACGATCATGAGAAAGGAAATCACGGTCACGAGGTGGTATTCTCTGAACATTGTGATCATTTATCCTAAAGTCATCTGAACGGTTGTAACGTGGGTTCTCCCTACCTACTTGACTATAATTTCCAGATTGGCTTCTCATCTGACTTGTAACTGTTCCCAGTCCGTTTTTGGTAACATTCGTATTCCTACGTACTGTAGAGCCGTTTCCTGTAGAAGATGACACGGACTGACGTACTTGTGATGATGTACTACCTATAGGCTGCGCTACTCTATGGCTTGAACTCCCGGTACTAACTGATGAAGAACCTTGACGGACTGCCGAAGAACTCGATGTACTCCTTCTAACTTGCTGACCTGAAGACGATGTACCGCTCTGACGGACAGAGGACGATGAAGACGAATTCTGCCTTGTTGATGAAGAACCTTGACGGACTGCCGAAGAACTCGATGTACTCCTTCTAACTTGCTGACCTGAAGACGATGTACCGCTCTGACGGACAGAGGACGATGAAGACGAATTCTGCCTTGTTGATGAAGAACCTTGACGGACTGCTGAAGAACTCGATGTACTCCTTCTAACTTGCTGACCTGAAGATGATGTACCGCTCTGACGGACAGAGGACGATGAAGACGAGGATGTACTACGACGTTGTTGAGATGCTGTAGACCTATTCTGTGTTGTATTATTATTGGTAGACCTTCTCACCTGAGCCCCTACATCAGCAGGAGAACAGAACATGGCTGCCGTTACAAGCGAAGCCAATGCTAAATTAACTATTCCTCTCATAATTTGTCATTTATAAAGGTAATACTTCTTAGAGAGTGCCTTGAATTTTTTTATATCCTTATTCCAATACTCAATAATATCAGACACCTCCATCCTTTTAGAGAAATTTCTCCTAACATAATCCGTACCACAGACTTTGTCGAACATGACTGTACGATTCTTAGAAACCTCAAATGGATTATGATCCGGATAAAGTTTGTTAACTGCCTGCATTACATAAAACTGAGTCATTGTTATCTCGGCCGCCTCATAGCCAGTATAAAAATACTGAACACCATGAAGCAATTTTCCTTGACAACTTCCTGCAATAGGCTTGTAATGGATAGTTCTAAAAGCCACGCCTGGCAGATTATAACTATCTAATTCCTTTTTCAAATTGTCAGCATCAATCCACTCAGCCGCAAAAGTCTCGAACGGAAGAGTATAGCCAATCCCAATATTCAAATAATTATTAAATTCTCCAGTTATTCCAGCAGAAGGATAATTTACGGCTGACTGCGGATAAGGAATGTTAGGAGAAGGTAACACCCAAGGCAGACCGGTATCGACATAAGTCATATTCCGGTGCCACCCATCCATAGGAATTACGCTAAGCTTGCATTTCAATGCAGGCTCATACCCACGTTCTCCTCTATTAAGCCCCTCCTCATTGATCATAATTGCGAGCTCTCCAACAGTAAGTCCATAAATGTAAGGTATCTCAAACTCACTTACAAAAGAATAGTATCCAGGCTCCACACAACATCCCTCCACCTTATTTCCACCAAGCGGATTAGGACGATCCAGGACCATAACCTCGATCCCTTTTTTGGCACAAGCACGCATCACCAATCCTAACGTACTGATAAAGGTATACGAACGAGTACCTACATCTTGGATATCATACACCATAATATCGATACCATCCAACATCTCCTGTGATGGCTCACGATACTTTCCATAAATGGAATAAATCTTTACGCCAGTTTCACTATCAACTTGATCTGGAACCTTATCACCGGCATAAGCCTCTCCTCTAACTCCATGCTCAGGCCCAAACAATGCCACAAGTTTCACATCCTCTGCAGCAGCAAGAATATCTATCGTAGAACGTAGATGACTATCAACACCACTCGGGTTAGTGACAAGACCTATACGTTTTCCTTTCAAACCAGAAAAGCCTCGGCTTTCAAGCACTTCTATTCCAGTACGAACTTTAACACTTGATTTCGCCATTGCTTCAGACGAAATAGTAGCCATCACTGCAAAGGCAGCGACAACCATTATGATTCTATTTAGTTTCATTTTTCTATTGAACTGATTTTACCTGCAAAAAGAATGTCATGCGAAGAAGAGTCAAATATAGCAAACAAGAAAGGCCTGTCAACATTCATTATGAAAGGCTTCGGAGCATCGTGCATTGAGGTAAGACGAATTCCCACTGATGTCACTGCTGCAGCCTCTGACCCTGCTTCATTAACTTCGATAAAACATTTCTGCATCACAGCATCCACTGCCACAGAAGATGATGTAATGCCACTAAAATCCGCCTCTGACGAAAAGGCCTTCTGAACACCCATCTCTGCCAAGATATTATTCAATGTCAATGTCGTATTGATCTTGAATCTCGGCAATGAGATAGCCGTTTCTCCAAACTCAGCAGAACTTATTGCATCCACAAAAACTGAAGCATCGATGCCTGAGGCTATAGATTTAATGTCAGAATCCTTAGCTGGCAAACAGATTATCATCTTATATACATCTGACTTATATGGCAATATAACATACCTACACCCAGCTTTTTCCCCATAAGCATACTCACCTGACTTATGCATAAACGGAGTCTTCATATCCCCTGAAGGACTATGAAACACAGCATCATAAGTACTCTCTTCATCGAATGCAAACTGCCAAGAAGCCTTGAAATACAAAGCATTAAGCAGGAACATGACCATATCGGGACTTACTTCGTCAATTATCTTCGGAATACGTCCAGAAGTCTTGGCTGAGCACCATTTATTTATCTCTCTAACAGTAGACTTGTCCATAAAGTCCTTTGTTTCAATCTGTGCACCATATACATTTTCAAGTACATTGGCATACCCTTGATTTAAGTCGAACCCATTACTAAGCCACACTGAATTAGCTGAAGAAATAATATAATCTTTGGAAGACTTCAGTTTAGCTGTCGCGTAAGAGGCATTGGAAAGAGCAGTAAGAAGTTCTTTGCGAGTATCTCCATCAGCACCCTCTGCCAACATGGACAAAGCGACACCTGCGCTGTAAGGCGATATTACTACATTTTCAGAAGAAGACTTACATCCGGCTATAGCCTTGGAAACCAGATCCATTCCGAAACGAACCCGGTTCATCTCATTATCCCGCGCGACAGCAACAACTGAACTATTTTTCTCGTCTCCGGAAGCTATCTTCTTCTGAGTTCCACACGAAATCACGGCAAGTGCCGTTATAATCCATACAAATTTATTCATCTTCTAATTATTGTTCTTTCCATACTCCGGATCTACTTTTATAAGTCTTGTAACCGCAACTGTTCCAATGCAACAAACGATCACCATCCAAAAGAAGGCCTCATAGCCAAGCATCTCCTGAAGATAGCCTGCAAATGCTCCCGGAATCATCATACTAAGAGCCATAAATGCTGTGCATATCGCATAATGAGATGTCTTGAACTCACCTTCCGAAAAATACATCATGAACAGCATATAAGCTGTGAAACCAAAACCATAGCCAAACTGTTCCACTGCAACACATGTACTGATAATCCATAAATTATGAGGCATGGCCATACTCAAATAGACAAATGTCAGACAAGGCAGTGTCATGCAGGCAGCCATAGGCCAAAGCGATTTCTTCAGTCCCCATTTCGAGGCTGCCATACCTCCTATGATTCCTCCTATTGTCAATGCTAATACACCGATAGTTCCATATACAACACCTACAGTGGATGTAGATAAAGCAAGACCACCATTTTCTGCAGAAGACAAAAGGAACGGATTCACCATCTTAAGCAGAAAAGCTTCAGGAAGACGATACAGAAGCATAAATACGATTGCAATCAATGCTCCTGGCTTCTTGAAGAATGTAACAAAAGCGTGCATGAACTCACCTCCAAGAGAACTATTACCTTCCACCTCAATAGTCTTGTCATCAGAAGGACGAGGAATGGCAAATGTATGATAAATAGTTATCACTGCGAAAATTACAGCTGTAGTAGCCATCGTAAGTGTCCATGCGAGAGGAATATCACCTGTCTTTTCCTCTAAAAGGCCTGCAATTACAACGAGGACACCCTGTCCGAAAATAGAGGATAGCCTGTAAAATGTACTTCGTATTCCAACAAAGAATGACTGTTGACCATGGTCGAGGGCTATCATATAAAATCCATCCGCAGATATGTCATGTGTCGCCGATGCAAATGCTGTTATCACGAATAGTATCAGCGTGAATGTGAACATGGATACAGGCGTCTGAGCAGCACCAATAATCTCAGGCGAAGGCTTAGGTATGCTGAATGTCAACAATATGAAAGCCACAGACATTATAATCTGCATAGTAAGTATCCACCATCTCTTGGTTCTGAAGATATCCACAATAGGACTCCAAAGTGGCTTCAATGTCCATGGGAGATAGAGCAGGCTAGTAAAAAGAGCCATCTCCCCATTAGGAACACCCATCTTGGTGAACATTGTAACAGAGATATTGTTTACTATAAAATATGGTATTCCTTCAGCAAAATATAGTGTAGGAACCCACCACCAAGGTGATTTTCTATTAGTTATCTGATTCATAGCAATCTTGGTTTATCAGCTGGCTTCCAGGATAGTAATGCGATAATATCTGCCGGTATCCGTATCCTTCTGACGACATTACTGCCGCACCGATCTGGCATAGACCGACACCATGTCCCCACCCTGCACCATATAGTGTTATTTTGTCTTCTTCCGGAGATTTTCCTGATAATTCCGTCTTCACTATGAATGCCGAACTCTTCAGATGCGATTCCGAAAGATATTTTCTAATTATCAACTCTTTTCCTATGACCATTGTTTTTTTCGACCCTTTGATAGAAAGGAGTGTTATCCTTCCCGAAGGGCCCCTTGAGATAACAGTCAAGGATTCGAGAAGGCCTATATCCTCTCCCGAACGCTTTGCAATCAAGTCAGAAAGGGCTTTTCTCGTATAACTCACATGCCAACGATAGAAATCCTTTGTCTCCATGTCATAGTCATTTAATACCTGCGATAGGATTTCCACATTCGATGTATTACAAAAGGCCTTCCGCGTTTCAGGAACTTCAGACATTATCCATGCCTCAGCGCCTTGCTCCGTTGTCAAGTCCGGGATATTAGATTCTTGAGGTTCAGGCATATCAGGCACCGCAGCGAGATATGCATAATCTCTATCACCCCAACATGAGCTAAACTGCTCCATCATACCGCCACAACATTTCGAGAATCTCGCATCACATATTTCACCATCATACATAAGAACTTGCCCCCATGTATCATCAATAGCCTTGCGAACATTGTCACCAACGGCAAGAGTAAGGCCTTGATATCTTTGGCAATGATCGTCAGCGCATACATCAAATGCCTTATGATCCTCCCGGTCATACCATCTGACAAGATGACGAACTCCATCAATAGTAAAATCTTCCTTAACAGAACTTTCCTGCCCTTTTTTCTCATTATTTCTACGAGAAGCAATCTGGGATAATATCCATGAACGAGAAATTACGGCATGAGCCTTGAGGAACTCCAACGACGCACTTGCTTTCATTTCAGAAGAAATAACACTGAGGAGATAATCTTCCACACCGATTATGTTCACGGCAGTTATTTTCCCATCATTTACGATGAATTTAAGAGTTCCAGCGAACTTCTGTGTCTGCTTTCTTTCCCAATGAAAATCTACGCCAATCGTGACTCCATATAGTATAAAATTTGCTTCAGCAAACATGGATGACATGGTCTGAGCATCAAACACAAGCTCATCATATAATGCTCCATTATATGAAATACGCCCATTCTCATAGACAACTTTCTGCTTTCCTGCTCCATCAGATATTATCTCGAAAAGGATTTCCCGTCCAGACATTATGCCTACCTGTAATTCTTGCTGACGACGAGTCAATTTCCATATTATCCTTTTCTCAGTCTCCTTACTTACTGACACTTCTGAAAGCATTTCCGAGAGCATTCCACTATCAATCTTCTCATAGTCCTCAGCCTCTGGAACAATAAAAAGTCCTGCCATATCAGCACATCCGGGACTCATTGTCAAATGATCTTTCCCCTCTGAAAAGTAATGATGAGATCTATGCTTATCTCTTGCAAGCAGTACGGCACGATACTCTCCAAATTTTCCATGTGAGATACCTGCCAATTTTTCTGTTCCTGCCGTCTTGTACCAAGTCAACAAATTGAACATCGGTTCTGTCTCGTCATCACGCTGAGGCATACAATCAAGCAACCGGTAGAACAATTTAGCCATTGACTTAGATGTCCTTGCACGAAGAACAAACACTCCATTGGTAAATTTACCATAGTGAAAAAGAGTGGCATCCTGAACAGCTGTAAGATATTCCATTGAAGAACCTTTTAGAATACGATGTTCTCCCACGATTTCATCAAGTTCTCTGTCAATATCTTTTTCCAGAGGCATCAGTCCTCTTGGACAAGCCTGGAAATGGAAATGATCCGGAGCAGATGCCCCACACTTAGGACCATTGTAGAATATTGTAAAATCCGGATAATGCCTTGCCAAGTCTGTCATATCCACAAGTCTATTCCAAATAGATTGTGGAACATGCGAATCTCTCGCTATGACAAGGTGCTCTGGAAATATCGGATAAGGATTTATCAGAATATCATACTTGCGACCTTTACGTCCTTCAAACTTTATGCTCTGCTGCTCTTGAGGTCTATTCTCAGCACACAGAAAACATTTTCTCGCCTTCAAGGATGCTTTATCAACTTTGGCTGCAGATGATTTTATACGTCCAGGATTATGTTGGAGTCTTACTTCCAATCCATTAACGTTCAAAGTACGAGTCTCGACATTTTTCAAGGCTCTGAAATTGGCAGCAGCAAGTGGCCAAACAGAAAGCTGGTCACCTACAAATTTGCCTATCACTGAATCATCCATAAACTACTTTTTTCCATTCATTGCAAGACGCGCCTCAAGCTCCCATGTACGTATACTATCCTTATAGAGATTATTTGCATTGACCTTAGTGATATCTAAGGCAGCATCAGAGTTTCCTTCCCAACGGCGACAGCAGTAAATTGGTTCATAGATTCTTCCTATCTTATACTCACGACTTATACGCAAGCCTACCGCATAGTCCTCTCCATAGCTGCAATTAGGGAAATTTATCTCACGCAAAAGTGGCACATAAAATGCCCTTGGAGCTCCAAGTCCATTAATACGCAATGCATTGTTTCTGCCATTTTCATCTGTCCACTCCCTATGATCAATGATTCCTGGAGGGAGAAGCTTCATATTGAAGTCCGTCATTTCATACGAACCAATGACCATAGCGCAACTTTCCTTCCTGAAAACGTCCACTACTTTTTGAAGAGTGGTTTCGTCTTTGTAAACATCATCGCTATCTAACTGCACAGCATAGGTTCCACACCTATCATCATGCACAGCTTTGTTCCAACACCCACCTATTCCCAAGTCAAATCTTTCTGGGACTATCACGACAAGACGTGGATCTTTAATTCCTGCAAGAACTTCAGAAGTCCCGTCAGATGAATGATTGTCCACAACAATAACGTTGAACTGGAAATCACATGTTTGGGCTAACGCACTCTTGACGGCATCAGCAACGGTACGCACGCGATTAAAAACAGGTATAACCACTGACGCCAATACATCATTATGATTTTCAGATACATTCACTTTCTTGTATCCAGGAGCGACATACGCTCCTATTCGTTTGAGATAGGCAGTGCATATACTTTCCATTTCTATCTGGACTTCCCTATTTCTCGGATTCACATAATCAAACTGCTTCTCACCAGATTTCCTTGTATCAGTTTCAACTTCCGTATAAAGATACTCCCCTATATGCACTATTTTGTCCATCCTCAGACGAAGATCATACATAGCTCCGAATGAATATTCCTCATCCATTTCAGATATCGCTTTCAGGAATGAACTTGAACGAAAAACTTGGACAGGACCAAAGTCAAAATCATCTCGGAGGGCACCCTTCTGACACTCAATAGCCGGATGCCGGCGTCTTTCTTCTTTGCCGTCAGTTCCGGTGACCACCTCATAGTGGTCGGAATATAACATATCAGCTCCAGTATAATCCGCAATTTCTGCAAATCTCTCAAGAGCAAGATAGCCAAGCTCACATGGGAATGGCTTGGTGTTTATAAGAATAAAATCCTCCGTTAGTCCAGATGTAGCTTTACGCAGATCCTCAGTGCTCTTCACTGGAGCATCCTGAATAAACTTGAATGTGGCCATATATGCAATAATGTTATTGTATGTCTAAAGTAGAGCTTCAAGAGATTTTCTAACTCGCTTGAACTCACTCTCAAAGTTAGGGGTAAAGATGGATTTTCCCAAACTTTCTTCTATTTCTTCCATTGTCCAGTAACGACCTTCGTCTACTTCATCAAGATCAGGCTGCAATGTAAAATTGCCCACAGCAGCGTAGATATTAACAAATTCTCGCTCTATATCACTCTGGAACACATAGTTACCTATCCAGATTGGATTATATTCCACGAATTTCAATTCTTCGCGTGATTCTCTGAACAGAGCTTCAGTTATATATTCACCATAATCAACATGTCCGCCTACAGCAGTATCCCAACGTCCCGGAAGAAGATCTTTCTTCATAGAGCGTTTCTGAAGATAGAGTTGGTCGAATCTATTTATGATATGAAGATGCACTACAGGGTGTAGGAGCATAGAACCACTGTGGCAGTATGCACGTGACGCCTGTGCGTAGACAATTCCGTTTTCGCGGATTACCGGCAGCATCTCCTGGCATCCGCCAGGATGTGCAGCCTGCTGCCCTGCAGCAGGCTTCGGCAGAGCCGGTGCCGGTACCGGCGGATAAACAAGGTCGAACATACTATATGGTAAACAAAATTATCAGCTGTGCCATAAGAACTCGCATGAACATAGTCAAAGGATACACAGTAGCATAACTGATTGAAGGATAATCAGTAGAGTAAGCCTCCTGTGAAAAAGCGAGCACTGGAGGATTAGTCGTACCGCCAGACACAAGACCGCATATCTGATAGAAGTTCAACTTAAACACAAGACGGGCCAACAAGCATACACAAATTATAGGAACAAGTGTAATAAGCGCACCATATAGAATCCACCAATAGCCACCGCCAACTATAGCGCTAACAAAGTTTTCGCCTGCTCCAAGTCCCACAGCAGCAAGGAAGAATGATATACCAATCTCCCTTATCATCATATTGGCACTAAGAGTTGTATATGTTGTTATCTTAAGTTTCGGGCCAAAATATCCAAGAAGAATCGCAATTATGAGCGGACCTCCGGCAAGACCAAGTTTTATAGGCTGTGGAATTCCAGGGAACTTGATTGGAATAGAACCGAAAATAACTCCTATCACAATACCGAAGAAAATCGGTATCAAATTCGGATGACTGAGGCTTGCAGCCTTGTTTCCAAAAAGTCCGGCAACTTTATCCATAGCATCTTCAGGACCTACTACAAGGAGGCTGTCTCCCACATGGAGATAAAGGTCAGGACGTGCAACAAGCTCTACACCAGATCTAAACACACGAGTAACAGATACTCCATATATAGATCTGACATTAAGGTCTCTCAGACTTCTACCTGTAATTGATGACTTGGTGACAGTGATTTTCTTTGCGACAAGCGGAGAATCCTGATAATCCCACTCCTTATAAGACATCTCGATTTCATCACCGAAAAGAATCTTTACGAGATACTCTGACTCTTGAGAGGTTATCACGAGAAGCTTGTCTCCTTCTTTCAGTACAGTGTCAGAATTAGGAACACACAGTTTACCATCACGCATAATTCTGGAAATGACAAACTTATCACCATTATCATGTGTAACTTCCATGATTTTTCTTCCAAATACGGCTGGATTCTTGACCTCATAACTTGCACGTATCGCTCCTGTTCCGAGCTTTCCTTCATTATCCAGTTCCTCTTTTTCTTTGGCGAGATCAATCTTGAATACAGCTTTAAAGAAAATCAGCAGAAAGATTACGCCAAGGACACCGACAGGATATGCGACTGCATAAGCTGATGCTATAGATGACGATACTGCCGACACCTCATTTTGACTGCAACCATCTGCAAACATGGCATCAGACAATGTCTGCTGTGCCGCTCCAAGGCCAGGAGTATTCGTGACAGCTCCTGACATAACTCCGGTCATCGTTCTTAAATCCTCGCCTGTAACAAGGTGAATAACATAAGTCATTATCACTGCAAGCATTACAAGTGTAATCGCGAGCATATTCATAGTCAGTCCACCTTTTCTGAATGAATGAAAGAATCCAGGACCCACCTGAAGACCGATACTGAATACAAACAAGATCAGGCCAAAATCCTTCATGAACGCCAGAATGTGTGGATCGCCACGCAAACCAAAATGACTGAAAAGGATGCCTAAAAACAATATCCATGTAGAACCTATGGAAATTCCCTTGAACTTGAATCTTCCGAGATAAAGGCCAATGGCAATTACCGTCGCAAGAAGCAGGATGGTATGGGCAATGCCTGTACCGAAAAACAACTCATGCATAATATTATCAGTATTATTAAATCATTCAATTTCTGATGGAACTACTGATTATCCAAATCAATCTTGACGCAAAATGCTGATTTCCCATCAAGTTTTCCATCAATATAGTAGCTAATAGTTCCATTATCGCCTATTACCCTGACTTTTTCGAGAAGCACCTCCTCTCCTGCACGTGTTTCGTGATTAAAAGTCACAGTAACTTCTTTAACAAGATGTGTTCTAAGCTCATCAAAATCAATGCAATCCATAGCCCAAACCACATATCTTGCATTGTTTGTATGCCCGAGTAAATCGACATCTGAGAACTCAACCTTATGAACACCTGCAGGTTCAGGCTCCACGCCACGCGGCATCATGACCTTGTCAGCAGGTTTAGCAATGGCATTCTCCGTATTCACAGTATCTTCTGGTACCATCTCCATAACATCTGACGTACGGCACATGGTCCTATTCTTCACATCCAAAATAACCCAAGAGCTTGTGCATATCACCAAATCTTCTCCATCAGGAGTTTTAAGAGTAAAATCCCTAAGATAGAACGGCCCATAAGGTCCTTTGTGCCATGTGGAAAGAACAATATCATCGCGCCACTCCGGATAGCGAATGAATTTAAAGTTCATACGAGACAGCACCCATGCCTTACCTTCCTTCTGAAGAGCTTCATATCCAAAACCGAGAAATGTTGCAGCTTGATAAGCTATTTCCTGAGCCAAATCCATGAATGCAGCAGGCCTCATTTTCTTGTTTGAGTCTACATCATAGCATGGCACGACAGACTCTATCACATATTTCTTATCCTTCGTATATCTTCCTTTCATCTTGAAATATAGTTATATTCTTTATAAGACAATCTACAAATTTACTAATAAATTTCAAGATTTTTCATTTTCTCGGCACTATAGACTCCAAATGTACAAAAAGTAGCATACGATTATCTTTTAGTAGCAATTTAATGTCAAATAGTGTAATATTTATCCCTTTTTCACAATTCAGTGCCTATATTTGCATCGAACTTAATAATAAAAAGAATGGAATACTTCATTAGAACATTTGAAAACACAATCCGTAGATGTTGGGAAATGCCAGCGCTTGACGAATACAAAACATCAAGCATAACATACGGACAGCTTGCAGCGGACATTGAAACAATACATCTTTACTTCAAGGCAGCAGGCCTTGGATATAGCGACAAAATAGCCATCAACGCAAGAAGTAGCGCAAATTGGATTAAAACTTTCATGGCTGCAATTTCAGGTGGCTATGTAGCCGTAGAACTTTTCAACGGATATACAGCTAAAGACACACAAGCACTCGTACATCATTCTGATAGTCGTTTACTTTTCACCGAAAAGAATATATTCAAGGATATGAACATCGATGCCATGCCAAATATAATGGGTGTCATAGACTTGCATTCCGGAGAATTACTTGCGTCCAGAGGCGATTTTGCCGAGATATATGCCGAACGCAACAGAATGTTTTCCGAAGCCCATCCAAATGGCATCACCGCTGATGACATACATTATGACGAAAGACCAATGGATGAGCTTTGCGCAATTATGTATACCTCAGGTTCAACGGGTTTTCCAAAAGGAGTCATGCTTTCAGTACGCAATTTCAGCGCAAACATTGACATGATACCTACACACTGTCCATATCATGAAGGGGACAATTATGTAAGTGTGCTTCCTTATGCTCATATCTTCGGATTAACCTTTGATGGGATTGCTCCTCTCTGCTTCGGAATGCATCTCGTTGTTCTTTTCGTACCTCCAGTGCCTTCGAATCTAAAGCCAGCTCTACGAGAATTCAAACCAAGAGTTTTCTTTGCAGTTCCACTGATTCTAAGGAAGATGATTGATGACACTATAGGAGAATTCATAAACAGCAAGACAGGAAAAACGAAATTGGAAAACTACGAACAGCATCCTGACTTCTGCAACGCCCTTAAAATCATTTTCATGGAGGGGATGGGAGGCAACATTGAAGAATTCGTAACAGGTGGTGCAGCAATACCAGACAGAATCGAGCAACTCCTCGCTATCAAGCTAAAGACGCCATTTGTCACTGGATATGGCATGACAGAATGTGCACCGCTCATCAGCGTAGGACATCTCGGAAACTACAAGCTCAAGTCTGTAGGTGAATATGTTAAGGAACATGTAAGTGTAAAATTTGATTCGTCTGATCCAGAGCATGTAGCAGGAGAGCTTTTGGTAAAAGGAGATGTAGTATTCTCAGGATATTATAAAAACGAGGAGGCTACGAAAGCAGCCTTCACTGAAGATGGATGGTTTCACACGGGAGATCTCGGAACAATGGATAAAGACGGAACAATATTCCTTGTAGGGCGGTGCAAAAGCATGCTTCTATCTTCTAACGGCCAGAACATATATCCGGAAGAAATAGAAGTCATCCTCAACAATATGCCATTCGTAGCAGAATCTCTGATAGCATGCAGGAACGAAAAACTCGTAGCTCTTATCGTCCCTGATCAAAATGCTCTCGCCGATGCTGGAACAGACTCTGAAAGTCTGGTAAAAATTATGGATGCAAACATCACAGCACTCAATAAAATAGTACCAGCCTACTCTACAATATTCTCATATGAGATACAATACGAGCCATTTTCTAAGACACCAAAAGGAAGTATAAAGAGATTCCTATACGTTTAGATTACAATATTCATATTACATATAATACACTATTCAAAAAGCCTCTGTTTCGGTTCATACTGAAGCAGAGGCTTGTTTAAAACATAATATGCAAACAAAAAAAGAAGCTCATTTCTGAACTTCTCTATCGTAAGTCGGGATGATGCGACTCGAACGCACGACCCCTACGTCCCGAACGTAGTGCGCTAGCCAACTGCGCTACATCC
>CAKUVA010000013.1 GCA_934693135.1 uncultured Bacteroidales bacterium | reverse complement strand
ATGCGCCGAGTATCGTTCCGAGTGAACCGGCGCCGTAAATCGCTGCTCTCATTCTTTTCTGTTTTTCCGCTGCAAAGGTAGTAAGAAACTGCTTGAAATTCACTATATTCGTAATCTAAGAAATTGTTTGAGTTTTATTCAACATAAATTCAAACCGCTTCTAATTCTTTGGGTATAAATGTTATGGAATATTATTTATTGAAAAATATAATTTATTCGGACATCTGTCTGATATTCATCGTGACAGGCGTGATATGTGGGATTGTTAGGTGGTTTCATATGTGCCGACCATATGATATAGAAGAAAAGTATTTTTACCCAGCACGAAAGCTGGTGTCTATGTTCTATATAGGGATTATTTTGGAACTTCCGTATGTGTTCATGCCATCTGATACTGGAGTTTGGGATTATATCCGGATGTTTGGAATATTGTATTATCCTTTGTGCTTTTCTGCATTGTTCTTGAAATATTTTTGCCGGTTGAGTTTAGAAAATAGAGGCAACAAACTATTCTTTTCATTGACAATGGCCATTTTGTTAGTAATGCTAATGGTGTTGGCTATTGGAAAAGGATATTGGTTTGAAGAATATAGACCATGGCTTATGTCGATATGTTGCGTGCTCAGCATTGTGATGTCTGTCAGGCTTATGATAGTGACGAATTGGATTAGACGGAAAATCATTGAATATCATCATGAAAACTTCTCTGATGAGAGAGATTTTCCATACAGATTTGCTGAACGCGTGTTATGGCTACCGAGTATATGGATTGTGCTTGTGTGGGTGATATTTGTCTTAGGAAGTCGGGATGTTAAAGTTGTCATGGATATAGTTTTTTCTGTAGTCATGGTCGCATTTCTATGCATGATATTACATCCTCAAAAAATGCTTCAGTCTCCTGAAGTCAAAACTGCTATGGATGACATGGAAAAGATAGAGACTGAACACATGGAGGAAGAACTGGAATTGTCTTTTGAACCGAATAAAGATCAGACATTATATTTGTATGATGAAGATGCTAAACGTCAAGTTCTCGACATTATTCTTCGCCGTTACAAGGAGCAACATCTTCAGAAAAAGGATGTCTTAGCTGAGGTTGATAAAGGAAAAATAGCACCGGCAAGCCGTTTTATAGCGTCGGTCGGCTATTATAATCTTATCAATATGTTCCGCCTTGAGTATGCCAGACTTTACATGGAAGCCAATCCGATGGCGAAACAAGCTGTCGTAGCAGAAGCTTCTGGATTTGCATCAGGACCGAGTTTTAGTAAAGCAAAAAAAAGTGTACCCGAAATTGATAGAGATCTTGTATCTGGCGTTCACTTGTAAAATACGATTATCCGATGAACTCAAGCTATCTATATAGCTTCATGTTATCGTTAGCGGAAAATAATTCTTAGCTTGCTCGTTCTTAGCGGAAAACGATTTTCCTCTATTCCATTGCAGTTTTAGAATTATCAGGATAACTTTGTGCTATAAGACACAATAAGAACAATTCCATTTCTACTAACTAACCATTAGTAAAATGCCGACACCCTGTGAAGGATGCCGGCATTTATTCGATAATTTGTCAAATAGTTATCTTTTAGCAAGTTCTGCATCGAGGAATACAAGACCGTTTTCACCACATTTCTCTATCTTGTTAACGATAGAGTCTACTGAAGCCTCTTCTTCTACCTGCTCTCTTACGAATCCCCATAGGAAATCTTGAGTTGCCTTGTCTTTCTCTGCTGCAGCTACATCTACGAGATCGTCAATCAACTTGGAAACTTTACGCTCGTGGTCAGCAACGTCTGCAAATACCTCTTTTACGCTACCCCATCCTGAAGGAACAACATCTATCATATTAACCTTGGCCTCACCGCCACGTTTTGCAAGATAACAAGCCAGTTTTGTAGCATGCTCTCTCTCTTCATCAGACTGTTTGTGCATCCAATGAGCGAAACCATCCCAACCTTCTTTCTCGAAGTGGAAAGCCATCTGAAGATACAGATTTGAAGACCACAATTCTGCGGTAATCTGATCGTTTACCGCATTCTGCAATTTTTCGGTAATCATAGTCGTTATTAATTTAAAATTCTTTTTCATCTTGTCCAGTGGCAAGCATTTTAATGTGATTGCAATTTGTATGCCGCTCTGAATCGTTGACAACTTGTCTTGTGGCTAGTCAAACTGACATTATATGGGAAAATTTAGTAAATTTGTTTGATAAAAATCTGAGTCAATGAGAATATATTATATATGTGTAATTTTAGCCAAGATAGGTGTCAATGAGATAAATTCGAATTGGGAGACATTGATATCATTTGTCTTTGGACTGGTGATAGCCTCGGCTATAATGATTGTATTTTTCCGAAGTAGGATTAGGGGAGTGGAAACGGAAACAGAAAGGCGTATGAATAATGAGTTCGATGCCGAGCGAGCCCGTCTTGAGGCCGAGCTAAAGTTTGCTAAGGTCAATGTTGAAGAGTTGAAGAAGAGGCATCAAGATGACATTGACTTGAGAGATAAGGCTCATAGAGAGGCAATGGAAACTTTACAGGAAAGGTTTAGCGAAACTATAAGCAAAGTGACAGCCCAGATGAAATTGGATACGGGGGAAATGCTGAAAGAACGTCAGAAGGAGTTTGCTGAGTCTAGCAATCGTAATATAGGTCAAATTCTCGATCCGTTGAAGGAGAATATAGCGCAGTTGAAAGAGACTATGGCAAAGGGTAACATTGACCAGGCTAAGAGGGAAGGGGAGATGGCAGAACAGATTAGAAGCCTCATGGCACATAGTGATGCGGCGAAAAAAAGTGCGGATGAGTTGGCTGCGGCATTCAAGCATGGTAGCAAGTTTCAAGGAGACTGGGGTGAGACTATTCTTGAGGAACTGCTTCAGTCTCAAGGTCTTACTCCTGGGGTGCATTTCGATATTCAGCCTACATTGAAAGATAATGATGGTAAGCTTCTTAAAAATGCTGAGGGTAGTACGATGCGTCCTGATATTATTTTACACCTTGATCAGCGACGTGAGGTTATCATCGACTCAAAGGTTTCGATGACAGCTTATGTGAATTATGTTAATGCTGTCAATGATATTGAGCGTCAAAAGTTTCTTAAAGAGCACGTCGATAGCATAAAGAAACATGTTCATGAACTTTCTGTGAAGCATTATGCTGATTTTATAAAGCTTCCGAAGGTGTCTGCCGGTTATGTGGTTATGTTTGTGCCTCACGCTGGGGCTTTGTGGACAGCTTTGAATGCTGAACCTGACCTGTGGCGAAGGGCTGCTGACGCAAATGTCTATATTGCTGATGAACAGACATTGTATGGTGCACTTAAGATCGTTAAGATGACCTGGACTCAGATCGCTCAAGTGAAGAATCATGAGAAGGTGTATGAGCTTGCCGATGAAATGATAGATCGTGTTGGAATGTTCTTGGAAAATTATCGTAAGGTAGGCAACAGCCTTAAAGCGGCAGTTGACGCGTATGAAGCATCATCGAAGAAACTGACGGATGGCCAGAGCATAATGAAGACAGCCAATAAACTCGTTGGTATGGGCGCGAAAAATAACGGCAAGCATGCCATTCCAGCTGAATATCTCGATGTGGATGACGTGCCTGCCGTAGAAGAATAGACGATAGCTCTAAATCTTGTCAAGCGCTTGTCTAAGGTCGTCTATTATGTCGTCAATGTGCTCGATTCCTATGCTCAAGCGGATTGTAGACGGAGTGATGTGCTGTTGAGCAAGCTCCTCTGGTGACATCTGCGAATGTGTTGTCGTCGCTGGGTGTATAACAAGGCTTTTTACATCCGCAACATTGGCGAGGAGTGAGAAGATTTTCAGTGAGTCAATGAATTTCCATGCTTCCTTTTCTCCGCCTTTAATTTCGAAAGTGAAGATTGAACCGCCTCCATTTGGAAAATATTTCTTGTATAGCTCATGATCAGGATGATTAGGAAGTGAAGGGTGGTTTACTTTGGCTACTTTTGGATGCTTTGATAAGAATTCCACTACTTTCAATGCATTTTCTACATGGCGCTCTACTCTGAGTGACAATGTCTCAAGTCCCTGAAGAAGAATGAATGCGTTGAAAGGTGAGATAGCGGCTCCAGTGTCCCTTAATATAACGGCACGGATTCTTGTGACGAAAGCGGCTTTGCCTGCAGCATCAGCGAATATTGTACCATGGTATGAAGGGTCAGGTTTGGCCAATGTGGGATATTTTTTAGGATAGGCTTTCCAATCGAATGTTCCGCCATCTACAATCACACCTCCGAGACTTGAACCATGTCCTCCTATGAACTTGGTGGCGGAATGTACGACGATGTCAGCTCCGTGTTCAATAGGTCTGATGAGAAATGGTGTTCCAAAGGTGTTGTCCACAATAAATGGAATCCCATGTCTGTGAGCTACTTCAGCAACTCCGTCAAGATTTGTAACATCGGAATTTGGGTTGCCGAAAGTCTCAGCATAGATAACTTTTGTGTTCGGTCGTATGGCATTTTCCAATGCTTCTAAATCATTGACATTAAGGATGGTATTAGTTATCCCTTGCGAAGTGAGTGTATGCGTGATTAAGTTGAATGATCCTCCGTAAAGGTTGTCCGCGGCAATGATGTGATCTCCTTCGTTGAGGATATTCTGCAATGCATAGGTGACAGCTGCGGCACCGCTTGCTACGGCAAGTCCAGCTACGCCTCCTTCCAATGCAGCCACTCTTTCTTCAAACACACCTTGCGTCGGATTTGTTAACCGACCATAGATATTCCCTGGATCTTTAAGTGCGAATCTGTCTGCAGCATGCTGAGAGTTTCTGAATACGTATGATGTAGTCTGATATATTGGTACAGCTCTGGCATCTGTAGTTGGGTCTGGCTGTTCCTGTCCTACATGGACCTGAAGGGTCTCGAAGTGAAGTTTCTTTTCGCTCATGATTTTAAGTTCGTTTAGTGAGTTATTTCGTATGCAAAAATACGATTTTATGGAACTATTTTCCAAGTGTATTTTAAAACTTGGAAAAAATGTAGAATGTGGTTAGATTTTATAGAATATAATTCTTTGTATGCCCTTTACTATGTAGGCGAAAAGAATATTATTCTTTTCGTTGAGATACTCGTATCGTACGCATGGTACGTTATTATCAAGTACTCCCATCGGGATTCGAACCCAAACCGTCAGAACCGGAATCTGAAATCCTATCCATTAGACTATGGGAGCAAATTTTGTCCAAATATATTGTAGACATTGTTTCTCTATGCAAAGTTAATAAATTTAGCGAGAAAAATGTTAAACTTTCGCTTTTCTCTAAGATTTTGATTAAATTTGCCTGTAAGAGGGCTTATTGTATATATGGGTATAGAATTTGCCATAATTTGAGTATTTGTATTAAAATCTAAATATCGTAATGAAGAAAGCATACGTATTTCCTGGTCAGGGTGCCCAGTTCCCGGGTATGGCCAAAGAAGTATATGAAAAGAGTCCGAAGGCCAAAGAAATGTTCGAGAAGGCAAATGATATCCTCGGATTCAGAATTACAGACATAATGTTCGATGGAACGGCAGATGCGCTGAAGGCAACCAAGGTTACCCAGCCTGCAATATTCCTACATTCAACAATACTTACAGCTTGCTATGATGATTTTAAACCGGATATGGTAGCTGGGCATTCTCTCGGTGAATTTTCAGCATTGGCTGCAAGTCATGCCATTGCTTTCGAAGATGCTCTGAAACTTGTTGCTATCAGAGCGAAGGCTATGCAGAAATGTTGTGAAGAAGTTCCGGGTGCCATGGCTGCTATAATAGGATTGAGCAATGAGCAAGTAGAGGAGCTTTGCAAGGCATGTCATGGACTTGTTATACCTGCTAATTATAATTGTGATGGACAGGTGGTAATTTCAGGTGAGAAAGATTCTGTGGCAGAGGCTTGTGACAGAGCTAAGGCAGAAGGTGCTAAGAGAGCTCTTCCTCTCGCAGTTAGCGGCGCTTTCCATTCTCCATTGATGGAGCCTGCTCGTGTTGAACTTGGTGCAGCTATTGAAGCTACTGAAATAAAAGCGCCTATTTGTCCTATTTATCAGAACGTGACAGCGCAGCCTACTCAGGATCCTGTCCTTATCAAGAAGAATCTGCTTGCTCAGCTTACAGCACCGGTTAAGTGGACTCAGTCCGTCAAAAACATGCTGGCTGACGAGGCAGACTATTTTATGGAAATCGGGCCGGGGAAGGTTCTTCAGGGACTTGTAAAGAGAATAGCTGGCTCTATTGTGACTGTGGAAGGACTTGAAACATTGTAAATTATAGGGATTTTGAGCATTTTGTTTTGCCCAAAGTCCCTAAATTGTAAACAGTACTATGATGATGCATAGTATTTTTTTAAAGAAAAATCAAGAAATCACATAAACATTAACGATTATGGCAAAAGAAAAGAAATTCATCACCTGTGACGGTAACTTTGCAGCGTCTCAGATTGCTTACCTTTTCAGTGAGCATGCTGCAATTTACCCTATCACACCATCTTCGACAATGGCTGAGAACATTGACGAGTGGGCTGCCCACGGGAAAAAGAACTTGTGGGGAGAGACTGTGAAAGTAACTGAGATGCAGAGTGAAGGTGGTGCGGCTGGAGCTGTACATGGCTCACTTCAGGCGGGTGCCCTCACTACTACATATACGGCTTCACAGGGACTTCTTCTAATGATCCCGAACATGTATAAGATTGCTGGAGAAATGCTTCCTGCAGTATTTCATGTTTCTGCACGAGCTCTTGCTTCACATGCTCTCTCAATCTTCGGAGATCATCAGGACGTAATGGCGTGTCGTCAGACTGGATTTGCAATGCTCGCTTCCGGTTCAGTACAGGAGGCTCAGGATCTTGCTGCTGTAGCACATCTTGCAGCTATCAAATCCAGCATTCCTTTCCTTCACTTCTTTGATGGTTTCCGTACATCACACGAGATTCAGAAGATTGAAGCAATCGACGAGGATGATCTCAGGAAGATGGTAAGTACCAAGTCTCTTGAGAAGTTTAGAGCAAGAGCTCTTTCTCCGGAGGCGCCTGTAACCAGAGGTACTGCACAGAATGGTGACGTATATTTCCAGGCTGTCGAGTCTAGGAATCAATTCTATGAGGCTGTACCTGATGTAGTTGCACGTTATATGGGTGAACTGGGCGAGCTTACTGGTCGCAATTATCGTCCGTTTGAGTACTATGGAGCACCTGACGCAGAAGAGATTATTGTAGCAATGGGCTCTGTTACCGAGACAATCAAGGAAACTATTGATTACCTCGAAGCTCATGGAAGAAAATATGGTGTAATTTCAGTACATCTTTACAGACCATTCTCTGAAAAGTACTTCTTCAAAGTGCTTCCTAAGAGTGTGAAGAAAATTGCTGTTCTTGATAGAACCAAGGAACCGGGATCACTCGGCGAGCCGCTCTATCTCGATGTAAAGGCCATGTTCCAGGGCAAGGATCAGGAGCCTGTCATCGTTGGTGGTCGCTATGGACTTTCATCCAAGGATACGACTCCTGCACAGATTGTTGCAGTATATGACAATCTCGAGATGGCAGAGCCTAAGAACGGTTTTACTATCGGTATTGTTGATGATGTTACATTCAAGTCGCTTCCTATCAAGAAGGAAATCTCTATCGTTAAGCCAGGTACTACAGAGTGCAAGTTCTATGGTCTTGGTTCAGATGGTACGGTAGGTGCCAACAAGAATACTATCAAAATTATCGGTAACCATACGAACAAATATTGTCAGGGATATTTCGATTACGATTCTAAGAAATCTGGCGGATACACCTGTTCTCACCTCAGATTCGGTGATGCTCAGATCAAGGCTCCATATCTCGTGTCTACACCTGATTTCGTAGCTTGCCACGTTCCTTCATACCTCCGCAAGTATGATGTGTTGAAAGGCATTAAGGATGGCGGTACATTCCTTCTTAACAGCCTTTGGAATGCAGAGGAGACTGTTAAGAGGCTACCAGACTTCGTGAAGGCTACACTTGCCAAGAAGCATATCAAGTTCTATATCATTGACGCGACCAAGATCGCATCTGAGATTGGACTTGGCGGAAGGACCAACACCATCCTCCAGTCTGCATTCTTCAAGATTACTGGCATTATTCCTTACGAGGATGCAGTGAAGTATATGAAGGATGCTATTGTGAAGAGCTATGGCAAGAAGGGTGAGAAAGTCGTCAATATGAACTATGCCGCAGTTGACCGCGGAGGGGAATATGAGCAGGTCAATGTCCCTGAAGAGTGGGCAAAAATCACAGCCAAATTCGAGAATCCTAATAAGGATCGTCTCGCACCTGAGTTTGTAAAGGAAATCGCTGATGTTGTCAACTCTCAGGCTGGTGATACTCTCCCGGTAAGCACATTCATGCCTTATGCTGATGGTACGATGCCTTCTGGCACTGCAGCTTATGAAAAGCGTGGCGTTGCGGTATTCGTTCCGCAGTGGCAGCCTGACAACTGTATCCAGTGTAATACCTGTGCATTTGTCTGCCCTCACGCTGCAATCCGTCCTTTCCTTCTCAATGATGAAGAGGTCGCAGCTGCACCTGCAGGACTCAAGACCGCACAGGGCAAGGCTGTTCTTAAGGATTATAAGTTTGCATTGTCAGTATCTGTAGCAGACTGTACAGGTTGTGGCAACTGCGTTGACGTATGTCCTGCTAAGGAAAAAGCACTTGTCATGGTTTCAGCTCTTGATGAGCAGGGTGAGCAAGCAAACTTCGATTATCTCAACACCAAAGTCGGATATAAGGACGCTGTTGTCAACAAGGCTCAGAGTGTGAAGAACTCTCAGTTCTCACAGCCTTTGTTTGAGTTCTCAGGCGCATGCGCAGGCTGCGGCGAGACTCCATATATCAAGAATATCACACAGCTCTTCGGTGACAGGATGATGATTGCCAACGCGACAGGGTGTTCTTCAATCTACGGAGCATCATTCCCGGCATCTCCTTACTGCACTAACGCTGAAGGACATGGCCCGGCTTGGCAGAACTCTCTCTTCGAGGATAATGCAGAGTTTGGGCTTGGTATGAAACTCGGTTCAGATCGTGTAAGGGAGACTATCGCAGAAATCATGACCCAGGGTCTTGAGTGCGACAAGGCTTCAGATGAGATCAAGGCTCTCTTCAAGCAGTGGCTTGAGAATAAGAACAATCCTGCAGTTACTCGTGAGGTTACAGACAAGCTCGTTCCTCTTATGGAAGCAAGCGATTGCCCTCACTGCAAGAAACTTGTCGAGTACAAGAAGTTCATGCCAGCACGTAGCCAGTGGATCTTCGGTGGTGATGGTTGGGCATACGATATCGGATATGGTGGACTCGACCAGGTTCTCGCATCAGGTGAGAATGTCAATGTCCTTGTACTTGATACCGAGGTTTACTCCAACACTGGTGGTCAGTCATCTAAGTCAACACCTGCAGGAGCTATTGCTAAGTTCGCTGCAAGCGGCAAGAAGATTCGTAAGAAGGATCTTGGAATGATGGCTATGAGCTATGGCTATGTATATGTAGCACAGGTAGCAATGGGTGCAAGCCCTGTTCAGTACTTGAATGCTATCAAGGAGGCTGAGGCTTATGATGGACCATCACTTATCATCGCTTATGCTCCTTGTATCAACCATGGTCTGAAGGCCGGCATGGGACTCAGCCAGAAAGAAGAGAAACTTGCAGTTGAGTGCGGTTACTGGCATCTCTACAGGTTTAACCCTGAACTCGAAGGAACAGAGAAGAATCCGTTCTCTCTCGATAGCAAGGCTGATCCTGATTGGAGTAAATTCCAGGATTTCTTGAAGGGCGAGGTTCGTTTCGCATCCCTCTACAAACTCTTCCCTGAGAGAGCAGATGAGCTTCTCCAGAAGACAGAGGAATATGCTAAGATTCGTCTTGAGTCATACAAGAGACTTGCTGGTAAGTAGTTTTTGACTCTTGATATAAGAAAAGCTCCCAGATTTTGATAAGGAATCTGGGAGCTCTTTATTTAACAAAAAGTTTACTTGCACCATTTATTAAGCCAGTCAAAGTACTCACGGTGCCAGAACAGTGCATTCTGCGGTTTCAGTATCCAATGGCACTCGTCAGGGAATACTATCAGCTTCGACGGGACGCCCATCATCTGCGCTGCGTTGAATGCTGCCATGCCCTGGTCGTAAGGGATGCGGAAGTCCATACCACCGTGGATGCAGAGTATCGGAGTGTTCCATTTTGTCACGTTGTCCACAGGGCTGTGGGAGTAGTGCCATCTTGACTTTGCGGCGGAACTCCACGGCGAGCCTGCCTGCTGCATTCCGCCGAATGTGATTCCGTCTCCTGCAGGGCCGGTCTGGCCAGGCGTATATGCGTATTCGGTAAGGCCTCCGTTGTCCCAGTTGCAGAACCACATCTCCTCTGTCTCGTAGTACATATACTTTTCGTCGAAGATTCCAGCGTGAGCTATAAAGCAGTCGAATAGGTTTTCGTGGACTCCAGCTAAATAGTAGACAGAATATCCTCCATAGCTTGCCCCGCAGGCTGCCATCTTTCCGATATACGGCTCAGCTTTAAGTTCCTTTGCTGCAGAGATGTAGTCTTGGATGTTCAGTCCGGAGTAGTCTCCTGATATCTGTTCGCACCAGTCCTGGCCGAACGCTGTGGTGCCTCGTCTGTTAGGTAGCACGACTACATATCCCTGAGCGGCCATGAGCCTGTAGTTCCATCTGTATGACCATGACTGGCTAATGGTACCTTGAGGGCCGCCGAGACAGATGAGGATGGACGGATATACTTTCGTGGAATCGAACTGAGGTGGATACATTACCCAGGTAAGCATATCCTTGTCATCTACAGTCTTGACCATTCGTGCCTCCATCTTGTGAGGAGCGAGCTGTGAAAGAATGTGGTCATTTTCGTGTGTCAGCTGAACAGAGGCTCCGTCCTTGACTGATACTTTTACAAGCTCGGTAGGGAAGTCCATACTGCACCAGGATGCAAGAAGCATGGTGTCCTTGTCTGAGTGTACAATAGCGAACGGAGAGTTGTAGTCGCACCATTGTGCATCTGGAGTGATGCGCGAGATGGAGTCATCTGCATTGACCTTGAAGATTCCTTGGAGACCCTCGGCGAGAGCATTGAAATAGATGGTCTTGGAGTCATTGTCCCAGACTGGGCCGGCAGCATTGTATTTGAATCCGGCGGTGAGGTCGCGTATCCCGCTGACCTTTCCATCGCTGAAATCTGCTGTCATCAGGCGGGTTTTGTCAGCCTCGTATCCATCGCGTGCCATGCTCAGCCATGCGATGTGCTGTCCGTCTGGGCTCCATACTGGGTCTGTGTCGTAACCTCCACCCATCGGAATGATGTCGCAGGAACCGTCCGCTACATTATATATGTATATCTCAGTGTTGGTACTGAACGCATATTCCTTGCCTGTCTTCTTCTTGCAAGAGTATGCGATATATCTTCCATCCGGGCTCCAGTCCAGCTGCTCCAGCCCGCCGAAAGGCTCTATCGGAAGTTCATAAAGTTTTTTCTCAGAGGCGAGTATGTCGATGCTTCTTTCCGTTGTGATTCCTTCCTTGAAGTCGGCAATGAATGTGTGTGGAAGTTCTGTCACCCAGTGATCCCAATGCCTGTACATCAGGTCTTCAGCAACGTATGCAGTGGCCTTGTCTAGCTTCGGATCTGTGTCTGAAGGTGTTTTTACGTCGCTATGCACATAGCTTATGTACATGAGCTTGCTTTCATCAGGAGAAAGCTTGAATTCACCGACGCCTGCAGGTATGCTGCTGAGTTGTATTCTCTTAATCAGTCTTGGAGCCTTTCCGTCGATGCCGCGTACAGTGCCTTTCCATATCTGGCCTCCCTGGATGTATGCGATTCCTTTGCCGCCGTCAATCCACCTGGCGCAGCTGATGCTTTTTCCGTCCTTTGTCAGCTGGCGCGGTTCTGTACCATCTGCATTGACGATGAATAGATTCCTGCAACTACGGTTCTCTTCTACTGAAGTGTAGCTGACGCCGTATAGGATATGCTTGCCGTCAGGTGATAGTTGCGGATCTGATAGCCTTCCAAATGCAAGAAGTGCTTCTGGTGTCATCTTGCCGTCCGTGATTTCGATTTCTGACGGCCCTATGTAGTCTGCCGCCGTTTCTTCGCTTTTACAGTTCATCATCATTAATGCGCTGATTGTCAATGCGGCTAAACCGCTTGCTCTGATTAAACGTCCCATGTTGTGATTAAATCTTTATTTGTCAGCTTATTTTGCTGTAGTCTGGTTTCTGATATTTGTCTTTTCTCAATTCCATCAGAAGTGTTTTGTTTTTCATTGATGATAATTCAGGGTCATCTTCGAGTACATGCATTGCATAATTTCGTGCGTCAGAAAGAATTTCTCCGTCCTTTGCAAGAGAAGCGATGGAAAGTTCTATAGGAAGTCCGCTCTGCTGAGTCCCTTCTAAATCTCCAGGACCACGCATTTTCATGTCTTCCTCGGCTAATACAAATCCATCTTCAGTCTGACAAAGTAGGTCAATCCGCTTTTTCGATTCTTCACTAAGTTTGTCACCGCGCACAAGAATGCAATAAGACTCTCCTCCGCCTCTTCCTACTCTTCCACGCAATTGGTGAAGCTGGCTCAACCCGAAGCGTTCAGGACTTTCTATCACCATTACAGTGGCGTTCGGAACATCCACACCAACTTCTATAACGGTCGTGGATACCAATATATTAGCTCTTCCGGCCACAAAAGCGTTCATGTTGAATGCTTTATCCTCGTCACTTTGTTGTCCATGCACTATTGCCACCTTGTATGGAGGAAATGGGAAGTTCTTCAATATCTCTTCATAACCGCTCTCTAAGTTTTTGTAGTCTACTTTATCATTTATGAAAATCATTGGGTATACTACGAATGCCTGTCGTCCTTTGGCGATTTGATCTTTCATGAAGTAGTATAACTGAAGTCTCTTACGTTCGGTTATTTGTATGGTCTGCACAGGTTTACGTCCTGGTGGCATCTCGTCTATCACTGATACGTCCAAGTCTCCATACAATGTCATCGCCAATGTCCTGGGTATAGGTGTGGCTGTCATAACTAAGATATGTGGCGGAATGCCGTTACATGTCTTTTTCCAGAGTCTTGCCCTTTGGTCTACTCCGAAACGATGTTGTTCATCTATTATGGCTAAACCGAGATTCTTGAAAACCACAGAATCCTCGATCAATGCATGTGTTCCTACTATTATTCCTGTTTTCCCTTCTGAGAGTTCCGATAGAATTTGCCGTCGTTCAGCTGCTTTGGTCGTTCCGGTGAGTACTGAAACATTGACTCCAGTCCCAGAAAGATATTTCTTGATATTTGCATAGTGTTGTCTGGCAAGTACTTCTGTAGGAGCCATCAAGCATGATTGATATCCGTTGCCGTAGGCTATGAGTGCTGACAGAACTGCCACCATTGTTTTTCCTGAACCGACGTCTCCTTGCACGAGACGATTCATCTGACGTCCACTCATTAAGTCTGCCCTTATTTCTTTTATTACTCGTTTCTGCGCTCCTGTTAGGCTGTATGGCAATGAATTGTAGCAGATGTTAAATGCTTCCCCCACTTTAGGCATTTGTATTCCATGCTCATTTCGACTTCGTATGAATTTCTGCTTAAGAAGAGAAAGTTGAAGAAGGAATAACTCTTCGAATTTTAGTCTGTATTCCGCTTTCTTCAATGCATAGGCGTCTTTAGGAAAGTGTATGTTCTGCATAGCGTAGGATAGAGGCACAAGCCCCTTCTCCTTTAATATATAATCAGGCAGTGTCTCTTGGATGTTGTATGCGGATATGTTCAATGCTGCAGCCATGATCTTGTTCATGACTTTTCCTGTGATGCCGGCATTCTTTAGCTTTTCAGTCGAGGGATATACACCTGTCATCACTCCCGATCCTGTCTGATCCTGGAATGTGGCATCATCAATCTCTGGGTGAACCATATTTACTCTTCCGTTAAACAATGTCGGTTTACCGAAGAAGATAAATGTTTTGCCTGGTTGAAGTTTGCTGAATATATATTTGATACCCTTAAAGAACACCAGTTCCATTTGTCCGCTGCTGTCAGCCACCAAAGCCACAAGTCGGCTTACGGCATTGAACTTGGCTGCTGAAGTGTCCACGAGGTTACCTGCTTTGTCAAGGATTGAAATAGATACTACCCGTGCGCGAATCTGAACTGCTGCCGCCCCTGTAAGAATGCCTCCTATCGGCTGTATTGTACTTCTATCAATGTATTTGTAAGGATAGAGGTGTATTAGATCATTGATAGAACTCACACCCAATTCGGAATCAAGGAGCTGAGCCCTTCTAGGCCCGACTCCCTTTAAGAATTGTATTTCCGGACAGGGTTTATCTTGCATTTCTATGTTTCACTAAGCTATCTGAGGGCCTCTTGACGGTCTCTCTGGCCTGTTGTCCTCAAGAACTCTCTCCTGCATTTTCCCAGCCTCAAGCTTATCGTAGGCAAGCCTGTTCCTAAATATGTCGATGGCTGCATATATTGATGACATCATTGACATAGGGTCGGCTTCATCACGACCAGCCATGCTGTATGCAGTACCGTGGTCAGGAGATGTTCTTACGACAGGAAGTCCGGCGGTGAAATTTACTCCGTCCTCGAAATCAAGCGCTTTGAAAGGTGCAAGTCCTTGGTCATGGTACATTGCTAATGTAGCATCGAACTTGCTGTAGTTGGCTAGGCCGAAAAATCCATCAGGAGAATAAGGACCGAATGCGAGAATGCCTTCATCATTTGCGGCTTTTACTGCAGGCGCTATAATGGTCTGCTCCTCATTGCCGAGGAGTCCGTCATCTCCGCAGTGCGGATTCAGGCCGAGTACAGCTATCTTAGGTTTGGTTATGCCAAAATCACGTTTTAAGGAACTATTCATCAACCGAAGCTTGGTAAGAATTTTCTCGGAAGAGATACTTCCTGGGACATCTTTGAGTGGAATATGTCCAGTTACGACAGCTATTTTAAGTTGCGCACTTATCATGAACATTGCCACGTCCTGTACACCGAAAGCTTGTTTAAGATATTCAGTATGTCCAGTGAATTCAAATCCTGCATTGACCATTTCTCGCTTATTTATAGGTCCGGTTACGAGAACATCTATATCTCCGTTTTTGAGATCTTCTGTTGCGCGTTCCAAGGCTGTGATGGCACATTTGGCAGATTCGATACTTGGTTGTCCTGGTTCTACGAAAACATTGTCAGGCAAACAATTGAGAATATTTATTTTTTTTAGTTTGGCTTCCTTTGCGGAATTGATGACATATGTTTCGAGTTGCTCTAGATTATGTATTGTCTTCCTATAGAATCCGAAAATCTTGGATGAACCGTATATTACAGGAGTAAAGCTGTCGAGAATCCTGGCATCTGCGAGGGCTTTAATTATTACTTCATATCCGATTCCATTGCCGTCTCCTTGAGTTATTCCTACTGTTAGTTTATTGTTTATCATTGTGTCCGAATTTTAGTATTATACAAATATATATATTAAGAACCGAAAAGTCAATATCATTGAAACTGCAAATTTGTTTCTTGGCTTTCATATCCTTCATCCGCAGGAAGTGTCATTCCGCGTGCAATAGCTCCTGCTCCGGCATCTACGGCTAAGGAATCACATCGTTCATTTTCAGGATGTCCTGCATGACCTTTCAGCCAGTGGAACACCACATCATGTTGTTTGTAAATATTTAGGAATCGAATCCATAAATCAGGATTTTTTACTTTTGCAAATCCCTTGCGCTGCCAAGAGTCTATCCAACCTTTGTTTATTGCGTTCACGACATAAGAAGAGTCACTCCATAATTCTACATGGGCATTGTGCCATTTTATTGCTTCGAGCCCTTTTATCACTGCGAGAAGCTCCATTCTATTGTTTGTCGTTCGTCGGAATCCTCCACTCATTTCTTTTCTCAGATTTCCGCATTTCAGAACCACTCCATATCCTCCCGGGCCTGGGTTTCCGCTTGACGCGCCATCGGTGTATAAATATATTGCAGGTCTTTCAGTATCCATATCTTTATTGATTCGTATGCAAAGATAGGTCGAATTGTCAAGATATTCTATGCTGATTGAAAGAAATTTAATATCTTTGCATTCATTGTTTTACTAAATGACACTTATTTAATTTATTTTAATAGTTTTTATGAAAGGTATTCTTCACAAGTTGGCATCGTTGGCAATTGTTGCATTACTTTTTGCTTCATGCGGCACTAAAACTTACAAGAATATAAATTATCTTCAGGATGCGCAGAAAGACACATCGATGACAATGCGTACTGATGGTGGTATTCTTGTTCAGCCTAAAGACATGATATCCATAGTGGTGTCAAGCCGAAGTCCGGAACTCTCTGCAATGTTCAATCTTGTGAATGTCAGCTATCAGGCTGGTGGCGAGACCTCTATTTCCGGTTCGTACAATCGTCTTCTCGGTTATTCTGTCGATTCTGATGGTGACATTGATTTTCCGATTATAGGAAAAATAAATGTGGCAGGTCTTACGAGATGGCAGGTTGCAGATAAAGTTAAAGACGAACTTGAGGCCAAGAATCTTCTAAAAGATCCGGTCGTGACCGTTGAATTCCTCAATTTCAAAATATCGGTCATGGGTGAGGTTAATCATCCGGGAACATATACGGTGTCTGGAGACAAGATTACACTGCTTGAAGCACTTAGCCTTGCAGGAGATCTCACGATATACGGAAGACGAGACAAAATTTCCGTGGTTCGTGAGCAGAACGGCAGTCGTAATATCTATGTTGTGGACATAAGGGATACGGAACTTTTCAATTCACCTGCATATTATCTTCAGCAGAACGATGTTGTCATGGTGGAACCTAATAAAGTAAGGGCCGGTCAGTCCACAATTAACGAGAATAGTTTGAAATCCACATCATTCTGGATTTCTGTAGGTTCTTTCCTTGTGACTATAGCAAATCTTATAATTGCTATCTCTTAGGTAATTGAAATTTAACCATTACTTGAAATATAACTGGTATGTCTTTAGAAAATAACAATATTGAGAATAAGGCTTCATTCAGAAATAATGAGGATGATGGTGATATCCTCAGCCTTGCTGACATTTGGGCAATGATATGGAACAACAGGGTGTGGTATGTGTTATCTCTTGTTGTCTGCATCTTCATCGCTGGATTCGTAATATATAGGACATCTCCAAAGTTTAACAGAACTGCCAAGGTTATTGTAGATGACAGCAATGATAATTCCGCAATGAAGGAACTTGCATCATTTACTAGGACAATGAGTAGCTTTAGGGGAAAGAGCGGTGCCAATGTCTATAATGAGATGGAGTCATTTACATCTCCTGACCTTATGAGTATTGTAGTAGATCGGCTCGGACTTGAGGCTTCTTATGTGGAAAAACAGTTTTTGAGATCACGTGAACTTTTTACATCTTCTCCAATAGCTCTTGTTCAAGCAGGTGATAACCATGCGTCAGCTTATTCCTTTGAGCTTCACAAGACAGGGGATAGCACATTCGTATTAAAGAATCTTCATGTTGCTAAAGAAAAAGTACCTTACAAAGGTAAGATTTCAGGTCATTTCGGAGAAATTCTTGACACTCCTGTAGGTAAGATCAAGATTGTTCCGACGATGCACATTGACAAATGGAAGAGACCTATACATATAAGTTGGGTTAATTCGCGGAAGCTTGCCAAGTCATACTGCAAAAAACTGAACGTGTCTCTTTCAGGCAAGGAATCTACAGTTCTTGTGCTGACATTGGAAGATACTTTCCCTACTCGTTCTGAAGATATTCTGAATACTCTCATTGACGTTTATAATGAGCAGTGGGTGGAGAATAAGAACAAATCTGCGAGAAATACTACAGCGTTCATCAATGATAGACTTGTCGTCATAGAGAATGAACTCGGTGGAGTTGAGGAAAGCCTCAAAGAGTATAAAGAAACGCATAAAATAACTGATATTCAATCTGTTTCTGAAGCTTATTTGAAGGAATCTACTGAATATTCTTCGAAATCTTTTGAGGTGAACAATCAGCTTTCCATTGCAAAGTTTATCAAGGAATATCTCAAAGATCCTGCGCATGATGGGGCTCTTATTCCATCGAATCTTGGTCTTGATAGTAAGACTGTTGACTCACAGATTACTGAATATAACCAGACAGTCCTTACCAGAGATAGACTTGTAAATGATAGTAGTAATGACAACCCTCTTGTTGGAGATCTGAATGCTTCAATCAGTGCATTGAAAGTAGCTATTACGAGATCTATGGATAATCTCATCTCTACTCTTCAGATGCAGGCTGATAAAATAACTGCTCAGGAAGATGCTATCATGGCTCGTATTGCCAATACGTCTGGGCAGGAACTCAAACTCCTTTCCATCGAGCGTCAGCAGAAGATTAAGGAAGAGTTATATGTTTATCTTCTTCAGAAGCGTGAGGAGAATGAGATTGCAAGTCTTGTCAATGTTGGTAATACTCGTCTTGTAATGTCTCCTAATGGTGATGATAGTCCTGCGTCTCCGAATAAGCAGATGATTCTCCTTGTCGCTCTTGTGCTTGGAATGGGTATTCCGTTCGGAGTGTTCTTCCTCATCAATCAACTTGACAATAGGGTTAAGAACCGCATGGATGTATCGGATCTTCAGGTTCCTTTCCTCGCTGAAATACCTCAAATGGGTAAAGGAGCAGGCCTTCTCAACAGGATTAGAAAAAATATGCTTGATGATGCCAATACAAGGATTGTCGTTGAGGCATCGAATCGTAACAGTATAAACGAGGCATTCCGAGTGCTTAGAACAAACCTTGATTTCTTGACTAGTCAGGATAAATCCAAATGCCATAAAATCATGGTGACATCTTTCAATCCTAATGCTGGAAAGACTTTCACGATAATGAATATGGCAGCTACTGTTGCTCTCAAAGGTTCAAAGGTTCTTCTTTTGGATCTTGACTTGCGAAAGGGAACTCTTGGAAAGGCTATGGCTCATAATAAGGCTGGTATTTCTGCCTACCTTAATGGAAAAGTTGATGATATTATGACTGAAGTACAGAAGATTAAGGATAACCTTGACCTTATTTCAGTGGGTTCTCTTCCTCCTAACCCTGCAGAGTTGCTTGTTTCAGATAGATTTAAGAATATGCTTGAAACACTTTCTGAACATTATGATTACATATTCATGGACTGCCCTCCAGTGGATTTGGTTGCAGATACAGCAATTATTGCAAAATATGCTGATTTCACTATCCTTATAATCAGGGCTGGTTTGTTCGATAAGAGGGCTCTTCCAGCTGTTGATACTATGTATAATAGTGGAGTATATAACCATATGGCGCTTATACTTAATGGTGTGGATACACGAACTAAGGCTTACGGACATTATGGCTATGGATATGGTTATGGTTATGGTTATGGATATGGTTATGGGTACGGCTATGGGTATGGTAACCATGTAGATAAAGACGAATAAGTAATATGTTCGGTTTTTTCAATAGCAGAAAAAGTCTTGTTGAAAGCGGATTGATGAATGGATTTGTTGATAACCATTCTCACATCCTTTTTGGCGTGGATGATGGTGTGAAGACATTGGAGGAATCATTGGGAATCCTTGATTATATGGAGAAGGCCGGTGTCCACAAAGTTTGGCTTACACCTCACATAATGGAGGATGTGCCGAATACAACAGAGTTTCTGCGTAAACGATTTGAGGAGCTCAAGTCTGCCTATCATGGCGGGCTTGAGCTATCTCTTGCTTCGGAGAATATGATTGATACCCTTTTCGTGGAGAGAATGAAACAGAAGGATTTTCTTCTTCACGATGACAATAAGTTGCTTGTGGAAACTTCCACATGGTCTGCACCAATGGATTTTTGGGATATTATCGACAGCCTTGTAGTTTCGGGTTACACACCTATAATAGCTCATCCTGAACGCTACCGCTACATGACCATGGCTGATTATGAAAGACTTCATGACATGGGGGCGTTGCTACAGCTGAACATCCCATCGATTCTTGGCGTTTATGGTGAAGAGGTTGCTCATAAATCTGAGGCGCTCTTGGAAAAAGGACTTTATAGCATGACTGGCACAGATTGCCATCGTTTCAGAGCCCTCGAAGGACAAGTTACATGCAAGATATTGTCCAAAAATGTAATTGCGCGTCTTGCGCAGATAATGAATAAGTAGTTTCTCTATGCAGGCTATAATTCTTGCAGCAGGTATGGGCAGACGTCTTGGTGACCTTACCCGTAACAATACCAAGTGCATGATTGAGGTTAATGGTGAACGACTCATTGACCGATATATCCGTTTGCTGTCAAAATATCATTTGAATCGCCTGATAATTGTTGTCGGCTATGAGGCGCAGAACTTGATTGACTATATTGGACATCGCTATGATAATGTCATCAAGATAGAGTATATCAAGAATCCGATATATGACAAGACCAACAATATTTATTCATTGACGCTCGCAAAAGATGCTCTTTGTCAGGACGATACTATCCTTTTGGAATCAGATTTGATATTTGATGAAAAAATTCTTGATTTGCTGATATCCCATCCGGACACTGATCTTGCTCTCGTGTCCAAATATGAGAGTTGGATGGATGGTACTATGGTACGAATTGATGAAGAGCGTAATATCGTAAATTTTATACCTAAACAGGCCTTTCGCTATGAAGATGCGGATGTTTACTATAAAACTGTGAACATATATAAGTTCAGCAAGGAATTCTGCCGAGACAAGTATGTACCATTTCTGGAGGCCTATAGTAAGGTAATGGGTAATAATGAATACTATGAGCAAGTTCTCCGAGTTTTGATTTATCTGCATGACTCCTCGTTGAGAGCGCTGCCTGTTGAGGATTGCAAATGGTATGAGATTGATGATGTACAGGATCTTGATATTGCTTCTACATTGTTCTCAGCAGGAGAGGTGAAATATCATGAGTATCATAAGCGATATGGCGGATATTGGCGTTTCCCGAAACTTTTGGATTACTGTTATCTCGTGAATCCATTTTTCCCGACCAAGCGTATGAAGGATGAAATCAAGGCTAATTTCGATGCACTTCTTTCGAATTATCCGTCTGGTATGTGGGTTAATTCTCTCCTTGCCGGGAAATATTTTGGTATACGTCAGGAATATGTAGTTGTCGGGAATGGTGCAGCCGAACTTATTAAAGTCGTCATGGAAGAACATTCAGGAAGAACAGGAGTGATATTTCCTACGTTTGATGAATATCCGAATAGACTTGATGATAATGATATAGTTCCGTTCGTATGCAAAACTCCAGATTTTAGTTATACGGCAGATGATCTGATGGAATTCTTCGAGGATAAAGAAATTGAACTGCTGCTACTTGTGAACCCTGATAACCCATCGGGTCACTTTATGCCTAAAGAAGATGTCATAAGACTTGCTGGATGGTGTGAAGATAGGGGAATACATCTTTTAGTAGATGAAAGTTTCGTTGACTTTGTTGATGCAATTGAGGATAATACATTGCTACATAATGATATCCTTGATAGGTTTTCAAATCTTATGGTTATGAAGAGTATTTCCAAGTCTTATGGTGTACCGGGGCTTCGCTTGGGAGTATTCGCATCTTCGAATAAAAATCTCGTAGCACGAATAAAAAAAGAAGTAAGTATTTGGAATATAAACTCTTTTGCTGAATTCTATCTTCAGATATATGGCAAATATGAGAAGGACTATAAGCGCGCTTGCAAGAAATTCATTGCAGAACGTGAAATATTTTTTTCAGAGCTTGAGTCAATTCCTTATTTGCATGTCCTCCCTTCGGAGGCAAATTATTTTTTGTGCGAAGTTATTGATAAGTATTCATCCGCAGAGCTGACACAGCGTCTTGTAGAAAATGATGTGCTTGTTAGCAATTGTGCTCTTAAACGTAACATGCAGGGACGTCAGTTCATACGCCTTGCAATCAGAAGTCGTGATGACAATGCAAGACTCATTTCTATTCTGAGATCGTTATAATTTATCGAAATGAAACTGGAGAGAGTTAGTATATGTGGAGGTGGATCACTCGGCCATGTGATTGCTGGATGGTTGTCTGCAATGGCTGGGGTAGAGGTGACTCTGTTGACAGGACATCCTGAAAAGTGGAATCGCGTCGTTTATGTAACAACACCGGAAGGTTCTGTATTGGAGGGGGCTTTGAAGAAAGTTTCTTCTGATCCGAAAGATGTTATTCCAGGAGCTGATGTTGTCTTGATATGTCTTCCAGGGTATCTTATCGCTGACGAAATCAGAAAAATAATGCCGTATGTCGGTACGCATACATTTGTAGGCTCTGTTTTCTCTTCAACGGGTTTTTTCTTCGAGGCAATGAAAATATTTGCCAAATCACAGCCGCTATGGGGATTCCAAAGGGTTCCATTTATTGCAAGAGTGACAGAATATGGGGTGTCTGCGAAGCTTCTTGGATATAAGGAAAGCTATAATATTGCAGTGGAGCATGTTGGAAGTGAGGAAAAGCAAGATTTCTGCAAATGGGTGGAGCGTGCGTTTGGGCGTCCTGTCCATTTGCTTTGCAATTATTTGGAAGCGAGTCTTACTAACAGCAATCCGATTCTGCATACATCAAGGCTCTATACCATGTTCTCCGGATGGAAGAAAGGTATCACATGGCCTGCACCTATATTATTCTACGAATCGTGGGATGTAGCGTCAGCCGAAAGACTTATCGCTATGGACTGTGAGTTTTTCCATATTTTAGACAAACTTCCTGTTACACCAGGCTACCTTCCTACGATATTGGATTATTACGAGAGTCATGATGCAGAATCGCTTGCCGCTAAATTGTCTAATATTAAGGCATTTAAAGGAATTCTCTCTCCTATGAAACAGGTAGACAAGGGCTGGATTCCTGATTTTTCGAGTCGTTATTTTACTGAAGATTTTCCATACGGGCTGCGTTATATATATGAGCTTGGTATGGTGCATAAGGTGCAAATTCCAGAGATTTCAAGAGTTCTCGAATGGGGTCTTTCTGTATCTAAGTTTTTTTCTTAAAACGATAGGTGTTTTTTCTGAGTAGTGTGTTATATGTATGTAACTGTATAGCACATGACAGATTCGTTGATACTGAAATACCTTCGTGGTGAAGCCTCAGCTGATGAAAAAGCGGAGATTTTAGCTTGGCTCGAAGAGAGTGATGATAATCGTAAGCATTTTGCTTCGATGGCAATAGTTTATTCGTCTGTTTCTACATCAGATGCTGGTGCGACGGATAGAATACTGGCACGCTTGAATGCACGTGTTGAGGCTGATAATTACAGACATCATAGATCATGGCGTCGTTGGATTCCTGTTTTTGTGGCTGCTTCTGTTGCAGCTATTCTATATACTGGTAACGCGTTGAGAAAGGGCATGCAAGATGTTATTCCTGAACGAGAATATATTACATACCTTAATAAGTCCAAGGATATTTCCGCTATAATGCTTGAAGATTCTTCGAGAGTTTGGCTCGGAAAGAATTCTTCTGTTTCTTGTGATGTTGATGGAGAGGAAGGTGATAGGGTAGTTAAGCTTGTCGGGAATGCATATTTTGATGTACATGAGGATTCATTGCATCCGTTCATAGTTCAAACAGGAGTTGTGTCGGTCCGGGTACTTGGTACGGCGTTCTGTGTGAAGTCTGATGAGGAGGCAGGAAAAGTATCTGTTGTCCTTGAGCGTGGTTCAGTACGTCTTCAGACACCGGATGGAATAAATCTCGTTCGTCTAACTCCGGATCAGAAAGCTGAATTTAATGCTTCTACGGGGGATATTGCCGTTGAGATGGTCAATGCTACACCTTACATTGTACAGAACTACAATAAGATAACACTTCAGAATGTATCCATCATGGGAATTGTATCCCATATAAATGAGATGTATGGCGTGAAAGTGAATGTACTTTCACCTGTGGATACAACTGTAAAATATAACCTTAACTATAAGCGTACCGATACTATAGACCAACTGCTCGATATTGTCGGAGCACTTACTGGTGTTGAGCTTGAGATAAACAAACTCTAAATATTAATAACTATATTATTATTGACATGAGACAATCAATCTTATTTAGACTGAGAGTTCTTGCTGTCGCACTTGTCGTGTTCGCGGGATTTTCCGTCGCGGCTGTTGCCCAGCAGGTGAACTCCAGCAAAAACTATGATCTCAGCCTTACTGTCAAGTCTGCGACTGTGAAAAGCTTTACAGAAGCTTTCACGCAGAAGACAGGTGTGCTGTTCTCGTATGAGTCAGCATTGGCTCAGAAACCTATGGGCGATATTAGCATTGACAAGAAAAATGCATCGCTAAGTTCTATCCTCGACGATATTTTTGGTCGTCAGGTCTCTGGTTTTAAGTATAAGATACTTAGCAGTACCGTGGTCATAACCTATGAACAGCCTACTGTGGCTTCAGGAAAAAATATCACGGTAAAAGGTCTTGTTACAGATTCCAATGGCGAGCCACTTATCGGTGCAGGAGTTATGATCAAGGGAACAGCTAAAGGTGTAAATACTGACCTTGATGGAAAGTATACCATCGAGACTGCCCCTGATGCTGAACTTGTATTTTCTTATATAGGCTATACTGACCATGTGGAGCGTGTGATGAACAGAGGCGAGATAAATGTTTCCATTTCTCAAGATGCCAATGTGCTTGATGATGTTGTTGTTGTCGGTTATGGAACACAATCGAGGAAGTCATTGACTACAGCCATTTCCAAGGTTGATGGAAACAAGCTTTATGCAGCTCCTGTCTCCACTATTGGAGATGCTCTCAAAGGAAAAGTTCCTGGTATGCGTGTGGCATCCAACAACACTATCGCTGGTAACGCTCCTCGTTTCCTTATTCGAGGCGGTTCTTCAATTTCCCTCAGCAATGATCCAGTAGTCATTGTAGATGGTGTTACAAGAGATATGGATGATATTAACCCGAATGATATCGAATCTATTGAAGTCCTGAAGGATGCCGCTTCCGCTGGAATCTATGGTGCTCGAGCTTCCAATGGTGTGATTCTCGTGACTACTAAAAAAGGGAACTCATGGGAGAAGCCTCGCATTACATTCGATGCACAAGTTGGTTGGTCTTCTCCTTCACGTAAGTGGGATCTCATGAATGCGAGAGAATTCCTTTCATTCGTACGTCCAGCCATTGCACAGGGGCCTAATGGAAATGTTATTCTTAATGGTGCGAATGCAGCAGGTGCAGGTAACAAGGATACAGACATATTCACGACACGATATCTGAATGAAGGGGAAAGCGTAAAGCCGGGATGGCAGTGGATGTATGACCCTGTAAATCCAGATAAGATTCTTACCTTTACTGATACAGACTGGCAGAGCAAATGGTTTACTAATGCCATTTGGCACAAAGAATATATCGGAGTTAATGGTGGCTCTAAGAATGTGAAATATGCCGCTTCTGTAAGCTATCTTCAGGATGGAGGCATGGTTGCCATGAGTGGGTACAAGCTTTTCACCATGCATGGAAACACTTCATTCAACATCACTAAGAACCTTGTAGCTTCTACGACCTTCGACTTTTCAAGATCTCTGAAAAATCCTCTTACAAGCAATTATTTCAATGCAATAGGACGAGGTCTCATGATGAGCCCTACAAACAGGGAACGTTATGATGACGGAAGATGGGCTACTGGTGGAACAAATAAAAACCAGCAGTCAGCATCGTTCTATGAGTCATTTTATGATAGAGAGATGGCTCAGAATCGTTTCGGTGGTAACTTCAAACTTACGTGGACTATCATTGATGGACTTAAGGCCACTGCGCAGTACGCTGTCTTCGATGATAATTACAGAGGAAGTTATTATGCAAAAGGAGAAGTGGATGGTACACCTAACTATATTTCTACTACTCGCTCAACTACTGAAACAAGAACTCAGACTACAAAGGATTCATTCACGGCATATCTTAACTACAACAAGACATTCGCTGCGAAACATAAACTTGATGTCACTGCCGGATATGACTATATGAAATGGAGATATTGGTATCTTACGGCCAATTCTACCGGGTCAGTTTCTGATAAGGTTCCTATCCTTGATTCTGGTACTAACTTCACTGCTTCGAACAAGGATGAGAAACAGGCTCTGATTTCATATTTCGGTCGTGTGAATTACAATTTCGATGACAGGTATATCCTTTCAGCAACAATGCGTGCTGATGGTTCTTCTAAGTTTGCAGAAGGCAATCGGTGGGGATTCTTCCCGGCAGGATCATTGGCATGGGTGATTTCAGAAGAGCCTTATTGGCATGTTGACAGAAATGTCATGAATACATTCAAGTTCCGTGCGTCTTATGGTCAGACTGGTAACAACGGAATAGGCCTGTATGATACTTATGGGGCATTCTCTACTGGAATTTATGCCGGTACATCCACCCTGCTTCCGTCTGCGATGCAGAATTCAGGAATGAAATGGGAAACCACTACTCAGCTTGACCTCGGTGTTGACCTCGGTTTCTTCAATGATCGTCTTCGTTTCGTAATTGACTATTACAATAAGAGAACTGATGATATGCTTTTTAGCATTACTCTTCCAGATACAGGATCACTCGGTTCTGTGAAAGCCAATGTCGGAAGCGCAAGATTCTATGGAGCTGAAATCGAAATAAATTCTGTAAATATCAGGACACGTGACTTTGAGTGGTCTACTGACTTTACTTATTCGTTTAACAAGAATAAAGTCCTTTCATTACCAGATGAGTACAAGTATACTGATCTAAATGGAAAGGATGCTTGGCGAATTGGTGGATATACCATGAGTGATAGCGGTGAGCGTTTCGGCGGTACTGCTGTAGGTGAACCTCTTGGACGTATTTGGGGATACAAAATTTCTCACATTATCCAGACCGAAGCTGAAGCTAATGCCGCTCTTTATGATACCCAGTCTCATGGATATCGTCGTTCGGACGGAAAATCCATCACTGGACGTAAGGATGCAGGTGACTATGAATGGTGCAACAGACCAGGTTCCAAGAAGAAAGCTGACGGAAGCGAGCAGATTGATGCCGAGGATATGTATGAGCTTGGAAACGTGATGCCTCACTCTGTTGGAGGTCTCAACAATACATTCAGATACAAGAACTTGACATTCTCATTCTATCTTGACTATGCTCTCGGACACTCCATATATAACTATATGAAGTCACGTTTTGTTCAGAATACTTTGGGAAACAGTAACTCCAATGTAGATAAGATGGTGTATGACTGCTGGCGTTTCCCTGGAGACAAGAATGCGAAATATGCTCGTTTCTTCCCGAATGACGCCGATTATGGAAATAGGAACTTCTCAAGAGCTTCCAATTTCAATGTAGAAAAGGCCGATTATCTCTGCCTTAGAGATGTGTCTCTCTATTACGATCTTCCTGAAAAGTGGCTCAAGAACCTCTGGGTTAAAAAGCTTACAGTCGGAGTGACTGGTAACACATTGTTCTACTGGACAGGAGTAAGCGGATCTATCAGCCCTGAGACAGGTATGGGAACAGGTTCAGGAGACTCAATGTACTCAGCAGTTTCCACAGGCTCAAGCGACAACTCAAGTATCGCTCCTGCAGCCCGCAAGATTCTGTTCAATGTCAAGATAACATTCTAGTAAAACAGAATATGAAAGTTTTTGATAGTATGAAACTTAAGAACATATATAAAATTTTCGTAGTTGCGTCTGTTACCCCTGTGGTCATGGCCTGCAACGGAGACTTGGATATAATCCAGGATAATAAATTGTCTGCCAGCAATATGTGGAAGTCTTCCACTGATGTGTTGCAGTCTACAAACGGAATATATGATAGGATGCGCTCCAATTTCATCCAGAATGACATCAATGTATTCTACTGGGGAGAGGCACGTGTAGGTGATTACATGTGGGGACCGAGTCTTGAGTCCAGAGTTCAGGATAACAATATGATATCAGTTCGCACAAGTACTATGAGCTCATCAACATCTTCGGCAGGGTGGTCTAAGTTATATTCTACTATAGACCAGGCGAATGCTGTACTTAAATATGCTCCGAAGGTGGATATGACAGATGCAGATCGGAATTTTGCTATTGGGCAGGCTTCATTTGCTCGAGCATATTGCTATTTCTGGGCTGCGAGGCTCTGGGGAGATGTTCCTCTCAATCTTGTTCCTATCGAATCTACTACACAGCCTGAGACATATCCCGTTAGGGCTCCTAAGGCCGAAGTATATGCACAAATTGCAAAAGATATAGATGCTGCGCTTTCTGTCAGTGATTATCTTGGTACAGACAAGTATTTTGCTACGAAAGATGCCGTGAACATGCTCAAGGCTGAATATAATCTTTGGATGTACACTACTCAGAATGGGGGAGAAGGTTGTCTCTCTTCCGCTTCGGATGCGTTACAAGAGATTGGTATTTCATCTTCACGATTGCTTGGTAATTATGCTGATATTTTTAGCCGTACCAACAAGTGCAACGGGGAAGTAGTGTTCGCACTCTTGAATGATCAGAAGGAAGGAATCACTGGTGGTTACTACAACTATTTCTACCATCCTTCCAACCTGATTGCTGCAGATAAGCAGAATAACCCTGTACCTGTAAGTTCAACTCAGTGGTGGAGCTATTCGCAGAATTTCATTGATATTCTCAATAAAAGCAAGGAGGAACATAATGATTCACGTGTGAGCTGCAATCTTGGAGAAGGCGCCTTTGGAGCTTCAGGACAGACACTTACATGGCCTAATAAGTTCCTCGGAGATATGTCTAAGAAACCAGTTGTCCTTGATTGTGACCTCTTGTATTATCGCTATGCATTAGCAGTTATGATGGATGCCGAACTTAAATATTACAAGAAGGATTATGCAGGTGCTCTGGCGTCTCTTAACATTATAGCGTCTCGAGCATATGGTGTGCAGAATTTTTATACGGATGCAAGTCGTGATGCTGTCCTTTCAGCGCTTGTAAATGAGTATTTCCTCGAGTTCCCTGCTGAAGGCGTTATTTGGTGGGCTCTTATCCGTCTTGACAAAATTTGGGATTACAATCCTGAACTTAAGGCAATGCAGGTAAATAATCCTAATATACTTCTTTGGCCTATTACAGCGTCAGCAAGGAATAAGAACTACAAACTTACCCAGACGGAGGGTTGGAATTAACATTAAAAACTAAGAGAAATTATGAAACTGAAATATTTTGGATTTGTGGCTCTGACTCTTCCGTTGATTTTCACCGGTTGTAGTGATGAGACCGATCCTTCTGAAATAAATTCGGAAACTAGGATTTCACTTTCCCGCGACCCTGTGCAGTTTGCGGCTGACGGAAAAACAGCTGAAGGTGAAGATAGCTTTATTGCAGCCGTCACCGTTGTTCAAGGTAGCAAGGTCAATGCTATTTCATGGGACTACAAACTTGAAGATCCAAAGGCCTGTGCAGAAGTATTTGCTACAGATGTAAAGACTGAATTCCTCGGTACATTCGAGGGTGATTCAAGAACTGTTACCGAGAAAGGTATTGAAATTAAGGTAAAGGCAAATCCTGAGTATAAACGTACATTTGCGCTCGTGCTCACTGCTGCTGATGGAACGGAAAGGAAATACGATTTCATCCAGCTTGGAGAAAAAGCTGATGCCGAAGTGAAATCTTCAGTGAAAGATGTGGAATTCATGGCTGTCGGAGGAGAACAGACAATAGAGTATACTACTAACATGGGTGATGAATATTCATTCTCTGCCAGCTATTCTGAAGGCAGTGAAGAATGGTTGTCATGGGATGCCTCTGCAAGCGGTTCTGTCAAGTTGGTGGCTAAGGGTTGGACTGGTAAGACAGGCCCTCGTGAAGCGGTGTTCCATATTACTGTAGGTAGTGCTGAAACAAGTACTGCAACATTGGATATCCCTGTGGTTCAGCTTGCTGCAGATGATTATTACTATATGTATGGTGCTTCAGCTGCAAATCTCCCAATAGAGTCAGCAATCCAATTGACCAAGCAGGACAAGGGCGTTTATAGCACAAAGGCGTATTTTATGAATGCGAAGACCGGAAAGAATGCTGTTATCTTTAATCTTGACTCCAGAGTTCTCGCATATCCATGTTTCGCACTTGCAAAGGATGGTACCATAGCTAAAGTAGAGTCTGCAGACGCTCTTCCTGAGGGCCCTGAAATAGACGTGGATGGTTTAAGGAATCTCAGTGTCAATTTTAATGAAATGACTTGGACTTGGAGCAGAATAAGCACTCTTAACTGCATTCCTGATGCTGAGGCAGCAACCTACAAGACTAAGGCGTTCATAGCTCGTGATGGCTCAATGAAAGTATGGATGACAGAATTTGTACGTTGGGATGGAGGTGACATATCTCCTAAGTTAGGTTCTCCTATGGTTGCTACGGCGACAGGTACAGGTGCTGCTGGAACAGGTGGATATGTTGCAGCAGGTTTCCCGACATCGTGGAATGACCCTGTTCTTAATATGGACTATGAAACTACCGAAATTGGAGGAAAGCTTGTTGGCACCAATGAACATGGACGTGTATATGCATTCTCAGAGATTATTACCGGAACTCCTACTGCCGGAATTGGATTTGCTCGTAAGGAAGCTGTCCCTGCAGCATGGAAGGCTGGCAGTACAATTACGGATGCGGTTGGCGATGAGTATACTATTGAATATGTAAGCAATGCAGCTTCGGCAAATACATTCACAGGCAACAATGCCGCTGATGAAGCTGCTCACCCTACATTGAAGATGCAGGTTCAGGGAATTTGTCCTTATGGTTGGCATATTGCTAATGCTTCTGACTGGCTTGATATTGCCTATGCCGCAGCTAAGGCTTCTGCTGGACATACATATCCTATGCAGGAAGATCAGGTTACATATAAGCAGCTTACCAAAGCTAATGGTACAGCGGTTAAGAATAATCCTGTTTCTGCACGAGGTCTCGGTAACTTTGCTGCTTGGTTGAGGAATAGCAACGACTGGAAAGGAAGCAATGTTGCAATTTCTGATGGTGCAGATGAATTTGGCTTTGGATATTATCCTCTCGGGTTTAGATACATGACACAGGGATTCCAGTGTGCGGGAACTCGTGCTCAGGTTTGGGTGCCTTTGTTCTTCAATGCTCAGGCTCTGTATCGAATCAATGTTTTGATAAACAATGATGTATCTTATGCTGAGATGACTAATATTGATAATGGACAGGCTATTCTTCCGTTCCGTTGCGTTAAGAACTATAAGTAATATTAAGGTTGCCGCATGTTTTTTGCGGCAACCTTTTATAATATAATTCTGAAGATATGAAAAGATTTGTATTGCCAATGTTGGCTGTCTGTGCCGTGATGACATTATCGTGCAGCAAGGAACATCAGCCTTCGCAGCCTGAGTGGCCTGACCATGGAGGAAGTACTGAAGTGCCTGCAGAAAAACCACTTGATGGTGGAAATATCGTTGTCGCCCATCGAGGCGGATCGACAGAAGCAGGTTTAGGTTTTCCGGATAACTCTATCGCATCTCTGCAATATGCAATGTCCTTGAAATGTTATGCTTCGGAGTGTGATATTTATTGGACTAAAGATGATAAGGTGGTTGTGGCTCATGCCGATTCGGAATGTAAGATAAATGGAGTTCATCCATGGGAGGCAACATTGACAGAAATTCGTTCGAAAGGCAAGTTAAGCAATGGCGAGCAGATTCCGGAACTTCAGGACTTCATTACCGAAGTTATGAAATCCGGCAGCTGCACACGTCTTTGGCTTGATATAAAGAATATAACGAGTCCGAAGACTTTGACGGATTATCCGATAAATGCTTGTCGACGAGCCTGCGAAATTATACAGGATATGAAAGCGCAGAATTTTGTCGAATTTATATGCACAGGGAATGCTACTGTGATGGCTAAGTCCAATGAGTATGCAAGGGCTGCTGGTGTCAATATCGGATGGATGGCAAATCAGCCTGCAACAGTGTTTCAGCAGAAAAGTTACACTTGGGCTAATCTTTCTACAATATATATGGCACAAGGCGGTGGCTCCCATACAGTGGAAGAGTATTCCAAGGCAGGGATTGCTTTCAGTGTATTCAATGCTGATGATGCAGCTACGATGGATTATTATATTTCCAAAGCAGGGTTGATGAAAGCAATCTGTACTAACTATCCGAAAACATTGATTGCCAAAATGAAAGGCAAATAGCCGTACAAATTTAATATTGAGATCCCGTAAGTCAAGCCTATTGATTTACGGGATTTTAAATAGAATCTGATTATATTTGTAAATTCTTGCTTAAAAGGAATATTACGAATATGATTAAGAGAATAATGGTAGCTATAGCATGCCTCATATATATGCTTCCGGTAGATGCTGTCAACTATGGAGCAGTGAAAGACGAGCTGGCATTTAGGAAAGAGCTGATAGCTAAGACATCTGTACTTACATCCATACAGGCGCAGTTCGTACAAGAAAAATATCTTAGTGTATTTAGCTCGGTAGTTAAATCTGAGGGATGCTTCTATTGGCAGAAAGATGATAAAATTTGTCTTGATTATCAGGTGCCTACAAAATATAAAATAACTATTTCTGGCGATAAGATAAAGACAGTAAGCAATGGAAAGTCGTCGGTCATCAATGCTAAAGGAAATCCGATGATGGGGCAGATGAGCTTACTCATCACCTCTTGTATGACAGGTAACCTAAATGCTATGGGGAACGGATTCAAAACGCTTGTTCAAGAATCTTCCACTGATTATAGAATAACGATAATGCCACAAGATCCTATGGTTAAGAACTACATATCCAAGATGGAAATTTATCTGGACAAGAAAGACTTGTCTGTAAATCGTCTGGTTATGTTTGAAAATGGAACGGATTATACTGGATATGTCTTTTCGAAAAAGAAATTCAATGAAACGATACCTGCTTCTGTCTTTGATATGCGTTAGTGTCGCACTGACATTGACATCATGTTTTCCTCGTCTTCTGATATCCGAATCTGCCTTTGCAAATTCTGCCGATGGCAATGCAGAGATTACATTGATAGAAAGTATTCCTGATAGAAGATATGACTTTGTTTTGAAGGTAGGGAAACGCGAATTGTCAGGAATTATGGTTGAGAGAATGGTAGACAATGGTATGGCGAGGGTAGTAGGAACGACATATTTCGGTATGACACTCTTTGATATGACATTGACAAAAGATTCATATACGATGAATTCCTGTGCTGATTTTCTGTCAGGGAAGTCATTTGCCTCATTTCTTGCCATGAATCTTAGAAAATCATTGAAATTATGAGTGACGAGATGATAGGCGAGGTTTGCCGAGAAAAGCTTTTGAAACTTAGATGCTCCGTGATAATTCCGACATATAATAACGCAGGAACTCTTGCATCAGTGGTGAGCGAAATCTTGGAATACTGTGATGATGTGATTGTGGTTAATGACGGAAGCACGGATGATACTGAACAGATAATCAGTTCATTCGGGGAACGAATAAGGTCGTTGACATTCGAAAAAAATAAAGGAAAAGGAGTCGCTCTTCAATGTGGACTTGCTTATGCTAAAAGACTTGGGTTTAAATATGCAATAAGCATTGATTCTGACGGACAACATTATCCTGCAGACATTCCTGTGTTTGCTGAAGCCATTGAAAATAATCCTGGGACATTATTTGTCGGTGCGCGGAATCTTCAAGCGGAAGGAATGCCTGGCAAGAACACATTTGCTAATAAATTTTCGAATTTCTGGTTTAGGATTGAAACAGGAATTCGTCTGGAAGATACACAGTCGGGCTATCGAGCATATCCGTTGGAGAATACTGCCTTTTATTCGCGTATGCTCACTGGAGGTTATGAGTTCGAACTTGAAGTCCTTGTCTTTTCTGCATGGAAAGGAACCCCGGTGCGGAACATTCCAGTGAGAGTTTACTATCCTCCGGAAGGTGAGAGGGTGTCTCATTTTAGACCATTCCGTGATTTTACGAGAATAAGTATTTTAAATACTTGTCTTGTGCTTTATTGTCTATTGTGGCGTTGGCCTGTTTCTTTCTGTAAGAAACTTACATGGAAGAATATCAAGTCATTCATTGACTATTATGTGATTCATTCTCCTGAAAGTAATGCCAGAATTGCATCGGCTATCGGTCTTGGAGTGCTCATGGGTGTAATGCCTATTTGGGGATATCAGATGGTGTGTGCATTTGCATTGGCGCATATACTGAAGCTTAACAAAGTAATAACTCTTGTCGCATCGAATATCAGTCTGCCTCCGCTTATACCATTCATTATCTTCGGTGGCTATTGGACTGGATGTAAATTGTTAGGACAGCCTGTTATGATTGCGTGTGACCAAATAAATCTCCAGTCTATAGGAGGAGTCCTGATTCAATATGTGCTCGGAAGCATTGTCGCCGGTGCTGCTTTTGCTTTTGTAATATGGGGAATATCAATGATACTGCTGATGGTTTTTAGAAAACCTCGTAAATCTGTTGGAAATGTCTGATTATTTCATAAAACTTTATCTTTGGTTCAGGGAACATCGTGTCGTGTTCTGGTCTGTCATGATTTCAAGTGTGGCTATTCTGTCCATAATGGCGGCCAATATTAGATTTGAGGAAAATATAACATCTTTTTTCCCATCATCACATGATACTGCAGATATGTCTGAAGTATTCTCCAATCTGAAAGTAAGCGACAAAGTCATCGTGATGTTCACTCCCAAAAGAATGGATGATGAGGAAATAAGTTCTGAAACAGAGGATTCTCTTTTCATGGCGTCAGACAGATTCGGGGAACTACTGACTGAAATAGATCGGAATCAAGTTGTAGGCAAGTATATAAATCAGGTTGGACAGGATGATGCTTCCAGCATGATTGGATTTATACTCGATCATCTTCCGAATTTCATGACAGATAATGATTTCGCGGAATTGGAGAAATATAGTAGACAGTCTGCAGTGGACTCTGCGATAATGAACGATTATGTGAATCTCATTTCGCCGGCAGGCTTTGCTATGAAAGATTACATAATGTCCGACCCACTTATGACAAGCGGAAGCGTTCTGGGTAGGACATCGACATTGAATCCAGCATCTGACTATGAGATTCATTCTGGGCATATTTTTACTCCAGATGGCATGACAATGTTGTCATTTGTCGACCCTGTCTATTCATCAGGGGAGACAGGGCATAATGACAAATTGATCAAAGTGATAGATGATGCCATGGATTCTCTCGCAGTAGAATATCCGACCATTTCTTTGCATTATTTCGGTGGACCTGCGATGAGTGTATACAATGCAAGGCAGATAAAGCGTGATACATATTCAACGTCTGTGATAGCACTCATTATCATTGTCATATTCATCTTATCTGTATTTAAGAGGCGAAGATCAATTTTTTTGATACTATGTCCTGTCCTTTACGGGGTTATATTCGCATTGGCTTTGGCATGGTTGATTGAAGGTAGTATTTCAGGTATCGCTGTGGGCGCAGGAGCTGCGATAATGGGAATTGCATTGAGCTATTCCATACATATGCTTGCTCATCAGAATTATGTGAAGTCTGTGCCACAGCTTTTGGACGAAATCTGCAACCCTCTTGTTATAGGTAGCATAACTACAATAGGTGCTTTCGTCGGATTGCTTTTTACGTCCTCGGGACTATTACAGGATTTTGGATTGTTTGCAGCATTGGCTCTCCTTGGAACAATGATTTTCTGTTTGGTTTTTCTGCCTCAATTCCTTGTAGGACAAGCTGACTTGAGAGAGGGGAGAGTCTTGCGGGCAATAGAGAAATTCAGTTCATATCCTTTCGATAAGAATAAATGGCTGATAGCATTTCTTGTCATGCTGACTGCCGTGTGCGCATGTATGTCCACTAAAGTCGGATTTGATAGTAATATGATGGATCTGACGTATTGGGAACCTAAACTTAAAGAGGCCGAAGAAATACTTGACGCTCAGTCTTCGGACAGTACCAAGACCGTGATGTTTGTCAGCGTGGGAAGGAATGCAGATGATGCATACAATAATCGCAAGACGCTTGTTGGAAAGCTGAAAGCTCTTGAACAAAACGGAATTATAGAAAATTATTCAGATGCTGAGGATCTTATTGCAAGTCCTGCGGAACAGGAACGAAGAATCACGAAGTGGAAGGAATTTTGGACTGCGGAGAGAGTTTCTATAGTCACGTCTGCTGTCCATGCATCAGCATTGAAATATGGCTTTAGAGAAGATGCTTTTGATAAAGCATTAGGGCGTCTTTCAGAACATTATGAGCCTGTGGACTATTTTAATGACAGCTCTGTTCCTGATGCTTTTACTGGCTGGACAGGTTCTTCCGACAAGCTGAAGATGTATATTACTCGAGTGACTATCAATAAAGATGACCTCGAGAATGTTTATGAGAGATTCGTGAATGATCGCACGGTCGTTATTTTTGATCAGTCCTATTTCGCTAATCAGGCGGCGAAAGGCATTAATAATGATTTTTATCTGATATTGTTCATTTCTTCGTTCTTGATATTCTTTGTCTTGTGGCTATCCTATGGACGTTTGGAACTGACATTGCTCAGTTTCCTCCCTATGGCGATAAGTTGGGTTATCATTACAGGAATTATGGGTATGCTTGGTGTGGAGTTTAATATTGTGAATATAATTCTCTCTACATTCATATTTGGAATGGGAGATGACTTCAGCATATTCATAATGGAAGGGCTTCTGCACAAATACAAGACTGGACGAAAGCTTATTGACTCGCACAAGGCAGCAATCTTCTTTTCTTCATTTACGATGATTGTAGGAATAGGAGTTTTGGTATTTGCTCGGCACCCTGCTCTCCATTCCATAGCTATTATCACTATTTTGGGAATGTTTGCCGTAGTCCTGGTAGCCTATACTGCCGAGCCTGTGATATTCAATGCTTTTGTTACAAGGCCGACCTCGGAAGGAAGGCCGCCATACACATTATGGTCAATTCTCAGGGACATTGTATTCTATATTCCGCCTGTCATCGGGAGTGCTGTCATTATCTTTGTAAGTTATTTGCTGATGTTGGTTCCAATGAGAAAGAATTTTCGGCAGACAATGATATCATGGATGCTACACCGTGCCTGTCGCTGGCTTCTCGGATATGCGATGTTCTTTAAATCAATGAGATATGGGCTTGATGGTAACCATCTTAGGTCATGGAAGGGGGAACAAGGTGTAATAGTAGCCAATCATCAGTCTTCATTGGACATTATCATTATATTGGCCATGTTTCCGAAAGTGAAGTTCATGGTGGCCGATTGGGTGCTTAAATCCCCATTGTTTGGCATCATAGCAAGATTTTTAGGATATTATAGTCGTTCTGAGGGATATGAGAAATCATTAGAACGCTATCGAAAAGATATTGCTGAAGGTTGGTCTCTTACAATTTTCCCTGAGGGAACTCGTTCTACTGATGGAAAAATCAAAAGATTTCATAAGGGAGCATTTTATCTTGCTTCAGAAGTTGGGGTACCTGTCATACCTGTTGTTATCTACGGGAATTGGCGAATTGCTCCTAAGAATCAGGGATTTAATATGATGGAAGGCCTGTCTGTAACACAGATTTTGCAACCAGTATGTTCAGTAGGTATCGACTATCATGACCTTCTGAAAGAGGTTTCCATAATAATGAGAAATGAATACTCGTCTCTCTGTGAAAAATATGATAGCCCTGCCAATCCTTATTTCAGGAAAGCTTTGGAATCAGCATATATCTACAAAGGACCGGTTACGGAATGGTATGTTAAGATAAAGACTGAAATGGAAAAGGATTATGCATATTTTCATGATGTCTTACCACGCTCAGGGCGTATAATTGACCTCGGATGTGGAATGGGACAGTTGGACTATATGCTATCGATGTATTGTCCTGAAAGGAAGATTCTTGGTATCGACTATGATGAGGATAAGATAGCTATAGCTCAGAATTGTTGGATGATTCACAACTTGCCTAATCTGTCTTTCAAATGCTTGGATGCCTCATCCGTAGATCTTCCTGATAGTAATGCTTTCGTGATAAGTGATATGCTTCACTATTTGGACGTAAAAACGCAAAAGTCTTTGATACTCAAGTGCTCATCCAAACTTACTGCAGGTGGTGTGATATTGATTCGCGATTCGAATTGCGAAAATATAAAGGGCCAGAAAATGACAGCTCTCACTGAAGTTTTATCTACACGAATCTTTAATTTCAATAAATCTGAGGGAGAACTTCATTACTTGTCCGAATCTGTTATGCGGGAAATCGCGTCAATCGCAGGTCTGCATCTGACTATTCAGGCCAATGATAAAACGACATCAAATACTTTTTACATTCTTCAAAAATAAAGGAGGCGATATGTCAAGTTATCGTAGGGTAATTCTGAGAATAATTTGCTGGGCGTTAGGCAGCATTGCAGCTCTGCTATTTGTTCTTATGGCGACCATTATGGTGCTTCATGCGACTACTAATCTGGAAGAACCTGATTATGAACCTGTTTTAGGTGATGCAATCCAAGTTTCTGATAGTCTTCGTATTTGGAAAGATAATGCGCTGAGGCTGAATCCTGAAGGGCTTTGGGAAATGAAAATCTCAGGTTCTTCGCTTGAACGTGGTGAAGCAATAGGCAAACTCGGAGGCGATCTACTAGATAGTCAAGAAAAGGCATTTGTGGACAAAATTTTCGAAATGATTCCTAATAGACGCTACCTTGGTTTTCTACATTATTTTATCACAATATTTAACCACAGGCTTGGCAAGAGCGTTCCACTGGAATATCGTCAAGAACTTAAAGCTATGTCCGCCTCCTGTACTCATGAATTCGATGAATTCGGCACCCCATATGAGAGACAGATGCAGTATCATGCTGCTCATGATATAGGTCACGTCATGCAGGATTATATGCTTGTAGGTTGTACTTCATTTGCCGTGTGGGGGAAGAACAGTGCGGACTCATCATTGACAATAGGCAGAAATTTCGATTTTTATATGGGAGAAAAATTTTCCCAGAACAAGCTTGTACTTTTTGAAAGACCTGATTCAGGATATTCTTATGTGTCAGTAACTTGGCCAGGCATGATAGGCGTTCTGTCGGGGATGAACACTGCCGGACTTACAGTAACGATCAATGCTTCTAAGCTTGAAACTCCTTCAATGTCGGCCACTCCTATATCAATTCTTACCAAGCGTATTCTCCAATATGCATCTGATATTGATGAAGCTTTGAGGATAGCTGGAGATTATAAGACGTTTGTGTCTGAATCCATAATGATAGGGTCTGCGAAAGATGGACGCGCTGCGATAATTGAAAAGACTCCTTCAAGGATGGCAATGTATGATCCGGCATGTTTGGATACGTCATTGACTCACATTGTATGCACGAACCATTATCAGTCTGATTTATTTAGATATGAGCCTGTGAATCAGGAAAATATTCGTATGTCAGATAGTAATTATCGTTTTCTCAGGGTTGAGGAGCTGATAGATTCTCTCGGAAAAATTTCTCCAGAATCGGCAGCAATGATATTGAGGGATACTAAAGGCATAGGCGGAGAATCTATAGGATATTGTAATGAACTTTCAGTTAACCAGCTACTTGCCATGCACTCTGTAATTTTTCAACCGGAAAAGCTCCGGATATGGGTTTCAACGTCTCCGTGGCAATATGGTAAGTTTATATGTTATGAGCTTGATAAGGTGATGGGAGCTGATTTCTCTTGCAATGTGTCGTCTGACAGTATGTCTATTTGTGAAGATTCGTTCATTCATAGTCGTACATTTGCTGATATAATGAAATTTAAGCAGATGCAGACCATGATAGACAATGCTACAAAATCACATTTATCCATCCCAGAAGACTCTCTCTCAATGTTCGAAAATCTTAATCCTTTGTGTTACAATGGGTACAATATTGCAGGGAACTATTATGATGCTATTGGGAAGACTGATAGGGCAATGGAATTATGGACAAAATCATTGGAATTTAAGATGAAACCTCAAGAAAGGAAATTCATTGAGGATAAAATATTAGCTGTTTTAAAAAAGAAAAAATAGAGTTAGAAAATGTTTTATGTAAGTACTATTATGACGACGGCACCTGATACATTTTCGACGCCGTTGCAAAAAAAAGTATATGATGTACTCGGAAAACTTGGTATTTCGTTTAGTCGGGTCGATACAGATCCCGGCATTACGATGGAGGATTGCCAAAATATAGATAAAGTGATAGGTGGACGTATCGTTAAAAGCATATTTTTGTGTAATCGTCAGCAGACTAAGTTCTATCTGTATGTTACTACAGATGACAAGCCGTTTGTGACCAAAGATTTCGGACATGCTCTCGGCATTCCTCGTGTTTCATTTGCATCAGAGGAAAAGCTACTTGAGATTGTTGGTACTGCACATGGTGCAACTACTATTCTCAGTGCTTGTCTGGATTCTGCCTCAGATGTCACTTTCGTTATTGATAATGATGCATTGAAAGATGACTCCTTCTGCTGTACGGATGGGACAGTAAGCTGTTTTATGAAGATAAGCCGCGATGATTTGTTAAATCGCTTTCTTCCGGCGTGTGGGCATATCCCTGTAATAATTTGATTTAAAATCTTTCCAGTTATGACTTAAATTTTATAAATTTGGGAAAATTGGAAATAAATTATAAGAAATATGAATACACACGTTGTCATAATGGCTGGAGGTATTGGAAGCAGATTATGGCCTGTCAGTACCCCGGAAACCCCGAAACAGTTTATAGATTTGCTCGGCGTCGGAAAATCGCTTATTCAGCTTACTGTTGAGCGTTTTATGCCAGTGTGTAGCGCTTCAAGTATTTGGATAGTAACGTCTGCAAAGTATGTAGAGACAGTACATCAGCAGCTCCCTCAGATTCCTGAAGACCAGATACTTGCTGAGCCGGTAGCTCGTAATACGGCTCCGTGCATCGCTTATGCCTGCTGGAAGATCATGAGCAAAGATCCAGATGCTAATATTGTGGTTACGCCTTCTGATGCTCTTGTGCTTAAAACGGGCAAATTTGCAGACATTATAAGGAAGGCATTGAATTTTACGGAATCTTCGGATAGTATTGTGACGGTGGGAATTCATCCTGATCGCCCTGAAACGGGATATGGATATATATGCTCGACATCTACGGAGGAAGATAAGATTGTGAAGGTGAGTGCGTTTAAGGAAAAGCCTGACAGAGTTACAGCTGAAAAGTACATTGCTGCTGGAAATTATTTTTGGAATGCTGGTATTTTTGTGTGGTCTGTGAAAACTATTGTATCTCAATTACGACTTTTTGCTCCACAGATAGCCGATATAATGGATATGTTGGCTCCTCATTTTGGAACTTCGGAAGAGAAGTTGGCATTGGCTGAATTATTTCCTAAATGTGACAAGATTTCCATTGATTATGCCGTAATGGAAAAATCTGATGCCATTTATGTCATAGCCTCTGATCTTGAGTGGTCTGATCTTGGAAGTTGGTCTTCTGTGGGTAATCGTATTACTTGTGATGATGCTGGGAACAAGGCCGTTGGTATGGATGTGCGGTTGTTTGGGTGCGAAAATTGCATAGTGCATGCCGGTGATTCTAAAATGGTGGTTGTCGATGGGCTTAAAAACTACATAGTCGCGGAGAAGAACGGCAATATTGTAGTATGCCCGATAGCGGATGAACAGAAAATAAAGGAATTCACCGCACCAAAAGAATAATTATTATGCGAATTGCTATTGTAGGAACTGGATATGTTGGACTTGTCAGTGGTACATGCTTTGCCGAAATGGGCGCAGATGTAACTTGTGTAGATGTTGACAAGGTGAAGATCGCCAGGCTTGAAAAAGGAGAGATACCGATATATGAACCTCAGCTGGACGAGATGGTCCTGCGCAATGTAAAAGAGGGACGGCTTCATTTTACTTCTAACTTGGCTGATTGTATAGATGAGGTTGAGATAATATTTAGTGCTGTAGGAACTCCGCCTGATGAGGATGGAAGTGCTGATTTAAGGTATGTGCTTGATGTTGCCCGTACTGTTGGGCGCAATATGAAGAAGTATGTTCTTCTTGTCACGAAGTCTACAGTACCTGTTGGAACGGCTGTCAAGGTCAAGGATGTTATAAAATCAGAACTTGCAGCAAGAGGGGAGGATATTCCCTTCGATGTGGCCTCCAATCCTGAATTTCTTAAAGAAGGCTCGGCCATCAAGGACTTTATGAGCCCAGATAGAGTGGTCGTCGGTGTTGATTCTGAACGTGCGCGAGAGTTGCTTACAAGGCTTTATAAGCCGTTGATGCTTAAGAGCTTTCGTGTTATCTTTACGGATATAGCATCTGCGGAAATGATTAAGTATGCGGCGAATTCCATGTTGGCGACGCGAATCAGTTTCATGAATGATATCGCTAATCTTTGTGAGAAAGTAGGTGCTGATGTCAATATGGTGAGGCAGGGGATAGGAGCTGATAGTAGAATCGGTAGTAAATTTCTGTATCCAGGATGCGGATATGGCGGAAGTTGTTTTCCAAAAGATGTGAAGGCATTGATTCGAACTGCAAGAAAGAAGGGGTGTGAAATGCGTGTTTTAGAAGCGGTCGAAACAGTTAATGAGGATCAGAAACATTTGGTATTCAAGAAATTATATAGGTATTATGGAGGTGAGTTGAGAGGACGTAAGATTGCTATTTGGGGACTTGCCTTTAAGCCTGATACTGATGATATGAGGGAAGCTACATCATTGGTTACCATTGATTTGCTTACGAAAGCCGGTTGTGATGTGTGTGTATATGATCCTGTAGCAATGGATGAGTGCAAGAGACGTATAGGCGAAAAAGTGAGGTATGCTACTGACATGTATGATGCGCTTGATAGTGCTGATGCTCTGTTGTTGCTGACTGAATGGAAGCAGTTCAGAATGCCTCTTTGGGAAAATGTGAAAAAACTCATGAATACTCCTCTTGTAATAGATGGTAGAAATATATACGACCCTGATGTTATGACTGAAATGGGATTCTCGTATTCTTGCATTGGGCGGAAATAGAAAACGTGAAAATGGAGAGACCTCATTATAAGACCATTGTTATATCAGATGTCCATATTGGTTCCAGACATTCGAAAGTAAAGGAAGTTACGGAATTTCTTGCATCAGTTGATTGTGATAGATTGATTTTGGATGGAGACATAATTGATGGGTGGCAGCTTAAGAATTCTGATAATAAATGGACTACGGTTCATTCAGCATTCTTTTATGTGATAATGAAGATGATGGAGAATCATGGTACAGAGGTTATATATATTGCAGGAAACCATGACGACTTTCTTGATGCACTCGTACCTTCCAAAATGTTTAATATTAGTATTGTACATGAGTATGTGCTGAAAGAGAAGAATCATAGTTATGTCGTGATACATGGCCATGCATTTGATAGTATAACGGCCCGTTTTACATGGCTTGCCAAGCTTGGAGATATTGCCTATAATTTGCTTCTGAAGTTCAACAATGTTTGGAACAAGGCTCGCCAGAAACGTGGTAAGGACTATTATTCGCTTTCACAGGTGTTAAAATATAAAGTAAAGCAAGCAGTCTCGGCTATTTCTGGATTTGAAGCTGATTTGGAATCTTTTGCCAAGGCAAAGGGGTGTGACGGAATAATTTGTGGCCATATCCATCATCCTGAAGATAAAGTACTTAAAGGTGGGATACACTATATGAATTCCGGTGATTGGGTAGAGTCTATGACTGCGCTTGTGGAAGATTATGATGAAAACTGGAAAATAATCAGATATCAGGAAATTATTTAAAGTATGAAACTTCTGTTTATAATACAGGGGGAAGGTAGGGGACACCTTACTCAAGCCATGACTATGGAAAAATTGCTTGCGGCACATGGACATGAGGTCGTTGGTATGTTGGTTGGCAAGAGTGAGTCCAGAACGCTTCCTGCATTTTTTATACAGGGCGTCCATGCTCCGATATCATATTTTGAAACTATCAACTTTGTTACAGCAGCTTCTGACAAAAAGCCCGATGCTCTTAAGACGATTCTGTTCAATATTGCTGTTTCGCCGAAGTTCTTACCATCTGTTTCGATGATACGCTCTCAGATTAGAGAAAGTGGTGCAGATATCGTGCTGAATTTCTATGAACTGCTTGGTACTATAGCATATGAGCTTTCCGGCAAACCAGTGCCTATGGTGTGTATTGCCCATCAATTTTTGTTCCTTCATGAGGAAATGAATATCCCAGAAATAGGGTATGATGGACAATTGGCGCTTAACTTGTTTTCCAAAGCCATTTCGAGAGGTGCATCCAAGTTGCTGGCATTGTCTTTCAGACATATGTCGGATGATTATGGCAGAAGGATAAAAGTAGTGCCACCACTATTGCGTCCTGAAGTCCTTGCAATGCGTGAAAGTCCTGAATTTCGGACTGGAGATTATATTCTCGGATATATGCTCAATGCAGGATTTGCCGAAGAAGTATTATCTTGGCATGAATCACATCCTGAGATTTCTCTGCACTTTTTTTGGGACAATGCGAATGAAGGTCCAGTGAAAGTCGTAGATAAAACATTGAGTTTTTATTATCTTGATGATAAGGAATTTATAAGACAGATGGCAGGCTGCAGAGCTTATGCATCGACAGCAGGATTTGAGTCTATCTGCGAAGCTATGTATCTGGGCAAACCTCTGATGATGGTGCCATCTCACATTGAACAGAAATGCAATGCATTCGATGCTACCAAATATGGAGCTGCTTTAGAATCAGACACCTTTGATCTTTCGCGTCTATTGGAATTTGAGCGTAGTGGTTTTCATCGGGATGACGCTTTTCCGGAATGGGCTAGGTCTGCAGGTGATATTATTATAAGAGAACTTGAAGATTGTATAAATTAGAATGGAACAGACACCAGGACAAAAATTTACAGTGGCTCATGAAGGACCACTTCTTAAATATCTCTATGAAATTTTTCCAAGTCAGAGTAAGACGGGGGTAAAGGCTTATTTATCAAATGGTCAGGTAATATTAAATGGAAAGAAAGTGACTGCTTTTGACCAACCATTGTGGAAAGGGGATACATTGATAATATTGCCGAAAAAGTATTCTCTATATACGGAAGTGAAACATGCCGCAAGAGTTGATCTCAAGGATTCTGGTGTTGAGATTCTTTATGAGGATGACTATATAATAGTTGTTAACAAGCGTAGTGGGCTTCCTGTTGTTGGTACTGGAAAATCTTTCGGAAAGAATGCGGATTTCGATGAAAAGGGTGGCAAAGCGAGTCTGATGTCACAGAAGCGTGAGAATACGGTATATTCAATACTTTGTGATTATATGAGGACTCGTGTTCATGCTGAAAGAATGGCGAGTTCCGAGAAAATCCCATGGAAACCATCCCATGTATTTATCGTACATCGTTTGGATAGAGATACTTCCGGAGTGTTGGTGTTTGCCAAAACAGAAAAAATTCAGAAGCAACTTCAGGATGGATGGAATGACATTGTTAAGGAGAGAGGATATACCGGTATTCTTGAAGGCACTCCGTCTCCTACGCAAGGTACCATCGTAAGCTGGCTCAAAGACAATCCTAAGTCTATGAAAGTTATGTCTACGCACGATGAAAATCTTGTTAAGGAGGATAATGGACGTCATTCCAAAAGAACTACAGCGAAGCATATGTTATGGCAGAGGGCTGTGACTAATTATAAAGTTGTAGAAGATAATATTACAATGAAAGGCATGCCTGGAGTTGCGAAATATTCTTTGGTGGAATTTCATCTTGGAACTGGTAGGAAGAACCAGATTAGAGTGCATTCTGCTGAAGAACTTGGTTGCCCAATAGCTGGAGACCGCAAGTATGGTGCTGTGACGAATCCTATAGACCGCCTTGCTTTGCATGCAGGTATATTAGCGTTTGTACATCCTTACACTGGAAAGGTGATGACGTTCACAGCTCGCCTGCCAAAAGAGTTTGGTAGGCGTTAGTTAGCTGTAGTGTGTTGTTTCAGATGTCTTGTATCATACGATAAAAAGGAACTCCAAAGAATGTGATTTTTCCATCCATGCGGAATCCAAGATTTTCATATAATTTATGAAGATATGTCTTTTTAGTATCAACAAGTAGTGATGCTAAAGTGAATCCGAGTCCTTGTGCTGTTTCAAGAGCATTCTGAACCAGTATGTTGCTGATATGGTGTCCTCTGAATTCGGGACTTACATATAATGAATCCAGATAATACTCCCCGGGACCGGTTTCAGTTCCTGGTTCGAGTTTTTTCGCACCCATCTCTTTTGCAATATAAGTGAATGTCCGGTCTGACATCTCCTGATAGTCTCCTCCATTGTATGATAGGATTCCTCCGGCAACAGACCCATTGCATGTAACAATATCTGCATTCTTGTAGCTATACAAGGTATCTTCTCTTTTGCATATTCCGACCATGACTTTCAGAAGTTCCGGATCAAAGTTACTGTCGATTCCCATAGCCTCCATGACCATATGGGATATGAATTCCGCATCATCTGAAAGACCTTTTCTAAGTTCTATTTTCATACCGAAACGATTTTTATGGTAAAATTATTCTAATAATTTTGTGAATATAAAAAAATGTTTCTACATTTGCAAACGCAAACGGGGATATAGCTCAGTTGGCTAGAGCATCTGCTTTGCAAGCAGAGGGTCGTCGGTTCGACTCCGTCTATCTCCACTTGAATGACTTCGGAATTTATTCCGGAGTCTTTTTTTGTATTCAGCCCGCCTCGGACGCGTATGGAAAACATCATAACCCTGTCGGAAAATAATGTAACATACTATGCTGGGCGTAGAGTTATCTTTGCGGAAAAATATCAGATATATGGCCAGAAAGAGTTTCAAGGCAACAGGGATGGGTTGCGCAGGATGCGCAGCCCGTATTAATACAGTACTTAACGAACAGCCGGGTGTCAAAGCAGCATCGGTAAGTTTTGTCTCTGGACGGGCGACTGTGGAATATGATGATAATAAATGCACTACAGACAGCTTAGTCAGGGCTGTCAAAGATGCCGGATATGGTCTTGTCCCGGAAGAGGACGAAGATGAAGACGATGCGGAAGCCCGGGAGCGCAGGGAACACAAAGCATTGATCGTCAAGACATCAGCCGGAGCAGCATTGTCTTTGGCATTGATGCTTATAGGAATGGTCCACGATAGCAGGGCAGGAATCGCTATGTGGCTCCTGGCAACGCCGGTGGTATTCTGGTGTGGAGGCCGGTTCTTTTCCAACGCCTGGAAACAGCTTAAACACGGAATGTGCAGTATGGATACCCTTGTGGCATTGAGCATCGGAGTTTCATACATATTCAGCCTATTCAATCTGGCATTCCCGGCATTCTGGACAAGCAAAGGCATTGAACCACATCTTTATTTCGAGGCATCGGCGATGGTGGTCACATTCGTCCTTGCCGGCAAGCTTTTGGAAAACAGGGCGAAGCGGCAGACTACATCTGCTGTCAGAAAACTCATAGGGCTGAAGCCGAATACAGTGACATTGGTCATCGGAAGCACGGAAAAGACAGTAGATGTGGACACTGTCGTGCCAGGGGACATCATCGTAGCACATCCTGGGGAGCGCATCGCCGTGGATGGCATTGTCACGGAAGGAAGCACTTACATTGACGAAAGCATGCTTACAGGCGAGCCTATTCCGGTTCTTAAGGAAGTCGGTGCGAAGGTATTCTCCGGCACGGTCAATCAGAAAGGAGGCATAAGATACCGGGCTGAGGATGTTGGCGAAAAGACGATGCTATCACAGATAATCCAGATGACACAACGTGCGCAGGATAGTAAGGCACCGATACAGCGGACAGTGGACAAGGTAGCGTCTGTATTTGTACCGGTAATAATGCTTATATCCATAATAAGTTTCATTGTATGGTTAATCCTGGATCCCGCTGACGGCTTCTCGCATGGACTTCTCGCCGCTGTGACGGTGCTGGTAATCGCTTGTCCATGCGCACTTGGTCTCGCAACCCCGACTGCAATAACGGTAGGCATCGGCTTAGGTGCTGAAAACGGCATACTGATCAAGGACGCCGAGTGCCTGGAACGTGCCGCATCCATAAAGGCCGCCGTGCTGGACAAGACAGGAACGCTGACAGAGGGGCGCCCGGAAGTCCGGGAAGCTCACTTCACCGATGAGAGACATAAGGAGGAAACTCTCAAGGGGCTAGCAAGTCTGGAGTCAATGTCGGAGCATCCGTTGGCTGGGGCTGTCGCGAACTATGCAGAAAGCCAATGCAAATCGTCCATACCTATAAAAGTCAGTGATTTTCAATCGGTTCCAGGACTGGGCATAAGTGGCGTGGAAATCATGCCTGACGGCAGAAAGATAAAGGTTAATGCAGGCTCTAGCAGATTTATGACAATGCTTGGTGTCAATGTCCCTTCTGCATTGTCCTGCGACGCCGGCAAAATGGCAGGGACTGTCATCTGGTTCGCGGAAAACGGGGAGGCAACTGCGGCACTTTCAGTGTCAGATACCGTGAGAAAGACAGCGAAGGAAGGCATTGACCAGCTGAAGGATATGGGTATTGACACATACGTTCTTACTGGAGACGGCAAGGAATCTGCGGAGAATGTTGCCGCCAAACTCGGGGTAAGTGGACTACGCGCAGAAGCATTGCCTTCTGACAAGTTAGAGTTCATTCGCGGGCTTCAAGCACGTGGAATTCAGACTGCGATGGTCGGTGACGGAATCAATGACAGTGCAGCCTTGGCGCAAGCTGACCTTGGGATTGCAATGGGAGGAGGAAGCGATATCGCGATGGAGTCCGCAGGCATCACATTGACAGGCTCGGATCTCAGGAAAGTCGCCAGTGCGATACGTCTGTCACGCTTGACAGTGAGGACATTGCGGGAGAATTTGTTCTGGGCGTTCATTTACAATGTGATTGGCATTCCGATTGCAGCAGGTATTCTGTATCCGATTTGTGGATTCCTGCTTAATCCGATGATTGCCAGCGCGGCCATGGCATTGAGCAGCATAAGTGTCGTGACAAACAGTCTGAGGCTGAAGTTGAAGAAGATATGATTCTATATATAAAGCACATGGTATGCGACCGTTGCATAATGGCGGTTCGCGAACAGCTGGAAAAGGCAGGACTTGGGCCTGTAATCGTAAGGCTTGGAGAGGCTGAGTTTCCAAGGAAATTGTCTGATGAGGAAGTAGCGAAAGCTAAAGCAGTACTGGAGCCGCTCGGTTTTGGCTTTATAGATGATAAGAAGCGGCTACTTACTGAGCAGATAAAGCAGGCTATTATCGGTCTTGTTCATCAGGACAGCCTGACAGAAGCCGCTGGAGAAGAAAGGATTAAGACGAACCTGTCCGACTACCTGTCAGATAAGTTACATTGTGAATATAAATATCAAAGTAGCATATTTTCTGACCAAGAAAATGTTACAATCGAGCAGTATTATATTGCCCAGAAGGTGGAGCGAGTTAAGGAACTTTTGGTATATGGAGAGCTGTCTCTTACCGAAATAGCTTATCTGATGAACTACTCCAGTGTGGCATATTTGAGCGCCCAATTCAGACGTATTACAGGCTTTACTCCTACTGAATTCCGCAAGATTAAGGGGGAGCGACGGATGCCAATAGACAAGATATAAGAAGCTGTTTGGGTAAAATCCAAACAGCTTCTATAACTATTTTTTCCTATTGCGGAGAATTTCTGACTTATCCACGACCACCCAAATGGTATCAACTACGCTTCCGCGGTTTCCAACGTCCATGTTGCGAAGCGGATTCGCGAAGTCGCGGTCAAGAACTGTAACATCATCCACGAAGTAGTCTGTTTCTCCGCGGTTATAGAAAAGGTTTCTCAGACCCCACACCTCATGATAACGGATTTTCAGTTTCCAGCCCTCTACCTGGGCCTGCTTCATAAGATTCACCAGAGAGTCCTGGTCATGGCGGTCATTATCAAAGCTGAACGAGAATGGTTCACCGCTGGTGTTCATACCAGTCTGTGTCATATTCATACGGCCCTCCCATGAATCCCAGAACACACCTTTGCTGGTGAATTCGATGAGATTGCCGACTTTTTCTCCGTTGGAGTAGTTCTCTTTGCAGCTGCTTATGCAAATCAATGCGATAAGGCCAGCCACGATAGCAAATACCTTTTTCATTGTCCTCTAAATTTATTGTTGGAAAGTTATCAATATTTTCGTAGATCCGCAAGACTATGTGATCAGCTATAATATGAATGAAATATTATTCTTATATTTGGCTAGCGAAAAACTGATAATCTTATGGCTGACACGGTTCTATCTTTCATCATTCCTCTAGCATCCGCAGCCCTTGCGCTATGGGGAAGCGTCTTTTACGAAAAGGATGGCTGGCGCAAGGCCTGCAGGTTCATTGTCCTGCTCGTCGGAGCCGCTGCGCTGGCATTGTCAGTGGGAAAGATAATGTCTGCTATGAGGGAGTTATGCTCCAAGGAGATGCTGGACGAAAGCATCTTGAAATACTCATTGGCATTGACATATACAGGCGCATTGACACTTATGGTGGTCGCGTCCTTCTATCTGGTGGTCCTCGACGGGCTGTTCGGGTTCACTGGAGGCTGGCTTCCGGCAGTCGGGTGCGCCATTACCGGTCTGATGCTCGTATATCCAGCGCTGAGCCTTGGTGTTTTCATCGTAAAGAATTTCTGGTGGCTCGCCATTACGGTCGCTGTGGCGCTTGCCGTCATCGGTGCCATCATCGGCGGTGCTTCGTCCGGCGGTGTCAATGCGTCTTCGCAGGGAGGTGTCTTCGTGGACAAATATGGCAATGAATACATCAGCACGACTGAACAGTCCAGGATCTACGGCGGGGACGAGACCTGGAACACAACCAAGGAATATCACATCAAAGGGCAGAGCGGCAGTTTCTATCGAAAGGTCAAATAGGAGCTCCGCATCCCAATAGAGATTCAGAGTCCGAACTTTTTTTCATTATTAATTATCAGTAAATTACAAATTCCAAATATCACAAAAGAGGACATTTGGAATTCATAGATTATTGATGACAAACACCAAGACAAGCCGCACGTATAGGCTTGTCAATTGCCCCATATATAGATGCCATCAAGATAGTCCCTGGTATGGAGAGGAGCGAACGTAGTCCCGGAGGACTTCAGAATGCGAGGTCGCACCGGACGGAACCATTCGGCCTTCACATACATTCTCTCACCAGAATACGATTCACGGATCGGAAGGAAATCATACATAAGTCCCACACGTGGCCCAGTGACCCAGACCCTTTCTCCAGGAGAAATGAAATGATTGGTCGTTCCTGCGACGTGCGGCATATAGCATACCGAGCCTTCATAAGAACGGCCTGTCCCTTCACCCCAGCTCCTTGCCTGATACCAGCCGAGCTGATGAGCGTGAGTACTCTTCTCTGCCACTTCGATCGCTTTTTCAATAGAACATACCGATTCCGGCCCAAGCTCATTTTCGGATATCCCGGTCAGAAGTCCCAACGCATCCATAAATGCCATCGGCTCTTCCGCCCACGACGCCACACACTCACGGTCCTTATATCTGGACAATGCGGAATCGTATTCGGTATAACTGTACACACCCTGACTTTCGATATAGCGCAATGCCCTGTAAATCATCGTCGCCACCTCCTGCCTGGTCGCGGGGGCATTGACAGAAGGAGCGTCCGCACCGGAGAAATGGCCTTCAAGAAGCCCGATTGCAGCAGCTTTGGCTGAATAGCCGTCAGTAAAGGCTCCCGCCTGCTTCTTGTCGGGCTTTATTTCTTTCTTGACGAGTTCTTCTATGAGACGCACCGCCAAGGACCTCAGCTGGAGTTGTGTCAATGGAGCGGTATAGTCCTTTCCAAGGACTGCATCTTCAAGAAGATTGTCATTAAGAGCATAATTGACAACACTTTGGAATGTAGCCGTCATCTTGGCATCCGACTTATGCGGCAGAATGAACATACCAGGAAGAGCCGTGGTCTTAAGAAGCGCTTCTCTCTCAGTATTGTCTGCGATTTCTGCCATAGCCTTTCTGAACTCCTCATAGTTTGCTTCAGTTCCTGAGAGCTGCCAGTCGCGTCTAGTGATATGCCGCTGCTCATATCCGTCTGAATGACCGCACCAGATACAGCTGTACCACCACACGTGATGCCCGGAAGCATTGACTCCGATATAGGCCTGGTCGTCGGCAAGCGGCTCCTCGCACTGGTGCGGCCCGTTGTCGCCTTCCGCTGTCAAGCTGAACGTATGGTTGGCATTATGCTCGTTCTGACCGCATATACGGCAAGAATAATAGTAGCGCTGAGTGCGCCCGCAAGTCCCATACCGATATATCTTATCAGCAGCCGCGACCTTGTCCGTAAATATATGATTGACGCATAAAGGCTTGGCGGCATCGCCACCGGCTTTCTGGGCGGTATGTACATCACCGGAATACGTCTTTATCTTGAACAAGATATGATAGCTCCACGTCGGGCGGGCGAAAAGCTGCTTCAGGGCGGGAGCGGCCGCTTCCGGAACAAACAACGTCGCCCTGCCGCTATGGAAAAGCATACTGTACGCAGGAAAATATATCTTGGTCTTATCATCATCCCCGCCCCTCATAACAGAGCATATCGTCCTGACGAAATCGACCGGGTTCACTTTGTCGCTGATCCAGACCTCGCGAATATTGTACGTGCCCTGGATGGTATTATTGATATCACCTGCAGTCGCGAGATAAATCTCCGGGTTGGCGGTATCGACAAGAAGCTTGGTCACAAGCATACACCTCTGACCAGGGTATCCGTTACCCATTATACCGAACCCGACATTCGCATAGAATCTCGGATGATACAAATCATTTATGACTATCAGGTCATACGGATTCGTGTCCGGGCATACGGCATCGGCCTCCTTGACAGAATAAGCGACTAGGGAGCCGCGATAGGAATTCTTGTTCAGCTCATAATCAGCGGGCTTCTTCATTGCAGCCGCCCTGTCCGAATCCGCCCCGCCGGAGCCTACGCTCATAAGCAGCTCCACATCAATGAAATAAGGAACGCTACGCAGAACCTTCGCCTCTACCCCATTTACCGTAGCCTTTATACGGGTTTCATCAATGTAGTAGTCATTGTTCTTGAACATATAGTCCGTATCGTATTTTCCATCCGGATTCACCATAAACTTCAGCCGGACAAGATAATCGAACCCGTCCTTGAAAAACATATCCCCGTCGTCATTCTCCGTGAAATCGCCTTCAAAGTCCAGCGAAGCGACAGCTATATCTCCGGTGGGGGCAAGATCACCATACTCCGTCTTCGCAGAGAGCAACTGGAACTCCCTCGCATCGAACAGGGACATTCCCGGCTCAGGCACCGGGATTGTCAGATCCACTGATTTCACTTTCGGCTTGCTCTGTGCCGGCGCAAGCATAGGCATCAGCATCGCAGCCATTGAAAGAGCCGTCATGATTATTTTTCTAAGCATAGAATGATTCTCCCTCTATTTCCCGTCGACAAATATGAATCCACCCTCAGGATAGACATACTGACCGTTTACATATTTTACCTGAAGAAGCGGACATTCCATAAATTCAGGATAAAGCTCCATAAGGAAATCATCCTTAAACTTCGAGTTCAGTTTCACTGACTTGAGGCTCTTGCAGTCGCTAAAGCAGAAGTCCCCGAACTCCGTCACATTCGAGAGATCAAGTGTCGTGACCCCACATCCGGCGAATGCGTGGGAATCGACTTTCCTGACACCCGAAGGGATAGAGACAGCCTTCAGGCTCTTGCACCCGTCAAACGTGGACGCAGGTATCATAGTCAGATTCTCCGGCAGTGACACATCCGTAAGATTTGAGCAGCCCTCGAACATAGAGTAGCTCATAACATCGTTAAGACGGCGAGGAAGCTTAATGGATCGAAGACTCGTACAGTTCTGGAAACAGCCGTGCAGTTCGTCAATGACATCTCCCTCGAACACGACCTTCGCAAGATTTCTGCATTCCTGGAAGGCGGATCCCTGAACGACCTTGACGGAAGCCGGAATCACGATTTCCGTTATCGGAGTGAAGGCGAATGCCCTGTTGGAGATTTCCCTCAACGAGTTCGGGAGCTTTATAGACTTGATTTCGGTGCCTGTGAACAGTCCCGCACGCATCGTCCTAACAGGATACCTGCCGCCATTGTATTCTATGTACTCAGGAATGACGATGTCCTTGCCCGCTACCGCAGTCTTCGCCACCTCGGAAGCGAAAGCATATCCCGGGCCTCCATTGTTGCCATTGTGCAGGACGTATGCGACGCCAGCGACATCGACTGTCGCTCCACCCTTGACCTCTTCAATGACAGTCGCCGTCTGGCCCTGGACTGATGTCGCCCCTGTCTTCTTGTCAGGATTCGGATCCCATTTTGTCCAGTCCACATTAATGGCATTCTCGTATCCGCCATAAGCCTTGAAATAAGCTTTAGTGTAGTCCTCGATAAAGTCGGTCAATGTGAACAGCGGAGTCAGGGACGACCGGACGACAGTCTTGTACGGAACTCCGTCAAGAATTTCGGCAATCTTGTCGTGTATCCCGTTTATCACCCAGTTATAGGTCTCATCACCCATCTTGTAGGTGTATTCTTCCACCGCCTCGTTGTAATACTTGACAAGCCCGTTCAGGGCATCAGCACGTGCGAAGACTTCGGCCTTGACATTTGAATAATGGTGATGAGCCGGTGTAAGAGGTTCAATATAGCCGTCTTTCACGCAGTCGTCAAGAAGAAGATACTCCTCCACAAGGCTCTGATTGTCAAGATCAGATATCCAAGGTCTGTTTGAAGTCCAATCCACCTGTTTTTCCGCTGCTCTTGGAGGCATTTCAGCCTTGGCCTTTTTTACTCCATATCGCGCCTCTATCGGATATCCAAGAGGTGCGAACAGAGCGGTATGATGTTCTGGGAGTCTTGCGGTCGGCGCCTCATCCTCAGCGTTGCCAACACCAGGCCCAAGCATTGCCTCATACTGCTTCTGCAGCTGCTTGTCCTTGTTAGTCTGCCCTGTGGTCTTAGAAGTCGTCTGCGTTGTAGTCCGTTTTACTGTTTTCCCGATCTGATCGCCGAGGCGTTTAAGACCATCTTTCAGTGATTGACTGGATGCACACGGCGCAGCTGAAAGAAACGCCATGCAAAGGAGAATAGTTGCCCGTATTTTCATATTATATAGTATTTTTTCTGTCATTGTTTCCGACCTTATTTCAGACAG
>CAKUVA010000012.1 GCA_934693135.1 uncultured Bacteroidales bacterium | reverse complement strand
TCCGATAGGGTACAACATATTTCTCAACAATTTGTCAAACAAAGATAGCAAACATTCGTCTAATTCGTATATTTGCAACCAAGGAAAAACAACAATCAGATATGAAGAAGGTAATCGTAATATCCACCAGCCTCAGGGCAGGGTCGAACAGTGACGTACTCGCCGACAAGTTCATTGAAGGTGCTGTTGCTGCAGGTAATGAAGTCGAAAAGATATCACTCGGCGGCAAAAGCATAAACTTCTGCAGGGGATGCCTTGCCTGCCAGAAAATAGGCAGGTGCGTCATAGATGACGATGCTAATGCTATTATGTTCAAGGTGCTGGAAGCAGACGTCGTGTGCTGGGCTACACCTATCTACTACTATGAAATGAGCGGCCAGATGAAGGTTCTCATTGACAGGATGAATGCGATGTATGTCCTTGACTATAAGTTCCGGGACGTCTATATGCTTTCCACGGCTGCAGATGATGACCCGAATACCCCGAAACGTGCGGAGTCCGGATTGACAGGCTGGATCGACTGTTACCCGAAATGCAGGCTCGCCGGCACGCTCTTCTGCGGCGGCTTGGAAAAACCGAATGAGATAAAGGACAATACAAAGCTGCAGGAAGCCTACGAGCTTGGCAGAAAGGTATAGTTTTTCCCTGTCAAATCTTCACTAAAAACGATTTTTCTATTCCCGATCCATTTCCTTGAGATGCAGCTCAAGCGCATGTGTTGAAATGAGCAGTTCCCGTATGGATATGGCCAGGGATGCAACAAGAAGCAGAAGTGCCACTCCGAATACCGCTATTGCAGCAATCCGAAGTCCAATAAAACACAAGAACATTGATACAACGCAGAGAAGTAGACTGGAGATTCCAAGTAGTTGCATCATTCGCGTAAGATTCAGCCGCTTGCGCAGGTTTGCTATCTGTGCAGCTGTCACATCAGAGCGGTTTGCGGCATACAGGTCTTTCAGTGTTCTGACGAGTTGTGCATACGATAGAAAACGGTTAGTATAGGCGAGCATTATAAGGGATACTGCCGAGAACAACAATGTCGGTGTCACTAATGAGAATTCTTCCATAACACATAGTTTTTTTCTTGCGTAATCAAATATCATTCCTCTATTATAGAGTTCACTATAGCGTATAAAACATATTCTCAGGTTACTCATTGCATCATAACCACATATTTTTCTTATATTTGCTTGATAGCAAGACTGATTAGCAATGGGGAGCATAGCTTTTATCGACCTCGAGATAGATGGCCGCGGCAAGATACTGGACGCTGGAGCCACATGTGGAGGAAAGACAATTCATACATCACGCATAGCCGAATTCGTCAGATTCATTGGCGATGCGGAATTCCTATGCGGACATAATGTCATCGAGCACGATATCAGATACCTCAAGCCGTTTCTTGACAAGGAATATAAACTGATTGATACATTATATCTTTCACCGCTGATGTTTCCAAGAAGGCCTTACCACAGGCTCTTGAAAGACGATAAACTCCTGTCCGATGAACTGAACAACCCTCTGAACGATGCGAAAAAGGCAAAGGAACTATTTGAGGATGAAGTCAATGCATTTAGGCACTTAGATAAGCGGCTGCAGCAGCTGTATTATGACCTGACATCGGACGACAAACATTTCATCCGATTCTTCGATGCGGTTTCCTATGCCCCTGAATGGCGTCCGTTCTTTTTACGCAAATCAGCAGCCGACAACATTCGGGAGACCCTGTCCGGAATGATTTGTGGCAATGCAGATGTCTCCGGTTTAATTAAAGAAAACAAGGTCGCAGCTGCCTACGCCACTGCACTTATCCTTACTGAAGACAGGAATTCCATAATCGCTCCATGGGTGCTCAAGAACTATCCGGAGGCAGAGCGCATCATTTATTATCTACGTGCCTGCAATTGTGGAAAATGCCAGTATTGCATATCAAGGAGAAACCCGGAGGTTGCACTTAGGCGTTGGTTCGGATATGAGCATTTCAGGAAGTTCGGAGGTGAGCCACTTCAGGAAAATGCCGTGAAAGCGGCTTTGGCGGGGCAGTCCATACTGGCGATATTCCCTACCGGAGGCGGAAAGTCATTGACCTTCCAGATACCGGCACTTATGGCAGGGGAGTCCGTGCGCGGACTTACCGTGGTGATTTCCCCACTTCAGTCGCTGATGAAAGACCAGGTCGAGAATCTGGAAAAGAAAGGCATTGCAGAGGCTGTCTATATCAATGGACTCCTGTCTCCTGTGGAACGGAAGAACGCCCTCGACAGGATAGTATCCGGAGAAGCATCTCTTCTGTATATCGCCCCGGAGTCATTGAGGTCCATGACTATGGAAAAAGTTCTGCTTGGCAGGACGATTGTCCGCATTGTCATAGACGAAGCTCATTGCTTTTCTGCCTGGGGACAGGATTTCCGCATAGAATATATGCATATAGCCGACTTCATCAAGCAGCTGCAAAGCAAGAAAGGTGTGAATACCCCTATCCCTGTATCATGCTTTACGGCTACTGCCAAACCTAAGGTAATTAGCGATATAGCGGACTACTTCAGAGACAGGCTGAATCTTGAGCTGAAAAGATACACTACCGATGCTGCCAGGACAAACCTTCATTACACCGTCCTGTACCGCACGAATGACGAGAAATACCCTACACTCCGAAATCTTCTCCTCGATACATCCTGCCCGGCAATTGTATATGTGACGAGGACGAAAACAGCGGAAGAGATTGCATCGCGCCTATCGAAAGACGGTCTGAAGGCGAGGGCCTTCCACGGCCAGATGGATACTCGTGTGAAAGTCCAGGCGCAAGATGATTTTATGGCCAACCATGTCCGCATTGTCGTGGCTACTTCTGCATTCGGAATGGGCGTGGACAAGAGCGATGTCGGCTTAGTGGTGCATTACGAGATTTCAGATTCGCTTGAGAACTATATTCAGGAAGCCGGTCGTGCCGGCCGCGATGTCAGTTCGGAAGCGGACTGCTATGTCCTTTACAATGACGACGACCTAAACCGCCACTTTATATTGCTCAACCAGACAAAGCTGACACTAAGCGAGATAAATCAAGTATGGAGGGCAGTGAAGAATCTGACTTCAAAGCGAGACAAGGTGAATATCTCGGCATTGGAGATTGCACGCAAGGCTGGCTGGGACGAAATCCGGGACGTGGAGACGAAGGTGAAAAGTGCGATTGCCGCATTGGAAAATGCAGGCTTCCTGCGGCGCGGAATGAACAGCCCGAGGATATTCGCCACCAGCATTGTCCCGAGGACAATGGACGAGGCCTCGGAAAAAATAGAGAAGTGCGCCGACTTCACGGAAGAGGACAAGGTCAATGCCCGCAGGATAATAAAGTCACTGATTTCGGAACGCAGCCGTGCTGCGGCAGGTACAGCTGAAGCCGAATCCAGGGTGGACTACCTTTCCGATATGCTTGGAATCGAGATACGAAAAGTCATATCCATCATCGAGAGGATGCGTGTCAATGGCATTCTAGCGCGGGGCAGTGATATGACGGCGTACCTAAGGATTTCCCAAATACGTAAGCTCGGATTCTACGCCAAGCTTGAGGAATGCCTGCTGGAGGCCGTCTCGGAAAATGACGGAATGCTAAGTATAAAGGAACTGAATGAAAAGGCTTTATATGAAGGAATATCAGGTTCTACTGTAAAGGATATCAGGACGCTCCTCTTCTTCTGGACAATACGGAACTATATGGAAAGGACATCTCTTTCAGAGGAGCATATAGCCGTGCGTCTTAAACTGGGCCCGGATAAGTTCCGGGAGGTGGCTCAGCGGAGGAATTCCGTTGCCCACTATATATTGAATAAGTTCAAGGCCCAGCCTCATGATGACGGGCAGGACATCAAGGTGACCTTCTCATTGGCGGAGCTTGTCGAAGGTTATAATTCCGAGAGCCTTTTCCAGACGGAAGTCGCAGATATAGATGCGGTGGAAGAGGCTTTGCTGTTTCTGGCAAAGACAGGAATTATCAGTCTGGAAGGCGGATTTATGGTTCTGTACAACAAAATCGGACTGGAACGTCTGAACAAGGACAACAGAAGCCGCTATAAGAAAGATGACTACCGGAATCTGGACGACTTCTACAGGCAGCGTATTCAGCAGATTCATATCGTAGGCAAGTATGCCAATATGATGGTCTCCGATGAAAAGAAGGCCTTGGCGTATGTCCACGACTATTTCACATTGGATTTCAAGGCCTTCATAAAGAGATACTTCGATGCTGCCGAGGCCGAGGAGATAAACCGCAATGTCAGCAAACGTAAATATGATGAAATCTTTGGCAGCCTGACAGGTGTACAGAGCAGCATAATCAATGACAGGGACTCAAGATTCATTGTGGTTCCTGCTGGGCCTGGCAGTGGAAAGACATACGTTCTGGTGCGCAAGCTCGCATCGCTCATACTTATGGAGGACGTGAAATCGGAACAGCTTCTGATGCTGACTTTTTCGCGTGCAGCAGCTACTGAATTCAGCTCCAGACTGGAAAAACTTATCGGAGGCGCAGCCAGGTTCGTGGAAATCAAGACATTCCATTCATATTGCTTCGACCTGCTTGGAAAGATGGGCACAGTGGAGGATTCAGAGCATGTGGTGCATGATGCTGTTGCTGCAATGCACGATGGGAAGGTCGAGCGTAGCCGTGTCACGAAATCGATACTTGTCATAGACGAGGCTCAGGATATGAGCGCTGATGAATTTTCCCTGGTCGAGATGCTTATCAGGCTCAATGAGGATATGCGCGTGATAGCCGTCGGAGATGACGATCAGAATATCTACGAGTTCAGAGGTTCTGACTCCGTATATATGAAGTCGCTGATTTCCACCTATGGAGCCACTGTCTACAATATGATTGACAATTTCCGCAGCTCGGAAGCCGTAGTATGCTTTGCCAATGCTTTTGTAAGAGGAATCCAGGACAGGCTGAAAGCCGTTCCGATAAGAGGCGTGCGTGGGGTCAATGGAAAGGTCAATGTTCATTTCCAACAGCATGCGAATTATGAGCAGGCTATTGTCAATGAAATTGTCTCTGACAGGTTTGATGGCACGACCTGCGTGCTGACACTTACCAATGAGGATGCCTTGATAATCTCCGCATTGCTTAACCATAGCGGCCGCAAGGCAAGGCTCATCCAGTCCAGGGAGGATTTCAGCATTCAGGACATCGCCGAACTTCACTATTTCCTTTCGCTTGTGAAAAAACCCGGAGCCGTCAGCATTGACCTTGCCGACTGGGAGCAGGCAAAGGCTGGAATGAGGGAGAAGTATTCTGACAGCCAATGCCTTGATATCGCAATGAACTGCATTGCAGGATTCGAGTCCGAAGGACATCATCTGATATATCTGTCCGATTTCGAGAACTATCTCCGCGAGTCCAGCCTGGAGACATTCATCTCGGGAGACGCGTCAGAAATAATCGTTTCCACCATACATAAGGCCAAGGGAAGGGAGTACGACAATGTGTATATATCCCTGAAGGGGCTTCGTCACATCTCGGACAAGGAACGCCGGGCCGTGTATGTCGGAATCACACGGGCGAAAAACAATCTGTCTGTGCATTATGACAACCCGTCGCTATTCAGCGGCAGCGTCCTTTCCGCTGTAAGATATTCCATTGACGAATCAGATTATGGAAGGCCTTCGGAGATTCTGCTTCAGCTGAGCCATAAGGACGTGGTACTAAGTGTGTTCCTAAAGAAGTGGGTTCCGTATGACGAGATTCATTCTGGCAGTGCTCTGGCTATAAAGGATGATGGACTATATGCCGATACCAGTAAAGGGGCAATCCGTGTCGTGAAGTATTCTGAAGCATTCAGAAGCAGACTTGATGACTTGATCAAAAAGGGATATGCGCCGTCGGCAAGTGCGGTCCGTTTTCAAGTCTATTGGCATCACGAGGAGACGGAAACCGTGCCTCCACGCTGGCGCGAGGACCTGATTCTGCTGCCTGACCTGCTGCTTTCCATCGGCCAGCCTAGCAAGTAAGAATCTGGAAATCGGTTTAGAAACTGTTTTGAAATGATTATCTGAAGGTTTTTCCTCAAATAACTTTTCAATCATTTCAAAACAGATTCTTAAAGATGCTATTTTTGTGGAAAAATGAAAAAATATGCTTAGACGATTACTGCCGGCAGCAGCATGCATTGTACTCGCAGTGTCCTGTTCCGTAAATAATTCCGGAAAGACAGTGCTTCTGAACGATTACCTCACTGACGAGATGCGTCAGAACGATGCGGAACCGGCTATAAGAAGGGCATTGGAAGAATGCCTTAAAAGCAAGGGCAGCACACTCGTCCTGCCTGGGGATACGCTCCGCATCAGTCCTGACTTCTGCTATGGCAAGTTCCAGAAGATCAGCAATAATGACCCGAGTGACAAGCGGATTGCCTTCGACATTGACGGGGCGGATGGACTGACACTTGAAGGCAATGGAACGACATTGCTGTTCTCTGGTTTCATTTCTCCGTTCAGCATTACAGATTCCAGAAACATTGTCATAAAGGACCTGAATATTGACTTTACACGCACATTCCACTCGGAAGGCATCATTACCGGCAGTGGCGACGGGTGGCTGAATGTAAGTTTCCCGGAGGATTATAATGTAAGCATTGAAAATGGCCTGCTGGTATTTAGAGACAGCCTGAAGAATGAATATCCGTATAGAAATCTCCTTGAGTTCGATTCTGAGAAGAGGGAGGTCGCCCATTACGTACGTGACTACTGGGTGCGAGGGAAAGGGCTCCAGGCAGAGGCTCTTCAGGACAATGAATATAAGATATATCAGAAAAACATCCAGGCCACTGTGGGCAATGTCCTTGTGTTCGGAGCCGAGTTCCGGCTAAATCCTGCCTTTACACTTGACGGATGTGACGGATTCAGTCTGTCCAATGTAAATATATGGCATTGCGGAGGCATGGGAGTCATAGCGCAGCGTTCCAAGGACATTGAACTGAATAGTGTCAATGTCGTCCCGTCTCCCGGAAAGGACAGGATGATCAGCATAACAGCGGACGCCACCCATTTCATAAACTGCAAGGGATATATAAAAATGAGTGGCTGTACATTCATGAACCAGAAGGACGATGCTACAAACATCCACGGATGGTATGCAGTGGCAAGGAAAAGAATGTCTGACAGGCAGTTGCTCCTGTGGTCTCATTACGGGATGGACTTTGCCCGCAAAGGTATGAAAATGGAACTTGTCGACCATAACACGATGATGACATACGACACCGTGGAAGTCGCGTCTGTCTATAAATATAATGACGATCTGTCCCTGGTAACGTTCAGCGAGCCGATATCTGAATGCTTCACTGGGAATGATGTCCTGGCGGATATATCCGCGAATCCGGATGTCACCATAACGGGCTGCAGGTTCGGCAACAACAGGGCACGCGGCCTGCTCATCGGCTCGCGCGGCAAGGTATTGATAGAGAATAACTATTTTCATGTCCCTGGTGCGGCGATTCTTTTCGAGGGAGACGGGAACTTTTGGTACGAGCAGTCCGGGGTCAGGGATGTCACGATACGCGGCAATGTGTTCGAGAACTGCCTATACGGTTCCAAATCATGGGGAAAGGCATATATTGCAGTAGGCAGCGGAATTCCGGACCGCAAGGCCAGCCGATATCACAGAAACATCAGAATCGAAGGAAATACATTCAATACGTTCGACCCGAGAATATTGAATCTATATTGCGTCGATGGGGTAGTCTATCGCGGCAACACCGTACGGATAAACCATGACTACGAGTATGTCCGCAGTGGAGCTCCATTCGAAATCAACGATTGCGACAATGTCGATATAGAGCCAATGCCTGTCGGTGACTAGCCCTACTGCTGAGCATTACAAGCTATAAATCAATGTTATGTCATTCTCGGCCACGACTGGAATCCGGCTTTTTGACGAAGCGAGGCCAGTCCTGGACCAAAGCACTGCCGTATTCAAAAACATCGTCAGATGAGCCCGGAGAAAAGAGATGCAGCCACAACGGTGAGTATTCCGCTGACAACTATGGAAAGGCTGCTCATTGCGCCCTCTACGGCGCCCATCTCCATTGCCTTGGTCGTCCCTATGGCGTGAGACGACGATCCGATGGCGATTCCCTTGGCCACAGGCTCAGTGATTCTTAGCAACTTGAGGAATTTCTCCGCGAAGATGTTTCCAATCACGCCGGTGATTATAATCACAACGACGGTCACTGCAACATATCCGCCCAGTTCCTCGGAAACCCCGATACCGATGGCTGTCGTAATGGACTTGGGCAGGAATGTGGCATAAGACGCGTGGTCGAAATGGAACAAGAGCGCAAATGCCAGGATTGACAGGATACTGGACAGCACACCTGAAACGATGCCCGCAATCACTGCCTTCCAGTTCTTCTTCAGGAGCTCGAACTGCTGATAGAGCGGCACAGCAAGGCATATCGTGGCAGGCGTCAGGAGGTAGCTTATGATATCAGCACCTTTCATATACTCTCCATAGTCAGTCCCGGTGAGGGCCAGGACGGCAATGACCAGGACAACAGAAACCAGCAGCGGATTCATAAGCGCCCATCCGGTCTTCCGCTTCAGCCAGATGCCTACATAATATGATACCAGGCTCAGCAATACCCCAAAGAACACCGAGCCTTCAAAAAGTTCTTTCATTTTCGTTTGCCTTTACGAATTACTGCCTGGGTGACAAGCCCGGACACAGCCATCACGATGAATGTGCTGGCCACTGTTATGGTTACATACTGAAGAAGCGAGCCTCGCACTATGCCCCACGAGGTGACAAGTCCGGCTGCCGCAGGGATGAACATCACTGGCATCGCCGCTATCAGAAACGAACTGACCTCGCGGATATCATTGACCTTCACCAGCTTGAATTCAAGGGCCAGGAACAGGAGAATAATTCCGTAGATTCCGGCAGGTATGGGAAGCGGAATGAAATAATGCAGGACCTCTCCAGCAAATGCGAATGCGATTATGATAAGAAACTGTATGACGAAATTCATAGTAATCCAATGTATTCTTCAATCATCTTTGCGGTCTTCTCCGCACCAATACTACAAAGGTCAATGCAGATGTCATAATCAGGGGCATTGCCCCATGTCAGCCCGGTGTAGAACTTATGGTACGAGACACGGCAGTCGTCAGTGCGCCTTACAAATTCCTCCGCCTCACGGCGTCCAAGATGTTCCTCGCGCTCGATGTTCGAGATTCTCAGGTCAATGTCCCCATGCAGGAATACAGACACAAGGTCCCTTCTGTCCTTGAATATGTAGTTTCCACATCTTCCTATGACGATGCAGTCCTGGTTACCTATCATTCCGGAGAAAGCCTTGCGGAACTTGTCCATCACAGCCCTGCGCTCATAAGCGTAGTCCGTTATGGCCTCCATAAGGTCGTCCACAGGCCTTTCCTCGAAAAAACTGTCCATCTCCTCCTGCATTCCTTTCCTCTGAGCCATCTCCATCAGGCTTCTTCTGGTATAAAGCGGTACGCCATAGCGCTTTGCAAGAATCTCCCCGACATGCAGAGCCCCGCATCCGCATTGTCTAGCAATTGTTATTATCATTATCTTTTTTCTTTCTCTTGTGCAAAAATAGGAAAAACTGAGAAAAAAGTTCATGAAAAGTTTGCAAATTCAGAAATAATGCCTACCTTTGCAATCCCGTTTGGAAAATGACGGGATTTTGGAGAGATTCGTTAGCTCAGTTGGTAGAGCACAACACTTTTAATGTTGGGGTCTCGGGTTCGAGCCCCGAACGGATCACGAAAATATTGCTTCCTTAGCTCAGTTGGTAGAGCACGACACTCTTAATGTTGGGGTCTAGGGTTCGAGCCCCTAAGGGAGCACAAAAAACGGAAATCGTAAGGTTTCCGTTTTTTTTATAAGAAGTTTTTTTGAAATACTAAATCTTTCTATTCTTTCTATGTCATCAATTCATTACGAAAAAGAGATTGAGGTAAAGGCAAATTACGATGTGATTGTCGCAGGTGCTGGACCAGCTGGTATATGTGCTGCTGTAGCGGCTGCTCGTAATGGCTCTAAAGTTGCTCTTGTGGAGCGTTATGGCGTTGTCGGAGGAAACCTTACTGCCGGATATGTCGGTCCTGTTTTAGGAATGGTAGGCAGAGGCACTATGCGTGATGAACTTGTAAAATTACTTGGTATTCCAGATAATGATATGATAGGCGAAACCGGTAAGGCTCATGATTTTGAACATGCTAAACTTATTCTTGCTGAGTTCGTTAACCATGAGAATATTGATGTATATCTTCAGAGTTCTGTTTATGATGTCATAAAGGAAGGGAATGTTGTGAAAGGACTGATACTTGCAACAAGTGAGGGACATTTCGCAATTATGTCACGAATCGTTATTGATGCAACAGGTGATGCGGTTGTTTCATACCTTGCAGGTGCAGATATTGAAAAGGGTAGGGATGATGGCCTTATGCAGCCTGTATCATTGGAATTTACTATAGATGGTGTGGATGAGGAAAAAGGGGTGATATGTATTGGTGATGTTGATGATGTTAAACTTGGAGACGAGCGTTTTTTGGACTTTTGCAAGCGATGTGCAGATGAAGGAAAACTTCCTTCGAATCTTGCTGCTGTGCGTCTTCATCCTACTGTTAATAAGGGCGAGCGTCAGGTAAATACAACTCAAGTTAATGGTGTAGACATAACCAAGACTGCTACTGTATTTAAGGCTGATTTGGAACTTCGTCGCCAGATTGAGCTTTTGTTAGACTTCTTTCATAAGAATCTTCCTGGGTATGAGAATTGTCGTTGTAAGTCAAGTGGAACGACGACAGGTGTTCGAGAAACTCGACGTGTTATGGGAGATTATGTTATTACTGCAGAGGAACTTGCGGCAGGAAAACGTTTTGATGACGTGATAGTTCATAAGGCTGAGTTTATAGTGGATATTCATAATCCGGCTGGTGCAGGGCAAGCAGAATCGAGGATTCAATATGTGAAACCATATGATCTTCCGTATAGGTGTTTTATTCCGAGAAAATTAGAGAATTTGTTCGTTGCTGGCCGTTGTATTTCCGGAACACATCGTGCACATGCATCTTATCGTGTAATGTCCATATGTATGGCAATGGGAGAAGCTGTGGGAATAGCTGCCTCGCTTTGTGCTATGGAAAATTGTAGCCCTCGGACTCTCGATGTGAGACATCTTCAGCAGATTATGACTTCTAAGGGAATAGATTTATTCTCATAAGCTGTTGCGAATAAGTTACATGAAAAAATAAGTTGTCTCAGATTAAGAGAATATAGACCGAAAAGATTCCTTTAGATGATGCAGGTTATTTTTTGAAGGTTACTAAATCTATCTAATGATAAAAAAAAAGAGACTGACCAGTCTCTTTTTTTATTCCATGAGCTTCTTGTACTTGAAGCGCTTTGGCTCTTCGTCTCCGAGACGTTTCTTCTTATTTTCCTCGTATTCGGAATAAGATCCTTCGAAAAAGTAAACCTGAGAATCTCCCTCGAAAGCCAAAATATGCGTGGCAATACGATCAAGAAACCAACGGTCGTGTGAAATGACCACGGCGCATCCTGCGAAGTTCTCGAGTCCTTCTTCTAAAGCACGTATTGTATTGACATCTACATCATTCGTAGGTTCATCGAGTAGAAGAACATTGCCTTCATCTTTTAGAGTCAATGCGAGATGAAGCCTGTTCCTTTCACCACCGGAGAGCACTCCGCAGAGCTTTTCTTGATCTGATCCTGTGAAATTGAAACGTGAGACGTATGCACGCGCGTTGACATCCTTCTTGCCTAGCCTAATCCAGTCTGAACCATTAGCAATTGTTTGGAATACTGTTTTGTCTGGGTCGATGTTTTTATGCTGCTGATCCACATATGCGAGTTTCACTGTTTCCCCAATAGTGATGTCTCCTTGGTCAGGCTGTTCCAGTCCCATTATAAGACGGAAAAGTGTAGTCTTTCCAGCACCATTGGGCCCGATTACTCCGACAATGCCTGCAGGTGGAAGTACAAATGAAAGATGTTCGAACAGCAGCTTGTCTCCATAAGCTTTGGAAACATCATTGAACTGAATAACCTTGTTTCCAAGTTTAGGCCCATCTGGAATATAGATTTCGAGGTTAGCTTCCTTCTCTTTACCATCTTGGTTAGCGAGTTTCTCATAAGCTCCAAGTCTAGCTTTTGACTTTGCGTGTCTAGCCTTTGGTGCCATTCTAACCCATTCCAATTCTCTTTCCAATGTCTTTCTGCGCTTGCTTTCCTGTTTCTCCTCCATCTCAAGGCGTTTAGTTTTCTGTTCTAGCCATGAAGAATAATTGCCTTTCCATGGAATGCCTTCTCCGCGGTCGAGTTCCAAGATCCATCCTGCTACGTCGTCGAGAAAATATCTGTCGTGTGTGACGGCTATAACTGTTCCCTTATACTGTTGAAGATGTGCTTCTAACCACTGGATGCTTTCTGTATCAAGATGGTTGGTTGGTTCATCGAGAAGAAGTACGTCTGGTTGCTGGAGAAGAAGCCTGCATAATGCTACTCTACGTCTTTCACCTCCACTCAATGTTGCTATTTTTGCATCTGCGGGAGGACATTGGAGCGCATCCATTGCTCTTTCAAGCTTAGCATCAATTTCCCATCCTCCGCAATGCTCTATTTTCTCTGTCAGTTCGCCCTGTCTTTCTATGAGTTTGTTCATGTCATCGTCACTCATAGGTTCACAAAACTTTAGGTTTACTTCTTCGTATTCCTTGAGCACGTCCATTATTTCCTGTACACCTTCCTGCACGACCTCTAGTACAGTCTTGTCTGGGTCCATCTTTGGCTCCTGCTCAAGGTAGCCGACACTATATCCTGGTGCCCAAACAACTTCGCCCTGATAGCTCGGTTCTACTCCTGCAATGATTTTCATCAATGTGGATTTACCTGAGCCATTGAGACCGATTATGCCTATTTTAGCACCGTAAAAGAATGATAGACAAATGTCCTTTAGTATTACTCGATTGCTTGATGGTAGGGTTTTTCCTACCCTGTTCATGGAAAATATGATCTTTTCGTCTGCCATTTTATGGTTTTGTATTTTTTTATATGCTGAAATTATGATAATGAGGACCGAATCTCTCGAATGCAGCGCGATCAAGTTCGTTTCTGTCGTCAGGATGTGCAATGCTGATAAGAAGTTTAGCTCGTTCTTGAAGAGATTTTCCATAGAGGTCTACTGCACCATACTCGGTTACAATCCAGTGAGCATCTGCACGAGGTGTAACAACTCCGGCTCCATTCTTGAGAGTTGGAACAATCTTTGTCATGCCTTTGTTTGTCCTTGAAGCAAAAGCTGTTACGGATTTTCCGCCCTCCGACATTGTGGCCCCTTTAACAAAATCTACCTGTCCTCCTGTTCCTGAAAATATTCTTGTTCCGATTGAATCTGCGCTTATCTGTCCTGTGAGATCGACTTCAGTTGCAGAGTTAATAGCCATCATGCAAGGATTCTGAGATATTACCCACGGATCGTTTGTGTACTTGATATCTTTCATCAGTACATCAGGGTTATGGTTAATAAATTTGTACACTTCTTCTGATCCGAGAAGGAATGAGGCTACGACTTTGCCTGTATCTATTTTTTTATGACGTCCGTTGATAACTCCTTTTTTTATGAGTTTAAGAATTCCATCAGCAAACATTTCTGTATGCAGTCCGAGATTCTGATGATCTGTGAGAGCTGCTGCCAAAGCATTTGGCAAGGCACCGATTCCCATCTGTAGGCATGCTCCGTCAGGTACGAGCTCGGCGCAGTTCTTTCCGATGAGTTTCTCCGTTTCGTTTGGCTCGGCGAAATCTTTGGTGACCAAAGGTGTATTATCTTTCACAAGATAGTCGATAAGCTCTGGACGTATAAGGTCTCCAAATGCGAACGGTACATTTTCATTGACAACGGCAATTACTGTCTTGGCGCTTTCAACGGCTGCGAGAGAACAGTCTACGGAGGTGCCAAGAGAGAACATTCCATTTTCGTCTGGCAACGATACTTGAACCATAGCAACGTCACATTTGAGTGCTCCGTTACGGTAGAGTTTTTGGGACTCTCCGAGATGTACTGGGAGATAATCAGCATATCCTGTATTAACATTGGCTCGAACGTTAGGTCCTATAAAGAATCCCTGGTCAAAGAAAATTCCCTCATATATTGGATCCGAATATGGCGCAGGCCCTTCAGTGTGGAAATGATGGAAATGCAAGTCATGCACTTCTCCGTTGTCAGCTCTCCTGCATAAAGCCTTAATGAGTACATGCGGAACACTTGCAACACTGCTTAAATGTATATGATCTCCTGTCTTGACTGCTTTTACTGCATCATCTGCTGTAACGTATATTGGGTGTTTCATATTGATTTGTAAGTAAACGTGGTTGTCTATGTTAACAATTTTCAAAGTTAAGCCTTTTTCTGTAAATAAAAAGTGCTGTGTTTCTTTTTCATTAATATATTTAGTAAATTCGCTCGGTAACATTGATGAAGATGAAGCATACAAGAGAAGAAAAGATGGCTCAATTCGGCAGGGTCTTGGATATTATGGATAAATTGAGGGTTAGGTGCCCGTGGAATGGAGCGCAAACATGGGATACGTTGCGTTCTATGACTATTGAAGAAGTGTATGAACTGAGTGATGCAGTGATGAAGAAATCAGACAATGATGTCGAAAAAGAAATTGGTGATATTCTTCTTCATGTCGTGTTTTATTCTAAGATTGCCGACGAGCAGGGAAAGTTCGATGTGTTTGATGTTATGGAGCGTTTGTGCGAGAAGATGATTTTTCGTCATCCTCATGTTTTTTCAGATACAAAAGCATCTGATGCTGAACAAGTTTCTGAAAACTGGGAGATGATGAAAATGAAAGAAAAAGGTGGAAATAAACGCATCCTTTCAGGCGTACCTGATTCTTTACCGCCAATATTGAAAGCATATTCGATGCAAGATAAAGCTCGTGGTGTCGGTTTTGACTGGGAGAGTCCTTCCATGGTGTGGGATAAGGTGAAAGAAGAACAAAGTGAATTTCAATCTGAGCTGGATGCGATGGCTTTGGAAGAGGGGATGGGGGACAATGTTCCTGCTGGGTATACAATGACTCCGATACCTGGTTCAGCGCGAGATCGTGCAGAAGAGGAACTTGGAGATTTCTTATTCTCTGTCGTCAATGCTGCCAGATTGTATGGACTTAATCCCGATACAGCCCTAAATCGTGCTTGTGACAAATTTAGAAGGCGCTTTACATATCTGGAGGAGAAAACTATTCGCCAAGGACATAACCTTAAGGACATGACTTTATCTCAAATGGATGCCATTTGGAATGAAGCCAAGTCCAAAGGATTATGACATAACTATTTTGTCCTTGTCCAGGTGGAGTTCCTTCCGAGTGCTGGTACACCAATATAGCCTCTTAAGGTCAGATTCCCATCAGGTTTGATTTTTATTGTTGCTTTATAAGTGTTTCCGCTTTCCGGGTCATATATTGTTCCGTTTTTCCAAACACTATCGACGTAAGACATGTCTTTGAGTATGACGCTCCCTTTCAATGTCCTTGTCTTTAATGATGAATCGGGATTTTTTTCATCTTTTGCTCCTTCAATGCTAGTCCAAACAAGTGTGCCAATGTATTTGCCATTCTGTTTGGTTACTTGGACTTTACCAGTCTTGTTTTCAGACATATACGTTCCTAAAATTTTATCTCCATCAGTTGTTTGAGCGAATACCAATGTCGCCATACATGTTAATATGGCTGAAATAATGAATCTTTTCATGTCTTAAAAATACTTTGTTGTAATGTTGAACTTGTTTTTTTGACTCTGCCAAATGGCAAAAATCAAGCCTGTTTTCATAATTCGCCAAATATTTGTTAAATTTGCAGACTGCACTTTAGAAATTGTTTGAATTTCTGTTGAATAACCCTCAAAACAATTTCTTAAGCGGTGCATTGTACTAAAACCAGAGATATGGCGAAATATAATATCGTTGAGGTTATCGGAAAAAGAGACCTTAGGAGATTTATAAAATTTCCAGATGATCTGTACAAGGATTGCAAGCAATATGTACCGGCTCTCCATTCAGATCAGATTTTTAGTCTGACGAAAGATCCGGCATTGGATTATTGTCAGCATAAATTATGGATTGTAACAGAAGGCAACAAAGTTGTTGGTAGGATTTGTGCGATGATAAATCCTCGCTATAATGAATTGTATGGCAAGAAGAGGGCTCGTTTCGGCTGGTTTGATACGATAAATGACATAGAGGTCGCAAAACTTCTCATAGGGACTGCAGAAGCGTGGGCGAAAGAGAAAGGGATGAATGAGATTCATGGTCCTCTTTATTATAATACTTTGGGAAAGCAAGGAATGCTGGTAGAGGGATTTGACAATATTCCTCCGTTCAATTGCTTATACAATTTCCCATATTACAATGATCTTGTGACAGCTCTCGGGTATGAGAAGGAATGCGATTGGCTCCAGTACAAGATGGATGCATCGCAGGGCGTCCAGGAGAAGATGACCAGAATAGCAGGGATGCTCAAGGAGAGATATAACCTTCATGAGGGGCTTCTCAGCAAGCTTAAGAAAGATAAGGAGATGGTGAAGTATTTCTTCAAGGTCTATAATGAGAGCTTCGCGACAGCGGTTTATAACTTCATACCGTTCACAGACAAGGAGATTGCTCATGAGGCCAAGGTCTCCATGCCGTTCATCTCGGATAAGGTCAGCAGCATAGTTTTAGATGAAAATAATGAACTTGTTGCTTTCGGAATTGCATTCCCGAGCATATCTAAAGCATTGCAAAAGGCAAAGGGACATCTTTTCCCGTTCGGATGGTTTCATCTGTTGAGGGCGATAAATAACTACGAGGTGGTGGACTTGATGCTTAACGGGGCAGTGCCTCAGTGGCAGAACAAGGGCGTGAGCGCGATATTCCATTGCTCAATGGCCGCGAAGTATAAGAAAGCCAGGACAGTGTATGCGATATCTAACCCTCAGATTGAAACGAACAGCGCGGTCAATGTCTGGGGTAAGTATGAGCACGAGCTGTTCATGCGCCGCCGTTGCTACGTGAAGTCAATATAATGTTGTGAGACTATGATTAAAAGTCTCAAAATTAAATGAAAACGAAAATATTAGTATATGGCAGAAAAGAACACATTGCTCGAAAAGGTCTTGAGCCTTCAGGACAAATTCGCATCGCTACAGGAACAACTTTCTGATCCGGCAGTGATGTCGGATATGAAGAAGTATGTGCAGCTTAATAAAGACTACAAGGAACTTGAGCCTATCATCAAAGCTGGTCTTGAATATAAAAAAATGATAGAGGAGCTTGCTTCCGCCAAAGATATTATGGCCAATGAAAAGGATGAAGAGCTGAAGGATATGGCACGTGAGGAGATAGCCGAAATCGAACCTAAGCTTCCAGACATGGAGCAGAACATAAAATTGCTTCTTATACCTTCAGATCCTGATGATAGCAAGAATGCGATGGTAGAGATCCGTGGTGGTACTGGTGGTGACGAGGCTGCAATATTTGCCGGAGACCTTTTCCGTATGTATTCCAAGTTCGCCGAGCGCAAGGGTTGGAAGCTGGAGGTGACCGATCAGGCTCCTGGTACATCAGGAGGTTTCAAGCAGATTGTTTTCAAGTTATCTTGTGCTGATGGCGTGTATGGTACCATGAAATACGAGTCTGGAGTGCATCGTGTTCAGCGTGTGCCTCAGACCGAGACACAGGGGCGTATCCAGACTTCCGCTGCATCAGTAGCTGTGTTCCCGGAGGCAGACGAGTTTGACATTGACTTGGACATGAATGATATCCGTAAGGATACTTTCTGCTCTTCCGGTCCTGGTGGGCAGGGTGTGAACACTACTTACTCTGCAGTTCGTCTTACTCATATCCCGTCTGGAATTGTTGTTCAGTGTCAAGAGGAGCGTTCTCAATTGAAGAACTTTGATAGGGCATTAGAGGAACTTCGTACTCGTCTGTATAATATGGAGCATCAGAAATATCTTGATGGTATCGCTGCCAAGCGTAAGACGATGGTGTCCACTGGTGACCGTTCAGCGAAGATTCGTACATACAATTATCCACAGTCTCGTGTGACTGATCATCGTATTAACTGGTCAATGTATAATCTTCCTGCTTTTATGGATGGCGATATCCAGGAGTGTATTGATCAGCTTCAGATAGCCGAGAACGCTGAGCGTCTCAAAGCTGCTGGCGAGGAGGAGGCTTAAACATCCTCCTCCAGGTTTTTCCGTAATTGGGGGATCGGAGTAATAGAAAGTCGTCATCAGACGACCGGCCGGGTCCGGGTATTTGTGTGAGCAAATACGTTGAGGACGATAGGCCGCGCGGAGCGACAGGGTTTGGGACAGCGTCCCAATCAAAATTAGAAAGTCGTCATCAGACGACCGGCCGGGTTCGGGTATTTGCGTGAGCAAATACGTTGAGGACGATAGGCCGCGCGGAGCGACAGGGTTTGGGACAGCATCCCAATCAAAATATATAGTGTATTCTAGGAAACCACTTAAAAAACAAGAAAATGAATAAAAAAGTATCAGTAATGTTTTTGCTGATGGCAGTTCTGTTCATAGTCTGCCTGATAGCATCCAACCTTTTCGCTACAAAGGTTTTCGCACTGGGAAGCATCACTCTGCCAGGTGCAGTGATCATCTTCCCGATTTCGTACATTCTTAATGACTGTTTTGCCGAGGTTTGGGGATACCGCAAGGCCAGACTCGTTATTTGGACAGCCTTTGCCATGAACTTCTTCGTTGCCATTATGGGGCAGGTCGTGTCATGGCTTCCGGCAGCATCATTCTGGGATGGTGCCGAGCACTTCAACTATGTCTTCAGTATGGCTCCACGTGTGGCTTTCGCCTCGCTGTTGGCTTTTCTTGCCGGCTCCACGATGAATGCCTACGTGATGAGTAAGATGAAGGTCGCCACTAAAGGAAAAGGTTTCTCAGGTCGCGCTATTCTTTCATCCGTGGCAGGAGAGCTCCTTGATTCATTGATTTTTATGCCGATTGTATTCTGGGGTGCCGACATCAAGTCATTGGCGACGATGCTTGTGGCACAGGTTACTTTCAAGGTATGCTATGAGATTATCATTCTTCCGGTTACAATTCAGGTTGTCAAGGCTCTAAAGCGCTACGAAGGCGTGGATACATTCGACGAAAACATCTCCTATAATCCGTTCAAGGTATCTGATATATAGAATCTGAATACTTAAGATAAAATGAATAAAGAAAGAGAACAGGAGGGACTGCATTCCCTTGGTCATAAGACCGAATACAAGATGGACTACGCTCCAGAGGTTTTGGAGACGTTCATAAATAAGCATCAGGAGAACGATTACTGGGTACGTTTCAACTGCCCTGAGTTCACTAGCCTTTGCCCGATTACTGGGCAACCTGACTTCGCTGAGATACGTATAAGCTATATTCCAGATGTAAAGATGGTCGAGAGTAAGAGTTTGAAACTTTATCTTTTCAGTTTCCGTAATCATGGCGATTTCCATGAGGATTGCGTGAACAAGATAATGAAGGATCTGATAAAGCTGATGGACCCTAAATATATAGAGGTTACAGGGCTTTTTACACCACGAGGAGGCATTTCAATATATCCTTATGCGAACTATGGTCGTCCTGGTACTAAGTTCGAGAGGCTTGCAGAGCAACGCTTTGCTACACATGAGTAAGTGTAATTAGCTAAAAAAAGCTGCGAATGAAATTTTCTTCGCAGCTTTTTTACATTTCTGAAGACTTGGAATCTGTTGAGTAAAATTCAAACGATTTCTTATTCTTTTGGAATTAGAGCGAAAGTAAGCTCTCCTTTGCAGCAGAGTTTGCCTCCTACTTCAAGCTTTGCTGAACAGAAATAGAGTGATCCTCTTTTCTCTTTGAGTTTTGCAGTAATCTCGCATACATCACCTGGCTTTACAGGATTTTTGAAACGGACCTTGTCAAGTCCTGCATACAATGTAAGGTGTCCTGGTATGTCATCTTTTACAAGTACTGCACAACTTTGAGCCATAATCTCACATTGAATTACACCAGGTACTATTGGGTTTCCAGGAAAATGTCCTCTTGTAAAGAATTCGTCTTCTTTGATAGTATATTTGCAATGTGCGATATTATTCTCATCTATCTCAGCTTCATCAACAAGAAGCATAGGCTCTCTATGCGGCAAAAACTTCTTAATCTCTTCCTTATTCATAATATTTAGGTTTTAGTACGGTTGTCTTTTAGTCTTCGAATTTCCTGAATGCTACGCAGGCATCATGACCTCCGAAGCCAAAAGAGTCGGAAATACCGATGGTGAGGTCAGTCTTGACAGCGGTGTTAGGTGTATAATCCAGATCACATTCTGGATCAGGAGTGTCGAGATTGATGGTTGGCGGTACGATTCCATTAATTAGAGCAAGGATCGTTGTGATTGCTTCAGCTGCACCAGCTGCGCCAAACATGTGTCCTGTCATAGACTTGATGGAACTTATGTGCGCTTTGTATGCATAATCTCCAAGTGCAGTCTTGTATGCGTTAGTCTCTGCAACATCATTCAGGCGTGTGCCTGTTCCATGTGCATTAATGTACATGTTGTCTTTCTCCTTGTCAAATCCAGCTTCTTCAAGAGCGATCTCTATACATTTGGCTTGTGTGGTGCCATCTGGTCTTGGTGCTGTTGGATGGTAAGCGTCACATGTATTGCCGTATCCTACCATTTCTGCATAGATTTTTGCTCCTCTTGCTTTTGCGTGCTCAAGTTCCTCAAGTACAATGATTCCGGCTCCATCTCCCATGACGAATCCTGCTCTGTTGGCATTGAAAGGAAGAGAGGCGTATTTAGGATCTTCTGCGCGCGAGAGAGCTTTAGCATTGGCAAAGCCTGCTATTCCGAGAGGAATTGTTGCATTTTCGCAACCTCCTGCAATGATAGCGTCTGCATATCCGTGGCGTATTGCTCTGAAAGCTTCTCCAATGTTGTTTGTAGAGGTCGCGCACGCTGTAACAACATCAATACATGGTCCTTCTGCGTGATGTTTAGTTGCGATATGCCCAGCAGCAATGTTGGAAATCATAGTAGGGATGAAGAGTGGTGATACCCATCTTCCGGAAGGATCTTCTATCATTTTGGCGGTTTCCCTGTACTGAATTTCAAATCCTCCAATACCGGATCCAACATATACTCCAAGCCTAAACGGGTCTATATTTTGATTGTCACCTTCAGTATGAAGTCCAGCCTGTTGCATAGCTTGATATGCAGCGGCTACGCCATATTGTGTGAACAAATCCTGTTTTCTTACGAAAGGCTTATCCATGCCGAATTCTTCAGGCTTGAAATCCTTAATCTTTCCTGCAATTTTCACAGGAAGGTCTTCAGTTGGGAAATCTTGGATGTAGTCAATTCCACAGACTCCGTTTACGAGATTGTTCCAAAATGTATTTACATCGTTTCCGATAGGGGAGATAACTCCCATTCCTGTTATAACTACTCTTTTTGCCATTACTTGTATTCTTTTTCTTATTGAAAAATAAATTTCTCCGCTATTAGTGGTAACTTATTTTTCGTCGCTTGATATTAATGATGGGGCATTTTTTAGCAATCTTTCAGCTCCGCCCATGATATCTTCTACTATTTCTGCTGCAGTTTCTTTCTTGTGAATCATGCCAGCAACTTCTCCTGCGAGGTAGCTTCCCATATTGTCACCATCAAACACTGCCTTACGCATGGCTCCTTTGCCGAAATCGAGAACATCTTCTTTCGGTATTGTCGGATCATATTCCATTTTGAAGAACTTCTTGGAGAAAGGAGTCTTAAGGCAACGTACAGCATCACCCATTGATTTTCCTGTCACCATAGTGCTGACGTCAGAAGCTTTTAGGAGTTTTTCCTTATAATTATCATGTATAAGACACTCATCAGCAATAAGGAACCTTGTCCCGACTTGTACTCCGACTGCACCCAGCATGAATGCAGCTGCAGCTCCTCTTCCATCGAAGATACCTCCTGCAGCCATTACTGGAATATCAAGAGCATCAATAATCTGTGGAACCAACGCCATAGTATGGTTGTCACCGACATGCCCGCCAGATTCTGCACCTTCAGCTACTACTGCTGTAGCGCCGAGCTCCTGCATTTTCAATGCATATGCTACTGATGCTACTACAGGAATTACTTTGATCCCAGCAGCTTTCCATTTATCCATATAGGCGGCAGGAGAGCCGGCTCCGGTTGTCAGAATTTTTACTCCCTCTTCGATTACCATGTCTGCTACTTCAGCAGCATTCGGTGCGGCTAGCATTATATTCACGCCGAAAGGCTTGTCTGTTAGCTTACGGCATTTTCTGATTTCTTCTCTTACGGCTTCAGTCCCGAAATTTATGGAAGATATTAGACCGAGTCCGCCTGCATTGGAAACGGCGGCTGCGAGTTTTGCATCGGCAATCCATGCCATTCCTCCTTGAAAGAGAGGATACTTGATGCCAAGTATGTCGCAAATTGGACTTTTAATCATAGTTATGATATTAATATTTCAGTCTGCAAATATAATAAATTTTACCATTCTAGTACAGCGGCTCCAGATAGCAGTCCAGCTCCGAAGGCGCTGAAGACCAGAATATCTCCCTTTTGGAACATTCCTCTGCGGTTGCATTCATCAAGCAATATAGCGCATGAAGCGGAAGACGAATTGCCATGATCGTTTATGTTTACTGGAAATTTCTCGTCAGGCTCGCCAAGATACTTCTTGATGGAGTCTATTATACGTTGGTTAGCTTGGTGTACCATGTAATATGATACTTGCTTCTTGGATATTCCGAGTTCTGATAAAAGAGCTTCGACTTCTGTCGTTGAGGCGTTGACGGCGAATTTGAAAACCTCTTTTCCTTTCATTTGAAGCGGAACATTGATTTCCTCTTTATTAATATATGGAGTTGGCTCCAATTTCCGTTTCTGCCATATTTTATCCGAAGCCGGCTGTGCGTGGAGACGAATACCTTTCAAGTTGTCCCCAGTTGTGAATACTGCGGCTCCAGCACCATCACCGAAAAGAACACATGTGGCTCTGTCTTTCCAGTCAGTCATCCTTGTAGGCTCTTCTGCGCATACGATTAGAATATTCTTGGATTTGCCGGCAAGGAATCTGTTTTCTGCTATATCCATCGCATATATGAATCCTGGGCAAGCGCAATTTATATCAATGCATGGACATGTTAGGCCTATCTTTTCTGCAATGATGCAACTAAGTCCTGGAGTCATGTATTCGTTGACAACATTGGAGCATATGAAATAGTCTATGTCGGAAATCTTCAATCCAGACATTTCCAAAGCATTCAATGCGGCTTGTGCTCCAAGATCCTCAAGGTTTTCATCGCTGATGACATGTCTGCTTCGGATGCCTGTTCTTGGGACAATCCATTCATCGCTTGTGTCCAGAAACTCGGACAACATATCATTCGTGACAATTTTTTTCGGAAGGGCACTTCCTGTACCTATCAGTTTCATTATTTCAATTTTTATGATTCTTTTTTCTGGAACAAATATATCTTCTTTTATTTCAACAATAAAAAGAATGTGGTGAATGATATGCTTTTTGGCTTCCTTTTTGGCGAGATTGTCGAATATGTGGCGAAATTGGATTTTAAATCATTATCTTTGTATGCGATGACAAGAATATTAAACCAGATTGTAATGTCGCAAAAATATAAATTACCAGATTATTTCAGGCAGAAGTATCAGTTGATAGCCACTGTTACTTTTACTGCTTTCTTTTCTCTCGTATTTATGCTCGTCAGTATACCTTTTTCCCATAATGTTTGGTTCGAATTAGGTGCTTCTGAGGCTTTTTTATTTACAGCTGCTTTCTTTGTTATAGGGCTTTTCATCATCATATTCAGCAAGAGAATGATGTATGCTACGAGAACTCATGACATGAACTATCTTCAGTATGTAATGTGGAATATAGGAGAAGTCGTCGTGATATGCCTTTTGTATACTTTGTTTTCCATAAAAGGGGACAAACTTGGGATTATACAGCTTGATGACAATTTACCTGTGGATATTTTCCTTAATGCGTTTGTGTATTGTTTCGTCTCGCTGATTATTCCTTATATTATAGCTGGTATGTATTTCGCGATTATTGATAAGAACAATACTATTCGTTTGATGAACTTCTCGAATGTCGTGTCCGATGAACCTGTTAGTCCGAGTAAGGAGCAGAAGATAACATTGTTTGATAGCAGTGGCGTACTCAAGTTAGCTCTCAGTTTGTCGAGTCTGTACTATATCGAGTCGGATGATAATTATATAATAGTATGGTATACAGACAATAAAGGCAATTTGAAAAAATATGTGCTTCGCTGTCGTCTTAAAACTATAGAAGAATCATTTAAGGGAAGTAGCCTTGTCCGTTGCCATCGGAAGTATATTGTAAATATGGATAAAGTGAAGGTACTCCGCAAGGAAAAGGAGGGATATGAAATCGATCTTGATAATGATAATATTCCTCCGATAACTATCACTAAAACATATGCCGGAAATGTGCTTGAGAAGCTTCGTGGCGATGTAGACTGACTGGAATTATTTTCTGTGTTTTCGGTTTTTCTTGTCAGTTCTCAGTCGATAGGTGCTTTCAACAAGAAGCTCATCTGCGAGAATTCCACGAGCGGCAAGACAGTCAAGTATCATTGATACGAGTGGAAATACCGTATTGATTTTATAAATCATTCGTTGGGAATCATTACTTGCATTCATGTTCATGAAGAACTCCACGCCAAGCCATATCTGAAATCCGAGTGTAACTAACGCGACGAGTATGGCAGTCCTGTATTGGAAGACTCTGAACTTATATGTTGTCAATGCCAATATGTCCAAGAGTATTATGACTATAAGCAAAATAGCAAAAGGAATGTATGTGAGGTATTTGTATTCCTCTATGGCTGTCCCGTCAGGCCCATATGCTACGGACTTGATGCTGAATAACATTACAACCATGAGAATTGTGGATATCGCGAGATATAATGTCTGTATTCTTTGCCACATGATTTGTCTTATTCTTTTATTTGTGGCGCGAATATAGGAAAAACAGCATAAAAAAACTAACTTTGGACTACGAATATTTGAAAAATCTTATGGAAAATGAAAGGAGTGTTGACAGACTCGCCAGATATGTGATATATGGTGTTGCGATGGTATTGATTCTTGTTGTAGGCTGGTATTTTAGGAGTGTCCTCTTATATATAGTCCTTGCAGCAGTGTTATCTTTGCTTGGAAAGCCTATCATGCAGGTCTTATGCAATTTTAAAATTCGAAAGAAACAGATTCCTACGTGGGCTGCGGCCATTGTTACAATCATAGCCGTTATGTCGGTATTTCTTTTCATATTTACACAGATTATTCCTGTGGTGGCTGGTATATTCCAGAATATTTCAGATCGTCTGCCCGATTCCGGATATTCACTTCCAGTAGATTCGCTGATAAATTTTCTTAATGGAGTGAATGCATGGCTGATAGATCATTTTCCTCAGTTTGGACATGAATTCCGCATTGAGAATGCCATAGGTAAATTCTTGCGTACGACATTGGATTTAGGTTCAGTATCATCGTTGATTGAATATGTTGCATCATTTTTCGTGTCTATTGGCGTAGGCATTTTTTCAGTTGTATTTATCTCGTTTTTTTTCATTAAGGATCCTATGCTTTTCCGTAGAATTGTAGGTGCTCTTGTTCCAGATAGTATGGAGAATCGTGTCATAGAAGCACTTGGTGACATTGAACATCTGCTTTCCAGATATTTTGTCGGTCTAGTAATAGAGGTAATAGGTGTTGCAATGCTTAATTTTTTAGGGTTATGGCTTGTGGCTGGAATAGGGTTTAATGCAGCTGTGGGTATAGCTTTTATAACAGGAATAATGAATATTATACCATATGTTGGTCCGCTTGTAGGTACGGTGGTTGGAACATTGCTTGCGATGGTGATGAAATTCAGTACAGCTGGTCTTGCAGTAAATTTCTGGGGATTTGTCCTTTTGCTTGTTGCCATATTCCTCGTGACCCAGCTTTTCGACAATTTCCTTTTCCAACCACTCATCTATTCTAAGAGTATAAAAGCAAGTCCATTAGAGATTTTTATAGTGTTGCTTATAGCTGGCAACATAGCTGGTGTTCTTGGTATGCTTGTTGCAATTCCAGCGTATACTGTAATTAGGGTTATTGCTGGACATTTTTTCTCTAATATTAAGGCTGTCAGACGATTAATTTCTTCAAAAGAAGAAAAATAAAATTATATTTCGTATGAATAAGATAATAAAAATAGCTGTTATCGCATTACTGATGATTTCAGTACAATCAACAGCGAAAAACAAATGGGTCGTGCCAGGTGCTGAACTTGCTGTACCGACGGGAACATATGAATTTATCCAAAGAGATTCCGCTAAGCTTTTTCTTGATTTCTATAGGCCTTCGTATGGAAGTGTAACGACTTTCAATGGTGTAGAAAAACCTGCCATTTTATTTGCATTCGGTGGTGGCTTCACGAGCGGTTGTAAAGATAAGGAACATTATCGTCAGTGGATCAAGGCGTTGAATGATAATGGATACCCTGTATTCTCTATAGATTATAGGCTTGGTCTGAAAGGTGTGGATATGGGAGGATTGAAGATAATAGGGGCTGTGCGCAATGCTATTAAGATCGGCGTTGAAGATATGTTTGCTGCCACAGCTTTCATCGTGAAGAATGCAACTATGTTTGACATTGATCCTATGAATATCGTCGTTTCTGGATCATCGGCTGGCGCTATCATAGCCCTTCAGTCTGAATATGAACTCTGCAATCATTCAGAGCTTGCAGAAGTGTTGCCAGCTGACTTCAGATATGCTGGTGTTATTTCTTTCTCTGGAGCAGTCTTTTCCTCTGATGGGCGTCTCAAATATAAGGAAACTCCTGCGCCTCAGATGTTGTTACATGGAACTGCAGATAGGGTAGTGACATATAAGCAGATAAAAATTTTTAATTTAGGACTTTTTGGCTCGTCAAAGATTGCGAAGCGGCTTTACAAGTTCGGTTATCCGTATGAGATAGTTCGATATAAATCCCATACACATGATATTGCAGATTTGATGTTCTATACTATTCCTGAACAGATTCTTTTTCTGGAAAAGTCTGTCATAGAGAAAACCGGCAGGACAGTAGACATTATGATGGATGACCCTGCCATGCCGGTAGACAATACGCTCAGAACACTGGGCGATTTGTATAAGTAATTATTTGATGCCTGACATTTTTTCGAGAGCGAACTCTACTAGCTTTCGTACTTGAGGTTTGTAGTCAGGATTGCTTGACTTTAGGTATCTGTTTGCAATGGCGCAGCATATTGTTCCTGCTTGATGTCCAAGATGTGCTGCGAGTCCTGCCACTGCTGAGCTCTCCATCTCGAAGTTGGTTATCCTATACTCTCCGAAGCGGAAAGACTCGAATGTGTCCAGCATGTCAGGCATTGCAAGTGGAAGTCTTACGACACGTCCCTGTGGGCCATAGAAGCCTTGTGCAGAGATTGTTACTCCTCTTACTGTGCCTTCTTTGAAAGCTTTAATTAGCTTTTCTCCAGCTTTGACAAAATAAGGAGCTCCGAGGTTGCAGTTCCAATGTGTGTGAACCTTAAAGGCGTCCTCCATTGCCGGTATATTTATCTTGTCTCTGTCTGCATACCAGTTGAGAAGCCCATCGCATCCTACAGATATTTCGGAAAATATGAATGAACCGATAGGAATGTCAGCTTGGATAGCTCCGCTTGTTCCAATGCGAAGTATAGTCAATGTCCGATGCTCTGGCTTAATTTCTCGTGTCTTGAAATCAACATTAGCCAATGCATCAAGCTCTGTCATAACGATGTCAATGTTGTCTGTGCCAATTCCGGTGGATAGTACGGTGATTCTCTCTCCATGATATTTTCCTGTAATGGAGACAAATTCTCTTGAGGCATGTCTGAATTCTTTCTCTTCCAAGAATTCACCTACCATGTCTACTCGTCCAGGGTCACCTACCAAAATAATTTTGTCAGCAAGCTCTTCTGGCTTTAAGTGAATATGAAAAGCAGACCCATCGTCATTGATAATAAGTTCTGATTCAGGTATTCTCATAATATGTAACGTTTTAAAAATTAAACAAAACTATATTTTGTATATATCATTCTGCGAATATACGAAATATATCAGAAATGTATTATTTACTTGGTTTATTCAGCTTCAATGATATAGTTCGTTAGCTCTTCTGCAGTATCGGCAATCTTCCATGGATGCCCAGCTTCAAGTTCTGCACGTGAACGGAATCCCCAGGTTACGCCTATTGTGCGTACTTTGGCATTTGCTCCTGTCTGCATATCTACATCAGAGTCTCCTACATATATGACTTCATCTAATGACAGCCCAGGTATCATTTTCATTATTTGCTGAACAATTGCAGGATCTGGTTTGATAGGCTGCCCTTCTCGTTGTCCGAGAATTTTGAGAAACTTGAAATCCCCGAAGAAATGTTTAATCAGTTTTTCTGCACCATCCTGATATTTATTGGATGCCAATGCTGGAACTATTCCTGCATCTGTTATTTTTTTCATCATTTCAAGAATACCGGGATATGGAATAGTTCTATCGCACATGTGAGCATCATACCATGATAGAAAATATTGAGCCATTTTTGCAACATTATCCTCAGTAGCTTGTCCTTGCGGCACTGCACCGCGGAAAAGATTATAGATCCCTCTTCCGCAAAGCGTGTAATAGTCATTTATTTGCCTTTCTGGAAATCCGCACTCTTTGAGTGCATGATTTGTGGCTTGTCCGAGGTCTTCTACTGTATTCAATAATGTGCCATCAAGGTCGAATATAACGAGTTTCGTCATAATACTGCTGTGTTGTTTTTTTCTGGAGAGAGTCCAACTTTTATGGTTTTTGCCTCTCGTTGTCCAGGTTTGTTTCCATTTAGTATCCTATCCGATATTATGAATTCGGAAATAGGATTCTCAATATATTTTGTAATTGCTCTCTTCAAAGGACGTGCCCCATAGTTAGGATCAAAGCCTGCCTCAGCCACGAATTTTTTCGCAGAGGGAGTAACACTAATACGATATCCTGCTTCGGCAGCCCTATTTTTAAGATTCTTTAGCTCAATGTTAATGATTTTGGATATGTCATCCTTGTCAAGTTCTCTAAAGAAAATCTTTTCATCTACTCTGTTTATAAATTCAGGTGGGAAAGCTTTCATGACAGCTTTCTCAAGAACCATTTGTCTGTTTATTTCCACATTGTGTCCTGATGTGGTGAAGCCTACGCCCTTGCCATATTCTTGAATATCACGGCTTCCTACATTTGAAGTCATTATGACAATAGTGTTTTTGAAACTTACTGTGCGGCCTTCACTATCTGTCAGACGTCCATCATCAAGAACTTGCAATAGAAGGTTGAAAATATCAGGATGAGCCTTCTCTATTTCGTCGAGGAGTACTACGCAGTAAGGTTTTCTGCGTACTCGTTCACTCAATTGTCCTCCTTCCTCATACCCCACATAACCTGGAGGTGCACCGATGAGACGAGAAACTGTGAATTTCTCCATGTATTCGCTCATATCAATCCTTATCATATTTTCTTCTGAGTCGAACAAGTATTCGGCAATGCTTTTTGCAAGTTCAGTCTTGCCGACACCAGTAGGGCCGAAGAATAAAAATGAGCCTATAGGGCGTCCGGGATCTTTCAGCCCTGCTCTGTTACGTTGTATTGCATTGACTATTGTGTCTATCGCATTGTCCTGTCCGATTATGCGGCTTTTCAGATGATCTCGCATCTTCAGGAGACGGCATCCTTCAGATTCTGCAATCTTGTTTACCGGTATGCCTGTCATCTTGGATACAACAGTAGCAATATCTTCTTCATTGACAGATGAATTTCCCTTTTTCGCTGCAGCTCTTAATCTAACCATTGAGCCGGCTTCGTCCATGGCATCAATAGCTTTGTCTGGGAGGTTTTGTTCTGTTATATATCTGTCTGTAAGTCTTACACATGCTGCTATCGCCCCGTCAGAGAAAACTACATGATGATAGTCTTCATAACTTGGCTTTAGTTTATTTAAAATATTTATTGATTCGCTGATTCCTGTAGGTTCTACAATTATTTTCTGAAACCGTCTGTCTAAGGCTCCATCTTTTTCAACTATTTTCGTGAATTCATCCATTGTAGTTGCACCTATGCATTGTAATTCACCACGTGCAAGTGCCGGTTTAAGCATATTTGCGGCATCAAGACTACCTTGACCACCACCAGCTCCAACTATTGTATGGAATTCGTCAATAAACAATATCAGGTCAGGGTCAGAGGCTGCGGCATTGATTATAGTCTTAACTCGTTTTTCGAAATCTCCGCGATATTTAGTTCCGGCTACGACAGAAGCAATGTCAAGCGAAATGATTCGTTTCTTGGCAAGTGCTGGGGAGATGGAGCCTTCTGCTATGCGGATGGCGATACCCTCGACGATTGCAGATTTTCCGACTCCTGGTTCTCCTATGAGCATCGGATTGTTTTTCTTGCGTCGCCCGAGTATCTCTATTACGCGTGATATTTCAGCATCCCTTCCGACAACAGGATCAAGCTTGCCATCAATAGCTGCCTTTGTCAGATCAATGCCAAATTCTCCAATTGTGTCTTTTTCTTGTTTTTTCTCACCATCTTGAGCCTCATCATCTGCCTCGTCTCCATCATCTGTGCTATTGTTATTCGACAGCATGCTGTTTTTTTCCATATAGGTCAATGTCCTTCCATAGTCAATACCTATGTTACGCAGATAAGCAGATCCGTAGCTTCCTGTTGCGCGGCATAATGCGAGCAGCAGATGTTGTGGACCAGCTTCAGTGCATTTAAGACGCGACGCTTCCATTATAGTGAGACTCAATACGTTCTGCGATGCTCTTGAAAATGTTATGCTATCTAAATCGTCATAAGATATATGCTCATTTGTGAATACTCTACTGTCAATGAATTTCTTCATCGCTTCTATGTCAGCACCGAGACCGCACAATGTGCGGCATGCGTCATTGTCCTTATGGCGGATTATGCCGAGAAACAAGTGATCCGGACCGATGCCGTAGCTCCCAGTCCTCATAGCCTCTTCTCTGGCATAATTGATTATTTTATTAAGATCTTCAGTAACCTTTATCTCCATATCTTTTTTTCGATATATATCCTTTATCAACAAAAATAAGACCTTTTGCTATATATTGCAAACTCATGGCTTCTAAAAATGTTTTTTGCTCGGCAATATTTTTTTGTTAACTTTGTATGCTTATATAGAATTGAAAAATAATTATAAAAATGGATATAACAGAGGATAACAAGAACGGCCAGGAGCAAGCAGAAGGAACTGGAAAAGGTATCATTGAAGAGGTGAATATCGATCAGGAAATGCGATCGGCATACATTGATTATTCAATGTCTGTCATCGTGTCTCGTGCCCTCCCAGATGCTAGAGATGGTCTGAAACCAGTGCAGAGACGTGTCCTTTTTGGTATGGAAGGACTTGGTCTGGACTATTCAGGTCAGACCAAGAAGTCAGCTAGAATTGTGGGAGAGGTTCTCGGTAAGTTCCACCCACATGGAGATTCTAGTGTGTATGATGCTATGGCTCGTCTTGCGCAGAGTTGGAATCAGAGATATCCTTTGGTTTTCGGCCAGGGTAATTTCGGATCAATGGATGGTGACCCTGTCGCTGCAATGCGATATACTGAGGCTAAATTGGAGAAGCTTGCCAATGATGTGCTCGGTGATATGGACAAAGATACGGTCGATTTTCAGTTGAACTTTGATGACTCCATAATGGAGCCAACGGTTCTGCCTACGAGAGCTCCGCTTCTTCTTTTGAACGGCTCTGCCGGTATTGCTGTCGGTATGGCTACCAATATGGCACCACATAATCTTGGTGAATGTTGCGATGCTATCTGTGCTTACATTGATAATCCGGATATTGATACGGAAGGTCTGATGCATTACATCAAGGGTCCTGATTTCCCGACAGGAGGCATTATTCAGGGTATTCAGGGTATCAAGGATGCCTATGAAACTGGACGAGGTAGGGTGGTTGTTCGTGCCAAGACTGAAATCGAAGTGGATAGCAACGGTAGGGAAACGATTGTTGTCACAGAGATTCCATATATGGTGAACAAAAAAGAGATGCTTGAGAAAATTGGCCAGATGGTCGATGATAAGAAAATCGAAGGCATCACATATATGAATGATGAGACTTCTCGTGAGGGCGTAAGGGTTATCTTTAGGGTAAAGCAAGGCTCAAATTCGAATGTGGTGCTCAATACATTGTTCAAGTACACTCCTCTGCAATCAAGTTTCGCCATAAACAATGTCGCTCTTGTAAAGGGACGTCCAAGGACATTGAACCTTAAAGATATAATAAAGGTATTCGTAGACTTCAGGCATGAAGTTGTCGTGCGTAGGACGAAGTTTGATTTGGAGAAAGCTAAGAAAAGAGCTCATATCTTAGAGGGACTTATCAAGGCTATTGATGTTATTGACGAGATCATCAAAATTATCAGATCATCCAAGACTGTTGATGAGGCGAAGATGACGCTCATGACAACATTTGGCTTCTCTGATGCTCAAGCCACGGCTATTGTCGAGATGAAGCTTCGTCAGCTTACCGGCCTCGAAAGAGAAAAACTTCAGGCTGAGTATAGCGAACTTGAAAAATTCATCGCGTGGTGCAATGATGTACTTGCCAGTCCTGCTATGCAGATGGATATCATAAAGAGCGAAACGATGGAACTCAAGGCTAAGTATGGTGATCCGAGAAGGTCTGAGATAGTGCCTGCCGCTGACGAGTTTAACCCAGAAGATTTCTATGCTGACGATGATGTGGTTATCACTATATCGCATTTTGGATATATAAAAAGGACTCCTCTCGTAGAATATAAGACTCAGAATAGAGGCGGTGTTGGAATGAAGGGTAGTGCTACAAGAGATGAGGATTTCATCGAGCATCTGTATGTGGCCAATATGCATAGTACTATGTTGTTCTTCACGGAGCAAGGTAAGTGTTTTTGGCTTAAAGTATATGAAGTTCCTGAAGGTTCTCGAGCTTCCAAAGGACGTGCGATTCAGAATGTCCTCAGCATTCCTGATGACAAGATTAAGGCCATCATAAATGTTCCGACACTTACTGATCAGGATTATATAAACAACCATTACATTATTCTAAGTACTAAAGAAGGTATAATTAAGAAGACCTCACTTGAAGCATATTCAAGGCCTCGTGCGAAGGGTGTTAATGCAGTCAATGTACGTGAGGGAGATGAACTCCTCGAGGCTATTCTTACTGATGGTAAGTCAGAGGTTCTGATTGCAAGCCGTAACGGACGTTGTGTAAGATTCGATGAATCAGATGCTAGACCACTTGGAAGAACTGCTACTGGAGTTCGTGGCATCAATCTTGATGAAGGTGATGTCGCGATAGGTATGGTTTGCTATGAGCCTGAAGCTGAAGATGCTTCTGCACATACGTTGCTTGTGATTGGTGAGAAGGGGCTTGGAAAGAGAACTGACTTCGACGAATATCGTAAGACAAATAGAGGTAGCAAGGGTGTACGCACAATGAACATTACAGACAAGACAGGAAAGCTTGTTGCAATGAAGAATGTGACGGAAGATAATGATCTCCTGATAATTACGCATAGCGGCCTTATTATTAGAATGGCTGTTTCTGATATCAAGCAGGCTGGTAGAAATACTCAGGGAGTTAAATTGATCAACATTAGAGATAATGACTCGATAGCATCGGTTTCTGTCGTAGCGAAGAGCGATGAAGATGCTCCTGTTGCAGAGGAGCAGAATGCATCTGAAACAGAACAACCGACAGAGTAATAATATCGGATAATTTGAAAACACATATCGGTTATGAAAAAAATTCTTCTCGCATTGGCAGTATTCGCCTCTTTGCAGGCAGCTAATGCACAGGTAAAATCTGCAGCCGACGCCAAGAAAGCAGTGGAATCTGCTCAGGCAGCTGCTAACAACGAAAAGAAGGCCATTAAGCCGGCAACATGGATTAAGTTGGGTGAGGAGTATGTCAAGGCATACGATGCTCCTGTAGGAAATATTTGGCAGGGTGCTACCAAACAGGAGCTTGCGCTTGTGCTTGGTTCTACTAAACCATCTTCTACCGAGTCTGTTGTTGTCAATGGAGAGCAAATGACTAAAGAGGTTTATGCTGATAAGAATCTCTATTTTAATGCTAATGGTCAGCTCGCTATTATCGAGGTTACAAAGCCTGTATTCGATGATGCTCTTGAAAAAGCAACAGAGGCTTACAAAAAAGCATACGAAGTAGACACCAAGAAAACCAAAGAAAAAGACATTGCAGGTGCATTCTCTACGATTAGCCAGAAGTATATCAATGAGGCCTATAACAAGTACTCTTTTGGTGACCTTAAGGCTGCTAGTGTATTCTTTGAGAAAGCTTCTGATGTTGAGGCTCTTGCTCCACTTTCTAAGCTTGATACAAGTGCCATTTATAATGCTGGTTTTACAGCATGGGCAGCAAAGGATTATGATAGAGCCAAACCTTTCTTCGAGAAATGTTACAATGTCGGTTACTATTATGAGGGTGGTGAAGTATTTGCCAAACTTGCTGAAGTTGACACTGTAAATACCAAGAAGTATCTTGAGGAAGGATTTTCCAAGTTTCCTGAGAGTCAGAGTATACTCATAGGACTCATTAACTATTATCTTAAGGGAAATGAGGGCACAGACAGACTTTTTGAACTTCTTGACAAGGCTAAATCAAATGAGCCAAACAATCCTTCTCTCTATTATGTAGAGGGTAATATCCGTGCACAGTTAGGTCAGACTGACAAGGCTGTCGAGGCTTACGAAAAGTGTGCGCAAATTAATCCTGCTTACGAATTTGGATATATCGGTGAAGGAACAATGTACTACAACCAAGCTATCGAGTCTCAGACGAAAGCGCAGGAGGAACTTGATGATGCTAAGTATATGGAATATGTAAAGCAGTTTGAGACTTCCCTCAAGGCATGTATCCCTGCATTTGAAAAGGCTTTCGAGATTACAAAGGACGATTCCATCAAGGCAGGTATTTCGGAATATCTCAAGAATGCGTTCTATCGTTTCCGTGATGAGGCTCCTGAGTATCAGGCAGGATATGAAAAATATTCTAAGATAGCAGCTTCAAATAAGTAGCATTTAGTATCTGATAGAATTTTAAATTATTCTAAAAAAAACAGGGCTAGAAAACTTCTAGCCCTATTTTTTATTAATGATAAATTCTACTCTTGACTTTCTGTTTCTGAATTTCCTGCATCTTCAGCATTGTCGAAAGCTTTTACGATTTTGGTGACGAGCGGGTGGCGTACAATGTCTTCATTATTAAAAAATATCGTACTTACGCCCTTGATTCCTTTGAGTAGATTGATTCCTTTGATAAGGCCTGAATCTTCCTTGTGAGGCAGGTCTACCTGACTAGCGTCTCCAGTTACGATAAATTTTGCATGTGCTCCCATTCGCGTAAGGAACATCTTTAGTTGACCAAGATTTGTGTTCTGTGCTTCATCCAAAATCACACAAGCTCTGTCGAGAGTTCGTCCTCGCATATAAGCGAGAGGCGCGATCTGAATTGTTCCGTCGGATATAAACTCTTGAAGTTTCCTTACAGGAATCATATCACCAAGTGCATCATAAAGAGGCTGGAGGTATGGGTCAAGTTTATCTTTAAGATCTCCTGGAAGAAATCCCAAGCGTTCCCCTGCTTCAACTGCGGGACGAGTAAGGATTATTTTCTTTATTTCTCTATTTTTCAATGCTCGAACGGCCAAAGCTATGGCAATGTAGGTTTTACCAGTCCCAGCAGGTCCTATGGCAAATGTGAGGTCGCTACTGAAGTATGCCTTTACCATCTCTTGCTGAGTCTTGTTCCGTGCTCTAATTGGTTTACCATCTGTTCCATGTACAATCGTTGCGTCTCCATTGAGAATAAAACTATCAGGAGAAGTTTCGCCATCGAAGATGTCTTCTACATCGAACACTGTGAGATTCATTTTATGTTGGCGTCTCTCAATTAGTTCATCAAGCTTGGTGCTGAATTGCTCTACTTGACTATCAGTCCCTTCAAGCATTATCTGATTTCCTCTGGCAATGACTTTCATTCCAGGGAAATAACTACAGAATTCGTTAAGAATCTTGTTTCCGGCCCCATATATTTCAATTGGGTCGATTGCTTCTAATGTAATTGTTTTTTTCATTATCTATTATCATGACCTGCATATATTGAATCCATACAATCATTTACTCCTGTGGCTTCTTTTACATGCAGATAAGTGGATATCATTATATCATAATCAGAAGGTGTTCTCCAAATGGATCTTTTTCCGATATAATCTTGTACTGCTATGGTTGCGTAGTTTTTTCTTAAGCGTTCTGGAAGTGAACACCATAGATAAGTGACAGATGGTTTCAACATTGTTAGGTCTCCATTCCAGTCTCGCAGAAATTTAATCTCTACAGCTAATTCGATTCTAGTATTTTCGGCGCTCATGTTGGAAACCACGTTGCCGATTGAATAAAATACAGGAACATTGTTTATTAGTGTTGAGTCTTGCACGACATGAGGATGTGTCCCTATTATCACATTGACCCCATTTGCTGCTAACCATTTTGCCATATTTTCCTGCTCTGTGCTGTGTCTTAGTTCGTATTCATTGCCCCAGTGTGGAAGGGCTATGATGAAGTCTGCACCCCTTTCCTTTGCTCTTTTCAATGCAGATGCTATGTCCTTTTTGGACATCCTGTTTACTTTAGGCCATTCTTTGTCAGTCTTGACATTGGTCCCATATGTGAAATTTACAAGTGCGATACGAATTCCTTTGACATTCAACATCAGCGGATATCTCATTGCGTTGTCGGAAGAGTCACTGCTTACACCAGTATATTTGATAAGTCCTTCCTGTTCCATGTCATGATATATTCCTATGGTTCTTTTCAAACCTGATGTACCTTTGTCAAGAATATGGTTGTTTGCAGTTAGAAAAACGTTTGCTCCGCAATTATGAATATAGTATGCATAGCTGTCTGGAGCCGAAAATGTCGGATAACCGCTGTATGGTTTTCCTGCCAATGTGAATTCCATGTTAGCCACAGTTATGTCTGCCGACTTCATTCTGTTACTGATGCCTTCGAGAAAAGGTCCTGTAGGATATTCCATCTGTCTGGCATGCATCATTACATCTCCAATGAAGAATAAAGATATGGTGTCCTTTCCGTAGAGAGGGCGTGCTGCCATGAGATGTTCATGCATTGATAGAGGCAGATCTTGTCCCATCATAGACAATGATGCTGACAGAATCATCATTATTGTCAGCACTTTTTTCAATGGCTCTCTCATTTGATTCTATTTATGACAGTTACTGTACTGTCATCAAGTCGTATTCTGAGCCAGCTTTCAAGTCGTTCACGCAATGTTTCCTTTATAGTTTGTTCGGAACTTGCTACGATGATTGTTTCCTTGTGTACAGCTATGCTGTCGCAATCTGTTTTGGCCCCTCTTCCAATGTAGAGGTCTTTTATCTCGGGAAATTGGTTGTGTATTTCCTTGGTTATCTGAGCATAAGGAATTTCAGCTTGCTTGTATGATGAAAGTTCTTTTTCTAACTCTCTTATGCGTGCCTCACGTTGTGTTATTTCCGAATCTGTACGCTCATAGATTCCTTTGACAAGTTTTTCCGACACATTGTCAGAGGCTTCGTATAAGGCTCTTTCGGAGAATTTAATCTGATCCTCAGAAATTCCGTGTCTTGCAGCTGATTCTAAAATCCGTTTTTTTTCGGATGCTGTGATAGGTTCTCCTGCAATGAATAGTTCTACTGAACCTCCTTTGCGTGGAGAAATTGTGTGGTCATAGATGTATCCGTTGGCGAGAGTTTTGTTCTCTGCAATGAAGTCTTCCACTTTCATTTCAAATCTGTTCTCACGTATCATTACGAAAGCTGACCACAGGCTTGGAACTATCACGAGGATTGTGACTATTGTCATGATGGTCTTGGTTCTGCGTGCATTCTTGATGTCCTGGAATTGGTATTCTGAAAAGTGCAAGTATTTGACCATCGCGAAGGTCGAGAGTATTATGAATACGCAGTTGATGAAGAAGAGGTAGAGGGCGCCTGCGAAGCAGGTGAGGCTGCCAGATGCAATGCCGTAGCCGGCAGTGCAGAGTGGCGGCATCAGGGCCGTGGCAATGGCCACGCCCGAGAGTACCGTGCCTTTTTCCTTACGACTCATCTCGAATATTCCGGCAAGTCCTCCGACAAATGCTATCATAACATCGTATATCGTAGGATTTGTACGAGCCATGAGTTCGGTAGGGTTTGCCAACTTGAGAGGTGTAAGCATAAAATACACAGTGGCGGCCGTAAGGCTTGTTAGTACCATTACCAAAAGGTTCTTGAATGCTGATTTGATGAGTTGTGTGTCATCTATTCCCAATCCTAGTCCGATGCCAAATATAGGACCCATAAGTGGAGAAATGAGCATTGCTCCTATTATGACTGCAGTGGAGTTAACATTGAGTCCCACAGAGGCGAGTATTATCGCGCAAACAAGAATCCAAACGTTTGGACCTTTGAAATAAATGTTGTTTCTTATGCTTTCTGCGGCTTTTGTTGTGTCGATATAACTGCGTATGTCGGTTATGTCTTTTATGAGTTTTGCCGCATCTTGTAATAACTGCATGGCCATTAAATGATTTTTAAATACAATCCAGGATGCAAAAGTAATATTTTTATGTAAATTTGTAAGAATTTAGATTCATTTGCGTTATGAGAAAAGTGTTTCTTGCAATCGTGTTTGCGGCGCTCGTTATGTGTTCCAGTTGTGACTCATTTCGAAAGCTGGCTGGGCGACCTACTTCTGCCGAGATAGAGGCTAAGCGTGCCGCCATCGAGGCAGCGGCTGCCAGGGCACATCAGGCTAGACTGGATTCTCTTGAGAAAGTTAAAAAACAGATGGCCGACTCGCTTGCAATGTTGGATTCGCTAAAAAAAATGAAAGGTACTGCGTTGCGTGGACCGGCGGCTATGGGGGGAATTGTTACGGAAGGGTTGTTGAAGAAATATTACATTGTCGTTGGTGCTTTCATGGACAAAGGTAATGCTTTAGCTATGAAGGAAACCATTTCCAAAGCTGGTTATATGGTTGAGTTGATAGAATTCTGCAATGGCTATACTGCTGTGGGGATATGTCCATCGGACAGTCCTTCCGAGATATACAGAAGTCTGAAGCGCGTCAAAGGAGAAAAATTCTGTCCTGATGGTGTTTGGATTCTTGTGAATTGATTAAATTTAGTATTATGAAAAACTTGATAAGATGCATGATAGCCTTCTTTCTGATTCTGCTCATGGCTTTTCATGCGAAAGCTCAAGTGACAGGCTATTCGGATCTTACGGATAGTGATGTCATTAAAGCATTGAAATCACATGTAGCATGTTTGGCGTCTGAATCTCTTGAAGGTCGCAAGGCTGGATCTGAAGGAGAGAAAAGTGCAGCAGAATATGTAAGGGCGACTCTTGCTTCATATGGTGTGGATATTCTTAGTGGGACTGAAGGGGACTTGTTCGGTATATCTCAGGAAAATGGAGATACTCTTACCTCGAGGAATGTGGTTGGTTTCGTTCAAGGGTATGATCATACTAAATATGACCATTATATCGTTGTCGGAGCGCGTTTAGATAATCTTGGGACTAATATAGTGGATGTTGATGGTAAGCCCGAATCACAAATATACTATGGGGCCAATGGAAATGCTTCTGGCCTTGCCATGATGATGGAACTTGCCAGAATGGTGAGTACGAATTCTATCCTTTTTAGAAGGTCTGTGATATTTATAGCATTTGGCTCGTCTTGTCAATCATTTGCTGGCGCGTGGTACTTCTTGAATCGTTCGTTCTCTGATTCTGGAAACATTGATGCAATGATAGATCTTGATATGCTTGGAACCGCGAGTGGTGGTTTTTATGCTTACACTTCCTCAAATGCAGACATGAACATGATTCTTTCGCAAGTTGGTGAGGAACTTCAACCTGTAAAACCGACATTGACTTCGGAAGAACCTTATCCATCTGATTGTAGAGCATTTTATGCTAAGGAAATTCCTTCAGTGATGTTCACTACGGGACGCTATCCAGAACATAACACCATGAAGGATAGAGCTGATATAATCGAATTTGAACCAATGGAGAGAGAACTGGAATATATATATAATTTTACAAGATTTATTTCCAATGTAGAAAATCCTCCGCTTTTTCGTCAAGATCAAGTATTGTCAAAGAGTAATGACAAAGTATATGCTTATTATGAGTGTGATCGCAGGCCAACATTTATGGGAAGTGCCGATCCGAAGGATTTTCTTTATAGATGGGTTTATCAATATTTGAAGTATCCTAAGGCTGCGGTTTCTAATGGTATACAAGGACGTGTTACTGTCGAGTTTATCATTGACAAGTCTGGAGACGTGCAGGATGTTCATGTTGTTAGGAGTGCAGATCCATTGCTTGATGAAGAAGCTGTTAAGGTAGTTAGTGCCTCTCCTCGTTGGAAGCCAGGACATGTCAAAGGAGTTCCTGTCAGTACTACAATGTCTGTAGCCGTGGATTTCCGTCTTATGAAAAAAGGCAAATTCGGAATAAAAAAATAGAATAATAGCGAAACGTAATATATTATGGAATACGATTTTAGAAGAATTGAGCAGAAGTGGCAAGCCAAATGGGCTGCAGAAAAAACTTTTCATGTGGTGGATGACACCTCCAAGCCTAAATATTATGTCCTCGACATGTTTCCGTATCCTTCAGGTGCAGGACTTCATGTAGGTCATCCTCTTGGGTACATTGCAAGTGATATATTCGCAAGATATAAGAAATTAAAGGGATTCAATGTCCTTCATCCTATGGGGTATGACGCGTTCGGCCTTCCAGCTGAGCAATATGCTATCCAAACAGGGCAACATCCTGAGGTTACTACTGAAAATAATATTAGGCGTTATCGTGAACAGCTTGATAGAATTGGATTTGCTTACGATTGGGATCGCGAGGTGCGCACATGTGATCCGGATTTCTATAAATGGACACAATGGGCGTTCATAAAGATGTTCAAAAGCTATTACAATACAGATTTGGATAAAGCTCGTCCTATAGCAGAGCTTGAGTCTGCATTTGAACATAATGGAACGGAGGGAATTCATGCTGCATGTACTGAAGAATTGAAATTTACGGCAGGGGAGTGGAAATCATGGGATGATAAGAAGAAAGCGGACGTGCTGATGAACTATAGGATTGCATATCAGGGAGAAACATCTGTTAACTGGTGTGCAGGACTTGGTACAGTCTTGGCAAATGATGAAGTTAAGGATGGACTTTCTGTTCGCGGTGGTTTCCCTGTGGAGCAAAAGAAGATGCTCCAGTGGCAGCTTCGAGTTTCTGCATATGCAGGTCGTCTGTTGTCTGGACTTGATAAACTTGACTGGACGGATTCTTTGAAGGAAATGCAGAGAAACTGGATTGGCAAGTCTTTCGGAACTGAGGTTGTGTTTAAGACCTTCAATGGCGACAAAGAAAAAGATGTGACAGTCTTCACGACAAGAGTCGACACTATTTTCGGGGTGACTTTCATGGTACTTGCACCTGAAAGCGATCTTGTGTCAGAGCTAACTTCAGTAGAACAAAAAGAAGCTGTAGAGGAATATCTTGCTTATGTGAAGAAAAAAACTGAACGTGAGAGAATTTCAGAAACGAAAACAGTTACTGGTGTTTTCTCAGGATCTTATGCTGAAAATCCTCTTACGGGAAAACGCGTACCTATATGGATTTCGGAATATGTCCTCGCCGGATATGGAACTGGAGCAATAATGGCCGTTCCGGCTCATGATAGCCGCGATTATGCTTTTGCACGTAAATTCGACCTCCCTATCATTCCTATTATTGAGGGATGTGATGTGAGTGAACATAGCTTTGATGCTAAGGATGGTAAATTGTGCAATTCTGGTTTTCTTGATGGTCTTGATGTTAAAGATGCGATTTCTGCTGCTATGGATTATGTGGAGACCCATGGCATAGGACATCGTAAGGTGAACTATAGACTTCGTGATGCAATATTTTCTCGTCAACGGTATTGGGGAGAACCATTCCCTATATATTATAAAGATGGTATAGCCACTCCTCTTCCGTATGACCAGCTCCCACTTAGACTCCCTGAAATAGATCAGTTTAAACCGACGGAAAATGGTGAACCTCCTCTTGCGCGTGCGAAGAACTGGACTTATAAGGGATGTCCGCTTGAAACAAGTACGATGCCGGGTTTTGCAGGGTCAAGCGCATACTATTTAAGATATATGGACCCACATAATAGTGAAGACCTTGTCGGAAGCGAAGCTGATAAGTATTGGCGAGATGTGGATCTTTATGTCGGAGGTACGGAACATGCTACCGGACATCTCATATATTCGCGTTTTTGGGACAAGTTCCTCTTTGATATGGGATATGTATGTGAAGATGAGCCATTTAGAAAACTTGTGAATCAGGGAATGATACAAGGTCGTTCAAATTTTGTATATCGTATAGTTGGAACAAACAAATTTGTGTCATTCGGTTTGAAGGATCAGTATGAAACCACTGAGATTCATGTGGATATAAATATAGTCAGAAATGATCGACTTGATATCGATGCTTTCAGAAAATGGAGACCTGAATTTGCTGATGCTGAATTTGTTCTCGAGAATGGCGAATATGTCTGTGGATGGGCTGTTGAGAAGATGAGCAAATCTATGTACAATGTTGTCAATCCTGATGATATATGCAATTCATATGGAGCAGACACTCTACGTCTTTATGAGATGTTCCTCGGACCGATAGAACAATCCAAACCATGGGATACTAAAGGTATTGACGGTGTTAATAGATTCCTCCGTAAGTTCTGGAGACTGTATTTTGATGGTGATGTTTTACTTGTTAACGAAGAGAAGGCAACTGCAGAAGAACTTAAGACTCTTCACAAGCTCATAGGAAAAGTTCAGTCTGATATTGAAACATTCTCTTATAATACATGTATTAGCGCATTTATGATTGCTGTAAATGATCTTTTAGATAAGAAATGTTCAAAGAAAGAGATTTTGGAGCCATTAGCAATACTCCTTTCACCATTTGCCCCACATATTTGTGAAGAACTTTGGGAGACGATGGGACATTCGGAAAGCATTTCTGGAGCATCATTCCCGGAATATAAAGCTGAATACACTATTGAGAACACATGTACTTATGCTGTCTCATTCAATGGAAAGACAAGATTTACAGTAGACCTTTCTATTGATATGGATAAGTCAGAAGTTGAAAGTTATGTTCGAGCCCTTCCTTCAACTGAAAAATATCTTTCCGGAAAGAGTATCATTAAGGTGATAGTTGTGCCAAGAAAAATCGTAAATATTGTAATAAAATAATTTTATGATAACTTTTAATAAAGTTCTCAATGTCATTTGGGAGTATGCTCTGATATCGTTCGGAACATTGTTATACTGTATGGCATGGTCTAGCTTTCTTATTCCTAACGGAATTGCGGCCGGAGGTTTGACTGGAGCTTGTACTATTTTGCAGTTTGCAACGAATGGTGCTATTCCTGTGGCAAATTCATTTTTTGTAATCAATGTAGGCCTGCTTATTTTAGGTATTATAGTTTTAGGTAACCAATTTGGACTCAAGACTGTGTATGCCATTCTGCTATCCTCTGTGTTGTTCAAGATTTTGCCCGATTACCCATTTATGGAGGCTACTGCAGGTCACTTTCTCTTCATTGATAATAAGTTGCTTATACCTGTTGTTGGCGGTCTTATTGAAGCGATAGGAGTCAGTATTATATTTTCGCATGGTGGCAGTACAGGAGGTACAGATGTGCTTGTGCTTGTTATAAACAAATATTGGCCTCTTTCTCCTGGAAAGGTATATCTGTACACAGATATCTTTATCATAGCATCAATCCTCCTCATTCCTGGGAAGTCTTTCCAAGATATGATATACGGATACATTACGATGATAACGTTCTCATTTATGCTTGACTTTGCGCTTATGGGTAGCAAATCCACGGCTCAGGTTCTTGTGTTCTCTGAAAAGAATAAGGAGCTTGCCGATTATATTATGAATACGTTGAATCGTGGTGTGACTGCTCTTAAGTCTGTTGGATGCTATACTGGTAAGGAAAAAGATGTCCTTCTTATTCTTGTCCGCAGAAATCAGATTTCTGAGCTTACGAAAACTATAAAGTCGATAGACAATAAGGCCTTTGTCAGTGTATCTCCTGCAAGTAGTGTATATGGTGAAGGCTTTGATGAGATTAAGACAGGGGTTGAGCGTAAGAAAACTAAAATAGCAGAATCAACTGATAATAAATCGTAGTGATGGGTGTTTTACAGAAGAGTTTTTGGATTGTATTGAAAGAATACGCCATTCTAACATTAGGCATAACTATTTATGTTTTAGGGTGGGTAGTGTTTCTAACTCCGAACAACCTTATTGGAAATGGAGTGACAGGTATTAGCTCCATAATACAATATGCTGTAGGAATAAAAATGGGATATTCTTACTTCGTGATCAATGCCGTCTTGCTTGTGACAGCCTTTATGGTTCTTGGTACAAGTTTTGGCGGGAAAACCATATATGCCATAATTCTGGCTTCCATTGGTCTTAATGTCCTTCAGGGGTTGATACCTTATTCTGTTATAGAAACACTTTCTATATCTAATGGTAAACTGATGTCTACAATAATGGGTGGAATAATGGTTGGCGTTGGAATAGGAATGTCTATATCGCAGGGTGGTAGTACAGGAGGAACAGACATTATTGCTATCATAGTCGGGAAATATAGAAATATTTCTCCTGGCCGTATGATATTGGCTATGGATGTAGTGATTATTCTGTCATCACTTGCAGTACCGTCGCATACTCCTACAGGGGAGTTGATGCCTTTCTCTGAAAAAGTAACGACTGTAGTATATGGTCTTCTCCTTGTTACGATAAATGGATATGTCATTGATTTGTATTTAGCGGGATCCAAACAGTCTGTGCAAGTTTTTATTATGTCAGAGAAGTACAAAGAACTGGCAGATGGGATATCTAGCGAACTACATAGAGGTGTCACAGTCTTTCCGGCAATGGGGTGGTATACGAAACATGAAAGCCATGTTTTGATGATAGTTACCAGAAAGTCGGATTTAAACTTTTTACTCAAATATGTTAAGTTTATAGATAATGATGCGTTCTTGTCAGTGTCTTCTGTTACAGGCGTTTATGGCAAAGGCTTTGATGATATCAAAGCTGGAAAGGCAAAGCAAGAAAGTGACTCAAGTGATGCTTGAAAAAGTTTTTCTTTAATAAAGAATCATAAATAATTTGATGGGCCGCCCGCGGAATCTATCCACGAGCGGTTTTTTTTATTTAATTTTGTAATTGACCAGTAATTAATTTTATGAAGAAATCTAAATTTTTTTATGACCCGAGGACAGTGATTCGTGGCGTATCTGTGATTAACCTGATTCTTATTCCTCTGATTTGCCTAATTATGGGCATGCGTATTACGTTGTCAGATATCATTTATGGTATCTTGATATCTGTATCGATTATTATCATGATGCCGGATACTTATAAAGATGAGAATGTATCCAAGTGGTTTGCTATTGTGACAATGATTTTAACAGTTGTAATGACTATTATGGATTGTCTTGTCTCACGTTTTCTTGATAGTGATTTGGCAGGTTACATAGTTTATCCATTATTATGCTCTATTCCGTTAGCTGTATTATTTACATTGCGCTCTTTCCGAATGATGTCTGACATTCAATATCTTACGATGAAGACATCAGGATGGGAAATTATGCTTTGTGTGGTGAAGCAGAGCTATCTAATGTTCTTGATGAGTATTCTATCCATTGTATCCTCTCTTTCAGGTGCGTTGCCAGACAGTGCCATATGGCCTAGAGTCATTCTTCTTCTGATTGCGCTGATTTTATTTTCTATTCTAATTGTTCGGAGTATTACGGCCAGTCCTATCATCTCATATACTGAAGGTGGAATGCCAATGGCGGAAAAAGATGTTGAAACATGTGCTTTTGTGCCAGAACAATCTAAGGAAGATTATAAGGTTATGTATAATCGTCTTTGCTCGTTTCTTGACAATCAGAAACCATATCTGAATCCTGATTATAATTTGGATATGCTCGTAAGAAGTATGTTTTCGAACAAAGTATATATATCCAGACTGATAAATGTTACTACCGGACTAAATTTTAACCAGTTGATGAATAAGTATAGAGTCAAATTCGCCAAAGAGCTATATCAAGGCGATACGACGCTTAAAGTGAAAGATCTTGCTGATATGTCAGGCTTTCACTCTCAAGTTACATTTATAAATGCTTTCAAGTTGTTCAGTGGGACGACACCTGGGATGTGGTGTAAGGATTATGCGGATAAAGTCAAACTCCTTTCCAATCAGGAGGGACAGGAGCAGAAACTTCCACTTGAACCTTCTGTACTGGATGAATAAAACTTATATGGCGTGCCATGAGTGAGATTCCGCCATCTTTGTTTGAGCGTGGTGCGCCATATTTCAGATCTCCTTTTATCGGACAACCTATCCCTGAGAGTTGGCAACGGATTTGATGATGTCTTCCTGTGAATAGATTGACTTCCAATAGAAAATATCTGTCAGTCTCTTTCAGCATTCGATAGTGGAGTCTTGCAAGCTTTGCTTCCCCAGATTTCTTGGGATCTTGGCAGATGAAACTTTTGTTCATCTTCTCGTTTCTTGTTATCCAGTTCTCCAAATCCGATTCTTTTGGTTCTGGACAATTGCATACAAGAGCCCAATATGTCTTATGTATTTGTCCGTCCCTGAACATAGCTGTTAGCCGTTCAAGGGCTTTGGAGGTCTTTGCCAATACTGTTATTCCACAAACAGGTCTGTCAAGTCTGTGAGGTATTCCCATGAATACTTGTCCAGGCTTTCCGTCTCGCATAGCGATATAAGCCTTGTATTTCTCTCCTATAGGTTCATCTCCAGTCTTGTCGCCTTGCACGATTTCACCTACTTTCTTATTTATGATCAGTATATGATTATCCTCATAAAGTATACGTGACTTGAGATCCAAGTACTCCTCTTCTGATAAAGTTCTATAGTACATTTTTATTATATATGTGACTGTAAAGTTAATGTGAGTTTTTCGATATGGCAAGTATCTGTTGCCATATTTGTCAATGGATATTGTCTTAGATATGACAAATTGACAGAAATGTTCTTCTCTTGCAGAATTGGCACGGCATTGGATAAAAGTGTAATCGCTGTCGGGTTTGAATCTGACAGATGGGATTGGATTAAATCTCAACCTTGATATAAAATTTGATAATAAAAAATAGGAGATAAATATTATGGGAAAAATCATTGGAATCGACTTGGGTACAACCAACAGCTGCGTTGCAGTAATGGAAGGTAACCAGCCTACAGTCATAATTAACAACGAAGGTCAGAGAACTACTCCATCAGTGGTAGCGTTCACTGATGGTGGTGAAAGGAAGGTCGGTAGTCCGGCTAAGCGTCAGGCTATCACCAATCCTAAGAACACAGTTTTCTCAATCAAGAGATTTATGGGTGAAACTTATGACCAAGTAACTAACGAAATTGCAAGAGTTCCTTACTCTGTAGTAAGAGGCGAGAATAATACTCCTCGTGTAGATATTGAGGGACGTCAGTATTCACCGCAAGAAATTTCCGCGATGATTCTTCAGAAGATGAAGAAGACTGCAGAGGACTATTTGAGGCAGCCTGTAACTGAAGCTGTCATCACAGTTCCAGCATACTTCTCTGATTCTCAGCGTCAGGCTACCAAGGAAGCTGGCAAGATCGCAGGTCTTGATGTTAAGCGTATCATTAATGAGCCTACCGCTGCTGCACTTGCTTACGGCCTTGACAAGAAGAATAAGAATATGAAAGTCGCCGTATTCGACCTTGGTGGTGGTACATTCGATATTTCCATCATGGAACTTGGTGATGGCGTATTCGAGGTTAAGTCTACAAATGGTGATACACACCTTGGTGGTGATGACTTCGACCAGAAGGTAATCGACTGGCTTGCACAGGAATTTGCTGCTGAAAACGGTGGCGCTGACTTGAAGAAGGATCCTATGGCTCTCCAGAGACTTAAGGATGCTGCAGAGAAAGCCAAGATTGAACTTTCAAACCAGACTTCTACAGAGATTAATCTGCCTTATATCATGCCTGTCGATGGTGTTCCAAAGCATCTCGTAAAGACATTGACAAGGGCAAAGTTCGAGCAGCTTTGTGATGACCTCTTCCAGAGAACCATTATACCTTGCCGTAAGGCTCTTGAAGATGCGCGCTTGAGCGCATCACAGATTGACGAAGTACTTCTTGTCGGTGGTTCAAGCCGTATCCCTAAAGTACAGGAGATTGTTAAGGAGTTCTTCGGAAAAGAGCCTAACAAGAGTGTAAACCCTGATGAGGTAGTCGCTATCGGTGCAGCTATTCAGGGTGGTGTACTTGCCGGTGATGTAAAGGATGTTCTTCTGTTGGATGTAACTCCTCTTTCACTTGGTATCGAGACACTTGGCGGTGTGATGACTAAACTTATCGCGTCAAATACTACTATTCCGACCCGTAAGTCAGAGGTGTTCTCTACCGCTGTAGATAATCAGCCTTCAGTAGAGATTAAGGTTCTCCAAGGTGAGCGTCCGATGGCAAAGGATAACAAGCAGATCGGTGTCTTCCATCTTGATGGAATCGCTCCAGCTCCGAGAGGAATCCCTCAGATCGAGGTTACTTTCGATATCGATGCAAATGGTATTTTGAACGTATCCGCAAAGGATAAGGCAACAGGCAAGGAGCAAAACATACGTATTGAAGCTTCATCCGGACTTAGCGAGGATGAGATTCAGAGGATGCGTGATGAGGCCAAGGCTAATGAAGCTGCTGACAAGGCTGAGAAGGAAAGAGTTGACAAGATCAATAATGCAGATGCTCTATGCTTCCAGTCCGAGAAGAACCTCAAGGACTATGGCGACAAGATTCCTGCTGACAAGAAAGATGCTATCAATGTTGCTCTTACAAGCTTGAAGGAAGCTGTCAAGAATCAGAACATTGCAGATATCGAGACCTATACCAAGACTCTTGAAGATGCATGGCAGACTGCGATGGCAGGTATGGGCGGAGCTCAGGGTGGAGCTCAAGGACCTCAGCCTGGTCCGCAGGGGCCACAGAATGGTCCAGATAACAACACTCCAGATGAGCAGTAATAAAAGATAATTGAAAAACCGGACAGATTTAAATCTGCCCGGTTTTTTGTGCTTACATGAGAAAGTTGCTCATATCTTTACCTTCTGCTAATCCCTCTCTGATTTCTGTTGATGAAATATCTACGACAGGAGCGTCAAGAATTTGGATCTTGTACAAATAATTTCCTGCATTATTCAAGCATAACGTTTCAGAACTCGTGTCTGCTGAATCTAATACATATGGGGCGGGAGATAACAGGCATTCATTCATCAGTTCCTGATAGATTCTACTTAGATTGAAACCTGTTCGCGGATATACGGCAACACCATATTCAATCAGTAATCTCTGGAAATCGCGCCATTTCTTGATTGATGACAGGTTGTCTGCTCCTATTATCAATGTGAAGTCATTTTCTGGTTCTCGTCTTTTCAGTGCATCCAATGTTTTTATCGTATATTGTGGCGGATTCATCTTTAATTCGATGTCATCCACCCATACATGTAGTTCAGGGTGTCTTTTAACGGCATTGACAGCAGCATTGTACCGAGCTTCTCCAGAAGCAGCGCTTATTCCGTCTTTAAGGGGGTTTTTGGGTGATACAACCAAGTATACCCAGTCAAAGTCCTTTTTGAGTGTCAAGTATTCCATTATGGCTTGATGCCCTATGTGGAGAGGGTTGAATGACCCAGAGTATACGGCGATTCGCATAGTTTTCACCAAAGATGTGATTGCTACGCTTTAGAGAGAAACCGGTTGACTATAGTCTCCGCTTCGGAAAATGCTTTCTGAAGGTTATCGTTGACAAGGATATAGTCAAATTTGTTTGCATAAGTCATCTCTTCTGCAGCTTTTGAGACTCTTTTTTCTATTGCCTCCTTGCTATCTGTTCCTCTTGCAATGAGTCTTTTTCTAAGCTCTTCCACAGATGGCGCCTGAATAAATATTGATAGTGCTTTTTCACCGAAGTATTGTTTTAGATTTACGCCTCCTTTGACATCGACATCGAATATTATTACATGCCCTTTGTCCCATATTCTTTGCACTTCAGATTTGAGTGTACCATAGAACGAACCTGGATACACTTCCTCGTATTCCACGAATTTGTCTTCACTAATCATCTTTCTAAACTCATCGGTCGTGAAGAAATAGTATTCCACTCCATCTTGTTCTTGCCCACGAGGTGCTCGTGATGTTGCTGAAACAGAAAACTCCATCTCTGGGTGAAGTTTGAGTATATGGTTCACGACTGTGCTCTTTCCTGATCCTGAAGGAGCTGAGAAAATAATTATCTTATTGCTCATTTTGCTGATTTTTAACCCGTGCGAACTAGCATCAGGCGGTTTAAATGCAAAAATACAAAAATAAATTTGCCTAAAATCTATAATGTTAATATATTTATAAAATTAATAACCATATCAATAAGATGAATAATTCTTTAGAGAAAAAATATGTGATTGGACTTGATTTTGGGTCCGATTCTTCTAGAGCTGTATTGGTAGATACTATGGATGGCTCAGTTAAGGGTGAAGGTGTAAGCTTGTATAAACGTTGGTCCAAGGGTCTTTATAGTGATCCCTCAGAATCTCGTTTTCGCCATCATCCTCTTGACTATATCGAATCCATTACGGAATCGGTTAGAAAGGTTGTTGAAGAACATCCTGAAGAAGCAAAGCATGTTGCTGCAATGTCTATAGATACTACGGCTAGTACACCATGTTTTGTTGATGAAGATTTGATGCCTCTTTCCATGAAACCGGAGTTTTGTGAAAATCCGGATGCTATGTTTGTGCTTTGGAAAGACCACACCGCTACAGAGGATGCGGCGGAATTTGAATTGGCATGCAATCGTTCTGAGCCTAATTATGCTAAATGCTCGGGGAAAAAATATTCTCCTGAGGCTTTTTGGTCCAAGGCACTGCATATATTGAGAACTTCTCCTGAGGTTAGAGATGCGGCATTTACAATGATGGAACTCTGTGACTGGCTTCCGGCTATTCTTACAGGGTGTCATGATATCAATGATGTAAAGATGAGTCATTGTTGTGCTGCTCAGAAGCTTCTGTGGAACGAAGAATGGGGAGGTTTCCCTCCCGAGTCGTTCTTTGAATCTATTGATCCTCTGCTATTGAAAGTAAGAAGACACTTGCCTCCTCATAATTATACTCCAGATTGTCCAGCAGGAATCATGACTCATCAATGGGCTGAAAGGCTTGGTCTTCCTGATGGTGTAATCGTAGGTGCAGGAAACATTGATTCTCATTCAGGATCATTTGGTGCAGGCGTGAAAGAGCGTGTGATGATAATGAGTTTTGGAACATCTGCGGCATATACGACAGTTATCTCTCCGAAAAATCTTGATCATGTAATCGAAGGCGCTTTAGGACAAGTTGATGGACTTATTGTCCCAAATTTAATCGGTATCGAAAATGGTCTCAGTGCCTTTGGCGATGTGTATGCGTGGATGAAAAGAATGGTGATGGGACCTATTAGAAATCTTTTGCTGACTTCTGAATCTATTTCTCCTGAAGCACGCACATTACTGATTGAAGATATTGATAACAGGATTATGACAGAATTCAACAAGGAAGCTGCGTCTATTCAGGAAGATATTGAGCTGCCGTTCGCTACTGATTTTTTCAATGGAAGACGTGCTCCTCGTCCAGATATGCGATTATGGGCTTCTATAATGGGACTTAAGTTAGCTTCAGGAGCTGGTGAGATCTTCCGAGCATTGGTAGAGGCTACGGCATTTGCTTCGAAAATTATCGTAGACAATCTTGCAGAGAACGGCGTAGAGATAGATAAAATAATTGCAGTTGGAGGAATTGCTAAAAAGTCACCATATGTAGTTCAGATGATGTCTGATATGTTGAATAGAGAAATTGAGATATCGTCATGTGGGCAGGCCGGGGCTCTTGGCGGTGCTATTTATGCTGCTGTGCTTTCTGGTGTTTACGATGATTTTTGGTCTGCGCAGGATGCGATGAGCTCACCGTGCGAGAAAGTCTATTATCCTGAAATCTCAAGGCATGAGTTTCTATTGAAACGGTTTGCAAAATATATTGAGGCTGTGAAGTTTACAGAAAAGATGATTTGAATTTGCCGTAATTTTCTTATTTTTGCAACGCTTTTTTGAAAATCATGTCATTTTGTCGTTTTTGGAAAGATTGGCAGAATAATTGCACGTGAAAACAATAGTCCTAAGGGACAGACTATAACATTTAGATATAAATTACTAATTTTTATAGAATATGGTTTCTTATAAAGAATTGGGCCTTGTAAACACAAGAGAAATGTTTGCCAAGGCAGTTAAAGGCGGATATGCTATCCCTGCTTTCAACTTCAACAACATGGAGCAGCTTCAGGCTATTATCCAGGCCGCAGCTGAACTGAAGTCACCAGTTATCCTCCAGGTTTCCAAGGGTGCACGTAACTATGCTAACCAGACTCTTCTCCGCTATATGGCAGAGGGCGCTGTTCAGTATGCCAAAGAACTCGGATGGGAGCATCCTCAGATAGTTCTTCACCTTGATCATGGTGATTCTTTCGAGCTCTGCAAGAGCTGTGTAGATATGGGATTCTCTTCAGTAATGATCGATGGCTCCGCTCTTCCATATGAGGACAATATCGCTCTTACAAAGAAGGTTGTAGAATATGCTCATCAGTATGACGTTACTGTAGAGGCGGAGCTTGGTGTCCTTGCAGGAGTAGAGGATGAGGTTGCCGCAGAGGAGTCTCACTATACAAAGCCTGAGGAAGTCATCGACTTCGCAACACGTACAGGCTGCGATTCACTCGCTATATCTATCGGAACATCACATGGCGCATACAAGTTCAAACCAGAGCAGTGCACTCGTGACCCTAAGACAGGTCGTCTCGTTCCACCTCCACTTGCATTCGACGTTCTCCACGAGATCGAGAAGAAGCTTCCTGGATTCCCTATCGTTCTCCATGGATCATCTTCAGTACCGCAGGAGTATGTAGACATGATCAACCAGTATGGTGGAAAGCTTCCAGATGCAGTAGGTATTCCTGAGGAGCAGCTTCGCGAAGCAGCCAAGTCTGCAGTATGCAAGATCAATATTGACTCTGATTCACGTCTTGCAATGACCGCTGCCATTCGTAAGGTATTCGTTGAGAAACCAGGCGAGTTCGATCCACGTAAGTACCTCGGACCTGCACGTGACGAGATGAAGAAGCTTTATGAGCACAAGATCAAGGATGTTCTTGGTTCAGACGGAAAAGCTGAATAATAAGAATATTTGATACAAAAAAGGTCGAAACAATATTGTTTCGACCTTTTTTGTATATATTAATTTGATAGATTTACTTAGATAAGTTTGTTTTCTGCGAAGTATTTCCAAAGAGGTGCTGCCATCAAAGATTGCTTTATCTGGTCGTTTTTCATCAAATCTCTTACGTCATCTTGAGACATTAGGACTATTTCAAGATCTTCTGTATTATCAAGGTGCTGGCTCGATATTTTCTTAACATTTTTTGCTACGAAGCAGTGTGAAATGTTGTTGGTAGTGCTTGAGTTTCCTGAAATGGTCATCAGGCATGTCCATTCTCCATCCCCATAGCCGGTTTCTTCCATTAGTTCGCGTTTTGCAGCTTCAATTGGAGTTTCACCTTTTTCCATTACTCCGGCCGGTATTTCGTAGCATGTTTTACCTAGTCCATGTCTGTATTGACGTTCCATGACAAATTGTCCGTCTTCGGTTATGGCTATGACATTGACCCAATCAGGGTATTCTAATACGTAGAATTCGGGATTTTGTCGTCCGTCGGGGAGTTCTACACAGTCTCGTCTGACTGTCAGCCATGGCCTTCTGAATAAGTATTCGCTTTTAAGAACTTTCCATTTGCCTTTTTCTGTTATTGCGTCTTTCATGTTATAAATAATTTCGTATTATTTTTTGCAAAGATATTCAAATGATTGTAATCTTTCGACATTCTTTTAGAGATGTTGAGTGTCTGATAAAAAATAATTCTATTTTTTTAAAAAAATCATTATCTTTGTAATATTAAAATAAGTGAAGAATGCTTCCTTAGCTCAGTTGGTAGAGCACGACACTCTTAATGTTGGGGTCTAGGGTTCGAGCCCCTAAGGGAGCACAAAAGAGGGTGACTATATTTATAATTAGTTCCCCTCTTTTTTATATTTTGTATATAAGTGTAGATGATAGAAATAAAAAAAGACTCTTATCAAAAAAATGATAAGAGTCTTTTTTTATTTTAAATAACTGAATGTTATTCAGCTACAACTTCGAATTTGAAAGCACCTTTCACATTCTTGTAGCACTTTACTTCTGCCTCGAAAGTACCTACTTCCTTTACATCCTTTGACAGGATAACGATATCCTTCTTGTCAACTGCTACTCCAGCAGCAGCAAGGGCATCTGAAAGTTGAGCTGTAGTTACTGAGCCATAAATTTTGCCATTTTCGCTTACTTTTGCTGCAACTTTTACTGAAACTGCTGCAATCTTTGCTGCAAGAGCTTCTGCATCAGCAATAAGTTTGGCCTCTTTATGTGCTCTCTGGCGAACAGTCTCAGCATGCTGTTTCTTTGCAGACTCAGTTGCGATGATTGCGAAACCCTGAGGAATTAGATAATTAAGAGCGTAACCAGATTTAACCTTTACGATATCATCTGCATGACCAAGGTTGGCCACTTCTTTCTTCAAAATGATTTCCATATTTCTGTTCTCCTAATTATTTAAGAAGGTCTGTTACATACGGGAGAAGCGCGAGTGAGCGAGCTCTCTTGACTGCCTGGGCTACTTTTCTCTGAAACTTAAGAGATGTTCCAGTGATACGACGAGGGAGAATCTTACCCTGCTCGTTCAAGAATTTCTTAAGGAACTCAGGATCCTTGTAGTCTACATATTTGATACCAGCTCTCTTGAAGCGGCAGTATTTTTTCTTTCTAACCTCTACTGCAGGAGGGTTCAGATAACGGATTTCGTTATTCTGCTGTGCATTGTTTGTCTGTGCCATAGTTATACCTCCTTATGAATTAGTTCTCAGCTTCTGCGACCTGAGCGGCTGCTTTAGCCTGTTTGTTAGCTCTTCTTTTTTCTGCATAAGCTACAGCATCTTTATCAAGAGCGACTGTGAGGAATCTAATTATTCTCTCGTCACGATGATACTGAGTTTCAAGCTTAGCGATGAATTCAGGATTTGCCTTAAATTCAATCAGGTGATAGAACCCTGAAGTCTTGTGCTGGATAGGATAAGCAAGCTGCTTAAGTCCCCAGTCTTCTTCGTACACAACTTCGCCGCCATTCTGTGCGATGAAGTCCACGTACTTAGCAACCGCTTCCTTCATCTGAGAATCAGACAAAACGGGAGTTGCAATGAAAACGGTCTCGTACTGTTTCATACTGTTTAGTAATAAATGTTAATAAATTTTATCTCTTTGCGGACAATCCGCCAAAAGGAATGCAAAGGTAGTGTTTTTTTTTGTAAATCAAATAGATTTTCATACATTTGGTTACTTATTTATTTGAAATAATGGAAATCAAGAAGACAGATATAGAAGGCGTAGTAATACTCGAGCCGAAAATCTTCCGAGATGCGAGGGGATATTTTTTCGAGAGTTT
>CAKUVA010000011.1 GCA_934693135.1 uncultured Bacteroidales bacterium | reverse complement strand
CTTCATATTACTAAAATATAAAGCGAAAATACACAAAAATTCGTTCCCAATGATAATTAATTTGATATTGTGATATATAGCTTATGTAGCTCTATTTATGAAATTTTATTAAATTTGTAATAAGAGTCGGGTACGACGGGAGTCTCTCCAGACTCGAGTATTTGTTAATTTTAAACTGATATGGAATACCTATCTAAAGAACGTCACGATCAGATAGCAGCGGAACTTGATTCTCTTATAAATGTGGAGTATCCTCGGATTAAGGAAGCTTTGTCTGAAGCTCGTGCACAGGGTGATCTTAGCGAAAACTTTGAATATCGTGCTGCAAGAAGAGCCCAAGCTAAGGCTATCGGTAGGATACGTTTCCTCCAGAAAATTCTTCAGTATTCAAGAGTCATTGACACCAAAGCATTGCCGAAAGATCGTATTTCATTGTTAAGCGAAGTTGAATTTACGAATTTGGCTTTGAATACTCGAATGACATACACTATTGTAAGTCCCCACGAAATGAATCTGCAGGAGGGCAAGATATCGTGCAAATCTCCTATAGGAATGGCTTTGATGGGTAAGAAGATTGGGGATGTGGTGGACGTAAATGCTCCGTCAGGGACTTTCCAAATCAGGATAGAAAATGTCACTATAAAAATTTGAATATATGTATGACAAAAATAGTCTCAAGGTATACTTTGCTGGTTCTATACGTGGAGGAAGATGCGATGTTGAGTTGTATGGAAGGATTATTTCGCATATACAGGGCACAGATATAGTCTTAACAGAACATATAGGAAGCAATAAATTAGATGTCAACGAAAAAGGGCTGGCAGATATTGACATCTATGAGCAAGATACTGCGTGGTTAAGGGAATGTGATGTACTTATAGGCGAGTGTACAAATCCTTCTCTTGGCGTTGGCTACGAGCTTGGATATGCAGAGAGTCTCGGCAAGCCTTGTTATGTATTCTATAACAGGAATCGTGCAAAAATGTCAGCAATGATTGCTGGGGATAGACGGTTCAATGTTTATGCATATTCTGATGAAAATGAGGTATATCCCATCATTGACAAGATTCTTGACGGACTTCGTATCCCGTTAGATGCGATAGAATCAGCGTACTGCATATTTCATCAAAAACAGCGTGTTTATAAATTTTCGACAAGCCGTACACAGAAAGACGAAATTGAATATGCAGTATCTTCTTATGCAATGGAAATGAACAAGGCTCTTTATTCCAAGCTTGCCGCAGGACATCCTGACTTCCTTATGGATCATACAAGATTTGCAGATGATCTCGATGTAGCAGTTTCATCTCTGGGAAAAATGATGTGAGCGGATTATTTACTCACAAGTCCGGCAGCAAGATTAAGCAAAATGTAATATAAGAACATAAAGAGTATTATAAGCGACCAGTTTGCCCCTGATACTATAACGGCGATGATTATGCAGACTATTCCTGATAGGAATCCAATGCGCAGAGTCTTTGTCTTATGATCAGCCTCGAGTCCTTTTCCGAATTTCATGGCGAACATAGGTATTTCACTTATCAGCAGTGCGGACAATGCAAGAGATAATGCTGGCAAAAACCACCATGTTCCACATAAAGAGCTCAGTAATGAACCTGAGTTTTTTTCTACATAGTAGGCAAGCGAACCGCATATCATAGCTGCTGCTGGAGTTGCCAAGCCGATGAAACTGCCATGCTGGCGTTCATCGAGATTAAATTTGGCAAGTCTCAATGCTGAGAACGCGGCAAGAATCAATGGAATATATATGGCTATTTGCCATGTACCACAAATTGCCATTGTCTTATAGAGCATTATGGCTGGAAGCACACCAAAACTGATCATGTCAGCAAGCGAATCCAATTCTTTACCAATCTCAGAATAGGCGTTCAATAGTCTTGCTGCAAAGCCGTCACAAAAATCGAATCCAGCAGCCGCGAGCATAAGCGGAAATGCGATATCTATCCTACCTTGTAAGGTGAAAATCACCCCAAGAGTGCCTGAAAGCAGGTTCATTGAGGTGATTGAGTTCGGTATATGCTTTATGATTTGCATATAAATTTGCTATTTGATACCTAATTTTTTTGCAAGTGATTTAGGAAGAGCATCCTTGTGCATCACGATGTCCATGGATTTTCCTTTGACAAAAGCCTCTGTTACATACCAGATTCCTTTGTATTTGCCAGCAGAACCCCATGAGTTCTTTACCATGTAGTATTTCTTTCCGAACTGATCCTTTGCTATGCCGAAAATCTGCATTCCATGGTCATCGGTGAGTGTTTTGTTGTCATATCCTTTCTGCCTGTATTCCTGATTTACCTCATCCTCTTCTGGTGCCTGAGGTTCATCGTTCTTCTCAACGCTCTTGCCTACCCAACGCTCTTGGTCAGATCCGGCAGCTTTCTTAACCTGCTCTTTATAGAGAATTCCGAGACCATCACGGGTGAAACCTTTTTCGCTTACATCCGTACCCCAAAATACTGTATATCCATTCTCAAGTGCATTGTCCAAAGCTGCCATGAATTCATCGATTGGCACGTTCCAATCTTCATCCCAACGCCAGTTATCACTGATTTCAAGCGCGAACTTCTGATAAAATGGATGATGAGAGAATGAAGTCAATGACACATAGTTATCTGTGTTTATCTTGTATGAGTCTCTGTATGAAGCGGGAGTATATTTGACTCCTTTGTATGTAAACTCGGTTGGGCAAGGTCCAAGATAAGCATCCATGATTCCTTGGAACCCATTTTTCCATGCTGTAGAGAGTGTTTTGTTAGGATTTTTGACGATGGCTTCTACATAAGCAAGTGCAAGTGCGTCCAATTCTCCATGGTTAGGGAGGTCAGTACCATAGTTGAGCCCTGGCATAGCCTCCTGAGGAACTAGTCCATAGTCTTTCACTATGTGAAGGACATCTCCGGCTTCTGAACCTGCTGCGAAATTAAGTTTTCCATCAAGTCTTACGAATTTCTCAGCTCGGTCCTGATAGGAATGACTCACTACGAACATCTCTGAGAAATCAGGATATAGGGTAGAGTCTTTAATGTTGTTAATTCTAATTGCTTCGGACTCTAGAAATCCAAGAGTAGAGAAGCACCAGCAGGTACCTGAACGATATTGGTTCTTTACAGGCGTGATAGGGTTGGCTTTCACAGTGGTGAACTGATACTCGATCTCCTTCGGAGTATCTTTCGATGTCTGCGCAGACATGAGCATAGGAATGCAGCATGCGAGCAATGAAGATGTCAGAAATTTGTCAATCATATTAAATAACTATTTTGATTTCTCTAATCCAATTCTACAAAAATATATAAAACTTAGTAAATTTACAATCGAAAAACCATAAGGGAAATGAAGTATATTATATTATATGTCCACGGAATGGGAGGCGGAGGAGATAGCCGGATACCATCAATCCTTTCTGAAAATATAAATAATTATGTTGATTCGGGAGTTCATATAGATGTGATAGTAAGGACATACGACATTGATCCGGATATAGCATGGAGACAGATTTCATCATGGTTTGATGAACTTCATCCTCAGCTAGTTATAGGAGAGTCTCTTGGAGCTCTGCATGCGATTCGAATTCGAGGTGTCCCTCATATTTTCGTGTCACCTGCGATTGGAGCGTCATGTTGGATGTCATTTGCAAGTCATATCCCTGGATCGGCTAAATTTATGAAAATATTTTTCAAACCAAGGCCAGGGGATCGGCAGTCTCTTGATTTTACGCAGAAAATATTGTCTCATTATCGAGGTATTCGTAGACAAGTTTTTAATTGTGCTTCTGATGGAGATTATTTCTTTGCTTTTTTTGGAACGGATGATAGTTATCGTCGATGGGGTGTTGTTAGTGTTACGAATTGGGAACGTCATTTCGGAAAAAATTCGTATAAAATATATAAAGGTACTCACTTCATGGAGGAGGAGTACCTTTATAGTATGTTGATTCCGAAAATTTTGTCTATTCTCGGCATTTCTGCCGGATAGCCTGTGGAAAGTGTAAATTAGTTCTTAAGACAATTATTTTAATCTTCCGGGATATTCTGAAAGACCATGTTCGAGAACATCCAATGCTTTCTCAAGCTCTGGAACCTCAAGTACATAAGCCACACGGATATGATTTGTGCCAGTATTAGGCGTTTTGTAGAATGATGCGGCAGGGGTAACCATAGTGGTCTGTCCTTCATACCTAAAATCAGTCAACATCCATTTTGCAAAGCTTTCAGCGTTGTCTACAGGAATTTCAGCTATAGTGTAGAATGCGCCCATAGGAAGAGGGGAATACACTCCGCTCATCTCATTAAGACGTCCGACCATATAGTTTCTTCTCTTTATGTATTCTTCCTTAACTGCATCGAAATATTCTTGAGGTGTGTCAAGAGCACCGAGGGCCGCAATTTGTCCGAAAACAGGAGGACAAAGGCGAGCTTGTGCATATTTCATTGCCGCACCCATTACATCTTTGTTGTGTGAGATTATACAACCTATACGGCAGCCACATAGATTGTATCTCTTTGATACAGAGTCAATAAGAATAACATTTTGTTCCAATCCCGGTATATTCATCGCAGAGAAATGAGGCTCGTCAGTATAGCAGAATTCACGATAGACTTCATCTGATATGAGGAAAAGATCATGCTTCTTGGCTACTTCTCCGAGTGCAAGCATATTCTCTTTCGTGTATAATGTGCCGGTAGGGTTACCAGGATTGCTTATGAGAATAGCTTTAGTTCGAGGCGTGATAAGCTTCTCGAATTCAGCCATATCTGGAACCTTGAAACCTTGACGGATGTCTGTATGGACGGCTTTCAGGGTGATGCCGTTCATGAATGCAAATGTATTGTAGTTAGTGTAGAATGGTTCGAGCACAATCACTTCATCACCTTCATCGCATGCAATCTGTAATGAGAGATTGACACTCTCACTGCCGGCTACAGTCACGATGAGTTCAGGAACTTCTATATCAATACCGATTCTCTTATAGTATTTCTCGACTAAGCCTTTTCGGAGTTCGATGAGACCAGCCGAGTTCGTATATGATACATGGTCGAGAGTATTGTGACGGACAGCCTCCAAAGCACATTCTGGAGATTTAATGTCAGGCTGGCCGACATTGAGGTGATAGACTTTTGTCCCGTTTGCCTTGGCGGCATCAGCGAACGGCACCAACTTTCTGATAGCAGAAGCTGGCATTATTTCAGCTTTGTGAGAAATTTTAGCCATTGTTTTTCGTTTTAAGTAAAAAAATAAGCCCGAAGGCATTTACAAAGATAGTGTTTTTTTTTACCTTTGTGGACGTACTTAACAAAATCTAATGAATTATGTCAACTTTCAGACAAAGAGCTTTGGACGAAGCTGCTGCCCACACTACAGGGCGCTATTTCGTTGAGAAGAGGCCGATATCGGCTTTCTTCGGGGAAAATGTGTTTGACCTCGCCAAAATGAGGAGATACATGTCTCAGACTGCTTATGACTCTGTTCAGGCTGCTGTAAAGTTCGGCAAGAAGATCGACAGGGCTGTCGCCAATGAAATTGCTTCAGCCATGAAGACTTGGGCTACGGAGAAGGGCGCTACACATTATACCCATCTCTTTCAGCCTCTTACTGGAACAACTGCAGAAAAACATGAGGCTTTCATTACCGTGAAAGATGGTCAGGCATTTGAGCGATTCAGCGGAAGCGCATTAGTTCAGCAGGAGCCTGACGCATCTAGTTTCCCAAGCGGCGGACTGCGCAATACCTTTGAAGCCAGAGGATATTCTGCATGGGATCCTAACTCTCCTGTATTCATTCTTGATGAAACATTGTGTATTCCATCTGTATTCGTGTCATATACAGGCGAAGCTCTCGACATGAAAGTTCCTAACCTTAGGTCAATACAGGCGCTCAGCAGTGCCGCGACATCAGTAGCAAACCTCTTTGACAAGTCTGTAAAGGCTGTTTCTGTCAATGTCGGACTTGAACAAGAGTACTTCTTGGTTGACGAGGCGTTGTACAATGCTCGTCCGGATCTTAAACTTTGTGACAGAACAGTTATCGGTCATACCTCGGCTAAAGACCAACAGCTATCAGACCACTATTTTGGTGCGATACCGAGTAGGGTAGAGGCCTTTATGAAGGATTTTGAGACTGAGGCCTATAAACTTGGAATACAGCTTCAGACAAGACATAATGAGGTGGCTCCTAATCAGTTCGAATGTGCGCCAGTATTCTGCGAGGCTACTAAGGCAATTGACCAGAACATGTTGCTTATGATACTCATGCCTAAAGTTGCAGAGAAGCATCATTTGAAGGTGATTTTCCATGAAAAACCATTTGATGGTATCAATGGTAGTGGAAAGCATTGCAACTGGTCTATGCAGACAGACACTGGCGTGAATCTTCTTTCTCCAGGCAAGACACCTACGAAGAACCTCCAGTTCCTTGCATTCTATGCATCAGTTGTACGCGCGATCTACAAGCACAATTATCTTCTGATGTCGTCAGTATGTACATTGAACAATTCATATCGTCTTGGTGGACATGAAGCTCCACCTGCAGTGATGTCAATCTTTTCAGGCTCTACATTGTCCAATATCTTCGATAGTATATTGGCTATGAAAGATCCTTCTGACGTCGAGGCTGGGAAGGCTTCTATTCAGATGGTTAGCTCCATTCCTGAGATTGTACAGGATAATACGGATCGAAATAGAACATCTCCATTTGCTTTTACAGGAAATCGTTTCGAATTTAGAGCTGTTGGCTCATCTGCAAATGCTGCAAGTGCTACTTATGTTCTTAATTCCATTGTTGCAGAGAGCCTCAATGAATTCCGTAAGGAAGCTGAAGCTCTTGAAGCCAAAGGGGAAAATCGTCAGAGTGCAGTTCTTACCATTGTAAGAAAATTTATATCAGAGTCAAAAGATGTAATGTTCGAAGGCAATGGATATAGCAAGGAATGGGAAGATGAGGCTGCTCGCAGAGGACTCAAGGCTGTACGCAATGTCCCTGAAGCATATAAGGTATTCCTTGAGAAAGATACAGTGGATATGTTCGAGAAACTCGGTGTCCTTTCTCCTGCAGAGTCTCAAGCGAGATATGAAGTGCTTAATGAAACTTATGTCAAGAAACTTCAGATTGAAGCAAGACTTATCGGGGATGTATGCTTGAATCATGTAATTCCGGCGGCTGTAGGTTATCAGAATATCCTTGTCAAGAGCATTCAAGGTTGTAAAGAAGTTTTCGGAGATGAGTTCAAGACACTCTGCAAAGCCGATATGGAGACATATAAAAAAATATCAGGTTTCGTAAATAATATATCGACCGATGTCGAGGCTCTTGTTGAAGCTCGTAAAAAAGCTAACAAAGTCGAAGATATGGCTGAAAGAGCTTATCTGTATTCAACTGAGGTGAAGGATGAGATGGACAAAGTGCGTTACAGCGCTGACCATTTGGAGATGCTTGTCGATGATGAGCTATGGCCTTTGCCTAAGTATCGGGAGCTCTTATTTTTCTAAAAAATTGATTGTGAACAGACTGCTGATTATATTATCAATAGTGTCGCCGACCTTCATGGTTTCATGTGCAAATCGTGGGGCCGGTGACCCTTTGTCTATACCTTATGTTAAGTCGATTCTTTCTGATACGACCACAACTGTATATAATATTGTGAAAAATGCCGGAGAATCTGGCTCCAATGGCGTGATTTCTATAATAGGACCGGCGAATGATGCTATGTTCATTTCAGATGAATTTCTTTGTTGTGATCATTTTGACAATGTGAACGGAAGAATGGTATCTGATGGGCTACCTGATTTTTCTGGAGAGACTATTTCGGTTGTATGTGATGAGGCTAATTCTCCATATCACGGATATGTGGAAAAACAAAATGAATCATATCTTAAAGAATTGAATGTCAAGAATTTTATCAATGTGGTGGACACATCGTGTTTTCTGAGTCCTTATGACAAGGAAGACAGAATAGGAAAGAACCATTCTAAGGTTGTCGTTCTATCGTCATCGTATTCCTCCGCATTTGGCTATTCTGACATAATGGCTTTGGTGAATGGCACAAGGGCAGATATTGATGTAATATCACCGATACATTCCATGTTTCGTTATGCTATGAAAAGACATGGAGGCGAAAATGCATCTATTGCAGTCTGGACCTCAGAACAGATTCTCGGAGATGGCGTTTATTCTGCTTTATCATCTGAATTGGAAAAAGAATATCCGTCATTAAAATATGACATGATTTGTCCTCAACATGGTGGAACCATAATGCAACGTATGTTGTCTTTTTTCAGAATGTATCGCTCTGCAGGGCAGCGAACGCGTTTGGATGTAGTTCTTGTAGATGATATCCCAATGAGGGCTGACTCTCTGAATTCAATATTTCATGCGCTTCTTGCGGAATCGAACGATAGTCTAATGACATATAAGGCTTTCTTGTCTGATAACTTTGAATTTATTGACGCAAGGACTTCAATGGTCGCAGATTGCATATCTTATTTGAGGAAGATGAATGGGTTTACACATCGGGTTGCTTATCCAGCAATGGAAATGTTTGCAGTCGTACCTGTTCCAGATTTGGCGGTCGGATACTATTATGACGATGGAAGATTTTCGGATGATTTCAAGTATAATAGGGCTCCAGGCTCGGAGTTGGAAAGTTTTCTAACAGTAGAGATGAATGAGAGGTATATGAGTGAAGATCAAATATCTTTTATGAAGAGTTTTGCCCAAAAAACGTATGAGGAGTATGTATCAAAGTAGTGTTCAGTTAGATGAGATAGAGGGATTGGATTTAGCTGTGTTTGAGGGAAGAATTCATGTGATTGACAGACCTGGGCCTGAATTGGAATATGCGATTCGATATTTGCGGAATCAGAAAGTAATAGGATTCGATACTGAGTCAAGACCATGTTTTTCTCCTGACCAACCTAAGTATGGTGTGTCTCTTCTTCAGCTTTCTGGAGCGAAGGAAGCATTCTTGTTTAGAATTAAACTTTTAGGACTCGACAAACGGCTTTGCAAGCTGATGGCCAACAAGAATATAATCAAGGTGGGTGCTGCTGTACATGACGATTTGAGGGGGTTACAGCGATATTGTCAGTTTGAACCTAGTAATTTCGTGGATCTGCAGAAGATAGTATGGGAATACGGAATTAAGGATAAGAGTGTCAAGAAGATGTCTGCGATAATACTCGGCGTGAAAATATCTAAGACACAGCAACTTTCAAATTGGGAAGCTGATGTTTTGTCGGAACCACAACAGAAATATGCTGCCACAGACGCGTGGGTATGTCGCGAAATGTATAACAAATTGATGAAGTCAGAGAAGGCACCTCTTTCAGAGGAAGAACTTCATCCTCATCCTGTTACTCCTAAAATCAAGGTTGAGCTAGCACAGCCTGTGGAAGTTAAAACAGAAAGTATGCCTGAAGATGGAAAGACAATGTCTGAATCCAAGAAAAGACGTCGGGAGAAACGTCGCAGGTATTTCCAAAGAAGATATAGAAACAAAAAGACTGGAAAGATAAATGGCAAAGATAATACTGAAAAAAGGTAGAGAAGATTCCCTTAAAAGATTTCACCCATGGGTGTTCTCTGGGGCGATTGCGCAAATTATAGGGACGCCAGCCGAGGGAGATGTCGTCGGAGTATATAGTTCTGATGGTGAGTTTCTTGCAGCAGGGCATTATCAGATAGGTTCAATAGCTGTCAGAGTTCTCAGCTTTGAATCTGATAATATCAATGCCGCGTTTTGGCTTGATATGCTTTCGCGAGCATATCGTCTTCGAGTTTCCGTGGGGCTTGCTGAATCATCAATCAGCACGAACTGTTATAGGCTCGTGCATGGAGAGGGAGATGGGCTTCCTGGTTTGATAGTTGACTATTATGATGGCGTTTGTGTTATGCAGGCTCATTCCGCTGGCATGTTCAGAGCAAAGAGGCAGATTTCTGATGCATTGGTGAAAATCTATGGAGACAAGTTGAAAGCTATTTATGATAAAAGTTCTGGAACTGCGCCTTTTAAGGCTGGGCTTGATCTCGTAGATGGCTACCTTTACAAAAAAGAGGGTTTTGCTGATGATGAGCAGATTGTCATGGAGAATGGATTTAAATTCATAGTGAATTGGACAGAAGGACAGAAAACAGGCTTTTTCCTTGATCAGAGAGAGAATAGATCTCTTGTGAATAGGTATGCTAAAGGTCGTAATGTGCTGAATCTCTTTTGTTATACTGGTGGGTTCTCAATATATGCTTTAGGTGCAGGGGCGAAACATGTAGATTCTGTGGATAGTTCTGCCAAAGCTATGGATTTAGTAGAAAAGAATGTTCGTTTAGGTGGTTTTGATCCATCAAGGCACACTGGAATTTGCACTGATGCATTGGATTTCTTGCGTGATGTCCCTGAAGGAAAATATGATTTGATGATTGTTGATCCCCCAGCTTTTGCAAAACACAGAGGAGCATTGAGGAATGCTCTTCGTGCATATCAGCGTCTTAATGCAGCTGCGATTTCCAAGGTTGCGTCCGGAGGTTTAGTATTTACATTCAGTTGCTCTCAAGTGGTAGATAAGGAAGCATTTGCTCTTGCCGTGTTCTCTGCTGCAGCACAGACACATCGAAGAGTCCGCATATTAGATAGACTGAATCAGCCTGCAGATCATGCAGTTAATATTTACCATCCGGAAGGAGAATATCTTAAGGGTCTACTGCTATATGTAGAATAAAAAATTGTATAAATTGTAAAAAAGTTTGTAAAAATATAAAAAAGCAGTAAATTTGCAGTTGAGTTAATGAAGGGGTTCTCCCAAGCATAGCTCGTTGGTTATTAGTTTTAGTGTTATTAATTATGTGGTTAGTGTGAGTTTTTGCGCGTGAGGCGTCATTACTCAACGATTTAAAAGGTCCTTATAACTTAAGGGCTTTTTTGTTGTAGAATATTATAAAACGATTTTTATATTTTCACCAACCTTCTGATGGAAAATAATGTAAGTTTATGATAAATTTTCTAAATTTGTAAAACTAGAATTAATTAATCAAGATAAGAGATGATTGATAAACAGAAAAACTATGGTCTTGGCCCATTTGCCGTACTGACATTCATTTACTTTATTGTCGGATTTCTTACAACTGTCAATGGACAGTTCCAAGGGCCACTTAAGATCGCATTTTTATCTGGGGCGGATGAACTTAGGAATACATTGACAACCCTTATTTCATTTTTTTTCTTTTTGGGCTATTTGAATAGCTTTATCGGGGGGAAATGGATTAACTTGGTCGGTTATAAGAAAACCCTTCTAAGGGCTCTCTCTTTTATGATAGCCGGGTTGCTTTTCTTTGCACTGTCTTCGTGGTTTGTAGTGCATTTTACTGAAGCTACAGTGCGTATTGGCGAAGATACAGTTCCATATGGATATTTCATATTCCTTTTGGGGTCTTATCTTATGGGAACATCTGCAGCGTTGCTTCAGGTTGTTATAAATCCATATGTCTCAGCATATCAACTTCCTGGAACGCAGCCTGTTCAGCGAATGAATATCGTATGTGCGATAAATTCATTCGGTACTACTATAGCACCATTTTTTGTTACGGGTGTAATTTTCTCAGGAGTTTCTCTTGAGAGTGTTACGGCTGATCAACTGATGGTTCCTTTCCTGTTACTTGCATTATGTATTATAGTGACGACGCTTGTAACATCTCGACTCAGTCTTCCTGATATAGAAGGAACGAGAGCTGAAAAAGGTAAACTTAAGCGGAGTATATGGTCGTTCAGGCATCTCACGCTTGGGGTTATTGCAATATTTTTCTATGTCGGGACTGAAGTCTCTGTCGGAGTTAATGTTAACCTCCATGCAATGGAACTCATTGAGTCTGGTCATGGTTTATCATTTTTCGGAAATGAACACCTTGTCCTTTGTGGACTTGATTTGGGTATTCCAGCGTTACTTGCGACTTTATACTGGGGTGGCCTTATGATAGGCAGGCTCGTATTTAGTTTTTTTAATAAAATTTCACCTCGCATCCTGCTATTTGCCACTACTTTGATAGCTTCGGTGTTGATTGTCATATCTATGATTACAGAAAATCTTTGGTTACTTGTTTCTGTAGGACTATGTCATTCTGTAATGTGGAGTTGTGTCTTTACGCTCGCTGTAACAGGACTGAAGGAATACACATCAAAAGCTTCTGGAATCTTCATGATGGGAGTATTTGGTGGTGCAATTTTCCCTGTTCTTCAGGGGGCTATGGCTGATATGCTAAGTAGTTGGCAATGGACTTGGACTATAGCTTTAGTATGTGAACTTGTGATGCTTGTATATGCTATTTATGGCTCAAGAGTCAGAGAATGTGATAGAATATAAAGATATTTTGTTAAATTTACAGAACATATAAAGATAAAAATGGAAAACGAAAAGAATCAGATTAGTCTGGAACTTAAACCAGAGATTGCTAGAGGAACATATTCGAACCTTGCGATAATTACACACTCTCATAGCGAGTTTATTATTGATTTTGCAAAGATGCTTCCAGGAATGCCAAAACCCGATATATGTGATCGTATCATAATGACTCCTGAGCATGCGAAAAGACTTTTAGGTGCCCTTATGGACAATGTTTCCAAATATGAGAACAACTTTGGTCCAATAGATATGGGTAATAGGCCTGCTGGTGGACAAAAAGAAGCGACATTTAATCTTGGCGACTTCGCACCATTCAATAATGGTACTAAATCATAGATCCTGCTATGGTAGGAAAAAATATTGACTTCGCCCGCATCAAGGCTTTTGCCTTCGATGTGGACGGTGTTTTTACTGATGGTGGCATATTGTGCGACCTTGTCGGTGAACTTTATAGAACATTTGATTCGAAAGATGGATTTGCTGTACGCATGGCGACATTGAAAGGTTATCCAACAGCGATTATAACTGGTGGAAGGTCTGGTTCGATAGTAGCGAGATTTCGTTCCTGCGGTGTTTTGCCGGAAGATGTATATCTTGGTTCGAGAGATAAAATCACTGATTTCGAGGATTTCTGTCGTAAATATTCATTGTCTCACGAGGATGTACTTTATATTGGGGATGATATACCAGATATCCCTGTAATGGAAGTGTGTGGGATGGCTGTGTGCCCGTCTGATGCTGTAGATGAGGTGATTGCCGTTTCGGATTTTGTGTCACCGAAAATAGGTGGGCATGGATGTGTGCGTGACGCAATAGAACGAGTGATGAAGGCTCATGGAAAGTGGGTTTTTGATGTGTCTGGATACAAAGCAAAATTCTGATTTCTCAATGCAAAATGGATCTGAAAGGTAAAAAACTCATTCTTTCGAGTGCTTCTCCGAGACGGCGTGAATTGCTCGAAGGTCTTGGTTTGGACTTTACAGTGGATACAAAGACTTCGTTTATAGAATCTTACGATAGAAATACACCACTGGAACAAATTCCTGCAATGATGTCAGAAGGGAAGTCTATAGGTTTCCATCGTTTATTGGACCAGGATGAAATACTTCTGACATCTGATACTATGGTTTATTGTGATGATTTAGTCTTGGGCAAACCACATGGGCGGGATGATGCCATAAAAATGTTGCATTTACTTTCTGGCCGCAAGCATCATGTTACTACTGCTTTGACATTACGGAGCTGCAGAATGTGTAAAACAGTTTCTGATACAGCGTTCGTTCATTTTAAAACTCTTTCTGACGATGAAATAAACTACTATGTAGATACTTTCAAACCATTCGATAAGGCTGGGGCTTATGGAATACAGGAATGGATAGGATATATCGGAATAACAGGAATTGAGGGATCTTTCTTTACAATTATGGGACTCCCAGTACATTTAGTATATAGGGAGCTCCAAAGATTTATATAGAAATCTGCTTAGAATCTGTTTGAGGTCACGGAAAAATCTCCGTAGTATCTCATTATACAATTTCTATCGAATAATTTGCGAGTCTTTTAGGTCTATATTCATTTTCTCATCAGTCGTGTACCCCGGTACATTCCTTCTTCGAAACCGAATCTGTCCTCGAAAATCCCCCACAAATCTTTACCAACTTATTTTTTAACGCATACTAAAATTTCGTATCTTTGTACGTTTTTGGAATATAAACATAAAATAAAGAGATAAATGGAACTTTCGGCTAAGTACGACCCCTCGCAGGTAGAGGATAAATGGTATGCCTATTGGCTTAAAAACAAGTTCTTTCATTCAGAACCTGATGAAAGAGAACCATATACTATTGTTATTCCACCTCCAAATGTGACAGGTATATTGCACATGGGACATGTCCTTAATAATACCTTGAATGACGTGCTTATCCGTAAGGCCAGGATGGATGGCAAGAATGCTTGTTGGATTCCTGGTACTGATCATGCGTCGATCGCGACGGAAAGCAAAGTCGTGGCAAGACTTAAGTCTCAGGGTATCAATAAGGAAGACCTTACTCGTGAAGAGTTCCTGAAATATGCCTGGGAGTGGAAGGAGGAACATGGCGGAATCATTCTCAGCCAGCTTCGTAAGCTCGGCGCGTCATGCGACTGGGACAGGACCAAGTTCACGATGGATCCGGACCTTACAGAGTCCGTCATCAGCACTTTCGTATATTTCTATAAGAAAGGTTTGATTTACAGGGGAGTGCGCATGGTAAACTGGGATCCGGAAGGACATACTGCAGTAAGTGACGAGGAAGTCATCCATAAGGAAACTAAGAGCCATTTCTATCATCTAAGATACTATATCTCCGATGGTAATGGAAATCGTACCGACAAGTATATTGTAGTGGCTACCACACGTCCAGAGACAATCATGGCCGATGCTGCTGTCAGCATCAATCCTGATGATGAGCGTTATCATTGGCTCAAGGGCAAAAAAGTCCTTATTCCTTTGATAAATAAAGAAATTCCTATCATTGAAGATTCTTATGTGGAAATCGGTTTCGGTACAGGATGCCTCAAGGTGACCCCTGCTCACGATATTAATGATTATGAAATCGGACTTCGCCATAATCTTCCAGTAATCGATATCATCGATGATCATGGAAAGCTTAACGAGAAGGCTCAGATACTTGTCGGCGAGGATCGTTTCGTTGCTCGTAACAAGATCGAGAAGATGTTGCAGGAAGCTGGCTGCCTGGAGAAGGTCGAGGAATATATCTCTCCTATTGGGTACTCCGAAAGGACTAATGCCGTGATTGAGCCGAGACTTTCTACACAATGGTTCCTGAAGATGGGGCATTTGGCAGAGATGGCATTGAACTCTGTGGAAAGTGGAAATGTGAAGCTGATTCCAGACAAGTATAAAAATACATACAAGCATTGGATGGAGACTGTCCGAGACTGGTGCATAAGTCGTCAGTTGTGGTGGGGACAGCGTATCCCTGCGTACTATCTGCCTGATGGACAGTATGTAGTAGAGGCGACACATGAAGCAGCACTTGAGGCTGCTAAAAAGATAGATCCTTCCATTACTGCTGATCAGTTGCGCCAAGATGACGATGTGCTTGATACTTGGTTCTCATCATGGTTGTGGCCTATCTCTGTATTTGACTCGGAACGTCCTGGACATCCAGAGCATACTCCGAACAAGGATCTTTCTTACTACTATCCTACAAACGACCTTGTTACTGGACCTGATATATTGTTCTTTTGGGTCGCAAGGATGATTATGGCGGGAGATGAGTTCATGGGCAAGGAACCTTTCCGTAATGTATATCTTACAGGTATCGTCCGGGATAAGCTTGGACGCAAGATGTCCAAGACTCTCGGGAACTCTCCGGACCCTCTGGACCTAATCGCCAAATACGGTGCTGATGCAGTGCGAATCGGAATGCTTCTTTGCGCATCAGCTGGAAACGACATTTTCTATGATGAATCACAGGTAGAGCAGGGACGAAACTTCTGCGGCAAGATCTGGAACTCATACAGGCTTGTAAAGGGTTGGACTGTAGATGAGAACGCTGCTCAGCCTGAAGCGTGTGCCACAGCTGCCGAGTGGTTCCGCAACAAGATGAACCAGACCATAGAGACTGTAGAGGATCATTACTCAAAGTTCAGGATTTCAGATGCCCTTATGAGCATCTACAAATTGTTCTGGGACGACTATTGCTCTTGGTATCTTGAACTTATCAAGCCTGCATATGGCCAGCCTATAGACAAGGCGACATACACAGAGACATTAGCGTTCTTCGAGAATCTGCTGAAGATGATTCATCCTGTGATGCCTTTCATTACGGAGGAATTGTGGCAGGACATGGCAGAGCGCAAGGACGGCGAGACTATAATGTATCAGCATAGTCCTAAAGCCGGTAGCTACGACGAAGCATTCATCGCATCATTCGAACTTGCTGAAGAGGCAGTCAATGCTGTGCGCAGTATCCGCCAGCAGAAGAACATATCACCTAAAGAGTCACTTCAGGTGAAGTTCAAGGGAGATTTCCCTGCCAATATGATAGCTGTAGTGTCGAAGCTTGCGAATGCCTCTTCAGTGGAAGTGGTTTCCGACTTCGGCGCCACATCCGAGGGCGTATCACAGATGGTGCGTACCGTCGAGATGTACGTTCCTCTTACAGGCAAGGTCAATGTCGAGGAGGAGATTGCTAAGCTTGAGGCTGAACTGAAATACCAGCGCGAGTTCCTGGAGTCCGTGCGTAAGAAACTCTCTAATGAGAGATTTACGGCTCATGCTCCGGAGAAAGTCGTGGCTATAGAGCGCAAAAAAGAGGCTGACTCACTCTCTAAGATTGAAAGTTATGAGGCTCAGTTGAAGGTACTTAAATCTTTGTGATATGCTATATTACGAAACAAGTTTTCCAGTTCGATATTATGAGACTGATCAGATGGGGATTGTGCACCATTCGAATTATATAAGATATTTCGAGTGTGCACGTAACTTGATGATTAAGGAGGGAGGTTACCCTATAGAAGCCTGTGAAGCTGATGGCGTGGTAATACCTGTCATTTCGGTAGAATGTAAATATAGGCACTCGGCTAAGATGGGGGACGTTGTGAGATGTACCGCATCTATAGAAAAAGTGCCTCTTGCGAAACTTGTGATAAAACAGGCAGTGTATAATCAGGATAATGTTTTGTGTGCTGAAGGACAAGTCGTTCTGGGTTTCTTAAATAAAGATACTGGTCATCCTGTTGGATGCCCTGAACGTTTGTTGGAGCTTATAAAATCTAGGATGAACGACAGATAATTATCCCGAAAAGCATAAGAAATGATTTCAATAAATGGGATATCGGTAGCGTATGGAAGTTATACGCTATTGGATAATATCAATTTTCATATAAGCGAGAATGATAAGATTGGTCTTGTAGGAAAGAATGGAGCAGGCAAGTCTACTATTATGAAACTGATATGTGGGTTGCAAAGTCCCACTTCAGGGCATATTGACAAGCCTAATCACATAAAGATTGGCTATCTTCCGCAGATTATGGAACATCATAAAGGAAAGACCGTCATGGAAGAAACTATGACGGCCTTTTCCGCAATGACAGAGCTTGAATGTGAATTAGAGAAGATAGGTAAGGAACTTGCTGAACGTCAAGATTATGAGTCCAAGGAGTACATGGATCTGATAACGAGGATGAATGAGATAAATGATATCCTTGTTATAGAACATTCGGAACCGCCTCAAGTTCAGGCTGAGAAAACTCTGCTTGGCCTAGGATTCAAAGATGAAGATTTCGGTCGCAATACAGAAACTTTCAGCCAAGGTTGGAATATGCGAATAGAATTGGCGAAAATACTTCTATCTCATCCAGATGTGCTTATGTTAGATGAACCTACCAACCATTTGGATATTGAATCTATAGAGTGGCTTGAGGACTATCTCAAAAACTATCATGGCTCGATTCTCTTGGTGTCGCATGACCGTCGTTTCTTGGACAATGTTACCAATCGGACAATAGAAATCATGGTTGGCCATATTCATGACTACAAAGTGCCATATTCTAAGTATCTGGAACTCAGAAGAGAACGTCTGCAACAACAGATTGCGGCATATGAGAACCAGCAGAAGATGATAGAAAAGACAGAAGATTTCATAAACAAGTTCCGATATAAGCCTACCAAGTCGAACCAAGTACAGTCAAGAATCAAAGCATTGGAGAAACTTGATAGAATTGAGATAGATGAGACTGATAATTCGACATTGACAGTAAAATTTCCACCTGCGCCACGCTCCGGCGATGTTGTTTTCAAGGGTACAAATCTTACTGTAGGATATCCTCAGAAGGTTGTTTTCAGTGGAGCAGAAATCGAGATCAGGAGAGGTGAGAAGGTCGCCCTTGTTGGACGTAATGGAGAAGGAAAGACGACTCTTATGAGAGTCATAATGGGACAACTTGATCCGATATCTGGAGAAGCCAAGGTCGGACATAATGTTAATATCGGTTATTTTGCACAGAATCAAGAGGATATTTTGGATAAGAGCCAAACAGTGTTGGAAACTCTTGAAAGTATTGCTTCTGGAGACATCCGTACAAAATTGCGAGACATACTTGCCGCATTCCTATTCAAGGGAGAAGACATTGACAAGAAGGTCGCGGTTCTAAGCGGTGGCGAACGAGCAAGGTTGGGAATGGCGAAATTGATGCTCCAACCTTATAATCTTCTTGCGTTGGATGAGCCAACGAACCATATGGATATACGTTCTAAGGATGTTCTTAAACAGGCTCTCAAAAATTTTGATGGGACACTTGTTATTGTTTCCCATGACCGTGATTTTCTTGATGGACTTGTAGATAAGTTATATGAGTTCCGAGATGGTAAGGTCCGTGAGCATCTTGGCGGTATACAAGATTTCCTTGAAGAAAGGAAGATAGAGAATCTTCAGGAACTTGAACGTCGTTTCAAAGCTGAGGAAAAGCCTGTTGTGCAGGAAATTTCAGAGGGGAAACAGAGCTATGAAGCCAAAAAGTCGGTATCTAAGGAAGAAAGAAAAGTACGAAACCGTATTGCCTTTCTTGAGAAAGAAATTGCGTCGGCAGAGGCTGAAATGAAGAAAATTGAAGCCACTCTTGCAGCTCCAGGAAAGAACGATGATGTTATGGATCTCACAAGGATCTATCTTGAACATAAACGGGATTTGGATGCTTGGACTGAGGAATGGGCAGAGTTATCTGAAAAAATTGATGCTTGATATGTTTGTTCTTGATTCTCATTGTGATACTCCTTCACAGATAGTAAGATTAAGAGATCTTTCTGTCGATAATCCTTTTGCTCATGTCGATTTTCCGAAACTGAAAAGGGGAGGCGTGGATGCTTCATTCTTCGCACTTTATACATCAGGGTCAATGGAATCTGATGCTGCTACCAGATATGCGTTAGAGATGCTCGCAGGGGTGTATGATGCAGTAGAATCTGCTTCTGAATATGTTTCTTTTGCTTTTTCTGCCGAGGAAGCCCTTAGAAACAAGACCTTAGGGAAAATCTCTGTTATGTTGGGGATGGAAAATGGGTTACCGATACAAGAGAATCTTGGCCTGTTGAGAATGTTTTTTAGAATGGGAGTGCGTTATCTCACATTGACACATAATACGGATAATCAAATATGTGATTCGGCTGCTCAGGGACACAAATGGCATGGTTTGAGTCCATTTGGACGTAGAGTCGTGGCTGAGATGAACCGCATAGGTATGATTATAGATTTGGCTCATGCTTCAGACGAAACGTTCTTCGATTGCATAAGATGTTCCAAAGCGCCAGTTGTTTCCACTCATTCATGCTGTAGAGCTTTGGCTAAACATAGGCGTAATATGACTGATGAGATGCTACGTGCACTTGCAGTCAATGGGGGAGTCATCCAGATAAATTTTTATCCGCTTTTCTTGTCGGATGAGTTTTCGTATGTCTTGGAGAAGTCCGGTCTTGACCCGAAGGCAGATGCTATAGAATCAGAGTTTATAAAGAATCCTGCAGATCCAGAGAAATATCGTGCTTGGGTCGAAATTCAGCAAGAGCTTGCCGAGCTTTCTCGTCCATCTTATAAGGTAGTTGTGGATCATATTGATCATGCTGTTGCTATAGCGGGCATAGATCATGTCGGTATTGGATCTGATTTTGATGGTATAAATGTCACCCCCAAGGGACTTGAAGATGTATCTAAAATGCCTGTGATTTTTGATGAAATGAGAGCTCGTGGATATAGTGAAAATGATATTTCAAAGATTGCTGGAGGTAATTTTTTACGAGTCATGAAGGAGGTAAGTGAGGTGTCATCAATGTTAAAATAACAAGAATATATATGTTCTAAAAGGCACAAAGTAGCAAAACTAATTGTTACTTTGTGCCTTTTAACATTTATAGCCTCGATGTAATTAAACTATTTGATATTCAGTTAGCTTATTTAAAATAATCACATCTTATTGTTTACAATTTTAAATGTAACATAAATGTTAGCAGTTAAAACAGTTGTGTTACAATATTTGATAATCAATGATTTAATTCTTCTTTAACAATAGTAAACAGAAAATACAATGCTGAGGCTGCAAAACGTTCGATATTTCTCTTTCGATCATTATGGTACTGAAATTTTCTTGATAGACTCAGACCTTGTGATGTGCTGACGCCAATCCATACAGTACCTCCAGGATTGATTCCGTCGCCATCTTTATCAGCCAATCCTGTTGTAGCAACAGCATAATCAGCTCCCATTAGTTTTCGTACACCATCAGCCATAGCTTCAGCCACTTGTGCGCTCACTACACCATTTTTTGAAATTGTAGAGGAAGAGACATTTAGAACATTTTCCTTTATAGGTATGGCGTAGGAAGTAACAGAGCCAAGGAAGTATTCTGATGCGCCTGGTACTGTCGTTATAAGGTGTGCGATTTCACCTCCAGTGCAGGATTCTGCTACAGCAAGTGTTTTGCCAGCTGACTTTAAAAGGATGCCTAAGGCGTGTTCTAAGGTATCATCTGTATCTGAGTATATAATGTTTCCCAAGATTGATTTTAGCCTATTTATTTGCTCATCTATACGCTTTTCTTCATCGGATCTGTTCCCGCCATAGATTGAAAGCCTAAGACGAACTCCTGTTAGAGGGTTAGGAAGATATGCAAGATGTATGTCAGAAGGAAGTGCGGATTCCCAATCAGATATTTTTTCCGCCAAAGCTGATTCAGCAAGTCCATAAGTCATGACATTCTTGTGATATATGTCTGAGATTTCAAAATGCTTTCTAATGTCATTTATAACATCAGGCAACGCATGCATTGTTTCGAATGGAACGCCAGGCATAGAGTACAAAACTGCTTGATGACCATATCTTTCCGCATTGAACCTAAATACCATTATCGGTGCAGTTCCGAATTTGTTCGGAATTACTTCACATTTATTTGGCACATCGGCTTGAGCCTTATTTGAAGCCAACGTGTCGATTCCCCTTGAGTGCAGTATTGCATGCATTATTGCAGCTTGTTCTTCGTTTGTGACATATCCATCACTATCAGAGAGTTCTGCAAGAGCTTGCTTGGTTATGTCATCTTTGGTCGGACCGAGTCCTCCTGTTGTGATGACAATGTCATGTGTACGTAATTCTTCAGTCAGAGTCCTTATGATCGTGTCATGGTCATCACCGAAAGACTTCATGTCTGTTACATGTATCCCCAATAAATTCAATGCTTTAGCGATTTCTGACGAATTAGTATCAACAATCTGTCCGATGAGAATTTCATCCCCGATTGTACATATAGAAGCAGTTGTCATGATGATCTTATTTGTCAAGATATTTAAGAATATTCTCCACGAAAGCCGGCCCTTCGTATATAAAGCCAGAATAAATTTCTATCAATGATGCTCCCGCGTCAAGCATTTCCTGAGCTTGGGCAGGTGTCATTATTCCTCCAACACCTATTATCGGAAGTTTACCTCCTGCTTTTCCTGATATATATCTAACCATTTCAAGATTCTTTGCATAAAGAGGCGCTCCGGACATTCCTCCTTTGCCTATTTCTTTTATCTTGTCTTCTGATATCGTAAGACCATTGCGGCTTCTTGTTGTATTCCCGGCTACTATGCCATCGATGCCTGATACCAATGAGTATTCTATAAGTTCATCTATTTGTGGATGAGTGAGATCCGGAGATAATTTAAGCAGAATTGGTTTGTATTCATCGAAGCCTGTCCTCATATTCAGAAGGTCGTCCATTATATCTGAAAGACTAGACACATCTTGGAGACTTGTAAGCCCCTCAACATTCGGACAAGAGATGTTTATAACGAACATATCCACGAAGTCATATAAGAGAGTAAATGCCGTCTTATAGTCTTCTGCCACCTGTTCTCCCTGAGATGAAGAATTTGGAGCAATGTTTCCTGCAATTATAACCTGAGGGTGTTTCTTGTTTAGATTTCTGATAGCCTGTTTAACTCCTTGGTTATTGATACCCATTCGGTTGATTATAGCATTGTCCTTGACAACCCTGAAAAGTCGAGGTTTTGGATTGCCTGACTGAGGTTTTGCGGTAAGGGAACCTATTTCAACAAAACCGAATCCAAAATCTGATAATTCGTTATAGACTTCTCCGTTTTTGTCCAATCCACCTGCTAAGCCTACCGGATTTGGAAATTTAATTCCGAATACTTCACGTTCAAGTGCTGGGTGATCACGTTTATAGATGAACCGGACAATGTTTCTTGCGAGAGGAATATTCCCAAGAATTTTGAGGCCTTTCATTGTGATTTGATGGATAAGCTCAGGATTGAACTTGAAAAGAATAGGCCTAATAATGGATTTGTACATATTCTTATGAGGACTTATTTGATTTTGGTTGCAAAGATACAAAAACAATGTGATTGTAGTCGTCGTTTAATGAATTTCGATGAAAGTGTTATCATCGTAAAATACCATAATCTTAGTTATTTTTCTTTGTCCTTCAGTTGATTGTAACGTATTACCATTATTATTTAAACCTTGTGAGGTTTCAATATTTGGTAGGGGATTGTCCATAGGCAAAGGAATATCTGTTTCTGAAGCAGTTGTTGTGCTCGATTCAGATTCCTTAGTGTGTGATGAATTTGCTGATGAGAATAGATTGGCAGGAAGATCTTCAGTTTTTGTCGCCTCTTCTCTGATTTGGTTCTTATACATCTTGCCTGTACCGGTCAGTAGCCATTCAATATTCAAGTTGGGGTAGTGTGACATCATATTGTTCAGAAAATCCCAGCCAGGCTTGTTCCTCCCGGCCAAAATATGGGATACGCTTGCCCTTGCGACATTGATTGTATCTGCAAACTGGGACTGAGAAATGTTCTCTGCCGCTAAAAATTGTTCCAATCTATTGTTCATATTTCTAACCATTGGTTTTACAAATGTAGCAACTAATTATGTAAAATGCAAACTGTGAGTCTGATTACAAAAGTTAATCTTTATGTAAAATCAGTGCCAATGATTTGAAGTCTTGATTCAGATTATAATATATAAGTTTCTGATTAATTAACTACTATGTTAATATTTATGGTAATATTTGGTAAGTTATTGTAGTTACTGCTCTAATTTACCCATGATATCTAAATTTATTAATTCGATAACCGTATGTAATTATTTGATTTTAAATATATTCAATAATTGATTAAATCATGATAAGATTTACTTATTTTACATATATTAAATTTTACAGAAATAACTAAATTTGGCTATTTAGTTTTGTAAAGTTTACAATTATGATGTATTTAGAATGTTTTGTGAACTGCAATTTTAACAAATGTAATAGGTACTCTAAAATCGCAAATTACTTTACAATGTCTGAGGTTCTATGTAATTTTGCATTCTCAAAGAGTTATTGAATATGATACCTGATATACGAATTGAGGACTACAATTATCCTCTTCCTGATGAACAGATTGCAAAATATCCACTTGCTGAACGAGATTCATCTAAATTGCTCAGATATAAAAATGGCATGGTAGATGAATTCATTTTTCATGATATACCTGACCTTCTTCCAGATAATTCAATAATGGTATTCAACGACACCAAGGTTGTTCCTGCTCGACTTCATTTCGTTCGCCCGACAGGTGCTCGCATTGAAATTTTTTGTTTACAACCGGATTCTCCGTCAGAATATAATCTTTCGTTTGCTGAGACAGAATCTTGTTCTTGGAAATGTGTTATAGGAAATGCAAAAAAATGGAAAAATGACACATTGGACCTTTATCTACCTGATGGTCATATCTCCGAAGCATCTACTTTGCAGATGAAAGCGGATCTTTTGGCCCGTGATGGTGAAACAGGCATTGTAAGATTTAGTTGGAGTGGTGGTTTGCCTTTCTCAAAAGTCCTTGAGATTTGTGGAACAATTCCTATCCCGCCATATCTTAATCGTGAGAGTGAGGCGATTGATGCTGAACGCTATCAGACTCTTTATGCCAAGATAAGAGGGTCTGTTGCCGCTCCTACTGCAGGTTTGCACTTTACTGAATCTGTTTTGGATAAGATTCGAAAGAAAGGCATTGACATGGAGACTGTATGTTTGCATGTGGGTGCAGGAACATTCTTGCCGGTTAAAGATTCAGAAGTATCCAAACATAAGATGCATAGAGAGCCTTTCGTTGTGTCATTATCATTTCTGAAAGATTTGCGAGCCTCTCATAAAACAGTGACCGCAGTCGGTACGACATCTGTCAGAACTTTAGAATCCCTATATTATATAGGTGTTTCATGTATCGAAAAGGGTGAACCGGAAGATGTTGAACAGTGGGCTCCATATACGAGGGAATATACATATTCCACAGAAGAAGCATTAGACGCTATAATATCTTATCTTGAGTCGCATGTTATGGAGTCTTTGTGCGTTGGGACAAGAATAATCATTGTACCTGGATTTAAATTCAGAATTGTGGATGTTCTTGTAACCAATTTCCACCAGCCGGAAAGTACACTGATTCTTCTTGTCTCTGCATTTGTTGGCGGTGATTGGCATACAATATATGACTATGCGTTATCTCACAAATTCAGGTTCTTAAGTTATGGTGACAGCTCTCTCCTATTTAGGCAAAATTAGGCTTCTGTGCACTATATTTGGTCGTATTGAGGTTTTTTATTAGATTTGCCAAGTATTTTTGCGGTTTACGCGGATATGAATAAAAACCAATTATAAGGATTATGAGTGAAGTGAATGAATTCGAAAGTATAAGTCCATATACTGACGAAGAAGCAGTGGAAGCCTTGAGTAAGCTGGCAGAACATCCGGCTGTAATAGAGGTTTCGAAGTCGATATTCCCAGATAAAAATCCTGAATTTCTTAGGCAACTGCTCAAAAGTGTCAAGAGCATAGATGAATTTCAAGCTCTTGTCATGAACAAAGCGATAGAATGGGTTCTGGATAAAACAGCGCATAATTTTTCCTATGATGGAATCAGTAATATAAAGAAGATTCAAGGCAAGTTTTTGGCATTGTCGAATCATAGGGACATCATACTTGACCCGGCAATAACGCAGGTAGTGTTATACCGGAATGGGATACCTACGACACAAATTGCGGTAGGAAGCAATCTTCTTTCAAACAAGTATGTGGAATACTTGATCCGCTCTAATAGGATGATAAAGGTTATACGAGGTATCACTGCTCGTGAATTGTATCTGTCATCTCAAGTGCTTTCCAAGTATATTAGAACATGTATTACGTCAGGAAAAAGTTCCATTTGGATAGCTCAACGTGAAGGAAGGTCTAAAAATGGCATTGATACTACCGAGCAGGGGTTGCTCAAGATGCTTGACATGAGTGGGACAAAGGACTTTACGTCTAACTTCGAAGAACTGAACATTGTTCCACTAAGCATTTCATATGAGTATGAGCCTTGCGACATTCTCAAAGCGCGTGAACTATTGATTTCAAAGACTCAGAAATATGTAAAGGGGCCAAAGGAAGATTTGATGAGTATCATGATTGGAGTCAAGCAGCAGAAAGGTAATATTCATCTGAATATCGGAGAACCTCTTAGTCACGAGGAAATTCAAGCAGCCTCTGCATGTATGAAAAACGATCGATATCAGATGATTCGTCATGCTGTAGACATGAGAGTTATCGATGGTTATAAACTTTGGAAGACTAATTATATCGGTTATGATATGGCGAACCATAGCTACAAGTATAGCGAAATGTATTCGCCAGAGGATGCGGAAATGTTCACTGAATATGTAGAGCATCAGCTTGATAAGGTAGAAAAAACATTGTGCCGTGCCGACTTGAGGGATATATTTTTGCGTATCTACGGAAATCCTGTTGCTTCTAAGGAGAAACTTATGGAAGAGCGAGTTGCACGACAGTAGTTGTAATAAAGATCAAAACATATTCTAAATAAAAACGAGGATATCATAGTTATGGTATCCTCGTTTCTTCGTTATTCTGTTCCAAATCAGCTGTTCTTTACGTGAACATCCATCTGTGGAAATGGGAAACTGATGTCATGTTTAGGCAACGTAGTGAAAATAGCTTCGTTAATGTCGTACATAACTGACCAATAATCTTCCACTCTAACCCATGCTTTCATAATATATTCCACACTACTATCTTTCAACGCATTAAGAGCAACAAAAGGGTCTGCAACACCTGGAGTCCCAGAGTTCAATATACGTGGGTCAGATTTCAAAATTTCAATCAAGACCTCCTTTACTAAGGTATTATCTGAACTATAATCAACATCAACCAACCACTCAAGACGATTGACCTTGCATTCGAAATAGTTTGTGATATTTCCATTGGACAATGCGCCATTCGGTAGAATAATTGTCTTATTATCGAACGTTCTGAGTTTTGTACTTACAATGTTAACCTCATAGACCGTTCCTGAAAAACCTTGTGCCGTGATGTAATCTCCCGCTTTAAAAGGCTTGAACAAAAGTATCATTATGCCTCCGGCGAAATTTTGTACAGTACCGCTCAATGCCATACCGATGGCCATACCTCCTGCCGCTAGAAGCGCTGCTATTGATGTCGTGTTGATTCCGAGCGTACCAATAGTCACGATGATGAGAAGTATAGTCAATGTTATCGTGACAAGACTTGTGACGAATGTTGTCAATGTCTTTTCGGTATGTTTTCGCTCAAAAATTCTGTGTAGAATGCCTTTAACTCTTTTTATGAGCCATGCACCGACCGCATAAATCACAATAGCGGCAATGACCTTCAGCCCGAAGCTGATGGCATCATGTAGAAGATTCTGAATGAACTGGTCGGGGTTTTTTGTAATTTCCTCAGCCAAGTTACTTAAAGCGACTTTTGCGGAATCGGCATTGAATGCTACTGAATCAATTGGTGGTATCGTGGCTGGCATAAAAGTTAGAACAATTTGTCAATGGCTGCAATTATCTCTTCGGCAGGGAGATCAGGATTCAAAACAAGATCTGGTTCTTTCAGCACGAAACCTTTCTTGGTCGCATTGAGCATACCACCTCCTGTTATGTTTAGCATGACGGTCTCGTCTTTTTTTACGATACCAGCGTCAAGCGCTTGCTTGAGACTTGCAACTGCACATGCTGATGCCGGAAAGATGTCATAACCCTCTGCGCTGAAATATCTGACGACCCATGATACTATCTCATCATTTGATACCTTGAACATATCTCCTCCAGATTTTTCAAGAGTATCAAATAATCCTCCTGCAAGGCTATATGGCGGTTTTCTGTTTGAAAGGACTTTTCCTAATATCACCTCAGCCTTCTGTCGGCCTTCTTCTGGAGTCATCGAGACAAGGTTCCTACTGTGCTCCTTCCATGAATCATACATGATGGTGAATGGAGCGTTCTGACTCGCGTATATTCTCATTTTATTTTCTCCAAAACGGCCATCTGCTGCAAGTCTTTCCGCGTTTTCCCATGCGGCTATTGCACCAGTACCACTTCCTACTGCCTGGAAATATGCGTCCGGAATACGACCGATTACTTCGACTGCAGAGAGAATTGTGGTTCCCATTCCGTCGCGTCTCGCTATATTTTTCGCCCCACCTTCTGCCATATATCGAGGACTCTTGCAGAGTTTATCTCCGAGAGCGATAGCATCATAATAGTCTGAACCGGCAGGGGTCGCGATAACCTTCACGCATGAAGATAATTTTTTCTTGAACCATAAGTCACTGAAATTGTCAAGCGGAACACAGATAACAATTGGAATATTATTGTCTGAACACACCTTTGCAAATGCTCGCGCTGTGTTTCCTGCGGATTGTACCACTAAAATACGCTTGTTGTTCTTCGGGAGTCTTGCACAAACAGAATAGGCTTCGGTCTCTTTAAATGAGCATGTTTCCATCCTTGCCCCGATACGTGGACAATATCCGGAAAATGTTATATATAGATTCTCCATTCCGAATATTCCTGCAAGACCTTTGCTTTTATATGTGACGGGCGCATGCGAATGTCTCAATGTCTTTCTTATCGGAAGCCATTCAGCATATCTGTATAGCCCTTTCAGGTCGTCTCTTGGAGTGAATTTTTTATTTTCATATACAGCCCTGACAAGCGATGGAGCTGTAGCCTGAGAATCGGCAAGTGTCCAGCCTTCATCTTCGAAGACCCTGCCTGTACCGACATTGACCAATGAGTATTTTGTTGGCTTGAACATAATATATAGTTTAGATTTTTAGATTTATTGTTGGCTAATAAGGTATACCATGTATCCTATTTCAATGAGCAGAAATATTGCACCATCAAAGCGGTCAATCTGATTCTTCTTGCCTGTATATACACTACCCCAGAGAAGAAGTGCAGACCCCATAAGAACAGCGACATCCACCATATTGAGACCCGCAAGAGACAACGGATGGATCAATGCAGAGCCTCCAAGAATAAGAAGGATGTTGAATACATTGGAGCCGATTATGTTGCCAAGCGCCAATTGTCCTTTCTTCTTGGCAGCAGCTACAATACATGTTGCCAGTTCCGGCATTGAAGTTCCTCCAGCTAAGATTGTTACGGCAATGAATTTGTCACTCACATGTAGCATTTTAGCTATGGCTGTAGCTGAATTCACGAAGAGTCTTCCTCCGAAAATGAGAGCTGCAAGACCTCCGACTATCATGATGCATGCGAGCCATGGTTTTATGCATTTTCCTTCTTCGGCATCATCATCTCCTTCAGCATTGTCAAATTTGAAGCAGGTGTAGAGATATGTAGCAAAAAGAATCAATAGAATGATGCCGTCGGCTCTGCTCAATGTATCATTTCCTATGCCGAATAATGTCCTGCTGAGTCCTATTGCAAGGAAAATAGCTGTTATTCCTATGTTAATTGGTATATCTTTCCTTCTATTCATTCTCGTGATATTCATCGGAAGCAATAATGATGTGATTCCGAGAATGAGAAACACGTTCAATATATTGGAACCTACAACATTTCCTATGGCAATATCAGCATTGCCTTGGATAGCTCCTATGAAGCTAACAACCATCTCAGGAGCTGAAGTTCCCATTCCAACTACGGTTAATCCAATAACGAAGTCGCTTACTCCCAATTTCTTGGCTATTGATGATGAGCCATCTACAAGATAATCGGCTCCCATGACGACAAGCACAAGACCGACTATTAGAAGAAATACTTCAAGTATCATTTATTTATATTTTTAGTTTCGTTAATCTGACACCTTGCAGCCTCGCGCCTTTTGATTTCGTCTTCCGGACGACGTCTGAGGGCGCAAACGTTCTCAACATGCATAGTGTGAGGAAACATATCTACAGGCTGTACAGCTGTTATTTCATATTTGTCCGACATCATTGATAAGTCACGTGCTTGTGAAGCAGGATTGCAGCTTACGTATACGATACGTTCAGGGGCTGTTTCCAATATCACTTTCACAACATCAGGATGCATTCCAGCCCTTGGAGGGTCTATTATCATAACTTCTGGTTGTCCGTGTTCTGCTATAAACTCAGATGTCAAGATATCTTTCATATCGCCGGCGTAGAATGAACAGTTTTCTATTCCGTTGGCTTTTGCATTGATTTTAGCATCATCAATAGCCTCCTTTACATATTCTATTCCTATAACTTTAGTAGCTTTATCCGACACGAATTGGGCTATTGTCCCTGTGCCGGTATAGAGGTCATAGACAGTCTCGTTACCAGTTAAAGATGCAAAATCCTTTGCTACGGAATAAAGTCTGTATGCCTGCTCGCTGTTTGTCTGATAGAATGATTTAGGTCCTATCTTAAACTTGAGCTTGCCCATGCTTTCCCAGATGGCATCATTTCCCTTGTAAAGTATGCATTCAAGATCTCCTATTGAATCATTTAATTTCTCGTTTATCACATAGTAAAGTGATGTTATCTCAGGGAATGCTTCAGATACTGTATCAAGCATTTTACTTATGGCTTCCATGTCATTATATGCAAAACAAACAGTCAGCATAACATTGCCCAGCTTGTTGTTGCGTACAATCATATTTCTAAGGAAACCTGTATTTTCACGAATGTTGTAGAATTCTAATCCGTTTTTTATTGCATACTCTTTTACAAAAAGTCGTATTTTGTTGGAAGGCTCAGGCTGAAGATAACAATGCCTTATATCCAATACCTTGTCAAAAAATCGCCCTACATGGAATCCTAATCCGCATTTCTCTTCGGAAGTGAGACTCTCAGGATCTTCGTTGTCATATATCCAACGTTTTGACGAAAATGTGAATTCCAACTTGTTCCTATAATATATGGTGTTTTCTGAAGGTAAGATAGGGGATATTTCAGGAATCTCGAGATGGCCGATTCTTACGAGTTGATCCCATACTTGCTGCTGTTTGGCTTGCAATTGCATTTCATACGGAAGTGGCTGCCACTTACACCCACCACATATTCCGAAATGTTCGCAAAACGGCTTTAACCTATGTTCTGAGGGCTTTACTATTGATAATATAAATCCCTCCATGTAATTTTTTTTCTTTTTTGTAACTTTTACGTCTACAATATCACCTGGAACCGCGAATTCGACAAATACTACTGTACCATTTACGTGGGCCAAAGCTTTTCCTTCTGCCGCAACTGCTTCAATTAAGACATTCTGTAGAACGATATCTGATTTTTTTCTTGCCATGTTTTTTATGCGTCGTTTCTTACTATAGCTTGAGATACATTGATCATGAAATCTCCCATAGCCTCAAGTTCTGAGATTATATCGAGAAAATAGTTGAGAGATTGATAGTTACCAGTATGCTGCTCGATATGATTAATGCCCTCCTCGCGGAGAATGTTTCTGGTTTCGTTGATTTCGTCTTCAGCCGAATAGGCATTACTTATGTCTTTCAGACTGGAAGTGGTAGCTTCTTTAAGATTAGCAACCATTACGTTATAGGCCTTGTCAACCTTTTCGATCATAACGTTGATCTTACCGATTGTCTCAGCATCGAGTTTTCTATTGTGTACACGTTCACGATCAAGAATTCTACTTATATTTTCGCCACTGTCTCCCAGACTTTCCAGTTCACCTATGACACGATATAGAACCTTGATTTCTTCCGCCTCGTATTCGCTGATGGATTCAGATGACACACTATTCAGAAATTGCGCAATCTGATATTCCATTCTGTCAGATAATTCCTCAAGTTGGACGAGCTTTGTACGATATTCTTCGAATTTGTCAGGATCTGTCTCATTAACGGCATTACGCACATCAGAAAATCCATCGTGCATGACTTCACCGAAATGGGCTACTTCCTTGAATGCTAATGCAATGGAGATAGCAGGGGAGCCGAACTGTCTTGATGAGATATATTTGAGTTTTGAGTTGTCGGTATCATCCTGTGATGAAACTAAGAATGTCACGAGCTTCTCAATTGGTTTAGTAAACCATGCGAGAATACAAGTATTGAAAAGATTAAAAAGAGTGTGGAATGTAGCTATTGCAAAAATCCCGTAACCTCCCGATATACTGTTAGTTAGCTTAAGAAAAGGATGAAATGCAATGAGAGCTAAAACTGCACCAAAAACATTGAAGAGAGTATGGACTATTGCAGCTCTTTTTGCTGAAACATTGGCATCAGTGGCAGCTATATTGGCGGAGATAGTCGTTCCTATATTTTCACCGAGTACCATTGCCGCAGCGAGGTCTAAGCTAATCCAACCGGCACTGAACATTACCATTGTCAATGTTATAGCTCCAGTAGACTGAAGAATGCCTGCGAGGAGACAGCCTATGGCCATGAATGTCAATATAGAGAGAAAGCCTTGTCCGTCGAAATTCATAATGGTTTCTCCCATTCTTGGGAATTCAGACAGGGAAGGGAAGTTGATATTCATGTAGTAAAGTCCGAGGAACATTAGAGCGAAGCTCAATATTAGATCACCGATTGCTTTCCTGCGTTTTCCCTTCATCATTGTCAAAATGAATCCGAGTGCTATAATAGGATATGTGTAGGTCGTAAATCCTAATTTGAATCCGAGTGCAGCTATAATCCAAGTCGTGAGTGATGCTCCAATATTTGCTCCCATAATGATGAGTATGGACTGTGCCAATGTCAATACGCCCGCATTGACAAAACTTACAACCATGACTGTGGCAGCGCTTGATGATTCTGCTATAGCTGTTATACCAAATCCTGCCAAGATACTGTTTACTGGATTTTTACGCATCCATGGCACGAATGTATTCAGTTTGTCTCCGGAGATTTTCAGCAATCCGCTGCTGAGCATATTTAGACCATAAAGGAAAAGTCCAATTGCTCCGAATAGTGAAAGTAGTTGTAAAACCATGCTAACTTAACATAATATAAATTGTGTAACAACAATGCGAATACTGGTTAGGCGAGTATGCTATCGACAAATTTCGTCACATCAGCGCATCCATCCTTGAATGCTTGACGAAATGACATTCCATCGGAAATCACTGACATCCCAGCATTTGCTGCCATTTCATTCATTAGCTTGACGCTTGCTCCAGCCCATGTGAACGATCCAAATGAAGCGAAACGTCTGTTTTTAACTTGGCGGGAACATATACCATATAGAATATTCCTTACAGCTGGAAATATGTCATTGTTATATGTAGGAGAGCCACAGACAATCGTATTGTATTCGAAAATATCTTTGTATATGAATGATGGATTCTCAACGGATGCATTGTGAATTACGCATTTAACACCTCTTTTGATGCATTCTCCGTAAATTGCTTCAGCCGCTTTTTCGGTGTTTCCATACATGGAGCCATATATTATACAGATACCTTTGTCAGCCTCGTATTTACTCATTGTGTCGTACAAAGCAACAACTTTATCAATCTGCTGTTCCCATATTGGACCATGTGTACTGCATATTCTTGAAATTCCGGTTCCAGCAAGTTTCTTGAGTGCAGTCTGCACTGGTTGTCCATATTTTCCGACAATACTTGCATAGTATCTTACCATCTCGTCTCTAAACTCATCGAATCTGTCTTTTTTGATGCCTTCAACAGCGCCAAAACACCCAAAAGCATCTCCCGAAAACAAGGTCTCTTCTTCGACAAGATATGTCATCATGGTCTCTGGCCAGTGTACCATCGGTGTCATTATAAACTTTAATGTTGAAGTTCCGAGACTGAGTGTATCCCCCTCTTTAATTGTTAGGATATTTTTCGTAATCCCTTGATATCCTTCAATCATAGGCACGGCCTTTGCGTTAGTGACAATCGTGATATTTGGCCAATTAGTTCGAACAAGAGAAATTAGAGCTGAATGATCAGGCTCCATATGATTGATTATCAGATAATCTACAGCCCTATCCCCTATTTCTCCCTTGATGTTTCTTACAAAATCTTCACTAAATTCTGCAGCAACTGTATCAAGGAGCGCAATTTTTTTATCTACAATGAGATATGAATTATAAGCCACGCCTACTGGAAGTGACCACTGATTTTCGAACAGAATATTGCGGTGATCATTGACACCAACATATCTGACACGTTCTGAAAGTATCATATAAGGTTATTTATCAGATTCTAATGTACAAAAATAATAAGAATCCGCCTAAAAAACTATTGCTGTCGTCAACAATATGCCTAAATTATATGCTCTGCTGTATCCTAAGTTCTTTCTTGCAACGATATGCCCGCCGTATTTGTCGTAGACCTCAGGATGAGAATACGAAAATAGAGCTGCAGCATTGACATCTACTGAAATCGGGCCAAGGTTTACACGATAACTATACCCAATTTTGGAAATCCACGATAAAGGGTGTTCTTTTAGGAATCCTACGCCGCTTTCAATAAAAATATTGCTTCCAGTTAGCGTTTGTTTTTCAGATAGGCAATAGGTCCCTCTGACGGATATCGGGATAACTCTCTCCCCTTTCTGTAAGCCAAGGTATCCGGAATGTACAGCGACATTGACACAACTTGAGAAATCATATCCGACAAAACCATTGATCATACCATTGATATGAAAGCCGGATACCAACTCATTACTTTCCACGAGATATCCTTCTGACGCAATAAAATTGCTCTGTTCCAAAGAAATAGGATTGTAGTGAATCCCCCATTCAGCCCCGAATCTGAATCTTCGACCGAACTGTGCTGCTTCTGTCAATGTGCAAATGCAAATCAATGACAATATGATGATTATGTATCGTCCTGCCGCTTTCATTCAGAATTGCCAATTTATGGTTATTTCAGGAATATAGGCATTATAGATGCCGGATTTGTAAAGAGTGAGTGTCTTTTCAAACTTACTTTTTGTTGTTATATGACATCCCATTATGCATGACAATCCAACAGATATCGTTACTGGCGGCTTAAATGAAAACCTTGCCATGAATACGCCAGATAATCCAGCAATCATACCATGACTTTTACCTTTATCGATGGCGTACCCGACAGCTGCTCCCGGACCTGCTAGAAGATTCAACCCAAGAGCGTCTCCCCATTTTTTATCTGTTAATGATAATAAGATATGATAATCTGCTTTAACACCCGGAGTCTGTTCTACGCCTCGTAGCACTTTGTCCAAATCTACATAGATGCGTGCCAATGACATATTACCATTTTTGTTCATCATCATAAAACTGACACCAGCTGATTTCAGAGAAGATAATAACCCCAGTTCAGCATTTTGCGCACATATTCTCCGCGATGGCAATAACACGCTCGCGGCAATAACTAAGACATAAATTGTGATGCGTAAATTCAATCCTATACGTATTTAAGCTCCATGTAAGTAGCTCCAACTTGAGCTCCAAACACTCCACCTATGAAGCCAACGAGATCTCCTTCTGAAATCTTGCCTTCTGTAGATAGGATCTCAATCGATTTCTGTGCGAATTCTTCCTTGTCACGTACTTTGTCGAATGGGTAGGCATTCACACCGAATACGAGAGCCAATTCCCTCATAGTGTATCGATTGTAGCACATTGCATAAATTGGCACTTTGGGTCTGAATGTAGAAATATAGCGTCCTACGCGTCCAGTATACGTATCGAATATGAGTGCCTTGACAGGCAACTCCTGCGTTGCAGCCACGAGAGAACGTGCTAAAACCACAGCAACAGGCTTAACTGCTTTTCTGAGATCAAGATTTAGATTTACGTCTATAGTTTGTTCGGTTTGGAGCGCAATCTTTGTCATGGTTTCGACAGCTTCCACAGGATATTTTCCATATGCGCTCTCCCCGCTTAACATTATTGCATCGGCACTTTGGAAAATAGCATTAGCCACGTCAGTGACCTCAGCTCTTGTAGGACGCGGATTCTCAATCATGCTCTGAAGCATCTGCGTGGCCACAATTACAGGTTTTTTACGATCTCTGCAAGCTTTTACTATATCTCTCTGTACCAATGGAATACGTTCTGCTGGAATTTCTACTCCAAGATCTCCTCTCGCAACCATTATCCCATAGCAATATGTGAGGATGTCATCCAAATTATCAATCCCCTGCTGGTTCTCTATCTTTGAGATTATTTTCAGATGACTATCTTCTGAATCCAAGATCTCTTGAATCTCATGAAGATCATTTGCACTACGGACAAACGAATGTGCAATGAAATCAATGTCTGCTTTAATAGCCCAGTGGATGAATTTTTTGTCTTTCTCCGTAACAGCAGGAAGATTTATATGGACATTTGGTACATTGACACTCTTGTGCCCTTTTATTACACCTTCGTTCATTACTTTACAGATGAGTTTTCCGTCTTCTTTATCGATTACCGACAAATCTACTGACCCATCATCTATCAATATGTCAGATCCGACTGGCACATCTTCTGCCATGTGAGGATATGTAGTGTAAAGCTTTCCCTTGCAGCAGGCCTTCGTGGAGTCATCTATTATCTCTAAAATTTCATCTGTGTGTGCAACGAACCCAACGGAATTAGCCATCTGTGTGAGCCTTACCTCAGGTCCTTTCGTGTCAATGAGAATGCCGATTCTGTCGGAAACCTTACGGACATTATCCACTATTTTCTGTGCGCCTTCCAGAGATGCATGAGCTGAATTTATGCGCACGACGTTCATTCCTTTCTCGTAGAGCTGACGGATGAAATTTTCATCACATCTATTGTCTGCAATAGTGCAGATTATTTTGGTTTTTTTACTAATCATTGTATGATGGTTTTCCCTATGTTCTTTATTACAAATTTAGTCAATTTTTCCGATATATGTTTGGTGAAGGCAGCTACAAGCCGGTTATATTTTCATTATATTTGTACACGTCGGTCCAGTTTTGGGCTAAATAGCCATATAACAAAAATGTTATCTTGCTTAACATATTTGTTATATGTATTGAATGATAATGAATTGCATTATATATGAAGAAAAACGACAATATGCCTTCAAATAAGATGCTACCACCTCTTCCTGAGAGAATGCGACCACGAACTTTAAATGAATATGTAGGCCAAAAGCATCTTGTAGGTGATGGATGCGTCCTTAGGAATATGATACTTGGTGGCAACCTCTCGTCATTTATTTTATGGGGGCCGCCTGGTGTTGGAAAAACATCGTTGGCTCGCATTGTCGCAAATTCTCTGGATCGCAAATTCTTTACCTTATCAGCAATTAGTTCTGGAGTGAAAGATGTTCGCGAAGTCATTGACAATGCTCGTGCAGAAGCATCTTCTATGTTTGGAGCGGATAAAGGAGCGCCGATTCTTTTCATTGACGAAATACATAGGTTTAACAAGGCTCAGCAAGATGCCTTGCTAGGGGCTGTGGAGGATGGAACGGTGGTTCTTATCGGAGCTACGACGGAAAATCCGTCTTTCGAAGTGATAAATCCGCTTTTATCCAGATGCCAAGTATTTGTTCTCAAGCCTCTGGATTCTGAGGACTTGCAACAGCTTCTTGATAGGGCGTTACATGAGGATGAGATTCTCAAGTATAAGGATATCTTTGTCAATGAGAATGAAGCATTATTCCGCTATAGTGGCGGTGACGCAAGAAAGCTTTTAAATATTCTGGAAATAGTTATAGACTCATTTGCTGGTAAATTCCATATTGTTATCGATAATGCCGTGGTGGAGTCTTGTCTTCAGACGAACACAGCACGATATGACAAAGGTGGAGATATGCATTACGACATCATTTCGGCTTTCATCAAGAGTATACGAGGTTCAGACCCAAATGCTGCGATTTATTATCTCGCTCGCATGCTTGATGGGGGCGAAGATCCTGTTTTTATAGCTCGCAGGCTATGCATATCTGCGGCTGAGGATGTTGGTCTTGCCAATCCAAATGCTTTGTTGTTAGCCAATGCCTGTTTCCAGACAGTCTCTTCCATAGGCATGCCTGAAGGACGTATTCCTTTGGCAGAGGCCACTATTTATCTTGCGTCATCGCCCAAAAGCAATTCAGCATATCTTGCGATAAATGAAGCACTTGAAGTGGCTTCGAAGACACAAGCGGAGGCTATTCCACTATATCTTAGAAATTCGCCTACGGCTTTGATGAAAGAGCTTGGGTATAGTGATGGGTATAAATATGCACATGATTATCCAGGACATTTCGTCGATCAAGAATTCATGCCTGAGGGGTTGAAAGGTCGTGTTTTTTATAATCCTGAACCAAATCGTCACGAGGATGCGCTAAAGGCTTATCTCTCCGACTGCTGGCCAAAATATTATAGTAAAAAGTAGTTGGCGAGCAGAGTAAGGAGTGGCGATGGAAAGCCCGAAGGCCCACTTCCCCCATCATGGGGGACCGGAGGGGGGATTAAAAAGGATATCCTACACCAAAATGGACTGCATAACCATCTTTGCGTAGCCACCCAGAAGGACCAACCCACCTTTTTCCGCTATCACGAGATGGGTCGCGTACGACCATACCAAGATCCACACGCACTAAAATAAAATTTAGGTCAAGCCTCAAACCTACACCCCAATCTGTAGCAATTCCATTAACGAAATTCTTTGCACAAAACCTGCTAACATTGTCTTTTTCAGAACCTTTATTAAGAGTCCACACATTACCTGCATCTACAAATACAGCTCCGTTAATTTTCCAGAATATTCCGAAACGATACTCAACATTGGCTTCAATCTTCATGTCACCGGTCTGGCTCGGAATTGCAAAAAGAGTGTCCTTCGGTGCGCATCCCGGGCCAATCGCTCTGGCTTGCCATCCTCGTAGACTACTTGCTCCACCGCTATAAAACTGCTGCTCATACGGAAGTCCTGACGAGTTGCCGTATGCCACGCCTGCTCCTACGAGCATTCTTGTGGCTATTGAGTTGTTGTCTTTTTTGCCGAACACCCATGTCTTTCCAGCCGAAAATTCACCTCTTATATATTGAGAGAATTGTGTACCCCAAATTGTGTGCGAACCGGAAACATCATCCACTGGCATAGCCGCTTTGAAAAGAGACAGCAGATTTCCTGCTTCGCTTGCCTGAAATCTAAAATAGTGATAACTCCTTTTCGGTATAACATCAGAACATGTTGTATAGTACAATGTTCCACCGGCACCGAAGTCGAAGTGATCTGTGTAGGCACTTAGAAACAAGGCGTTTTTACGCATTGAAGTCATGAACTCCGGGTCCATACTGAATATCCTTACAACATTGAGCTGTGTAGGATAGAATTGGAAGTATAATTTTTTGTATGCTCCCGAATACCCAAAAGAGTAAGATATTATGTTTCTCTTATATTCCGGCCGGTCCTGATAATTGTATGAAGCCTTGATTTCCGTCGATGGAATGGATTTTTTGAATCTCTGTACCGGAACAAATATGAATTTCGGAAATTTAATTCCTGCGGATACACCGAACTCGGTGGATTTTGTGTCTCTGTTCGGCTTGAACTGGAAATTTCCAGTGAAACTAAGGTTCAGTACTTCCCCACCATGAAAGATATTCTTATGGTAATATGAAAATCCTGGAGATATGCCAAGGAGACCACTGGAGTTGGACGATCCTTCGATATTAAACTTAAATCCTTGCAGTTTGGAGGTTGTCAGTGCTACTTCTGCATTGACATGAGATGTATCGTCTTGAGTGACAGTGACATTAACTCCGCTTAAGATGCTTAGAGAAGAAAAACGTGAATATGTATTGTTTACCATTGTTTCATTATAAAGATCTCCAGGATGAATTAGCATCCTGTCCTTTAGAACTTTATCTCTAATCTTAAGACCTTCCGGATAGTTTATCTCAATGTTGTTGAAATGAAATTTTCTGAATGCTACTGCATCCTTTGGAGTTTCATTCCTCGTATACTCGTTTATCCGATATTCTAAAATTGCATTACCCGGACTGGCCAATGTGTCCGCTTCGAAGAAAAAATTATTCTTGGAGAAACCATAATATCCAATCTTTCTAAAATAAGCGGAAGAACGCTGCGTTTCATCTTCCAAAGCCGCTTCTGACAGAAAAGATCCCCGTTTTATGGAAATCTTGGATGTATCTGCTATGAAGTCTATAGCCAGAGGGCCATGTTCGGGAATATTATAATATATATCACTTATTATGTATCTGTTACCTAATGTTATATTATACTTTACTTTAGCTATCTTCCGATTCGTTTTAGTCTCGGTGCTGACATTTGAACCATAATATCCAAGATACTCGAGATGTCTTGCAATATTCTCTGCAGAAGCCTTGGTTTGGCTTGAGCTGTAAACAACAGGTGCTGTTCCGATTTTCCTAAATGTTCTTGCAAAGAAAGAATCTTTATTTCCTCCCCAGTTGTATACATTGAGAAAAGGATTCCATCCGAAAATCAAATTCGAATTTGCTTTCTGCTTTATGTAAGGCTCAAGACTTCCAGTATTGAATTTCTTGTCATTCTCTATATGTATTTCATTTTTTGCGAGCCTATACTCCCCTTCAGCCAACACTTTAGTCGTGCTGCAAGATTGGATCAATGAAAACGAGATAACAGCTGCCAAGGAAAAGGCCATGGCAGCAAGTGGCATGTGCATTGCACTGGTGTTTTTTAAAGAGAACCTCATTTCACTTCAAATCACACAAATTTAAGTCTTTTTTATTTATATTTGCATTCGATTTCGGCGTCGTTGCCGTAACAAGGTGAAAATTTTTCTAAAATTTAAAGGATGAAGAACAAGTATATCGACCTGGTCGGACAGACCTTCGATTTCCCGCAGGATGAATTCAGAGTTGAAGACGGGAACCTGTATGTGAACGACATCAATATGATGGATATAATAAAGCAATATGGTACTCCATTGAAAATCACCTATTTGCCAAAGATATCAAGTCAGATACAACGTGCGAAGAGGATGTTCCGCAACGCGATGTCCAAAGTTAGTTATGATGGAGAATACCATTATTGCTATTGTACCAAAAGCTCGCAGTTCGAGTTTGTTCTGGAGGAAGTCCTTAAGAATGGTGTCCATATCGAGACATCTTCAGCATATGACTTGAATCTCATTCAGAGTCTAAAGGACAAAGGTTTGGTGGACAAGGATCTTATAATTATATGCAACGGATTCAAGAAGCCACAATATATAAAGAATATGGCGAACTTCTTGAATTCAGGGTGGCATAATCTCATTCCTGTCCTTGATAACAAAAATGAGCTTGAAGATCTTGATGATCTTGTAGAGGTACCTACGAATCTTGGTATCCGTATTGCTGCAGAAGAAGAGCCTTCATTTGATTTCTATACATCGCGTCTTGGAATCAGATACAGCGACATCATACCATTCTATAAGAACGGAATAAGCAAGAATCCAAAGTTCAAGCTTAAGATGTTGCACTTTTTCATCAATACAGGAATCCGTGATACCTCATATTATTGGAATGAATTGTCACGCTGCTTGAACTTGTATTGCGATCTTAGGCAGATTTGTCCTGACCTTGATTCTTTGAATATAGGTGGCGGCCTTCCTATAAAGACCTCACTGACATGGGATTATGACTACAAGTACATGATTGAAGAAATCGTGAACCAAGTTAAAACCGTATGCGAGGCTCATGGCGTCCCAGTGCCTGATATCTATTCTGAGTTTGGTAATTTCACCGTAGGAGAGTCTGGAGCGACCATTTTCAAGGTTTTGGATGTTAAGCAGCAGAATGATCGTGAGTGCTGGTATATGATTGACAACTCATTCATGACTACACTCCCTGATACATGGGGACTTAACCAGAGATTCATCTTGTTCCCTATCAATAAATGGAATGACGAATATCACAGAGTGTTCCTTGGTGGCTTGACGTGTGACAGTAAGGATTACTATAACTCTGAGGCGCATGCTAATGCCATTTTCCTTCCTATTGTAAGAAACAGACGTGATCCACTTTATATTGGGTTCTTCCATACAGGTGCATATCAGGAAGCGATATCAGGGTATGGTGGTGTGAAGCATTGTTTGCAACCTTCTCCGAAACATATTCTCATAGACAAGGATAAAGAAGGGAATGTCATCACAAAATTATTTGCTCCTGAGCAGAGTTATGAATCAATGTTGAAGATTCTCGGATATTAGGATTTCGCTTCGTTTCAAAGCTGCGCAAAATAATTTCTGAAATGATTTCAGCCAATGAAATAAAGAAAGTCCGGTCGCTCTCGGAGAAGAAATTCCGTGATAGACTCGGACTTTTCTGTGTCGAAGGTGAGAAGATGGTAAACGAGGCCGTTCATTCTCGATTTAATGTAGAAGTAGTCTACCATAGAGATGAAATAGGCGATGAGGCCATGTCCAAAATAAGTGCACTATCTTCCCCCTCACCAGTTTTGGCAGTAGTTCGCAAACCAAAAGATATCAATATTGTATCTGAGTTAGCCTTAAGTTCTGCTTTATGTAAATCAGGATTATATCTTGCGCTCGATACAATAAGAGATCCTGGAAATCTCGGTACAATCCTGAGAATCGCGGATTGGTTTGGAATAGATGCTGTGTTCGCTGCTCCAGACACTGTAGACGTGTTTAACCCAAAGGTTGTACAAGCAACAATGGGGGCTATCTTCCGTGTTAGATTTCATTATACTGACATCCCGACGTTATGCCATGCCGCCATTTGTGGTGGGGGCAATGTTTATGGAACATTTCTGGATGGAGCTGATATTTACACACGAGACCTTAATCTTGGCGTGGACTCCCCTTCTGTCATTGTCATTGGTAATGAATCGAATGGCATTTCTGCGAAAGTGGCATCACTTGTTTCAGACAGGCTTTATATTCCGCCATATCCAAGGAATGATACCGGTTCGGAATCTCTCAATGCCGCGATAGCTACAGCCATCACTGTATCGGAGTTTCGCAGAAGGGTTTAAAATTTCACGCCCATTTCTTGCAGAGTTTCCTTGACATTCTTGATATTGTCGAAGCGTATAGCATTAAAAGACAGCGATTTCGCGGTATTGATATTAGATAAGTTGTCATCTATGAATACGCATTCGTCAGCCTTCAATCCATAACGTTCAAGCAAAATATGGAATATCTTCGGATCTGGTTTTACCACTTTTTCTTCACCAGAAACAACTATGCCATCGAAAAGATCGAAAAAATCATATCTTGCGAAGGCAATGCCTATCTTTTCCGCTGACCAGTTTGTGAGGCCATAAATACCATAGCCGGCCTGTTTTAATTTTTTCAGAAGGTCAATGCTTTCAGGAAATTCGCATTTAAGCATCTTACTCCATTGCTCGTCATACATTCTGATAGCTTCACTATATTCAGGATGTTTGTCTTGAAGCAATTTGACGGCCTCTGCAAAAGGACGTCCGGCATCTTGAAGATTATTCCAATCACTATTACATATATCTGCGAGGAAGTGTTCCATTTCCTTGTCATCGTTAAAGTAGTCCCTATACAGATACCTTGGATTCCAATCCAACAGGACACCTCCGAAATCAAATACGATATTCTTGACGCTATTCATACTCACATAATTTATATAAACCTCTTCTGTGCTTCCGAGTATGTGAAGCCTGCAGCTTTGAGCTTCTTCTCAAGTTCAGTTCTGTCTTCGTGATAATAATCACATATCTGATCTAAATTCTCAAATTCTTCATCTCTTAGAAGAAAATTTATAGCCGAAGCAAGCATCGGCATATCGTTTTGAGGCAAATGTTCCATATTCTATTCTTTTTACCTATGCAAAGATAATCAAACGCACTGAACTTTCAAGTCAAGTATAGTGTTTTCCAAACGGCCTTTTGACATTGACAAAGGAGGAATCTATATTGTTATTCTGAAATTATGTGCTATATTCGCCCTCCTTTATTGAAAAGGTAATAGATGATGTTATATTAGAAAACATTATAGTATATTAAAACTTAAAAAGATGAAAAAAATCATTTTTGTAGCTGCAGCTGCGGCTCTTATGTTTTTCAGCATTGATGCATCGGCACAGCTGAGTATTGGCGCCGGTTTTGCAAAGTCAGACCTAAAGGAAAAAGCTGATATTGCCTCAATTAAACAGGAAAATGTCTCAAATGCAAATGGACTCTATGTAAACGCTGATTACACATTCCGTTTTAATCATGGTTTAGGTTTTACCCCTGGAATTGAATGGGTTTTTGTCGGAGACAGTGATATCAAGGAACTCAGTACGATAGATGCAAAGGGGAAAGCTAAGTTCAAAGAGCACTATATCAATGTCCCTCTTAAGTTAAATTGGGGCGTTGATCTTAAAGTTGTGAGAGTATTTGTATTTGCTGGACCGACACTCTCTTTCAATGTTTCTTCCAAGACTAAAACCTCAGGAAGTGTATTGGGTATCGAAACTGGTGAGTCTAAAGTAGATACAAAAGACTTCTTCGATAAACTTGGCGGAAAATATGGTTCATTCGATCTTATGATAGGTGCTGGAGCAGGCGTGGATATTGCCAATAGGGTTAGAGTGAAATTTGGCTATGACTGGGGCCTTGTGAACAGAGGTAATAGTGACATCAAACTGCATAGACAGCAGTTGCAGCTCGGTGTGGCCTTCTTGTTTAAATAGTTAAGAACCCTATTATAAAGGTTTCGCAGCCGACATTCCTCAATAAGGAGTGTCGGCTGTTTTTCGTATATGGCCATTGCTCATAGTATGAAAAATGTTTGCTATATTTGATGTCATTGAAAATTTCAAACTATGCATGATGTACCTAAGCCTGAAGACTTCAGGAATACAGATTTCAGTTCTCTTATCCATTTCAGGATTAAGAAAATACTCATGATATGTAGTAACTATGACGCCTTCATCATGGAGGAAGACGGGCAGATCGAATCCCAGGTCTACAAAGAATATGTAGGGCTGAATATGTCCGATCCACCAACATTTGTATGGGTAGAATCTGCGGAAGCAGCAAGAAATATGCTTAGAAAGGAACCTGACATTGACATGATAATTTGCATGTACAATGAGATTGATAAGGATATCTTCCCTTTAGCGAAAGAATTGAAGGATGCAGGAAAAAGCATGCCTTTCGTACTTCTCATGCATTATTCTCGCCAGACGAGGAAAAAGGTCACATCAAGACAAGATTCAGGAGTGGATTTTGTATTCAGCTGGCATGGTAACGCGGATCTTATTCTCGCCATAATCAAGCTCTTCGAGGATAAAAAGAATGCGGACAATGATATTTTAGAGGTAGGTGTGCAGGCTATCTTGCTCGTTGAGGACTCCATAAGATATTATTCGACATACCTTCCTGAATTATACAAGCTTGTACTCAAGCAAAGTAATGAATTTCTTAAGGAAACATTGAACGAAGACCAACAGAAGAACAGGAAAAGATCACGTCCTAAGATATTGCTGTCCACATGCTATGAAGAAGCGATGGAGACATATAGCAAGTATAGAAATCATTTTCTCGGTGTTATATCGGATGTTGGTATGGTGATACATAAGGGTGACCCTCCGAAAACCGAAAAACTGGATGCCGGTATAGATCTGGTGAATTACATCAGACATGATGATCCGATGATGCCTGTTCTACTTCAATCATCTCAGGAAAGTATAGTCACTGTGGCAAAGGAGCTTGGTGTAGGTTTTCTAAAGAAATACTCGAGAACACTTTTTCTCCAATTGTCAGATTATATAAAAGAAGAATTCGGATTCGGCGATTTCGTATTCAGAGACAGGAAAGGTGTTGAATATGGTCGCGCGGCCAATCTTCAGGAACTTGAGGATGTCATAAAACATGTACCTGATAACATTCTTGTCAGTAACACGTCCAGGAATATGTTTTCCAAATGGTTCTTTGCCAGAGGACTATTTACATTAGCCAACAAATTCAGACTCGAACATCATGACGATGCGTCAGAAGCAAGAGATTTTCTCGTGAAGGAGGTCCAAGCGTATCATAAGGCGATGGGACGCGGCATTATAGCGAAATTTTCAGCAGAAAATTATGACAGGTACATCTCGTTTGCAAGGCTTGGTGATGGGTCTCTTGGCGGAAAGGCCAGAGGAATAGCCTTTATGAACAAGCTTATAGAAAAGTACTCATTGTCAGACAAATATACGGATATTAATATATCCATACCGAGAAGCATTGTAGTGACTACTGACTACTTTGATGAGTTTATCTTGGAAAATGGTTTGCAGTATGTCATTGACTCGGAACTATCTGATGATGAAATACTCTCAGAATTCGTGGCGTCCCGTCTGCCAGAAAGGCTCATAGCCGAATTGAGAATATACCTGAGGTTTGTCGACTCCCCTCTTGCGATACGTTCCAGTTCTAAACTTGAAGACAGCAATTACCAACCATTCGCCGGAGTGTATTCAACATACATGATCCCACGCACAGATAATAAGGATCAAATGCTCAGAATGCTTGATAAAGCCATCAAAAGTGTGTACGCATCAGTATTTTACAACGGAAGCCGGACTTATATCCAAACCACAGGTAATCTTCAGAGCGAAGAAAAGATGGCTGTCGTCATACAGAATATATGCGGTACGGAACATGACGGACTATATTATCCTCTCTTGTCTGGAGTTGGTCGAAGCGTAAACTTCTATCCGATTGAGAATGAACGTGCAGAAGATGGTATTGTAAACATGGTATTCGGTCTCGGAAAATCTGTTGTTGAAGGTGGCAAGACTCTGAGATTCAGTCCTAAATATCCTAAGAAGATACTTCAGCTTTCACAGCCCGAGCTTGCCATACGCGATAGTCAGAAAACGATGTATGCCCTTGATCTGCGTCCCGGAGCATTCAAGATTTCCAGAAACGAAGGAGTGAATCTGGCACATATTCCTGTTACGGATGCCATAGGACATTTCTCTCAATCTGACATGGTATTCTCCACATTCAGCATGACAGACAACAGAATTGTACCTGGCATTGAACATCGTGGCTCAAGAATAGTGGCCTTTGATGCAATCCTGAAATATGGCAGATATCCACTTGCCAAGGCATTGTCAGAAATTATGGGAATATGCAGGAAAGAACTCCTATGCGAAGTTGAGATGGAATTCGCGGCAGATATTACAGCTGACGAAAAGCTTTCGCTCAAACTTCTGCAAGTCAGGCCTATCAGTTCATATACAGATGAGTCCGGTCAGAATTTTGATGAACTATGTGCTTCGCTCAAAGAAAAATTTGTGGTTTCGAGCAAGGCCCTCGGCAATGGAAGGATAAATGGTATGAGGCATATTGTGTACATCTCTCCAGACAGGTTTGATTCGTCAAAAACGCGAGAAATGGCTGTAGAACTTGCAGCTATAAACAATGAGTTCAAATCCAAGGACAATGGATATATTCTAATCGGACCGGGAAGGTGGGGCTCATCTGATCCGAATCTTGGTATTCCAGTGATTTGGAGTGACATATCAGAGGCAAGGATGATTGTCGAATATGGAATCCCTGGTTATCAGGTGGAGCCAAGTCAAGGAACACATTTCTTCCAGAACATTACATCGTTAGGAGTAGGTTACCTTTCTGTGGACACCGTGTCGGGAGATGGCGACATAAATTTCAATGCCATGGAAGGACTCCAATGCATTGAACAAAAGAAATATGCCGCAATCCTTCAGACTAACGAAGATATAACGGCATATATAGATCGGAATTCAAACCATGCTGTGGTAGGAATCACTGACAAATCTTATGAATAACTGCCCCCATCGCAGGTACAGTGAGCGATAATGGAGTGTTATGGTTAAGCATATCTGATTCAGGCATTTTCATCCATTGGAATGCATGTTCAGGTATGCTTATTTTCATCTCTGCTGGAGCCGGTGAGAAATTACAAACTATCAGCAATGTTTCTTCTTCGAAATCCCTGAGAAATGCAAAATGTCTGTCCGCATTGAATCCGTCAGAAGAATAGTTGCAGTAGCACAAATCATATGTGGTTCCTAGATTCACTGCATTATCCTCTGTCGCGAAATTGAGAGCTTTCCTATACTCGCCAAGAAGTTGCTTCTCATATTCTGACAGAGCTGCTGTTTCTCCATGAATAAACTTGTAAAGCCTTGTCAATGAAGATGGAGCCCACCAATCGAATATGGTTGTTCGGCCATCCTGTCCACTGAACCCTTCATGATCCATCCCATGCTCACCGATTTCTTCTCCTGCATATAGCATGAATGAAGCTTTGTTGAAGAACAGTGAAGCATATAGGGCAGCAAATGAATTCTTGGCCTCCTTGCCGAAAAATACTGAAGCAAACCTCTGTTCATCGTGATTTTCGAGAAAATTCAGCATATAAGGCTGTAAGTCACCGAGTGACTGCCAGTTCCAAGTTATCCTTTTAGCAGACTGCCATTCCTCTATGGGTACTCCACTATCATTCAGATTCTTCTCCACAATAGCCCTAATGGCATCATACATTCCTGACTTATCATATAGAAGATCAAAACCAACATACCGTATATATTTGGAATACAAAGGTTTCTGATAGACCTCAGCAATAAATATCAGGTCTGGGAAATTTTTTTTGGTTTCATAAATCAGCCATTTAAAGAAATCTTGGGGAACAAGTTCCACCATGTCACAACGGAATCCGTCCACACCCTGTCTTGCCCAAAAATTCACGATATCTAACATTTTTTCCCATGTTTCAGAATGGGTATCGCAATAATTCAGCTTTATGGTGTCATACCAGTCATTCACACCAGGTTCTGGAGTATATGCATTGCCTGAAGCCATTGCCGGGAACTCAATATATGTCTGATTTTCAACAGGTAGTTTTAATTCACAACCCGGATAGTAGAAGAAGTCATTATTCTGAGACCAATGTACTGTCTTATCATCATTCTGCCCAAGAGCTGCCATTCCAGTTGGTGACGGATGTCGTTCGGTGAATCGCGCGTAATCTCGCGCTACATGATTCGGTACGAAATCTATTATCACTTTCAACCCTGCGTCATGAGTTCGCCTTACGAGATCGCAGAACTCATCCATTCTGTTGTCCGGTTCATCAGCAAGATAAGGATTGACATCATAATAGTCGGTTATGGAATAAGGCGATCCGGCCTTGCCTTTCACCCAATCTTGTGATGATGGGATACATCCGTCTGAGTCTGAAGCTGTTGCATGACGTATGATGCCAGTATACCATACACATGTCGCGCCGAGATTCTTAATATAGTCTAATGATGCTCTATCTATACGGCTGAACTTTCCAGTCCCGTTCTCTTCGAGAGTTCCATCGGGAATGTTCTTGCCATCAATATTGCCCCAAAGACGAGGAAGCATCTGATATATAATTTCTTTGTTCATGTCAATGTTATTTTACTCTGATTCTTCTGCCTATTTTTAGAATCGTTCTGGTACTTATGTTGTTCAGACGGCATATCTTGTCGACTGACGTACCTGTTCTTCTCGCTATAGAAGAAAGCGTGTCTCCAGACTTTATGGTATAATACTGTGCTTCACTTTCAGGTTTGCTTACATCTGCAGCTGAATGTGACACTGCAACATTAGAAGTAGTCGTAGATGGTTTGGAAACTGCTGTGGAAGAAGTCTTGCTTCCGAGCGATGGAATCGTATGTGTTGACATCTTTATGGATGACCATTTACCTGTAGGCTCAAGCACTATCTTGACAGAATCTGGTGGGGTCGACAATGTCCCATCAGCATTGACATAAATCCAATTACCGTCTGGCATTAGCAGAATCCTCGAAGTCCCTTCGGCGAGGAGCAGAGCATCATTTTGGTTGAGCTTTGCATGATCCTTATCGAACTCATATTCAGCCATTTCTCCATTGTGACGAGTTATGAAATCAGGCAAGATTCTCCTTGCGCCCATGAACCGTTGCTTGTAGTAAGGCTCTTTTAAATGGGATATTATCACTCCTCCCTTTACAGCTGCATGTATAAACGTAAAATCAGTTCCGGTACTGTCAAGTTCAATGAAAATACCAACATGGCCGATACGTCCTGAATTTCGCCTTGCTCCAAAAACTACGATGTCTCCTTTCTGCAAGTTTGACAATGAACCTTCTACCGGTCTGCCATCAGTAGCTTGCCCTCCGGATGAGCGTGAAAGTTCATAGCCGAATTTGCTATATATGTATCCTGTGAAGCCTGAACAATCAAACGCCCTTGGACCACGCGAGCCATAAGAATATCTTGCACCACGCATCTTCATACACTCGTCTATCAGAATGTCAGCCATTTCAGCTGAACTTACCGTAACAGAATCCTTTCTTTCAGCAGCTCTTGTTGGGTTCTGTGTGAACGCGGACAATGATCCTGCTATGAGCATGCCTGTCAAAAACACAAATCTTCTCTTCATTCGTTTTCAGTTTATGGTACTGGTGGCATGACGTCACCGAAGAGGAGGTGCCGCAATTATTGTTCCAAAAAAATAAAGATCCGAAGACTTTTTCAGCCTTCGGATCCCGTTATCAGTGTATTTCAAGTATTTACTACCAGTTAAGAATTTTCTTGAAGTCATAAGCCTCAGGGTTCTCTATACCGAGAGCCTTGACTGCCTCATAGTCTTCAGGAGTAATGTAGTGTGCAATGTACTTGTAGTAGTTCTGTGCTGTACCAGCGTTGATGTCAACAATTCTCGGAGGAATCTTTCCTGTCTCAGGATCCTGAAGATCAGCGAGATAGAGCGGAGATACGTTTCCGAATGAATCTACATATACCATGCATCCTGTTTTGCCTTCGCTGAAGAGCTGGTAAACACCCATTGCAAGTTCTGTGCAGTATGTAAGGTCATAAGCAACAGGGTCCTGACAACGTACATCATAACCAATCTCTACAGGACGGCTCTTGACTTTGAGACCAATCTTCTTGAACTCTTTTTCGAGAAGTTCATTGAAGAGAACTGCCTTGGAAATCTTTCCGAGCTCTGGATGACCATGCTCGTCATAGGTGAAGTGAACACCAGCCTCAGCTGCTTCCTTAGCTACTTCTTCGTTGTGGAAGAGTCCCTCAGCAGCGACAACAGTTCCGTAGTTTACGCCCATGAGTTTTCTCTTGAGAATAGCTGAAATAGAGAGCTTTATAATCTTCTCAAGAGTCATCTGTGTCTTGTTGAACATCTCAGGAATAATGGTCATAGGGCAATGTGTTGCCTCACCAATACCGAGAGCAAGACTTCCGCATGTACGACCCATTGCTGAAATTACGAGCCAGTTGCCTGATGTGCGTGCATCCTCGTAAATTGTTCTTGCTATGTGAGCGCCCTCGTTCTTTGCTGAATTGTACCCGAAAGTAGGAGCATTTGCAGGAAGAGGAAGGTCGTTGTCAATCGTCTTAGGACAATGTATGTTTGCGATAGGATAATTCTTGGCAGCGAGGAACTTGGAAATTCTATTAGCAGTTGATGCAGTATCGTCTCCTCCTATTGTGACAAGAAGTTTGATATTATTATCCTTGAAAAGGTCAAGGTTGAAATTTTTCTCGAAATCTTCGTCAGTCGGTTTGAAGCGGCTCATTTCAAGGTAAGAACCACCTCTGTTGAAGTAACGATCAGCTTTGAAGAAGTCGAGCTCTTCTGTGCGAGCGTTCTTGCTGAAAAGTCCTGAATATCCGCCGTGGAGTCCGATAACCCTGTAACCCTTTGAAAGGAATGTCTTGGCAACACTCATTGAAACTGAGTTCATGCCTGGTGCCGGACCACCGCCGCACAAGATAATGATTGCATCTTTCATAATGATGATAAAAATATTATATGTTATATTCGTTTTTTCGCGCTGCAAAATTATCTATTTTCATCCGAAATTCCACAAAAAAATGGTTAAATTTGTGATTTTTGAGAGCAACTTATAAGTTAAAACGAATTACGGAATAACTATCGGCTTTCCGTGAGAGATAGGAACTTGCAATGGATAAGGAACAAGCAGGTAAAAGAATAAAGGAACTCAGGGACATTCTCTGGGAGAACAGCAGAAAATACTATGTGGACGATGCTCCTACAATGAGTGATTATGACTATGACCATCTCATGTATGAGCTTGGAAAATTAGAGGATGAATATCCGGATCTAATAACTCCGGACTCCCCTACAAGAAAAGTTGGAAGCGACCTTGAAAGTCGTTTCGCACAATATCCGCACAAGTATCCGATGCTTTCCCTCGGCAATACATATAATATTGCTGAAATCGAGGATTTTGTGGTTCGTGCCACCAAAATTGTAGACAAGCCTTTTACATTCTCGTGCGAGCTTAAATTCGATGGTACCGCGATCTGTCTTACATATCGTAATGGTAAGTTGTTCAGAGCATTGACACGAGGCGATGGCATCATTGGAGATGATGTTACGGAAAACGTTAGACACATTTCCAATATTCCCGAGACATTGCACGGCTCTGGTTTTCCGGAAGAATTCGAAATTCGGGGAGAAATTCTGATGCCCTATGCTGCTTTTGACAAACTGAATGAAGAACGCCTGCGAAACGAAGACACTCCATTTGCCAATCCGAGAAACGCTGCTTCAGGATCACTTAAATTATTGGATCCTAAAGAAGTGGGGAAACGAGGCCTGATGTGTACCCTATACCATATTCCGAGTCCAAATATAAGTTTTGCAACACACGATGAGGCTCTTAAGGCTGCCGCATCATGGGGGTTACCAGTATCTGACAAGCGCAAGATTTGCCATAATATCAATGAGATAGAGGCTTATATAAACTACTGGGAGAAGGAGCGCAAGATGCTTCCGTATGCCACGGATGGCATTGTAATTAAGATAAATGAACTGGAATACCAGACTTTACTCGGCTATACGGCTAAATTTCCTCGTTGGGCAGTGGCGTATAAATTCAAGGCAGAGCAAGCATTAACACAGATAAAATCCATTGATTATCAAGTGGGTAGGACTGGGGCAGTAACACCTGTTGCCAATCTGGATCCAGTGCAACTTTCTGGAACCATCGTGAAACGTGCGACACTGAATAATGCTGATATGATGACTCAGATGGATATTCGTGTCGGTGACTATGTGTATGTGGAGAAGGGTGGTGAGATAATACCGAAAATCACAGGCGTTGAATTGTCGAAACGAGGACCTAATGTGCGAAAACCTGAATTCCCTACACTATGTCCTGACTGCGGAACTCCGCTTGTGAAAGAAGATGATGAGGCTAAATGGTTCTGCCCGAATGTCGAAGGTTGTCCAACGCAAATTAAGGGGCGTCTGGTACATTTTCTCAGTCGCAAGGCAATGAATGTTATAGCTGGGGATGCTACTGTAGATCAGCTTTTTAACCTCGGTCTTGTGAAAACGCCGGCAGACTTCTATGACCTTCGTAAATCAGATTTGCTTCGATTAGACGGATGGAAAGACCGTTCGGCACAGAGATTCTTGGATAGCTTGAGAAACAGCTTGAAAGTATCATTTGATCATGTTTTGTTCGCGTTGGGTATCAGATACGTTGGAGAGTCTACAGCCAAGGAAATAGCACAACATTTCGGTGACATTGACAAGATAGCGGCCGCAAGTATGGAAGATCTCCTTGCTGTGCCGGATGTCGGTGATGTTATAGCGAAAAGTGTCTTCGATTTCTTTCGTGATCAGAGACATACTATAGAGATACAACGCTTAAAAGCTGATGGTCTAAAGATGTCGATGGAAGCTGCATCAAAGAGCCTTTCCGCAGCATTGACAGGCATTACTATCGTCATTTCCGGGAACTTCAGCATTCCTCGAGATGAGATGAAGGAACTCATTGAGTTGCATGGAGGAAAGAATAGCTCCTCCATCAGTGGTAAGACGACATTCCTGCTTGCAGGCACTAAACCTGGACCTGAGAAAATGAAGAAGGCGGAAGAACTTGGAATCAAGGTTATCAGCGAGGAAGAGTTTCGCAATATGCTTCCAGAAGGAGCGATGAAAGATGCAGATGAAAATGTAGAACCGAATCTTTTCGGAGGATTAGTATGATAAAGAAAATACGACGATTTAGAGATTATCTTTCGGAAGATTTATGGACTGAAAACTTAAACAATCTTTCGAGAATTCGCGCACGCCTCGTGAAGGACTTGCGTGTTCTCGTCATTACTGTAAAGACATTTTCGGCTCAGAAAATAGGATTCCAAGCTGTAGCTTTGAGCTTTTTTTGTACAATGGCAGTAGTTCCATTCATTGCCATTGCATTTGCCATAACAGGCGGACTCGGTCTTGAAGATACGTTGAAGGAGTTACTGGTAAACAACATTCCCAACCAACAGGCTGTGGATACATTGTTCGGTTTCGCGGAGAATGTCATCAACACAGCACAGTCAAGTCCTGTCGGACTAGTCAGTGCGCTACTCTTTGCATGGCTCGTAATATGGATGATGATGTGTGTGGAATCTGTGTTCAACAATGTCTGGAGAGTAAACAAATCCAGGAACATATTTAAGAGACTTACATTTTATCTCATGATTTTAATCCTCTCCCCTTTTGTTATGCTCCTATTCTTCTCTGGTTCGATTATTTATTCCAATGTATTGGATGTGCTTGTTCCGGATATGGCATCATCTGGGGAAATAAAGACATTTCTTGGATGGGTAATCTTTGCGGCAGTTTCCGTGCTCACTTTCTCCGCCATGTATAAATTCATTCCGAATCATTTCGTAAAATATAAGAATGCAATGAAAGCGGCATTGCTTTCAGGAATACTTTTCACTATATTGCAATACCTTTTCTTGGAGACACAGATTTTCGTCTCCAGGCTGAATACTATATATGGAGCAGTGGCAGCTATACCACTCTTTATGTTCTGGCTGAATTTCGGATGGTTTATAATCCTTATCGGTGCCGAGCTATCCTATGCTTTCCAGAATGTAAACAATTATAACATAGACACAAACAACCTTGATACAGTGTTAAGATGAGTTTTTCAGAATTTACCCCAAGGGACTATGAAGTCATAGCCAGAAATTATGCCGACCTCAAGGAGGCTGCGAGAAAGCGGTGTGCTGGAGAGCAGGAACTCGCAGTCGTGCAGAAAGCGTTTGACTTCGCCAATGAAGCGCATAGGAACGTCAGAAGACGTTCGGGGGAACCATATATCCTCCATCCGATCGCTGTTGCCAAGATTGTTGTCAATGATATAGGACTTGGTTATAAGTCGATTTCAGCAGCCCTATTGCATGACGTAGTGGAAGATACAGACTATACTACGGATGATATTAAGAATATATTTGGAGATAAGATAGCATCGCTCGTAGATGGTCTTACCAAGATAAAGAATGTCCTTGACAACCAAGATAAGAAGAGTAAATACGAGGGCTATACAGCAAGCCTTCAAGCCGAGAACTTTAAACGTATTCTTCTGACTCTCAATGATGATGTTCGTGTCGTACTTATCAAACTTGCCGATCGCCTGCATAACTGCAGAACTATAGAGTTTATGCCCGAATACAAGAGGGACAAAATTCTAAGCGAGACCATGTTCATCTTTGTACCTCTTGCTCATAGACTCGGTCTGTATGAGGTAAAATCTGAGATGGAAAACATTTGGCTGCGCTATAAGGAACCAGATGCATATAACGACATAATATCCAAGATAAATCGCGACTTATCAGACAAGGAAAAGAACATTGACGATTTCATAAAGCCGATACAGGAGGCACTGACTTCGGCAGGTTTTGATTTTGAGATAAAGAAGAGAGTCAAGACACCTTACTCCATTTGGCACAAGATGGTGACGAAGGAGATAACGTTTGAACAAGTATATGACCTATACGCTGTTAGGGTAATTTTCAATACTTCCCCAGACTCAAATGAGACTGAGCGAGATCAATGCTACCATGTATTTTCCATAATAACAGGTATTTACAGATATAAACCTGACAGAGTTCGTGATTGGGTAAAGCATCCGAAAAGTAATGGCTACGAAGCCCTGCATTGTACTCTCATGAGCCAGACAGGTCTTTGGATAGAAGTGCAGATAAGGACGAGGAGGATGGATGATATTGCCGAAAAAGGTATTGCTGCACATTGGGCATATAAACAGGACGGATACATCAGCGAGAATGATAATGAAATGGATAAATGGCTGTCCAAAGTAAAGGAAATTCTGGTAAGTCCAGATGTCAATGCCCTTGAGCTTTTAGACATTATACATAATGACTTGACCACCACATCGATTTCTGTGTTCACCCCTAAAGGAGAGCAGAAATCCATACAGAAAGGAGCAACAGCTTTGGATTTTGCCTACATGATTCATTCTGAGATAGGTAGCAAGGCTATAGCAGCCAAGGTGAACATGAAGCTTGTGCCACTATCCTATGTGCTTTCGACAGGAGACCAAGTGGAAATCATTTCGGCGGAAGATGGACATCCTAAACGAGAGTGGATGGATTTTCTCCAGACAAGACATGCCAAGAATCTGGTGATGGACTGGTTTCGCCCGGAAAGGCAGAAATATATTGACATTGCCAAGAAGACATTGGCAGAGAACCTTGGCAGCATCGGTATTCATTATGATGATGACATCGCAAAGATGGTGGCATCAGCGATGGAACTGAACAATGCCGATGAAATGCTCTTCCGTTTTGGAATCGGTTATATCAAGTTCAATACAATAGCCGAGATCCTTGACAGGCGGAAGAAGAAAGCAGCTCAGACAGATTACGTAATCAATTCTGAAGACGGCCACAAATATATAATAGCATCATGTTGCAACCCAATACCTGGTGATCCTGTAGTCGGCTTTATCGGGGAAGATGGTTCCATAACTGTGCATAAGAAATCATGTAGCGTTGCTGAGAACCTCGCCACAAAACATGGAGATAAAATCGTAATGCCAAAATGGTCCAGTACAGAACAAGCATTCCCTGTGCGTATATCACTTAAAGGCATTGACAGGCTCGGACTGCTCAATGAAATCACAGGTTGTATCTCTCTTGTTATGGGCATAAACATGAGACGCCTGAACCTCAATACCGATGGAGGAATCTTTGAAGGTGACATTGATTTGCTTGTCCATGACCGCGATGTTCTTGAAACTATGATCAAGAGACTTCAGAATATAAAAGGCATCCAGAGCGTGATGCGTACTGAACTTTAGACTATGACAATGAAGAAGTTAACAAATAAATTATTGCCTGCAGTACCAGTCCTGTTCGTACTGTGGTCAATGATGTTTTCGCATTCTTGTGCGAATACCACAACACCACCGAGTGGAGGGAAAAAAGATACTATACCACCTCTAATTACAGATATCAACCCTCTTCCGGGTTCTGTCAATGTTCCAGTGCATAATGCCAAGATAACCAT
>CAKUVA010000010.1 GCA_934693135.1 uncultured Bacteroidales bacterium | reverse complement strand
GGACAGGCATGTGTCATAATACTTGCCTTTGCGGATAACATCATGATTGGATGGCATAGTGTGAATGAACTTGCCGCAGCGGCATTTGTGAATAATATCATGAACCTGTTTATAATGACGGAGCTTGGCTTTGTTACCGGAATGACACCGGTGATAGGCGCGTTCCATGGAACGGGGAACGTGAAGGGCGTAGGTATCAGCGTGAAGAACGGAATCGTTGTAAATGGACTGATAGGACTGCTGGGATGCGTCCTGCTTGCAGTCATATATTTCTTCCTGGACAGGTTCGGGCAGAATCCTGAGCTTCTTCCTTATATCAGGACATACTATGTCATTGTTGGAATGTCCACAATCTTTGCGCTCGGATTCAATGTCCTTAAGCAGTTTACTGACGGCATCTGCCAGCCGGTGGTCTCGATGTCTCTGCTCATGTTCGGTAACATCCTTAACATATTCGGCAACTGGGTTCTGATTTATGGAAAGCTTGGATTCCCGGAACTTGGTCTCACAGGAGCCGGAATCAGCACGCTAGTATCAAGAATCATTATGCTTACAGTGTTTGCTATATATATATTCAAGTCCAGGAAGTTCAGTGAGTATTCAAAGGCTATACGGGAGGCTTTGCTTTCCCGTGTCAAGATGCGCCATATCTTCAGCATGGGATATCCTGTCGGAATCCAGGTCGGGCTTGAGACATCCACATTCACTTTCGCAGCCATAATGGTCGGTTGGATAGGTGTGACGGAACTTGCTGCGCATCAAGTGGTGATAACCATCTCCCAATTGTTCTTCCTGATGCTTCAGGGACTCTCTTTCGCGATATCGATTCTTGTCAGTAACGCGTATGGGCGCAAGGACTTCAAGGGAGTCCGCCAGTATGTATCCAAGGGGTATCTTATGATGATAAGCATATCTGTGGTACTGTCTGTGCTGCTCTATGCATTCCGGTATCAGGCAGCCGGGATATTTACTGATTCTCCGGAGGTGTCGGCTGTCGCCGTGTCCCTGTTCTTTGTCCTGTTCGCATATCAGCTCGGAGATGGACTGCAGCTATGCTTTGCAAACGTGCTTAGGGGGTTGCAGGATGTCAAGCCGATTATGTATGCAGCCTTCGTGAGCTATTACCTCATAGCAATTCCGTCTGCATATCTTCTCGGCTTCAAGGCTGGTCTTGGAGTCCTTGGCGTATGGATGGGCTTTCCTATAGGACTGACAACGGCAGGCATCTTCTTCCTTTTGCGATATCGCCTGGATATGAGGAAGATGATGACCTGCCGATAGGTCTTGTAACTTGGATTGCTTATTTCCGGTCGTCTTCGAGACAGGCATCAAGGTCCTTGCATATCTGCTCCTTGTCCATATGCTGTCCGATGAATACGATTTTCTGCATTCTGTCACCATAATGGGCATCCCAGTCCTTCATAATTGATGGATCTTGGCGCATCATCTGTATAAGCTCTTCTTCCGGTGCTGTCGCGTACCATTGCCCGGCCTCGCGTAGCATTATCTGCTTTCCTGCCTGTTCGAACAAGCAGGACATATCCGTGTTGTTCGTGAAATAGCACAGTCCCTTGGCGCGGATGACGCTTTTCGGAAGTTTCTTGCTTATGAACCAGTCGAACTTGTTCAAGTCGAATGCAGGCCTTCTGTAATAGACGAATGTGCCTATGCCGTATTCCTCAGCTTCGCCTTCGTCTTCATCATGCTCATGCTCGTGATGGTGATGTTCATGGTGCTCATGTTCTTCATGCTCTTCGTTATCCTTATCTTCATGGACGTCTCCTTCGAGGCCTCTAATCCAACCTGCTCCAGCTTCTGTCTGTCTGAAATCAAATATATTGGTATTTAAAAGAGTTTCTATTTCTACCTCACCATAGTCACATTCTATTATCTGAGCTTTGGTTTGAATTTCACGGATAATCTTTTTGATTTTTTCCAATGCTTCCGGCTTTACTTCTGAAGCTTTGTTGAGGAGAATTATGTTGCAAAACTCAATTTGCTGTATAATCAAGTTTTCGATGTCATCTTCCTCCAAATTCTTCTTTTCGAGGCTCTCTCCACATCCGAACTCGTCTGCCATTCTTAATGCATCAACCACAGTGACTATGCAGTCTAGTTTCGGAATCCCAAATTCTGTATATACGCCGCCAATGGATTTCATTGAATTTATTGTCTGAGCAATCGGTTCCGGCTCACAGATGCCACTTGCTTCGATGACAATGTAGTCAAACTTGTCCATCTTCATGATTTCTGTTATCTGCTGCATGAGATCTGTTTTCAATGTACAGCAGATACACCCATTTTGAAGGGCTACGAGGCTGTCATCTTTCTTTCCCATCATGCCACCTTGTTGAATAAGTGTAGCGTCAATGTTAACTTCACCTATGTCATTTACGATAACGGCGAAACGTATTCCTTTCTCATTTTTGAGAATGCGGTTTACGAGAGTGGTCTTGCCGCTTCCGAGGTATCCTGTCAGAAGCAGAATCGGCATTACTTTATTGTTCATATATATACATATAAATTGTCTTTTGGGAGATTTTTCAAAAAATAGTCCAATAAGAAATGTTCTGACATAATGTCATGTGCCTTCAGAATCTGTGATGCTGTTTCGTTTTGAAACTTCTATACAGTCATAAAAATGTTAAATGAAATAATTGATATTAAAACGAAATGTAAGTTATGTATTGTAAGTAAAAATATGTAATATGCTTTATAATTGTAAGCTATGGTGAATATTGTCTTATTTTATAATCATTTTAACCAGTTGTAGAACGTTTTAAAAGATGGTTTTGTAAAATGCAAATTTTTCTCAAAATTTTTAATTACGTTTTAAATAAAACATTGTCAAATAAATACGAAATAGTAAATAAAAAATATGAAAAAAATGTAAGAAAATATTTGCAGAATTAGAAAAAAGTAGTACCTTTGCAATCGAGTTGATGACGGGGTTCTCCCTCATACAGCTCGTTGGTTATTAGTTTTAGTGTTATTAATTATGTGGTTAGTGTGAGTTTTTGCGCGTGAGGCGTCATTACTCAACGATTTAAAAAGGTCCTTATTTTATAAGGCCTTTTTTTGTTATCATTTTTCTAAAACGATATATTTTTACTAATGTGACTGCGGAGATACTTACCAAAATGCAATAATTGATATCCACTTGGTATAGAATGTTAGGAAAAATCTGTATCTTCGTGTTGGTATTCTTATATTTCAGAATATGAATCTAATTTATTAAAACGTAGACAATGAAACAGATACAAACAACGAAAGCTCCGGCTGCCATAGGCCCTTATAGTCAGGCGATTGAGGTTAATGGGTTTGTTTATGCCTCAGGGCAACTTCCTATTGATCCGCTTACAGGTACATTCCCAGAGGGAGGAGTGAAAGAGCAGACAAAACAATCTCTTCTTAATGTAAAAGCAATCCTTGAGGAGGCTGGACTTGGACTTCAGAATGTTGTTAAAACAACTGTATTTCTTGCTGATATGAGTGATTTTATGGCAATGAATGAGGTATATTCACAATTCTTCAGTGAGCCGTTTCCAGCTCGTTCAGCGATTGCAGTGAAAGCTCTTCCTAAGGGAGCTCAAGTGGAAATAGAAGTTGTTGCGGCTAAATAGGAATAATTCAGAATCGTATTCCTATACCTGCTTCTATGAATGTGTATCTGAAGGAAATAGTGGATACACCTGCGAAGAACTCTACTGGGTGCAGTGAGTATGAAAGTCCTGTTTCGAGAAGGAATCCTGAAATACAGGCATCTGTGACTTTTGCCCATACTCCAGATACGTCTTCCCAGTAGATTTGGCTATGTCCGTATCCTGTTCCTGCATAAGCACCGAGATTCTTCCATATTGTTCTTCTAACTCCGAAACTAAACATTTCGGAGCTTCTTTTCGTATTTCCGCTTAGCCAAATATTTCCATTGGAACATGTTCCGTCAGAAGTACAGTTATAAGAGCTGTTGACATGACAATAATTGCTCAAAAACTTTGTATAGCCGCCCCATGATGTTTTTCTGGATGAGATGGATATCATACCTCCGAAAGTTAATTCTGGGGTGACTGATGTCATTATTGCGATGCTGATATGTATATTTCTTTCGTACTTGTGAGTGGTGTAGATAGGTGAGAATGGTGCCTTGGCGTGCAAACCAGACTTATTTGATGATGTCGCCGAGACTTTGAAAATGCCATCAATATCTTGAATCGGAATGAAGTTTTTCTCAATTTCCGGTTCTTTAGATGGTACTGTAGCCATGATAGGCTTAGTCTCAGCTATTTCTTTTTGGGGCCTTTCATGTTCTTTTTGTGAAAAGCTTTTTGGCTTGTACTCTGTTTGCTGTTTTTTTGAAGCATTGGAGTATTTGTCTCGAATCTGCCTAAATCTCATTTTTTGTTGCTCAGACATTGACCCGGAATCATTTTTGACCATTCTTCGCAGTTCGTCAAGATTTTCAAGAAGTTGCGAAAATGCAATTCCAGAAACTTTTTCTCCGGCTTCAGCTCGAGTCTTCATGTCAATACATTGCTGACATAGAGACTCATATCTGTCGAGAATCTTATTCCAGTCAGTAGCGGATAGTGCGGCATAGATTTCTGCTGGACAGAAAACAGAAAGGAAAAGTATATATATTATCGCCAAACGTATTTTCATATCATTGCAAATTTAAGGATAATATCGTAAATTCGATAAAATAATGGAATGCTTGTATGCAGTATAAGGATGTTGAAATATCAGGCTTTTTTAGTTTGGAGAGCACTCCCAAGATGGATGTTTCCAGAGAAATGTCTGTTTTGAGCAAGTCTTCAGGCAGTCCGTTTGTTTTGTATAAATATTTCAAGGCTGGGCGAGTTGTTGTTTTAAAGGCTCTTGATGAAAAGCATAGGGGGGATATGGTATGTGAGGAAATGCTGCGCAAGGAGTTTGAAATAGGTCATAGTTTGAATCATCCTTGCATAAGAGAGTACTATGATTTTACCATGATGCCTGGGATAGGATATTGTATTGAGATGGAGTGGGTTGACGGACGACCTCTTACAGATTTGCTTCATGTTTGTCAAAATGATAATGCTCTGTGTGATAAACTTGTGTCTCAACTTCTTGATGCTGTAAGATTGATTCATCTGAAACAGGTTGTGCATCGTGATCTCAAGCCTTCTAATATTCTCGTGACGAATAATGGCAATAATCTGAAACTTATTGATTTTTCATTGTCGGATTCTGATTCTCACTTAGTGCTGAAGGGAAATGCCGGGACTGCCATGTATGCTTCGCCTGAACAGCTTTCTTGTTCTAAGTCGGATTATCGTAGTGACATATATTCTATAGGAGTGATTTTGTCGGAAATGTCTAACAGGAGGCACTATAGAAAAGTAGCTGAAAAATGCATGAGAAACGAAAGCTCCAATAGATATGGTAGCATAGATGCTCTTGAAAAAGCATTGTTTAGACCATTTCCATGGACTCGTTGGATTGTATTGTCAGTTTTGGCTATAGGATTTGTTGCTGTCGTTTTGTCTTTTTATCGAGGTTGTACACGAGAACTGAAATCTTCCGAACCTCCGGAAAATGAATTTTATTTGAATGGGAAGGATATAGATAGCATATTCCTGCGTGCTACTGACGCTATTGAGGAAGTTATTCCGTCTCAAGAAGATTGATGCCATTCCTTACTCCTGCAATATAGGATGGAGTGTATTCCTCCCCACGCAAGATTCTGGAAATATACAACGGATATCCAAGCATAAAATTTACTTGGGTGAATTTGTCTCCTTTTTCGAGTTGGGAGTTTAGGGATTCAATAACTTCATAACTGTCATCACCGAGGTATTTTAGTCTTACAACTCTATTTGGTTCCCATCCGATACGTACAATATCTCCAAGTTTCAACTGAGATGAATAAAGAGTTTTTGTGCTGAAGAATGTGGATGTAAATGCCTTGCTGTCTTTAAGATCCGCGCGGAATTGGTCGTAGCTCTTCTTCCCGATATATCTGCACAATATGTCTAATGTGCTTTTTCTCGGGATGGGTTTCATTGTCACATATCCGTAAATTCTCTTTAGAGTAGATGCAGACAATAATTCACCTGTTTCCCGCTCTATAATGACAGACAATGATTCGAAATCAGTGCTTGTAGCTATGTGACGTCCATAGTGCTTTTCTACAAGATTTAGAAGGAAATTCAGTTCCGGTATGATTTTCGTCATTTCAATCTTTGAATTTGAAATTTATCTTATTCTCAGCAATGATTGTTTCTATTTTCTGCCCTCTGGCTACATATACAATATTCAGAAATGGGGAATCACTGAGATCAAGCACTTTGAGTTTGGAATTTGCTGAAACGTCCAGGGTGCTAAACCCGTTCATGCCACATATCAGTTCTTCCAGATCTTGCAGTTTTGCTAAATTGAGATTTGATAATTTGTTTCCGAAACAGTCAAGTCGTTTCAAATGTGTGACAATATTGAGGTTCAAGTTGGTTATGTCATTGAACCTACAATTCAGTTCCTTAAGAGAATATGGCAACGACATTGAGGAAATGTGGTTGTAGCTGCAGTCAATTCTTTCAAGATTGGTATTTGCATTTAATGCAAGAGCATTAAGCTTTCCATTCCATGCAGTTCCGCGACACTCTAACTCTTTTATCTCTGAGAAATATTGTATGCCATCGAGTGTTTGAATGTTATCTGTGCATAATGTGATGGTTGTAAGCTGTTCCGCTTCAGAAATTTCAATCTTTCCATCCCCATTTGTATCACATAAAGTAAGGAGATATGCCAGAAGAGCATCGTCGCTTATAGTTATTCCTGAACCAACTGGTGGAGGAAGAGGTTTGTCTGATTTGTCCTCTTCTGGTGGGGTTGACGGGGAGTCTGGCGATGTGCTGTCTTTTTCATCGTCCTTGTCTGAAGTTTTGTCTTGCGCAGGGGTACTAAAATTCAGGAGTTTGGAACGTATCTCATTCTTTCCATTGCCTGCCTTGGCGTAGAAACAGAATTCGGTTGAAGAAGATAAGTTATTTAGTTTTAGTGAGAAAGCGCTATCTCCTATTTCGGCTGGCATCCATGTAAGGTCAGTTTCGTTCGTGCCTATCATGAATCCGGCTTCGTTAATGCCAGCAGTCGATGTTAATGATGCTGACAAGACGGCATTGCAAGTCCCTGCAAATGTAGATACTTTGCAATTTACTTGTAAAAACTCGGGTGCAATATACTCCTCCGGAAGCGTTGGCTTCTGAAGACATGCTGTCACAAATATCAGTATGAACAGCAGCGATATTTGCACCCGTGTTTTCATCAGTACAAATATAATGAATTATCAGTTCCAATCATCTATTTTACCTCCAATGTTGATTATTACCTTGTTTGGATCAGATGACAATGTGACATTCATTGTATGTCTCATTCCAGACTCGAAAATGAAGCGGCTACTTACAAGGTATGAGATATTGTTTGCTATGATTTCCACCAATGGAACCTGATTTAGCAATTTCTGAGGTACTATAATCGCTGAGTATTTGCCTGTGCTTGTTTTGCGAGCATAAACAGTATGCTCAGTGCTATATGGTTCTTTTTCGATGTCTCCTGTTTCGAGACTGATCTGCGCTGATGTTACTGTATTTAGAATTCGTACTTCAGCATCTGTCGGAATCTCCCCCTCAAAGTCTTCTCCTTTCAATAGGTTTATGTCAATGCGAGAGAGCTTATGTTTGAAATTGAGTGGAATGGCATTTTCGCCATGTTTAACTCCCGACGTCTTGGCCCACATGAAGTCGCTTCGTGTATATCCGTCTGCCTGTTGATTAGTCTCAATGTTGAATTTGAAATTGTCGACAGAATTAAGCTGGCTTTCGAATGGATAGTATGAAAAGATGTCGTACTGAATATTTTCATCACTCCACCAAATTGTAGGGGAAACTATCCATGATGAACCATTGAAAGAAGCCTTTGCGTTATTGGCCCAGTTACCGGACAATTGAAGTGGAGATGGCTTGCCATTTTCGTACTTTACAACGAAAATTCCGATTTCATCTCCGTTTTCAAATGCTGTGTCGGTCGCTTTTGTACTATTTGACATTTGTGGTGCAAATTGCATCTCCTCGCTGTTGCCCTGCTTTATATCAGCCTTTGAACATCCCACTATAAATAATGTCAAGGCTGCCAAATATATTGATATTTTTTTTCTCATTGTATCTATCTATTTGATTGTTTGCCTCTTGCCCATGAATACAGGTTCATGTGAGTTCATGGCTGCTGTACGGGAACTTGTGCCGACCGATGATTTCGTGTCTTGGCTAGTAATGGTAGCTTCGATAATATCGTTTTCTACGAATTTGTCGAAACTGAACGGTTCTCCTGCATATTCCATGATGCGTTTAACGATTTCATAACGACTGATGGTACTATAGTATGGTATATCATTGTTCATGCAGCTGTTTTGCTCACTTCTGTAAACTCCTCTGTTGTGCATATATCCACCCTCGAAGATGTCTACGAAATTCGAGTATTTTTCATGGAAGATGAAATCTTTCCATGGAACATCGCTCATCTTTCCTGATAGTGATAGATTTTGGTACCATCCCTTCGCCTGTGCTAACATAAATTCCATTACATGTGGACAGCAACTGCAATTGCATGCTTGGATGAATGTATTGTGATATATATATTCGTCACCGAGTTTGCCGAATCCATGCCCTCCAGCTTCATGCTGAATGACACCGCGGAAGTCAAGAGGATAGCCGTAGTCGCTCATAGGACAATATGCTATCGCTGTGCCATCATCCCACATGTAAGTGACGCCACCATAGTCTTCAGTGTTCGGAATCATTATTATCAATGTTTTGTTTATGTTGGAGTTATCCACAGTCGGGGCTTTGCATGCATACTGCATTACTTCGAGGTAGTCATCCTCTCCATTTCTTGTTACACCTCCATTTGTGGCTGTGTTGAATCTGTTGTTTACAATGGTGTTCACTGTTCCGACTCCAGATTCCGGTGAAACAGGAATTGCTGTGTAAACATTGAAATAATCTTTGTATGCTTTATATGGCTGGATGCTGAAGAAATGTCCGTATGTCTTGTTCATGGCATCCATCAGTTTTCCTTCGCTGATGTCCTTTGCGCTGAATCCGTCTCCAAGAATCACTATGTTGACGCCATTGCCTTTGCTCGCTTTCTGTAAAGTTATAATTTCATCTTCAGCATAGTCATAATCATACTGAGATACCGCAAGCTTTGTTTCGTAGTTCTTGCCGTCCAGCTGGAATACGACTTCACCTGTCCTTTGTGTGCCATCTTTAGGTTTTTCAGCGAATGTTAACTTTATTTCCGCCTTGCCTGTGCCTGATGTTTTGTTAAGTTTTACCCAGTCTGGTTGGCTCTTAACTGACCAATTGTCGTCAGCTGTGAGTACGAGATCCCTTGTTACTGAAGTGTTGATAGCAGTTGCTACCATAGGTCGTATTACGAGATTCCTATAAGCTGCAATTCGCTTAAATTCGCGCCAACCAGTTGCCGCTTGATATTGTTGTTCATATCCTTCTGGAACTTCGAGTGTGAAATTGTCTTTGGCTACGCCATTGAAAGATCCGTCTTGTATATATGCAGGTATTTTTCCTTTGCAGACAATTCTTCCGATTCCGAAGCAGTTCTGGAATGCTCCGCCATCTTCTCCCCAACTGGATTCATATTTAATTGCTTCCAAGCTTTCAGGGAAAATTACACCTTCAAGCATACTGCATTGCGCAAATGCTCCGGCTCCAATGGAAAGTACTCCTTCAGGTATCTCTAATGTCCCTATGAGTCTCCAGTTCCATGCGAAAGCTTTGTTTCCGATTTGTCGGATAGTTTTTGGTAGAACCAAAGTTCCGGAGAAATCACATTTATAAAAAGCCTCATCATTGATTACTTCAAGTTTTTTTGGAAGTATCAGTTCTCCTTTCAAGTCGCTATTTGCAAATGCACCACTACTAATAGAAGTGATTCCATCATGTAGTGTAAGTGTCCCTCCTAAATGAGTATCTCGAAAACAATTACTCCTAATTATTGTTAATTTCTGCGGTATGGTGAGTGATCCTGTTAGATTCTGACATCCGCTGAATACTCCAGTTCCCATATCTTCAAGATTTTCAGGTAGGTGGAGTTCCCCATATAGTCCTTTGCATCCAAAAAATGTCCCTGACCCTAATTTCTCAAGGCCTTCTGGCAATTGTAACTCACATACAAATCCACAATTGCTGAATGAACCATCATATCCTTCGTAATAGCAATGGTCAGGTTCACCAAGCACTTTGAGCGTAGAGGGCAGAGAAAGTTTTCCTGTAAGACTAGAGCAATCTGCAAATGCTGCTGGTCCGATTTCTTCAACACCTTCCGGTATGATTAGAGAACCTGTAAGATTGCTACATCCTCCAAATGCTCCTCTACCTCCACCTCTTTCTCCTGAGATTTTCTTAAGTTTGTCTGGCAAAATAAGATATACAAGGCTTTTCTTCTCATTTAATGCATAATTTGGGATTTCATCATCATCGTTATTTATATACCCAGTTTCTTTACCTTCAATGAGAGTCCCACCGTTAGATTTGACTATTGAAACTTCTTTTAGATTCAAGGATGATAAATCTGTCATGAGAAATCTCATCACGGCAAAGTCTCTGGAATTCATCTTACCAGTGAGTTTCAAATTCCTGATTCTCTCAATTTTCAGCCCCTTTGATGCGATGACTGCATCCAAGGTACCAGGGGTGTCAAGATTTATGACAATATATTCCCTTGCCAATCCGTCATGTGATGTCTTGTCGTTTTCCCAAGCAGTTATACTTTCGTCGCTGAGTACGAACTCATAGTTGCCTGCGGCACGTTTGTTTATGGTCAATGTGAAATTGTGCTGTTTTCCCGTGTTATAGACCATTTCGGTATCCTTGATGAGGTCATAGGCATATCCTCCTACTGTTGCTGTAAGTAGCTTGTATCCTGCAGGAACTATCTGAGGAACTACTATGGCTCTGAAGTCGCTTCCATCTTTGATAGGGATTATTCCTGTGGCAGGGACTGTACCTGTGGCTTTTACTTCGCCACTCGCGAGATTTATCTCAGCTGTGCGTGAGGTGCTTTGGACGAGTACTTCCTTTTTAAGCGTATTCCATTCTCCTTCACTGAAACCATTTCCTTCAATGAGACTGATTCTGACACCAGCCATGCGATGTTTGAAATTTAACCAGACAATTTTGTCCGCTGAAGTCTTCTTTTCCGCCTTAGCCCAAAGAAAATCACTCTGCTCATAACCTGAAAGTTTACCTGTTGAAGCAGCTGTGGCTTGATCCTTCTGTACTTCGAACATATAGGTCTCGACAGATTCGGGCTTGTCTGCAGGGTAGTATCCATATATGTCAACAGGTGTGTTTTTATCTTTGTAGTACACATCGTAGGACGGAACCCATCTGTTGCCGGCTTCATTGTATGTGTAATAAAGGTTGTCGGCACGATTTCCCTGTAGCTTAAGTTCGCCGGGGGCGCCATTTACATAGTCCACAATGAATGTTCCTACCTTATCTCCGTCTGCGAACCCATTCTGTCCTGCTCGTGTCGTGTATTCTTGCTCAATATGATTTCCGAGTGTGATTGGAATTAGTCCGTCTGCAGGCATTTCTGGGTTCATTTCCTGCCTTGCACACCCTGAAGCAATCAAGATGGAAATGGCAAGAAATGAATATTTTATATTATAGATTTTCATGATATTATCTAATTGAGAGTTCCGCCATAATCAATGTTGTCATCTTCCCATCCTCCGATGCTGACATTTATTCCTTCATTCAGTTTGTTGACAGTGATTGTACATTTCTTCCGTGTGTTGGACGTGAATTCTATTGTCTGAGAAAGTTTTCTCTCCATTCCGTCGACCATCAATGTTACAAGTGTGGAGGATGTCAGTTTCTGAGGAGCTACCATGATGTGATATGCACTACCATCATAGTATGGTGCGATGTCTGTCATGTCTCCGGATGCTGTAAGTTTCCCTGTTTTGAGGTTGAGGACTGGATGACACTTTATATTATTGACCCTAACTTTCTCGATGCTCCCTTTAAGAGATTCTTCTGTGAAGCCTTTGCCTGGTTTGATTTCTATTGTTAACTGGCTCATTTTATGGGTAGTAATGATGTTTATGAAGTCTCCAGTAGGAGATTCCAATGCAGAACGTCCCCAAAGTATCTCGCACGATTTGAATGCCGATAGTGTGCTTTGGTCTGCCGGTGTGGTGAACTCTATATTCTCTACATCGGTGACATTATCTTTGAAAGGGAAGTAGCAATAGAAATCCGCCTTGGTCCTGGAGTCTTTCCAATAGTACTCCTTGTCTGCATTCCATGAGTCCGAATAGGTAAATTTGACATTGTCAAGATGGTTGCCGGAATTGTTCAGGCTGCCTGAGCTCCAGTTTCCTTCAGAAGTCTCATTCGCATTGACAACATAGAGCCCTATGGCGTCTTTCTTTTCGAATGAGTCTCCAGCAACTTTGGTTACAGAAGATTTGATTCTGATTGGAATTTTGGATTCTTGCTCTGGTTTTGTGGTTTTGTTGCAACTTATTGCTGCAATTAGTGCAAAGCTTAAGGTTAATGCTGTTATTCGCATAATGTTGTTGGTTTTTGTTGATGCAAATATAGAAAAAAGAGAAGGATGTTTTTGGTCCATTTTAGTTCATTTTTATAGACTTTGTTTAGGTAATATGACAAAACAGTTTTTCATTGTCCTCGAGAATTTTCGAGGATAGATTCCAATCGCATAAAATTTAATAGTTTTCTACAATAAATGAAATCACGTCAAGAATTTTAAATGATAGCGTTTGAAGAAAATTGTTTATATTTGTAAGGTTTGGCTAAAATCGATTATATGCCGAAATATACGGACATAGCGGACAAGTGTCGACAGATAGTGAAGGATGTTAGAGACGGCATCTTTGCTCCTGTATATCTGCTTATGGGATCGGAGCCTTATTATCCTGACATAGTTTGCGATGCGATAATTAAAAATGCACTTCAGGATAACGAGAGAGATTTCAATCAGTCCATATATTATGGGTTGGATACAGATGCGGATACTGTAGTGTCAGATGCAAGAAGTTATCCTATGATGGCGGAGCGTCGTCTTGTTGTTATTAAGGAAGCACAGAATATGAAGACGCTCGAAAGCCTGTCTGTATATGCTGCTGAGCCGATGGAAACAACTGTCCTGGTGATACTTATGCATGGTGTCTCTGCTGATAAGCGTAAGGCATTGTATAAAAATGTCTCCAAGAAAGGAGTTGTCTTGGAATCAGAGACTTTACGTGACTATGAGATGCCGGGATGGATATCTTCATATTATAAGTCTCTCGGGATGGAAATTGCTCCTGATGCTGCGGCTCTGCTTGCAGAGTCGACCGGGACGGAGCTTGACAGGATTGTAGCAGAGACTAATAAACTTCAGAAAAATCTTCCGGAAGGCACGATTAAAGTGACTTCTGCTGATATAGAAAAGAATGTTGGCATTAGCCGGCAGTTCAGTATTTTTGAGCTGACCAAAGAGTTGTCTTACCTCCATGCCCCGCTAGCATTGAAAATAGCGGCTTATATTGGATCAGGACCAAAATTCGCGATGCCTATGGCTGTTGCTCCGTTGTTTACGCATTTTTACAGGATATTGAAATACGAGGCAGCATTGATGAAGAATCCTGGGATGCAGAAGGCTGAGAAGGCTAGGTTTCTCGGTGTGAACCCCTATTTTGTAGATGAGTATGATGTCGCGGTGCGGAACTATCCGATACGCCGTTGCATGAAAATTATTTCCATACTTGAGGAATATGACTTCAAGGGGAAAGGAGGTGGCTCTGGAGAAGCAACGCAAGAAGAACTTCTTATGGAACTTATAGGAAAAATATTGGCTTAAAAATATTATAAGATATGGCATTAATCGAATGTAGAGATATCTGCAAGAATTTCGGGGAGAAGGTGGCTTTGGACCATGTGAGCCTCGAAATACCTAAGGGCCAGATTTTTGGCTTGCTCGGACCGAACGGAGCTGGAAAGACCACAATGATTAGGATTATTAATAGAATAACGATTCCGAATTCTGGTGAGGTCTTTTTCGAGGGACGCCCTATCACACAGCGTGATGTGGAAAAGATAGGTTATCTTCCTGAAGAGAGGGGGCTTTACCGCAAGATGGAGGTAGGGGATCAAGCAATGTACCTTGCCCAACTTAAGGGGATGAGCGCAAGAGATGCTCAGGCTGAACTTAAGAAATGGTTCATAAAGTTCGGAATACAAGATTGGTGGAAGAAAAAAGTTGAGGAGCTTTCCAAGGGCATGGCACAGAAAGTTCAGTTCATCACTACTGTGGTCCACAGACCTTCGCTTATGATTCTTGACGAACCATTTTCAGGTTTTGATCCTGTCAATGCAGAACTCATCCGTAAAGAGATTTTGGAGTTGAAGGAGCAGGGAGCGACAATAATACTCTCTACACATAACATGGAGTCTGTGGAGGAGTTGTGCGATAATATAGCTCTTATAAACAAATCCAAACTCGTTATAACGGGAGGGGTGGAAGATATCAGAAGAAAATATGGTAACAATCATGTCGAGCTGATATATACCGGAGAAGGCTGCCTTCAAGCAGAACCAGGAGTGTTCAGTATATTGTCGGATATAAATGATTCTGGACGCCATACATCGGTGCTTTCTCTTGAGTACGAAGGCCTTGGAAACGAGGTACTTGCGTCTGTGTTGAAACAGAATTTTATAGTGAACTCGTTCAAGGAACTCCTTCCGAGAATGAACGATATATTCATCAAGCTCGTCACGGAAGGGGCATAATTTAAGGAGGAAATAATATGAATCTTCATATAGTAAATATCATAATTAAACGCGAATATCTTACACGCGTAAAGAAGAAATCATTCCTTATTACCACATTCTTGGTCCCTATCCTTTTTGCCATTGTTTGCATGTTGCCTACACTCATCATGGTCTTGGCTAAGGAGGAATCCAAGAAGATTGCTGTGGTGGATGCTTCTGGAATAGTCATGCCGTTCCTTAAGGATAGCGAAACGGTTGAGTTTAAACAATTTCCTAATGCGGATCCTGATGTCCTGAAGAAGCAGTTGGATAGCATTGGTATGGATGCTTTGCTGACTATATCCCCGATTGATACGGTGAACAAGACCGTTAGTGCAGTGTCTTATGCAGGTAAGCCTCTCGGAATAGATATGACAGAAGAAATAGAAGGCGAAATCAATGATGCTGTTGAGGATTATCGAGTAAAGTCATATCATATTGATGGTCTTGATAAGATAATGGAAGACATTAAGCCTGATGTTAGTTTAGTTTCATACAAGATAGATGAGTCCGGAAAGGAAACATTGAACGAGTCTGGAATCTACATGTTCTTGTCAATGATTCTTGGCATGCTCATTTACATGTTCATCTCTATGTTCTGTGGAATGGTTATGTCAAGTGTGATAGAAGAAAAGTCCAGCAGGGTAGTGGAAGTGCTGGTATCTTCAGTCAAGGCTACTGAACTGCTTTTTGGTAAGATAATAGGAGTTGCTTTGGTGGCATTGACCCAATTCTTCATGTGGATTGCATTGACTTTGCTGATTCTGTCTGTTGTGGGAGGAATTGCCGGAACAAGTGTCTTCAGTAGTGGCACTGATTCTGCTCAGATAACACAGATGGCATCAGGAATTGGGGTAGATGCCTCCCAAATAGAGGCCGTAGCTCAGCAACCTACTGAGATGACAGCCATATTCTCAACTCTTGCAGGCATCAACTATATTGAGCTTATAATAGTATTCCTGCTATTCTTTGTGTTTGGTTATCTGCTATATGCGTCATTGTTTGCTGCTATTGGTTCTGCTGTTGAGAATGAGGCTGACAGCCAGCAACTTGTGCTTCCTTTGACTGTGCCGCTAATGATTGGTTTTTTCATTGCAATGTTCGCCTACAAGTCTCCTGATAGTTCCATTGTGTTCTGGGGCTCGATGATTCCGTTCACTTCGCCTATGGTGATGCTGACGAGAGTTTTGTTCGGTGTCCCGACTTGGCAGATAATTCTTTCAGTAGTGATTCTAATACTGACATTCGTGTTGTGCGCATGGATTTCGGCCAAGATATATAAAGTTGGAATCTTGATGTTTGGCAAGAAGTCGACATTTAAGGATCTATGGAAATGGCTTAAAATGAAGTAGATATGAATTATAAGTTCGGTCTGTCCGCGATAGTGGGAATAGTAGTGACTATAAGCGTCGCAACTGGGCAGGATTTTATGGTAAAATGGAAGAAAGTCAGGATGGACGGCTCTCGAACAGGAGTGACAGTTGCAAGTTCTGACAATGTGAAAGAGGCTATGGGGGAAGTTAGGAGAGGAAAGTATTATGCCCCTGATGGAAAAGTGTTTAAAGGTGGCATTGTACCTTCTGTTGCGGAGATAATGATTAAGTCTCAAAGTGCCATGTCCGAAATGAAGCAAGTCGTAGCTTATTCTACAGAGTCTATGACTGCTCACGCTCCAGAGAGTGCTCTTTCAGACTGGTTTGTGGATATAATGATACGCCGATGTGCAGAATTGACTGGCAAGAAAGTAAGTGTGGGATTTGCTAATTTCGGGGGGATCAGAGTTGATATGCCAAAAGGAGATGTTCTATTGGATGATATAATGTCAATGTTCCCATTCCGTAACAAGCTATGTTATCTGGAACTTCGAGGCTCAGATATTAGAGCTATATTGGAGCAGATGGCGAAGGAAAATTGGCAGGTTATCGGTGGAGTTCGTTGTACTGCTTCTAAGGATGGGAGGTTGCTAAGTGCTGAAATTGATGGAAAGCCTTTGAAAGATGATGAAATATATGGTGTAACTACCATTGACTTCCTTCTTGGCGGAGGTGATGGTTATTTTATAGGAAAGAATGCTGTGGAGAAGCAGATCCTTGACATATATATGATAGATGTTGTTCTTCCTTATGTGAAAAAACTTACGGCTGAAGGTAAGCCTATAGAATATCATGCTGATGGTAGAGTGACGATAGTAGAATAGTACCGAATGAAAAAAATATTGTCAATTTTGGCAGCTTTGACGCTCGTTGCGTCTGCTGCTTTCGGACAGGATCTTGTGATCCTGCATGTAAATGATACTCATAGCCATCTGGAGCCTTTGCGTGAAGGCAATGCTGAAGGAGGGCAGGGTGGCGTCATTGAACGTGCTGCTTATATCGACAGCGTACGTACTGTAGTAGGAAAAAAGAATGTTTTGCTACTGCATGCTGGCGATTTTAGTCAGGGAACATCGTATTTTACAGTTTTGCATGGAGATGTTGAGATAGATCTAATCAATGCAATGAAATATGATGTCATAACTCTCGGTAATCATGAATTCGACAATGGAATTGAGGAGTTAGCAAGAAGGCTTAAGAGTGTTAAGTGCCCAGTTGTTTGTTCTAATTATGACTTTTCATCCTTCGAACTTGGCAAGTATATTAAGCCGTATGTCATCGTACGTAGAGGCGGCATGAAGATAGGTGTGTTTGGACTTCTTACGGACATAACAAGAGTTGTTCAGAGGGAAACTGCAGACAGGATACCAAGACTCGGAGATGTTGAGTCTGCTGAGAAATGGGCAGACTACTTGAAGAACAAGGAGCATTGTGATCTTGTTGTAGCATTGACCCATATTGGTTTTGATAGTGTCGGATTCAATGATCCAAAACTTGTCCGTAGTACGAGGAATATTGATATTGTTGTAGGTGGACACTCTCATACTTTTTTAAGGGATGTAGTTTATGAAACCAACCTTGACGGAGTGAAGGTGCCTATCGTTCAAGATGGGTGTTGGGGTCTTAATTTCGGGCAATTGGATGTATATAAAAAATAATCACATAATGGCAGAACAAAAAACAATTCCTCAGCCAGAATTACTTACATCGCTGACGGAACGACATAAAGCGATACTTGACATCCTTCAATTGCAGGGTAGTGTGTCGGTTTCAGATCTTGCAGAACGTTTGGATGTTTCTGAGGTAACCATTCGTAAGGATTTGTCGTCACTTGAGAAACAGAACAAACTTTACAGAACACATGGTCGTGCGATACCTATCAGTCCTTATATTGGTGATAGACATATCAATGAGAAGGAAAAGCATGCTGTTCTTGAGAAGAGAGCTATCGGAATGAGGGCCGCTAAACTTGTGAACGAGCATGATTCCATCTTGATGGCGTCAGGTACTTCTATACTTTATGCTGCCAAGGAACTGATTTATAAGAAAAATATAACAGTTATAACAGCATCTGTGTCAGCATCTTCAATGTTGTCTCAGAATAAAGATATAGATGTGGTCCAATTGGGTGGAATTGTACGTGAGAGTTCAGTTTCGGTAGTCGGTTCGTTCGCCGAGGATATGCTGAAATACTTTAACTGCAGTCTGTTGTTCATGGGTGCTGATGGAGTTGACTTGGATTTTGGTATTACTACTACCAATATGATGGAAGCCAACTTGAATCGAATGATGATGAATACATCACAGCAGACTGTTCTGCTTGTGGATAGTAGCAAATTCGGCAAGAAAGGTTTCAGTAAGATATGCGATATCAGTGAAATTGACAGGATTATCACTGACGAGAATATTCCACAGATGTATCTTGAAAACCTTCAGGAGATGGGTATTGAAGTAACAGTGGTACCTATTTCCAAGAATTAATGCATTGTTCCGATTAGGAGGAGGATGAGGCTGACAAATACGAGTGCGAGGTCCAGTGCCTTGGAACGGAGATTTTTTTCATGAAAAACGAATGCTCCGAATGCGAAAGACACGAGGACACTACCTCTTCGTATCATCGAGACTATTGAAATCATAGCTCCAGGCAGGCTCAATGCGTAGAGATAGGCAAGGTCTGCCGCTGTCAATGCTAATGAAATGAACGGTATTGTCCATTTCCATTTAAACGGAATTGTTTTCTTCGGTAGCCATAATGTCACAAGTATGATGCTCATAATCAATGCTTGGTAGACATTGTACCATCCTTGAACGAAAAGCCGGTTAAGTCCGGCACCGGCGGGCGACATGAGGTATTTGTCGTACAATCCGCTTATAGCACCGAACACGGCTGCTGCCACAAGTAATAAAACCCAGACATTGGACTTGAAGTCGATTCCTTCTTTTTTTCCGCTTCTGCTGAGTAACCAGAATGAAACGATGGCTGTACAGACACCGCACCATTGGATAATGTTCAGACGCTCGCCAAATATCAGCATTGCACCGACAAGAGTCATTACAGGTCTTGTGGCGTTGACCGGTCCGACTATTGTGAGCGGCAGACGTTTTATCGCGAAATAGCCACATATCCAGGAAGATAGCACTATTATGGCCTTTAATATGACTAAACTATGTTCGTGCCAGCCTCCATTAGGAATATATATATTGTTATCTGGATTCAGGACTCCTGTCATTGACCCAATAATCGAAGGTAGGAAAAACAACGAACAGATGACAGTGTTTAGCAGTAGGACAGGAATTACTGCATTGTCTTTCAGCGACTGCTTCTTGAAAACATCATAAAGTCCCAGCAGAAATGCTGAGACTAAAGCTAATATGATCCACATTGATACTGTATTATAGTATGTTCATGGATTGTTCTCGTATTTTCTCAAGTTCATCTTTCATCTTGACTACAACTTTTTGGATTCCGGCATGATTAGCTTTGGAACCGGTAGTGTTTATTTCTCGTCCCATTTCTTGGATGATGAATCCAAGTTTCTTTCCTGGGAACTCTTCACCGTCAATTGTGTCCATGAAATACTTGCAGTGTTGGCGTAGACGTACCTTTTCCTCGTTTATATCGAGTTTTTCGAGGTAGTAAATCATCTCTTCCTCGAATCGGCTTTGGTCTGGTTTTAATAGTAAATCTGCAATACTTTTCTCTATTTTTGCCCTCACTGCCGCGATTCTTTCTCCTTCGAATGATTCTACTTCATTTTCGAGATTGAGAATATTCTGTATCCGTCCAGTGACATCTTTATAAAGAGCTGCACCTTCGCGCATACGATAATCGCATGTGTTGTCAATTGCTTTGTCAATGGCAGCTTCTACTAAAGGCCAATTGTTTTCAGTTATTATGTCCTGTCTGGTATTGTCGATGACATCTGGGAATCTTAGAATAGAGTTCAGATAGAGTGCGGAGTCAGCCTTTATTCCGAGCTTATCAGATAGTGCTGTAATCTGTCTGAAATATTCTTCTGCCATATCGGAATTTATATGTCTGGCTGAAGAGACTGCATTGGCCTCGAATGTAACAAAGAAATCGATTGTGCCTCTGTGAAGTTTATCTGCAAGTTTTTGACGAACAAGAAGTTCCTTATCTTTTGGAAGTAATGTGGACTTTATGTTGACATCAGCTGTTTTGCCGTTAAGTGTACGGATTTCTATAGTTATTTTCCCGGATTCCAGGCAAGCCTCACCCTTGCCGTAACCTGTCATTGAGTTAATCATGTTGATTTCTGTTTTTGTTTTCTATTGCAAAATTACGAAATTTCCTTGATTTTATGTATGTTTGTATTTTGTAATGAAAATAGATTTATAATATATGGAAGAAGTGAAGAAAGAGGCCGTGGAGCCGAAGAAACTTAATTTCCTCGAAGAAATCATCGAGTCAGACTTGAAATCTGGAAAAGTTGATAGCATTCTTACTCGTTTTCCTCCTGAACCGAATGGGTATTTGCATCTTGGACATGCGAAGAGTATCTGTATCAATTTTGGTTTAGCACAGAAATATGGTGGAAAGACTAATCTTCGGTTCGATGATACCAACCCTACCAAAGAGGATACGGAGTATGTTGATTCTATTAAGGAAGATATTAAGTGGCTCGGTTTCCAGTGGGATAAGGAAAGATATGCCTCAGACTACTTCGACCAGCTTTATGAGTGGGCAGAGGAACTCATAAACAGAGGTCTGGCATATGTGGATGACCAGACTCAAGAGGAAATCAGCAAGGGGCGTGGTACAGTAGACAGGCCTGGTATTGAAAGCCCTTACAGAAATAGAAGCGTAGAGGAAAACCTCAGATTATTTCGTGAGATGAGAGATGGCAGGTATGCTGACGGAGAGAAAGTTCTTAGGGCTAAGATTGATATGGCAAGTCCTAACATGATGTTTCGTGATCCGCTTCTTTATCGCATCAAGCATGCTTCTCATCATCGTACTGGTGACAAGTGGTGCATTTATCCTATGTATGATTTTACTCATGGTCAATGTGATTCTATAGAGCATATTACTCATTCAATCTGCACCCTTGAGTTTGATGTGCATAGACCTCTATACGACTGGTTTATACAGACACTTGGAATATATCCGTCACATCAGTATGAGTTTGCAAGACTAAATCTTACATATACACTTATGAGTAAGAGAAAGTTGTTGGAACTTGTACAAAAGGGTCTTGTAAGCGGTTGGGATGATCCTCGAATGCCTACGCTTTGCGGCGTGAGGAGGAGAGGTTATACGGCTGAAGCGCTTAAGATGTTCTGCGAGAAAATAGGTGTTTCTAAACGTGATCAGCTGATGGATATCCAGTTACTTGAGTGGTGTGTTCGTCAGGACTTGAATGCAAGGTCAAATCGTTATATGGTTGTGGAAGACCCGATAAAAGTGACATTGACCAATTGGGAGCAAGGTAAGGTAGAGTGGTTTGATTGTCCACTTAATCCTGCGGAACCTGAAGGTGCCTCACGAAAAGTTCCGTTTACGGGAGAACTTTACATTAGCCGTGCCGATTTTATGGAGGATGCACCTAAGAAATTCTTTAGACTCAAGCCTGATGGTGAGGTGCGACTAAAATACACATATATCATCAAATGTAATGAGGTTATAAAAGATGCTGATGGTAAGGTTTTGGAACTTAAGTGTACCTTTGATCCAACTACACGTCCAGGAAATGGCGAGTGGAGAAGTGTGAAGGGCACGATTCATTGGGTTTCTACAGAACATGCGAAAGAAATAGAACTTCGCAAATATGATAGGCTTTTCACTCTTGCTGATATGAGTCAGGTGCCTGAAGATAAAGACTATAAGGATTTCCTAAATCCTGATTCTCTCGTTCTTGGAAAGGGGTATGCAGAACCTGCACTTCTTAGTGATCAGTCAGGAGTTGCTGTCCAGTTCGAGCGTGACGGATACTTCTTCAAGGATAAGGATAGTACTGCCGACCATCCTGTTTTCAATCGTACAACTGTACTTAAGGATTCATATAAACCTGAATAGTTATATAAATGGGCAACCATGCGGTTGCCCATTGTTTATTTCACTAAAATATTTATAGCCAATGAGAAGGTTCTTTTTGACATTTTCAATTTTTGTCTGGGCATTGAGCATTAAGGCTGTGGCACAGGACAAAGATATTTTTTCAGTTCCTCAGTCAGCTAAGGATAAGGCGGCTGAACTCGTATCCAAGATGACTTTAGAGGAGAAGATTGATTATATTGGAGGATATAATGGCTTCTATATTAGATCTATAGATAGACTGGGTATCCCTATGATCAGAATGGCTGATGGACCGCAGGGTGTCCGTAATGATACGCAGAGTACCATGTTTCCAAGTGGTATAGCCGTAGCTTCTACATGGAATAGGGATTTGGTCTATCTTATGGGTAAGGGACTTGGTGAGGATTCCAGAGCAAGAGGTGTACATATCCTTCTTGGTCCTGGTGTTAATATTTACAAGATGCCTGTTGCAGGACGCAATTTCGAATATTTCGGTGAGGACCCTTATCTGGCCGGTGAAACTGCTGCTGCTTATATTAAAGGTGTGCAGAGTCAGGGTGTCATGGCGTGTGTGAAGCATTTTGCTGTAAATAGCCAAGAGTGGTCTCGTCATATAGTGAGTGCGGATGTAGATGAAAGAACTCTCAATGAAATATATTTCCCTGCTTTTGAGAAAGCCGTGAAAAAATCAGGAGTAGGATCTGTTATGGATTCTTATAATCTTGTTAATAGCGTACATTCTACCGAAAACAAATACATGAACATTGATATCCTCAGGAATACATGGGGATTTGATGGTATTCTCATGTCGGACTGGACGGCAACATATTCTCCTATCTGCGCCTCATATGGAGGCTTGGATCTTGAGATGCCTTCCGCCAAAATCCTAAATAAGGAAAATCTCATTCCTCTGATAGAGAATGGAATTGTAGATGAAAAGGTTATTGATGAGAAAGTGCAGAATATTCTTCAGACACTCATTGCATTTGGATTCTTCGACAGACCACAGCTTGATCGGAGCATAAGTGAGAGGAATGCGTTCTCTGATAGCGTTGCTTTGGAGGTCTCCAGGAATGCTATAGTCATGCTGAAAAATGATGAGTCATTCCTTCCTGTGAAGAAAGGGAAATTCGTTGTCTGTGGACCTCATGCAGATATGATTGTCACAGGAGGTGGAAGTGGTTTCGTTAATCCTTTTGAAACCAAGACAGTTGCTCAGGGAATGCAGCAAATGGGTAAATCTGTAAAGACTTATATTTCCAGCGCTGCGAGGTCTTCTGAATTGTCTGATTTCTATGCTGACGAAAAGATGACCAATAAAGGCGCGAAAGCTGAGTATTTCGCCAATATGACCTTATCAGGCGCACCTGTATTGACCAAGGATGTTGAATCTATAGATTTTAAATTTGGCAAAGGGGCACCTGCAGAAGGACTTCCGAAGGATTCTTTCTCTGCGCGTTACACATTCTGGTGCTGTCCTGCAGAGGATGTTAGGTATGATTTGAGTCTTGCATCAGATGACGGGTCTCGGCTTCTTATTGATGGTAAGCTGGTGCTTGACAATTGGTCGAACCATAAGTTTCGCTCTGTCCAGACAGTGGTCAGACTTGAAGGCGGTATGAAGCATAAACTTGAAGTTGAATATTATGATGACTCAGGTGATGCTCGAGTACAATTTTCATATATTAATGCCGATCCTACTCCTACAGATGTTAAGGCGATGAGAGAGGCGGATGCTGTAATAGTATGTCTTGGATTCGACTCGACCAATGAGCGAGAAAATTATGACAGAACATTTGAATTGCCTGTCGGTCAGAAGGATTATCTGAATGAAGTCCTTAAGTACAATGAAAATGTTGTTGTAGTGCTTAATGCTGGTGGTGGCGTGGAAATGGAGTCATGGATTGGAAAGGTTAAAGCAGTGCTTATGGCATGGTACCCTGGACAGGAAGGCGGGTTGGCTATTTCAGAGATTATAACAGGAAAAATTTCACCGAGTGGCAAGCTACCGATATCTATAGAGAAAAGGTTAGAGGATAATCCATCATACGGAAGTTACTATGAGAATACTTCCCGTGTGAGAAATGGCTTGAATCCGTATAGTCGCATATCTTATAATGATGGTATATTTGTGGGGTATAGAGGATATGACAAGTCTGGTGTGAAACCATTGTTTGACTTCGGATATGGTATGTCTTATTCAACATTCAAGTACTCAGGAATTTCTGCTGAGAAAAATTCGGACGGAACATTCGCGATAGGTTTTGATATTACCAATACGGGGAAGTATGATGCTTATGAAACAGCGGAGCTTTATGTACACGATAATAATTGTTCTCTGATTCGTCCGGAGAAGGAATTGAAGGGATATGAAAAAGTATTCTTGAAGAAAGGCGAGACTAAGCACGTTACTATAAAATTAGATGACGAGGCTTTCCGTATGTATGATGTGCGTCAGCATAAGTTCGTTGTAGAACCGGGAACTTTCAAGATTCTTGTAGGAGCTTCTTCTTCAGATATTCGTCTTACTGTTGAGGTTAATGTCGATTAGTGTGATGATGAAGCCATTCATGCTGGTTGCAGCTTTGTTGCCTCTTGGCTTGTCATGCTGCAATAACGTACATGGCAGTGTATTTGCCATAGGCGAGAGAGATTCATGTATAGATGGATTACATGCTCCATGGAGTCATGTGGACGATGATACTAAATTTCGTTGTCATGTCAGTGATGGCTTTTTGAGATTTGAATTTGAAGTCAATGACTCCACGCAGACTGTCGTGGAGTCATTTAATGACAAAATGGATGTGGCAAGAGAGGATCGTGTGGAGATTTTCTTCAGTGCAGACAGTTCCATGACAGAATATTATGGAATGGAAACTGATTCTGAAGGACGTACTATGGACTATAAGGCAAGGTATTATAGACAATTCGACTATGCATGGAAATTCTCTACACTTATGATAGATGCTACGCGAACCGAAAATCATTATTCAGTGTCAGGAAGCATTGACATGAAAGAACTCAAGTCAATGGGCATTGATTTGAAAGGAGGGTTCTATATGGGTGTCTTTAGGGCTGATTTCCGTGGCGATGATGTTACATGGTATTCTGCTGTGCCAACTGATGACGAATCTCCTGATTTTCACAAGCCGGATGTCCTGTTTCGTGCATGTGTGAAGTGATATAAATATCTTTTCCGTAAGAAAATGCTATCTTTGCAGCATGTTTAGAAAACTGCGCACAGATATTCGTGACTTCAAACTTACCATGAGGATGAAATTGGTGCTGAGTCTCAGTTCCATTGCTATCACCCTCTTGGTTTCTAGTTTCATCTCCATTATGGAGTATAGTCGTATGAGTAACTATGTTTCCGAACTTATTGCTGAAAACATAGGTAGTATAAATGCATCACAAAGACTTGCAGACGCGAGCAATGCATATAATCTTCAGATACTTGCTGTGATAGGCGATAATTCTGTGAAACGTCTTCCTGAATTACGTCAGAATGATTTCATTGCCCATTGTGATAGCTTGAAATCGTCGTTGACGTCTCCCGGTATGATTTCACTTGCCGATTCGGTGCTTTATTCTTATTCGGCATATATGCTTACCACTCTTGAACTGAAACAGGCCATTCTATCTGACTTTATCAATACTCGGGAATGGTATTTCGATCGATTGCAGCCGAAGTATAACAGACTTCGTTCGGATATAAATGTGTTGAACTCGGCTATATACAATGAGCTGCAGAAGAATTCAGCTACTTTTGAGAGAGGGTTTTATCGCAGTATCATTCCAGGTGCAGTGGCTGTCGCTGTTGGACTTCTGCTTGTTCTTCTATTGCTGTTCTTCTTGATGGTATATTATGTGAATCCGATATATAAAATGCTATCAGGTTTGTGTAACTACCGCTCGTTTGGCAGTAAGTATTCATATACGTTTGATGGTGACGACCAGTTATCGGAACTTAATGAGGGCATTACGGAAGTGATAGGGGAGAATATTCAGCTTCGAAAGCGGCTAAAAGCAATGCGGGATTCCTTGGAGAAGAACAGACAGCATAATACGGAGGTCGGCCAATGAATTTGAAGGTCATATCCAGAAATGTAGGGTTCGCGCTACTCGCAAGCGCGTTCTTCATGTTTCTGTCAATATTGGTCTCGATATACAATGGCAACGATAGTGCTCTCGCTGCACTTATAATCAGTTTTACAATTACTTTCATAGTAGGTGTTTTTCCGTTTATTTTTGTGCGCAAGTCACCGAATATCAGTTTGAAAGATGGATATATGATTATAGTCCTTTCTTGGACATTGTCATTCATATTCGGTATGCTTCCATATGTTTTGTGGGGAGGCCCTTTCTCGGTCATCAATGCGCTTTTCGAGACTGTATCGGGATATACGACTACTGGTGCGACGGTTTTGACTGATGTAGAACAATTGCCTGATAGTTTGCTTTTTTGGCGTTCTTCTACCCATTTCATAGGTGGTTTAGGAGTCGTCGTATTCCTGCTTCTAATTATTCCGTCATCGAGTCCGATACGCCTCAGACTGACCAATATGGAACTTTCTTCTCTTTCAAGGGAAGGTTATCGATCCAGAGCCAATAAGACGGTTCTGATATTCTCATCAGTGTACATTGGACTTGCTGTTGCCTCATTCCTGTGCTATTGGCTTGCCGGTATGAGTGCGTTTGATGCCATAAATCATGCATTCAGTGTGACAGCTACGGGAGGCTTCAGTACAAGAAATTTGTCAATAGCATCTTTTGACTCTAACTTGATAGATGCTATCACTATTGTTTTCATGCTTCTTGGCTCAATACATTTCGGGATAATATTTATGGTGCTTGCTAACAGAAGTCTAAAGCCGTTGAATAATCCGGTTCTTAGGTTTTATATACTGACGATAGTTGGTGCGTCTCTGCTTACAATATTATCTTTAAAATTTGATAGCTCTGCTTTTACATGGGGCGAGTCGATTAAGACTGGAATATTTCATGTGGTTAGTGCAATATCCACTACGGGATTCGCTATCTCGGATAACAATACATGGCCATTGTTTGCTTGTATTATCATGGTCCTCATCTCTGTCCCTTGCGGAATGGCTGGGTCTACTTCAGGAGGAGTTAAGATGGATAGAATATATATGATGTTCAAGACTATAGGGCAGCAGGTTAAGAATACCGTACATCCGTCATCCATAAATCAAGTCCATCTAGGTTCGCACATACTTTCAAATGAGGAGGTCTATCCACATATAGTCTATATAGGCCTTTATTTTATTACTGTCGCAATATCCATGACATTGGTTATCCTTTCAGGAATGGACGTGGGCAATGCTTTGGCTTCGTCAATTTCTTGTGTTAGCAATGTCGGACCTGCGCTTGAAAATATGGGAACGCTTGGCAATTTCAATGGAACTCCAGTCTTTGCCAAGATTGTGTTTATTGTGGATATGTTTCTTGGACGTATTGAAATATATCCGGCATTGGCAGTAGCCATGATGGCGTTCAGCGGAAAAACCAGGTAGCTATGGGTAGAGGTGAGTTCCTATATGCAAGATTCAGAGAACATCTGAAATATGAACCAACAGATTGTCAGGATTCGTTTCTTCATGATATCGGCGATTTCTTGACAGGGGATGATGGCGACATTATGGTGCTCAATGGGTATGCCGGAACTGGAAAGACAACAGCGATTGCTGCAGTTATTGCCGGTCTTCGCGAATTCAAGGTTCCATGCATATTACTTGCACCTACAGGCCGTGCAGCTAAGGTTTTGTCAATGTATGCCGGTGCCCCAGCTTATACTATTCATAAACAGATATATAGACAACGCTCTGTAGGCGAAGATGGATTCGGCCACTTTACTTTAGCTCCAAATAAGGCTAAAGATGCTCTTTTTGTGGTAGACGAGGTTTCCCTCATTGGCATTGATGGAGGAGGGCAGCAGTCGACGGCAACATTTGGAACAGGTAATCTCCTTGAGGACTTGATAGCTTATGTGCGTAACGGCTCTGGTTGCAGGTTGGTTCTCATTGGGGATTCTGCGCAGCTTCCACCTGTAGGACACGAGTATAGTCCGGCTCTGTCTCGCGAGTATATGGCCGGCTTTGGTGGAATCCTTTGGTCTGAACTGACAACAGTGGTTCGTCAGCAGGATGAATCAGGAATTCTGTATAATGCCACGATGCTTAGGACAATGATTGCTGAGGATTATGAATCAGGGGGTAATGTTTTCCCTGTTGATACCCTTGAGTTGAGTGTGGAAGGCTTTGATGATGTAGAAAGATTGGCTGGTGGAGAACTTCTGGAAGCATTGTCCGATGCATATAGCAGATATGGCGAAGATGAGACTATAGTTCTATGTCGTTCCAATAAAAGGGCTAATAGGTACAATGCAGGCATACGATCTTCTGTTCAGTATAAGGAGGATAGGCTTGTCCGTGATGATAAACTTATGGTTGTGAAAAACTGCTATCAGTTCCTGGATAATGTGAATGATATGGATTATATAGCGAATGGTGATATAGTGAAACTCATATCCATAAATCACTATGAAGACAGATATGGGTTACATTTCGCGCAAGCACGCCTGTCATTTCCTGACTATAATGACCAAGAAATATCAGCGAAAGTCTGTCTGGATACGCTTGAATCTGAATCGGCCTCATTGACATATGAACAGCAGAATGCTTTATATCAGGGTGTTTCGGCTGACTATGCTTCACTTACTACGAAAAAGAAACGATATAATGCTGTTCGTGAAGATCCTTTTTACAATGCGCTTCAGCTGAAATATGCCAATGCTATTACAGGCCATAAGTCACAAGGAGGACAGTGGAAATGCGTATTTATAGATAATCCTTTCTGGCAGGATGAGTTGACTGCCGATGATTATAAATGGCTCTATACTGCTCTGACAAGGGCGGTTGAGAAAGTTTATCTTGTGAATTTCAAAGACAAATATTTTGTATGATCTCATTTTCCGAAATTTTTCGCGGCGTTTGTTGGATAGCTGCGATTTGTGTGTCAATGTCATTGTCTGCGCAGGAGTTTAACCCTATTCCCCGTTCATGGAAATGGATTGGCAATGATGAGGCCGCATTTTCATTTGATGGGACATTTACTGATCATGATGCGTTTTCTATTAAAGCTGGTAGCCATCGCAGGAGAGACGGAATAATGGCTCCGGAAAAATATCCTGAGTTTCCTGTCCATCCGGAAGGCGCGGTGAACCTGACATATTCTCCAGATTCATCCAAGTTAGCTTTTACGAGAAATAATGATCTGTATGTCTATGATATTATTGCTTGTAAGGAAACGCGATTGACGACAGATGGCTCTGAGCTTATACTTAATGGGTATGCGTCATGGGTATATTACGAGGAAATACTTGGAAGGCCATCTAAGTATTGTGCTTTCTGGTGGTCTCCAGACTCCAAGAAAATAGGATTCTATCATTTTGATAATACAAATGTTCCAATGTTTCCTATATATTCGCCATTCGGGCAAGATGGAAAATTGCGTTGCACGAGATATCCTAAAGCTGGAGAATCCAATCCTAAGGTCAAAATTGGCATCGTCGATATTGACAAAGGGAGCAATGCTATAATCTGGGCAGATTTTGATGATAACGAGGATCAGTATTTCGGTATTCCTTTCTGGGGTGCCGACAGTCAAGAATTTTTTATTGCGCGTGAGCCAAGAATTCAGAATACTCTCGATCTCTACAGTGTGTCTGTGCAAGATGGTTCCAAGAAGCATATATATCACGAGGAATATGGTACATGGTTGGACTGGATAGATGGTATGTTGTTTACTGACAATGGCTTGTATATGGCTCGTAGCTTCGAGACCGGCTGGCAGCAGATATATTTTCTGTCTTATGACGGAAAAACTCTAAAATGCTTGACAGAAGGCCCTAACTGGAGAATTTCATTGCTACGAGCTGACTCTAAAACAGGAGATGTTTATTTCACTGCTTGCAGAGATGCTTCTGTTCGTCAGTGCCTTTATAAAGTCAATGCGAAAGGGACAATTACAGCCTTGACGGATACTTCGCTCAATGTTACAGGTGTGGAGTTTTCTCCTGACGGAAAACATTTCATCGCATCGCTTTCTAATTTTACGACCCCTGTGCAGATAAGGATGTATAATACTGCGCGACCTGAGAAGCAATATGTCGTAGCTGATCTCAAGGGACCCGACTATGACGAGTCGGCTTATGCTTTGCCGAAACTTATATATATTGAGAATGAGCGTTTTAGGCTGCCTGCATATATTGTCTATCCGAAGAATTTCGATCCTTCGAAGAAATATCCTGTGCACATGGATATATATGGTGGTCCTGACACACCTCTTGTTCGAGATAGATGGATTCAGCCTTCTTCAGCTAACCAGTGGTGGTCGGATAATGGAATAATCGAGGTTACAGCTGATTGCCGTGCTGCTGGACATAATGGTCGCGCTGGTCTTGACATGATTTACAAACATCTGAATAATAAGGAAATAGAAGATTTTGTGGCATGGGCGGACTATTTTCGCGGATTACCATATGTCCTGCAAGATAAAATCGGGGTGGAAGGATTTTCATTCGGTGGGACTATGACCACAATGTTGTTGTTTACGGCATCTGAGTACTTCCATTATGGAATAGCAGGAGGAGGTGTTTATGACTGGGCTCTTTATGATACTCATTATACCGAACGTTTCATGGAAACCCCTGAAACCAATCCTGACGGTTACCATAATTCGCGTGTAATCAATTATGTGGATAAATATCCTGTAAAATATGAAAATAATGTGTCTGGAGAGACTGAACCTGTGATGTTGAAGTTAACTCATGGGACAGGCGATGACAATGTCCATTTTCAAAATACATTGCAGCTCATAGATGAAATGCATAAACAGGGAAAAAAATTTGAACTCATGGTATATCCTGATGGTATGCATGGCTACCGCGGTTATCAGGGAAGCCATTTCCAATCAGCCAACCATGAGTTCTGGTTAAAGTATCTCTGTGGAAAATAGATTTATTTCGCGATTTCTTCAAGCCATGTTTTCAATGTGCTGAAGAAAATCTTCCTATAGTTTCCAAGATTGTCCTTTCCTGCAGGATCGGTTGAAGGGAAACCCCAGCCGTGTCCTCCGTAAGGATAGATATACATCTGTGCATCTACCTTATTCTTCAAGAGTGCCTCGTAATACATCACGCTATTCATAGGTGGGACAGTCTTGTCGTCTGTGCTGAGGAAAAGCACTGTAGGAGGTGTGTCATGTGAAACTTGGTTCTGGAGAGAATAATGCTGCATGAGTTCTTCATACTTAGCTTTGTTCATCTTGTAGTCTTTCACCTTTAGGTCTTCATTGAGCCATTTGCTCTCTTTTCCGATAAGTCTATCATGAGTTCCTTTGTGTGTAAGGCTAAGATCCATGGTGATTACAGGGTATACAAGTATTGAAAAATCAGGTCTTGTAATGGTATCTACAAAAAGCGTGGAAGCTGATGCTGCGAGGTGTCCACCGGCAGAAAAACCGATGATTCCTATCTGTTTTACACCCCATTCATCAGCATGAGCACGGCAATAACGGAATGCATTCTGCACATCGTTGAGGGGAACTTCCCAGTGACCATTTGGAAGCCTATACTTTACGACACACACTGTTATGTCCTGCTTAAGGAACCAGTCTGCCACATATGCTCCCTCGCCGAATGAAGAAACGAAGCCGTAACCGCCTCCAGGCGTTACTACAACCATCTGTCCGTTAGGATGCTTCGGTAGATAAATGTCAAGTCTTGCGCTATCGCTGATCTTGGTCAAGTGGCCTTTATCATTGATTTGTTCGGCTTCCTTGATTTTGTTTGATACGCCGGCTCCGAGAGTTATGGTTTTCCCGTTTTCTGTAATGCCTTTGCCAGAATCCTGCCCCTCAGGATAGAGGAGTATGGTCTTGGTGGGACGAACCTTAGTTTTTGGCTGTACTGGTTCAGCGGCATAGGCCTGTGTCATTGTGCCAGCAAGTGTTGCGGCGCATAGTAATGAAATAATCCTTGTCATTGTATTGTTATGGTTATAAGTTGTCTTTCAATGTTTTTCGTAATAATTTACAGAGTGTTTTGCCTGAAAATTCCGGAAGCGGATTGAAGTGGATGTCAAAAGCAAATTCTGGGAGCAGCACAGGCATCTGCAAAAGTTTTCCATCGGCTATTTCACGCTTTACAGATAGGGCTGGAACTATGCCTGCAAGTGAAACCGAGTCCATAACCATAGATTTTATAGCTTCTATGGATTCTGATGTCAATGCCGTCCTCGCTACTAAGTCTGGCGTAAAGAACTGCTTGTATCCGCTCCATACGGCGAAACGGTTGCTGACAGGAATGCCTGCAATTGTCGAAAATGGTTTGACTGTGTATTTGTTATCATCGTCAGAGACAGCTGCGTTCACGACTGAGCGGTTCTCTGGGGATGCGATTACAATAGCATCCATTACACCTATCAGCTTAAGTTCTCCTTCGAAATCCATTGTTTTAGGACTCGGTGATATGGAAATTTCCACATCTGCGTCTTCAGGTGTGCCGAAATGGCTTCCTGGAACATCTGAATCGACATTGTTACTTGTTTTGGATGTCGTTATATCGGAGATGGAAAAGCATGCTTCGTGATGTGCTCCAGCTATGATGGACAGGGAAGGGGGCAGCAGATATGCTGCCACCACCGGGGCGGCCGATATCCTTATCGGCTTCCCGGTGGTGACATGTCCGGCTTCGCCGAACATGTCCCTTGCCGCTGAATACCAATATAATATCTTGGATACATAATCCTTAAATGCTATTCCCTCTTCAGATAGCGATGCTTCTCCTCTGCTTCTGCATACTAAGTTTACTCCAAGCTCTTTTTCCAATGCACTGATATTCTGGCTGACTGCTGGTTGGCTTACTCCCAGAATCTTTGCCGCCTTTGTGAAACTTCCTGTTTCCGCTATGGCCATGAAAACCTTCAGTCTGAAATCTTCCAACATATCTTATGTCTTGTCATTGTAGAATACACAAATTTAATATTTTTTTGTTGGAAACTTATATATTTTATAACTTGCATAGTTTTTAAGGATTATTTAGAAGCTATTTTAAATCATAAACATCAGATATTATGAGAAAATTGATTATTGTGGTGGCAGCTCTTCTGTCAGCTTTTGCTTTTACGGCAAATGCTCAGATGGATCAGCAACTTCCGAACGATCCTGCTGTCAAGAAGGGCAAGCTTGACAATGGATTGACGTATTACATTATGAAAAACAGCAATCCTGCAGGTCGTGCTGAGTTTTATCTCGCTACCAATGTGGGAGCAATCCAAGAAACACCAGACCAGGATGGTCTTGCTCATTTTCTTGAGCATATGTGTTTCAATGGTACTAAGAATTTTCCCGGGAAGGGCATATTGAACTATCTACAAAGCATTGGCGCTTCTTTTGGAGGCAATGTCAATGCTGCAACCGGTGTCGAGCAGACGACGTATATGCTCACTAATATCCCGCTCGTGCGTGAGACTGTCATTGATACATGTCTTCTTATAATACATGACTACTCTCATTTCGTTACATGTGATCCGGCAGAAATTGATGCTGAGCGTGGAGTCATAATAGAAGAAAGGCGCCAGAGAAGAACTTCAAGTTGGAGAATGCACGAGAAATCTCTTCCATACTACTATGGCGATACTAAATATGGCTCATGTACACTTATTGGTAGCCAAGAGAATTTGGAGAATTTTAAGCCTCAAAGTCTGTTGAACTTTTATCATACATGGTATCGTCCGGATCTTCAAGCAGTGATTGTCGTTGGTGATGTGGATCCTAATTATGTGGAAAGTAAGATAAAAAGTATTTTCTCGGATATTCCAGCTGTTGAGAATCCTAAGCCTAAGGATGTGATAAAAATTCCTGGAAATAAAGAGCCTATAGTTGGAGTTTTGACGGATCCTGAAGCTATGAGCTCAAAGTTGGAGATAATATGGAAAGGTGAGTCTATGCCTGAGGAATATAACAGTACAGTGCTCGGAGAAATGGCGAACCTGATTAAGATGGTTATATCCAATGTGATGAACGAGAGGTTTTCTGATATTTCTTCTAAAGCTGATGCTCCATTCCTAAATGCTTCGTTGGGAATAGGTAATATGTGCGAAACGATGGAAGTGGTAATGGGTAATGTCTCCGCGAAAGATGGTGAGTCTGTGAAAGCATTCAAGGCTTATATGACTGAGATGGAGAGGATGAAGAAATATGGTTTCACTGGAGATGAAATAAAAAGAGCAGAGGATAATGTTCTCTCATATTATGAAAGTGCAGCCAAAAAGGCTGATACAAGGAAGAATGATGAACTTGTTCAGCCTCTGATTGACAATTTCTTCGATAATTATGCATATATGAAACCGGAGGCTGAGTATGATATAGTTAAGCAGTTGCTCACAATGCTTCCGGAACAGGCTATAAATCAGACAGCTGCTACTCTTGTAACAGACTCGAATTTAGTCGTTATTTTCAAAGGCCCAGAGAAGGAAGGTCTTGTTCCTGTTGCTGATGATTTCCGCCAAACTATCAAGGAGGTAGAGTCATCCGAAATTAAGCCTTTGAATAGCGAAGCGATTGCAAAAGAGCTCCTTGATCCATCCAAGCTTAAGGGAAGTGCAGTGAAGTCTGTATCAGAAGGTGCGTATGGCAGCACTGTATGGGTATTAAAGAATGGTATGAAAGTTATTCTCCGTCCATCTGATATTGAAAAGAACAGAATTGTCTTTGATCTTACTAAAAAAGGTGGCCGCTCACTTATACCGACAGCCGATCTCTGTAGTTTTGAGGGAAATATATGGAATTCATTTATTTCAAATTCCGGAGTATCTAAATTTTCAGCTACAACACTTGAAAAGATGCTTGCAGGAAAGAATGTCTCAGTGAATCCTTATATTTCTGCACTTCGTCATGGAATACTTGGCCGTACAACTCCTCAGGATGTAGAGACTGCATTGCAGCTGCTTTATCTTGAATTTGCTGACCCTCGTTTCGATCAGGCTGAATATGATAAGAGTGTAGAGCAGATAGAGGCTATCCTGCCGAACTATGTGAATCAGCCAGACTATAAGTTTACATTAGCTTATAGGAGTCTTCTATATGGCAATAACCCGAGAATCGTCACTCTCGACCAGGATGTACTGGATAATGCTCATCTTTCTACCATTGAGAAGGATTATAGGATGTTGTTCAATGATGCTGCCGGAGCAGTGTTCACTATCTGCGGTGACTTCAACATTGACGAAATCCGTCCTCTTATTGAAAAATATCTTGGTTCAATAAAGAAGGGTAAGAAGCCTCTTTCTTGGCAGGATCCTCATACTGATATTCTTCCTGGAACAGAGACAAGCGATATCAAAGTAGATATGCAGACTCCTAAGGTAACTGTGCTTGAAGTGTTTACAGCTGATCTTGATAAATATACCATAAAGGATGAGGTAGCCTTTTCTGCAGCTTCATATATTCTCGATATGAGATATACTAAGTCTCTTCGTGAGGATGAGGGTGGTACTTATGGTGCCAATACATTTGAGAGCATTGATATCTTCCCTAAGGCTCAGGCTATGCTTCAGATTTATTTTGATACTAAGCCTGCTTCAGCCGACAAACTCATAAGCCTCAGTCTTGATGGATTGAAAGGACTTGCTGAGAATGGTCCTACTGCCGAGGAATTGGATATGGCTCGGAAGAATCTGGCCAAGAATATTCCTGAAGATAGAATTACAAATGGACATTGGCTATCTTCTCTAAGGTTTGTGGAACTTTATGGAATTGATTATGACAAGGAGTTTGAGGCTGCTGTGAACTCACTTTCTGGAGATGATGTTAAGAGTATTGTTTCCAAGGTTGTGAATTCAGGAAACGTGAGAACTGCGATTATGCGTCCGGGTGTTACGGCAGAAACTGAGTAATATTTTCAATATCTTATTTTTAGAGTCCGGTGGTGAGCCGGACTCTTTTTTGTACCTTTGCTGAAGCGGCCTGTCGGACGTGAAAGATAAATGATAATTTTTGTTTTATGAAAAAATTGGCAATATTGTTTTTTGCACTTGTTAGCATGTGTTCTCTGTATGCGCAGAATGGAAGGATTGTGACGGATGGATGGCTGAAAGAACATTACACAAAACGAGAGGTCATGGTGCAGGTTAGAGATGGGAAGAGAATATATACCTCCATATATGAGCCTTCCAAGGAATATCTCAGGTCTCTCGGCAAGGAGAAGAGTCCGATAATGATACTTCGTACTCCATATTCTTTGAAACCGTATGGCCTTAAGCCTGGAGAGACGGAGAAACCTGCGGCAGCTTGTGGCTATGTCGGCAATATGAAGGGGGATATGGCAAACTATGTGGCAGATGGATATGTTATAGTTCTCCAGAATGTCAGGGGAAAGTATCTCAGTGAAGGAGATTACGAGAATATGCGCCCTTACGTTTCTGGACCGCGTGGAGCTGTTGATACTTTGAAACGTGCCGATGGGTCTGTAGTGACTGATGAGGCAACAGATATATATGATTGTATTCAATGGCTTTTGTCGAATACGCCAAATTCCGGAAAGGTGGGTGTGAAAGGTGTTTCTTATCCTGGGTTCTATGCGACAATGGCTGCTCTTTCTCGTCATCCTGCATTGGAGGCTGTATCGCCTCAGGCTCCGGCCACGGACTGGTTTATGGGAGATGATGCGCACCATAACGGAGCTTTTTGCTTGACAGATGTATATAGGTTTGGCTCTGGTTTCTATCGCACAAGACAGAGCCCTGCAACTAAAGGTCTATCAAGTCTTGTAAAAATTGACAATGATATCTATGATTATTTCAATGGGAAGTCCTTCAAGGAATTGTCAGCTTTTTTGGGTGATAGCCTTGTGTTTTGGAATGAGATGATGGCTCATCCGGATTATGATAAATTTTGGCAAGATAGAGATCCGAGTGTGCATCTGAGGAACATCAGAGTTCCAATGCTTGTTACAGGAGGTTTCTATGATGCTGAAGATTGTTATGGTGCGTTTCGCACTTATGATATGTTGAAGAAATGTTCTCCGGAATGTGAGTTGTATCTTGCTGCCGGACCATGGTATCATGGTGGGTGGAACAATAGAACTGTTTCTCATCTTTCTGATGCTTGGTTTGGAGAGGCCTCAGGGGCATGGTATCAGGATAAAGTTGAGTATCCTTTTTTCTCACATTATCTGGAAGGTAAGGAACTGAAGCCTTCTTATGTCAATGTCCTTCCATCGGGAGAAACCATGAAAGACAAGATGCAAGGACAGCCTTCGGATGGACTATGGGAAACGTATGATATATGGCCGCCTGAGAATATGAAATATATTAGGTACTATATGTCAGGACAATGTTTGTCTATGACAAAGGGTAATAGGGGAAAGCGTACTATTGTATCCAATCCTGCATCGCCGGTTCCGTATATGAATACGAATGCGAATAGTAGAGATAGGGCATATATGGTTGCTGACCAAAGATTTGCTTCCGAAAGAAAGGACGTGTTAGTTTATCATGGTGATATACTGAAAGACACTCTTCATCTTGCAGGTCCGGTGAAGGTTCACATTGAATTAAGCCTTGCATCTGATGTTGAAAAAGAACTTGATGCTGATGTTATTGTGAAACTGGTGGATGTTCGTCCAGATGGTTATCAGATGCTTGTTCGTGGCGATGTGATGCCTTTGCGGTTTAGAAATGGCTTTTCTGAACCAAAGTCCGCTAAGTCAGGCAAAATGGTATCTGTAGACTTTACGATGTGTGACATTGATCATAAGTTCATTCCCGGACATTCTCTTATGGTGCAGGTTCAAGGTAGCTGGTTTCCTCTAATTGCGATGAATACGCAGAAATTTCTACGGAATCCGTATGAATCAGTTTCAGACGATTATATTCCTGTAGAGATTAGTGTGATGTCTACAGCGTCTTGGCTTGACTTGCCCGTGTGCCATTAGCGTTCCAACGACTATCTCCAAAACGCCATCCTGCTCCGATCATTAGATTATTAGGGTCATGGAACTTGCTGAGCTTGTATCCTATATGCAGAAATAGATGGCGTGATACATCAGCTTTAAGTGCGACGACTTGATAGAAACCATCCAAGTCGTCGCACTTATATAATACATTATGGCCGAATCCTATATTGACTGAAAATATTGGCATTGCAAGTTCTGCGCGAAGCGAAACTCCTGTACCTAATTGCTCACATAATGGTGGTCTGAAGAATCTGAGGTCTTCTCCATTCCTATCAGCGACATGCCCTGCTATATGCTTGGAAATGTTGGCACTTTCGTCATATTGGATGTCTATGGAAAATCCGGCGCGGAAACATTTGCCGACTCGGTACATCGGATTGATGTTTACGCCAAGTATACCGAATTTACCTGATACTATATAAGGGTTGTCTTCCCATACCATCCCTTTGGATCGTACTGCGCCATATAGTATGGCATCGATAGTTATTCTGTTGAGGAACTTTTTGCTATGGATATGTTTGGTAGGCTCATATATAGTGACGTCCTTCCTGTATGATGGACTTGTGAAACTATAAACTGCGCCTATGCGAGCGCCTAATGTGTTTACGCCTGCGTTAGGGTACTTCGTGTTTCCGTTTGAAAAATGAGATAATTCTGCTCCTGCCATCACGGACCATGAGTCTGAAGGATGCCATGTCAATGTCAGTCCCATGTTTATGTATGCATTGATTTTAGACCCTACGACTATGTTGTAGCTATTCCCTTCGACACCATTGAATTCTTTATATGGATGCCATCCGAATGATGCTCCAAAATTCCACTCATATCCAAAAGATAATCTGTCTGATAGCTTGGCTATTTCTGCACCTTGGACCAGATAAATGGCTGCAGGGGAACCAATCTCTTTATTGTCAAAGAATGTGTTGAATGCTATTCCGAATCCTTGGTATGCAGTTGGAAATGTCTGTCTGAAATAACTTCCTGTCGGAAAGGAGAATGTGTATTGCATGTGTATTGAGATGCTTGTATTAAGTTGCTTCCCGTATTTGTTTTCTCCTCGGAAAAATTCGTTGGAAGGCATTAGCCACGCTCCTCTGGGACCAAAACTGACATTATTTTTAATGATTGCTGTAGTGTCTGCCTCTGAAGCCCATGTGCATGTAAATGCCATCAGCCCTGTTACGACAGATATTATTCTGTATGTCAATGATTTCATTTTACTTCTTCTATTATGCCGTGAAATGTAGTTAGGTCAGGTATGTAGCCTGTAAATGTTCCATGGATTCTTAATTCATTTTTCCCATTAATGCTTTTCAGGTATAATGTGTACTGTGTAGTTAGTTTGCGGAATTCCCATATCATCGTGAATCTGAATAGTCCCGGCTTGAAGTGCATTTCTTGATTCAAATCTGGAATGTCTTGTTCTATGTAACTTATGTCTTGCCCGAAAGGTACGATAGTCCCATTGAATGAGAACTTTCCATTGTCGTCTATTCCAACTGGAATCTCAATATTTATCTTACTATTGTTTATATATCTTGACAATTTGTTCCAGTCATATCCTGAAGTTTCGTCTATGGTAAAGTTGGCTTCTCCGGTGCAGTCTTCGAATACTTTCTTGTACATGACAATGTCTTCGTTACCATTGTTGTTGACAGTCATACTCCAACCACTACGAAGTATGTTCTCGCATACTGCTCCAGTCGTCTCCCATTCTATCCGGTCTAGTATATATCCATCGGCTTTGTCTTGTGTGATTAGCAGCTCTTCATGAAAGAGGTCATTCTTAATTTGTATTATGAGTGCGTTGTCTGATGACATGGCGTTGTCTTCCATGGATATTTCTAAACGTTTCTTTTTTTTCCTACTTATCAAGCACTGTTTTCCTCCTATGTCAAGACGAATTTCTCCGATTCCATCCAATGAGGGATCGTGTTGTAACATTGATTCTCCATGACGTGTCACAACACCTCTTGTGATGTTTCCATTTAGTAAGATTCTGTAAATTTCCCAATCTCCACTATGGAAAGTGATGCTTCCTGTTCCTCCGTCAGATCCGAACTTTAGTTCGTTGCTTGATGGACCAAGTTCAACGACGAATACGTCAGGGTTGCATGCGCACAACATGAGAAGTAACGTCATTATGAATATATTAGATATTGTCTTATAAATTGTGCTCATTCCTTTAGGGATAAAATTATTCAAAGATATAAAATTATAGATGGATATAAAACACTAATCCTGCTTTTTGACTCTGCCCGCTGTAATAGCTTCGTGCCAATTTTCGTTTTATTAAGGATTTTCCGTAAATTTGTAATTTATAAAGTAAAACTACTGATGAGCAGAGAAGAACTTATAAAAAAAGTAAATGAAATTCTGGCCGATGAGTTTGAGGCAGATGTTGCTGACATGCAACCAGATGCGTCTCTTATGGAGGTGCTTGATCTCGATAGCCTTGATATCGTGGACGTTGTAGTGCTTGTGGAAAAAAATTTCGGATATGTTATGAAAAAAGAAGACTTCCAGAAGATCAAGACATTCTCTGACTTCTATGATTTCCTCGTTCAGAAAGTGAACTGCTAATTTAGGAAAATGAAAGAAAAATGGCAGGGACAGTCCCGTGGAGGTAGAACGGGATATCTTATATTCATATTCCTCATAAGACATTTCGGCTTATACTCGGCATATGCTCTTTTGGCTGTTGTTGCAGCGTATTTTATTATTGCTTCTCCTCGTGCTACTGTCGATATATGGCTATATGCGAGGAAAATATTAGGATATGGACGATTACATTCAGCTCTATTTGCATATAAAAGCTATTTTTCATTTGGACTTTCAATTATTGACAAATTCGCTATTTCCGCGGGATTGGCAGATAAATTCAATTATGAGTTTAGAGGTGGTGATGAGATTGAGTCCATTATGGAAAGTGGCAAGGGGGCTATTATAATTGGGGCACATTTCGGCAATTGGGCCGCAGGGGAATCTTTCTTTTGTAGATATAAGGCATGTCTTAACTTTGTAATGTTCGACAATGAGCATGAAGGTATAAAGGAAGCTATGGGGCAGAATAAATCTTCTGACACGTCATTTAAGATAATACCAGTGAATAAAGATAGCCTTGCTCATGTTTTTATGATTACTGAGGCACTTGATAGGGGAGAGATAGTATGTTTTATGGGAGATAGATATGTCAATGATGACAAGCTGATGGATGGAACATTGATGGGACATCCTGCCAAATTCCCTTCAGGACCATTTCTATTGGCGTCCCGTTTGAATGTCCCAGTATTGTTCTATTTCTCCGTCCGAAATAAAAATATGACATATTGTTTCAGATTCGTGAAGGCAAAGGCGTCTGCGGATAGGAAGACTTTCGCTTATGCATTGCTCAATCAATATACGGAGATCCTTTCCGAGGAAATTAAAGAACACCCTGAACAGTGGTATAACTATTACGATTATTGGAACTTGCGAGGTTCTGATAAGAAAGTGGATGGATAATATTTTCAGAAATGAACCAGAAATATAAAGGAAGAAAGATGACGGCGTTGGATGCCCAAAGGGCTGCTCATGAGATAGCATTTGCCCCGATAGTCTTTCAAGTAAGTCGACTGATGATTAAGTATGGTATTTTCTCTATGCTTGATGATGCAGGACGTAGCGATCCTTCGGGTCTTACCATTGAGGAAGTTGCGTCAAGGTCCGGAATATCAGTCTATGGAGTGAAGGTGCTTTTGGAGTCATCACTTACAGCGGGGACTGTTTTCTGTAATGATGATGGACGTTTCACCTTATCCAAGATTGGTTGGTTTCTCCTAAATGATGATATGGTGCGTGCTGATATTAACTTTAACCACGACGTGAATTACCTCGGGCTTTTTAGGTTGGATGAAGCTATCAAAACTGGGAAACCTGCTGGGTTAAAAGTGTTTGGTGACTGGCCGACATTGTACGAAGGACTTTCATCTCTTCCAGAGAAAATCCAGAAAAGTTGGTTTGGTTTCGATCATTTCTATTCGGATAACTCTTTCGAAGAGGCTCTTTCTTCTGTGTTGACTCATGAAGTTCGGACAATCCTTGATATAGGAGGTAATACGGGACGATTCGCTTTGAAATGTGTATCTGAAAATCCTGAAGTCAATGTTACCGTAATGGATCTCCCACAGCAGATAGGCATATTGAAACAGAATATTGATGGCAGGCTTGGTGCAGAACGTATACATACGCATTCAGGAAATCTTCTTGATATTTCGACTGAAATTCCAAAGGGTTTCGATGTTGTATGGATGAGTCAGTTCCTTGACTGTTTCTCTGAAGAGCAAGTTATCAGTATACTTGAACGTGTATCTAATAGTCTCAATCCTGATGCTTCGGTTTTTATTATGGAAACATTGTGGGATAGGCAGAAGTTTGACACGGCATCATTTGATTTGGCTCAGACAAGTGTTTATTTTACAGCTATGGCTAATGGGAATAGTAAGATGTTTTTCAGTAAAGATTTGGAAAAGATGATAGAAAGCTCAGGGCTGAAGATAGACGAAATAAAGGACGGACTCGGTTATGGCCATAGCCTTATAAAATGTTCGAAATGAAGGGTTCAGTCTATATCACGGCATCATATATGATAACGGCACTTGGCGAAGGTGTCAAAGCTAATATTGATGCTATTTTCCGAGGACAGACAGGTGTAAGGTTGGTGTCAAAGCCGGAAATGTACAAGACGCCAGTAATGATTGGTTTGATAGATGATTCAATCTATTCTTCATTACGTTCAGATTATGGAACATTATATACGAAATCGGAACTTCTGGCTATAGATTGCATCAGCAAGGCTCTTACAGGAGTACCCCAATGTGATGGACGTACAGGACTTGTCATTGCATCTGCGAAGGGTAATATTGATTTCATTGAAAAACATTGTCAATGTGGCCCGTATGTACCTGAATCTGACGAGCCTGTTCTTTTTGGGGGAATGTCCAGGCGTATCGGGGAATTTCATGGCATCAAAGAGGAAGACATATACTTGATTTCTAACGCATGTATATCAGGAGTATCTGCTATAGTGGCCGCAAGAAGAATGATTCTTTCCGGTAAGTACGATAGGGTGATAGTCGTTGGAGTAGATGTTCAGAATAAATTTATAATCAGTGGGTTCGCGTCGTTTAAATCTCTGAGTCAGGAACTTTGTCGTCCTTATGACATTTCAAGATGCGGACTGAATCTCGGTGAGGCATGTGGTGCAATCATTCTTGATAAGAAATCGTTTGCAGGTTCAGTCGCTATAATAGGTGGTGCGATATCCGATGACGCTAATCATATCTCTGGTCCATCAAGGACTGGTGATGGGTTGTATTTCTCAATTAAAGGTGCTATGGATGAAGGTGGGGTTTCTGCAGACATGATAGATATGCTCCAAATGCATGGAACAGCGACCATATATAATGATGAAATGGAATCCAAGGCTGCTGCACTGGTAGGTTTGCAGAATGTTCCGGTACAAAGCCTGAAACCTTATTTCGGACATACTATGGGAGCCTCAGGTGTCATAGAAACTATAATCGCAGCTGAGGAGTTAAAGACTGGAATCCTTGCAGGTACTAGAGGCTTTTCCGAACTTGGCGTCCCTATGTCTCTAAATGTTTCTGCTTCGAACAAGTCTATTTCTGGAGCCGAATATTTTATCAAGACTGCTTCGGGATTTGGCGGAACAAATGCCGCAGTGCTTCTTTCTCTAAATCATGATGTCCCTGTTCAGAGCAATATTCCTCTCATGAAAGTGGTACGTAGGCTGGAAATAGCTTCAGGTAAGGTCAATGTCGATAGTAAGGTTGTCTATGAAGATGTTCATGCTGATGACTTCGGTGATTTCATAAGGAATGCGTATAAATTTAGGGGTGAGAATAACATGAAGTTTTATAAGATGGACGATTTGAGCAAACTTGCTTATATGGCTTCTGAATGGTTGTTTGACGGTATCTGTTATGAAGAAACGGAATGTGCTATAGTGATGTCCGGTAAATACGGTAGTTTGGACAGCGATATGAAACATCAGCATATTATAGATTCGGAAGGTGCTGATGCCGCGAGTCCTGCAATATTTGTATACACGCTTCCTAATGTGGCTGCAGGAGAAATTTCAATACGGCATCATATAAAGGGGGAGAATACTTGGTTTTATTCCGCTGATGTTTCGATGTCTGATATCCGTGAGTATTCTGCACTGGTATCTGCATCTGCCCATCTGAAATATTGCATAGTAGCGCATATTGACTATATAGCAGGAGAATATTCAGCGATATTTGAGTTGTTAGCCCCAGAATATCCTCTTGCTAAACTCGACTAATATATATAAATTTGTTATATCAATAGTTTTCGGAAAATGGAAGAACTTATAGAAAAATTAAAGATCCAACTTATTGATGCTCTTAATCTTGAAGAAATAAAGCCGGAAGATATCGATTCGGATGCTCCTCTCTTTGGAGACGAAGGTCTCGGACTTGATTCCATTGATGCCCTCGAAATCATTCTTCTTCTTGACAAGGAGTATGGAATAAAGCTGAAGAACCCTGCTGAAGGAAAACAGGTTTTCTATTCAGTGAAGACTATGGCTGATTACATTAAACAGAATTCAGCTGAATAAGACGCTAATGTCCAAGATAAAAGACATATATGTAAATGGCATTGGAGTTATAACTGCTGCCGGAAGCAGTGTCTATGAGAATATACATATGTTAGCTTCCGGAGAGTCTTCGCTTGCTCGTACATATAGGTTTCCCACAGAGCTTGATGTTCCAGTGGGTGAATCAGAATTGTCTGACATTGACTTAAAAAAATCACTCGGAATTTCTGAAGAACAGGTGATAAGCCGTACTGCTCTTCTTGGACTTCATGCGGTGATGGAAGCATTGACTGGGCTTTCTTTTAGTGGAAAGAAAATTGCCTTGATTTCCGGTACTTCTGTAGGAGGAATGGACCTTAGTGAAATATTTTGGAAATTGTATCGTGCTGATTTGGCACAAGGTGATGTCCAGTTCGTAAAAATGCATGATCCTGGTGCTGTGACGTCAATGATGGCGCAATATCTAAAAGGAAAAGGCTTGGATATTAAATTTGTCTCCACTGTGAGTACAGCGTGTTCTGCTGCTGGAAATGCCATTATGCTGGGAGCGAGGATGTTGCGTGCAGGTATGTTTGACATTGTGATTGCAGGAGGAACTGATGCTCTATGTCGATTTACATTGGATGGATTCAATTCACTTCGCATCTTGGATCATGAGATATGCCGTCCATTCAGCGAATCTCGTGCCGGCTTGAACCTCGGAGAAGGGGCAGGCTATCTGGTCTTGTCTACATCTTCGAATGATGCTCTGTGTAGGCTTTCAGGTTGGGGAAATGCTAATGAAGCATATCACCAAACTGCTAGTACACCTGAAGGTGTAGGACCTGGGATGGCTATGTCAGCAGCATTAAAAAATTCTGGTCTTGTTCCTTCTGAAATTAGTTTTGTCAACACGCATGGTACTGGTACTCAAGTAAATGATGCTGCGGAGTTTAATGCTATGAAACGTATCTTCGGTGACAATCTTCCGCCATATACTTCACTAAAGTCATATTTTGGTCATACATTGGGTGCTTCAGAAGGCATTGAGGCGGCATTGGTCTGTAGGGCATTGTCAGATGGAAATTGTTCTTTTATGGGAGCGGATGTTATGAACCCAAAGAATATTATGTCGTCAGCATTTGGCTTTAGTGGGAATTGTGTATCACTTGTTTTCTCTCGGTTATGATTATTATCCCGGAAAAACCTATATATGTCAGAAACTTTTATTGTGTTACTCCTTCTGGTGGCGAAGCGGACCATTTAAGATTGGCGTCTGAACCTGATTATAAGCAGGTTATATCTGATTCTAATTTGCGCCGCAGGATGGGTAAACTCCTGAAGATGGCCGTATATAGCGGGCTATCTGCATTGACGGATATATCATCAGATGATGTGGCTGGTATAATTACAGCTACAGGGATTGGTTTTATGAAGGATACTGTCAAGTTCGCTGATGCTATGTATGATGGTGATGAAACTCTTCTCAACCCATCTCCGTTTATGCAGTCTACTTTTAATACAGCGTCAGGATATATCGCGCTAATTCGCAAGATACATGCATACAACACTACTTATGTCCAACGGTCTTTTGGTCTTCTGTCAGCATTTGCAGATGCCATTATGTTGATATGTGAAAACCCTAATAAGTCTGTGCTTGTAGGAGGTTTTGATGAGGCTGTGTCTGAAGTTGATGCTTTACGTCGTCGTCTCGGATTATATCAATGCAAATCTGGTGCGTTTTTGCCTCTTGGAGAAGGAGCTGGTTTTTTTTGTCTGACAGACAAAGCTGGAACCTGCAGGGAGTCGAAAAATACAATAATTTTTAGAGGCATGGCTTCTGCCGGTGAGTCATGTAGTGATATGATTCATGACTACAATGACTATGATGTTGTCAGATGCAGTGACTTTGTGGATGTGTATGGTGCATTTCCTATGTTGCTTTCCGTTGTGGCTGCACATTGTCTTTGCCAACATCCTCAGTCATCATTATTGTGCGTAGACGATGTTAATCCTGATGGATGTATGATTTTTTTTGAAATAAGATGATAGTATTGATAATTATAATATTAGCTATTATTTTATTCTTGATATGGGCCTCTGCGAGTATTAGTTCTGGAGTTTATCTTAAGGCTTTTTGTCGTGGAGATAAGAAACGTCGTGTCGTATATTTGACTTTCGATGACGGCCCTGTTCGAGACACAACGCCTGTAGTTCTTGATGTGTTAGCTCGCAATAATGCTAAAGCTACGTTCTTCTTGATAGGTGCCAATGTCTCTGGAAACGAGGATATTGTACACAGGATTAAGTCAGAAGGTCATGAAATTGGTCTGCATTCTTTTTGTCATTCAGAAATATTTCCATTGTTTTCGACAAAAAAAATGACAGATGATGTTAGGGCTTGCCAGTCTGTCGTTGAAACTGCTATTGGCCAAGAGGTGAGTCTTTTCCGACCGCCGTTTGGAGTGGTTAATCCGACAGTCTCTAAGGTAGTGAAATCTTGTGGACTTCGTGTAGTAGGTTGGGATGTTAGAAGTTATGATACAATGGATTATGCTACGCCTAAAGGTCGTAATAAAATTCTGCATCGAGTGATGAGGCGTGTTAGACCGGGTTCGGTGATTCTTCTACATGACCGACTTTTGGGAGAGGATGTTATTTTACAAAGTTTGCTTGAACAATTGTCTGAAGCTGGATACTCATATGATGAACCATTGCCGTTTATAAACTCTCTGCAGAAATGTTCCCATGCAATTTCTTCTAAATAAAATTTAAACAGGTTTCTATTTCGGATAATAGTTGTAAATTTGTCACAAATTCATCTGCGAATTTGACGAATTTACATTTACACTGAAATTAATCTTTCTGAAAATGAAAACTTATTTAGAACCTGCACATGAGATACCTGTTCGCAATGAGGTAGATGTTCTTGTTGTAGGTGCCGGACCTGCCGGAATCATGGCCGCTCAGTCTGCGGCGCTTGTAAAAAGGACCAAGGTTATGCTTATTGATAGCAGAGGCTATCTTGGCGGTAATATGACGATAGGTTTGCCACTGCTTGGTTTCCTGGGACGCAAGGGTAATGAGATAATAAAAGGATTGCCGTTACGTTTTGTGGAGAGGCTTCGCGAAAGAGGCCAGGCAACTCATCATAGGGCATGTCCACTTCATGTTAGTCTGACGATGGTAGATCCTGAAGGAACGAAACGTCTTGCTTGGGAAATAATGGAGGAGAGCGGTGTCGAAGTCTTGCTCTATGTATTCGCTACTGACGTAATTATGGAGGGCGACAAGTGCAAGGGAGTGATAATAGAATCAAAAAGAGGTAGGGAAGTCATTCTTGCTAAGACAATAGTTGACTGTACTGGTGATGGTGATATCCTTTACAGGAGTGGTGCTGAGATGAAATATGGAAATGATCAGGGAATTGCTCAACCTCCTACACTGATGTTTTCCATGAGAGGAGTAGATAGTAGGAAGTTACGTGATGCTGTAGCTGATCATCCTGAAATCTATGACATTGACTATATTCCTAACGAATTCTTCCGTCCCATGGATAATTGTACGTTCGTTGGATTCCGCAATCAGATTCATCAAGCTCGTGAAGCTGGGTTTCATCTTCCTGTTGAGAGAACAATTTTCATGACAGGAATGGCTGAAGACGAGTGGTGGGTAAACATGAGCCGTGTAAACGGAATTGATGCTACCGACCCTCAGCAGTATACTCGTGGCGAGCAAGAATGTATAGTACAAAATGAGGAAATTGTTCGTTATCTGAAGGCTTATATTCCAGGCTTCGAGAATGCTTATGTCGATAAGGTGGCTCCGTTTATGGGAGTGCGTGAGACACGTCGTCTTGTTGGTGAATATACACTTACAGAGCAAGATATTTTCGATTGCGCTCATTTTGACGATGTTATTGCCGTTGCAAGTTATCCTGTCGATTTGCATCATCCTGTAGGAGGCGATTGCTCTCTTTGGTGGTGTCCTGATTGTTATGACGTTCCTTATCGTTGTCTTATTCCTAAGAAAGTGGATGGTGTGATAGCTGCTGGTCGAGATATCTCAGCAACTCATCTTGCTCTGGCTTCTGTTAGAGTGATGGGGCCTGCAATGTGTCTTGGGGAGGCTGCCGGAAAAGCTGCTGCATTGGCTGTAAAATGTAATAAAGAACTCCGCGACATTGATGTCTCGGAGTTGCAGTCTGCTCTTCGTGAAGAAGGAGTATGGTTTAGAGATCAGGAAGCTGAAAAAAAATAGATTCCTGATTATAGTATCAGAACTTGAATGGGAGAGGACGAGCGATAGTTTCGCGGTAGAGTTCCTCTCCTTTTTCATTCTTGAAAATAATATCTACGGAAGAATCAGATGTTGATGCTTTTGCTTCAAACATATGTATGCAAGAGTCTTTCTGCCTATTACTGTGATGCTTTACTGGATTTGCGAGGCGTGGTAAATCATATGTGAAGTTCTTGATAGGATCTTCATGATTTAGTGTCTTGACTTCAAGCTTTTGTCCGTTTTCATACATTTCCACATAGCATCCTGGAGTCCAAGTCCACCAGTTTACGAAAACGCAATTTCTAAATTGTTCATCGGAGTAGTCTGCTCTATTAGGAGCGACTTCGCGCTGGATCTTAACTGCTTCAGAGTTTTTGTAAGCTTGTCCGACACTATTCATGTCATAGATGCTATAGTTTCGTTTTCCGTGCTCATAGGTCTCGTAATTGAGTTCTATAGGTTTCCCTTCTTTGCATACACCGATCATGAGACCAGCTTCAGCACCATCACCGCAATATAAGCTATATTCTGCTGGAGTTTCCCACATTATACCAGAAGTGCATGGTAGCCCGTATTGGAATATTGAAGGATATTCTTTCTTGCTAAAGAAATCGAACTTATGTATATGCCCTGCGAAATCAAGAACTTTATTGTCGAAACGTGTGCATAGACTGTCAATGAAAGCTATTTGCTCCTTAGGTAATATCTCTTTTCCTGGCTTTGTCATTGATCCGGAGAAAAATGGACAATGTGCACAGATATACACGTTGCAAGAATCAGGTACATAAGAGAGGTCTTTCTCAAGCCATGCTAACTGACCTGATGTGAATGCGTCTCGGTAACTGCGGTCGCCCTTTATGCCGGGAGCTTTTTTTCCTTTGCCTTCTTCATTTATATATATGATGTTATCGAGGAATACCCAATGATCATTTCCGATGTTTACGGAGTATCTGTCCGGTCCCCAAATTTTTCGATAGAGCCATCCTGAACGAAAATCAACATTGTCTCCGACGATTGCACCATCATGGTCGTGATTGCCTGTGACTGAATACATTTTCACTGGCAAAGCAAGTTTTGCTAGCAAATTGTAGGCATCTTCTTCGTTGAAATTAAATTCATACCAATATATCTCATGTGTCAAGTCTCCGAGATTCATCATGTAAACAGGTCCTTCTGCTTTGGAAATTTTCTCTCTGAGAAATGGTACGACCTTTTCATTGAAGCGTTTTATGTCATCTCTGCGAGGATCGTTTGATAGATGTATGTCAGGGAAGAAGAGTACTGTGTATTTATCTTGGTTTTCGCTTATGAGCTTGAAATCATGTCTCTCAACTTTGTCTTTCGGGCCTGTTAGACGTGACCAAAATGCAGGCCTGAGTCCATCTTCAGAGATGGCTACGGCTCCTGAAGGAGTGGTGATGAACACCATGCTGTCTGCCTTATCGCTAACGATTGAATATTTTCCAGAACGATCGGTCTTAACGATATTTGTTCCGTCGCTTACCAACACTCCTATGGCAGGCTTTCCATCGAGTGTGACCTTCCCTTTTAGTGTTGCTTTCTGTGCATTTGCGCAAAAACATGCGGCAAGCAATGTTGCCGCGATTATTAATGTTTTTTTCATATTTGTTAAATAATTGCAGTTCTGTTCAATAGCTCTCTTGCTGCTTTGATTCTCGGATTATAGAAAGCTTTGAAATCATTCCAATCATAGAAATATTCAGTGCCCTCGTATGCCTTGAACGGAAGTTTCGCATCAGCTTCATTGTATAGCATCCGTACCAGAGTCTTACCTTCCTTGTTTTGATAAAATATAAGTTGTATGTTGGATGCCATCTTTACCTTGGATATGTCCCATACTTTTCGGAAGCGGGTTGGATTGCTTTCCACTCCATTCCATCCGTCCAGTTCCATCAGAGCAAACAATGCCATGATGCATCCATCGTGCCCGAAGCGCAATCTTACGCGAGGTTCTCCTGATATAATGTCTTGATCTGCTTTTTCAATAAAGTCATTTAACAAGCTTTCAGATAAAGCCCATCCTCGTCCGTCTGATTTGGCGTATCGTCCTGTGCGGACGTATAGAATATAATTCTCGCCATATTCAGCTAACTTCTCCAATTCGTCAGACGTGAAAACGTCAAAAAACCCCTTGCTTTCTATTGGTAGTCCGGCCATGTGTATGCAGATGAAATAGAGATCGAGTTCGAAATTTTCTACCTTACAGATTTTGCAAGCTTTGTCTATGTCTGTGAATATTCTGTTGCCGAAACTTTTCCAGTCTACGTTTTTGCGCAAGCAATTGTTGAATTCTTCTCGCCATGGTGCGTCTGAACTCTTCCACAGCATATCTGCTTTATTTACTTTTGGGTTTTGGGCGGAATGAGGGTTTAGATAATACATGTCATCTTCCGAAACTTTCGAGTCTATTTCAAGTTTAGGATTGAGTTCCAATAGCCTTGCCTCGAAAGCATCCATGCTTTTCTGTGTACGCTGTAGATTTGTGGATAATGCGATTATGTGATGGTCGTCGAACAATTGTTTGAAATTGGTGTACATTCGTCCAGCTATTTCACGATGCTGTTTCTCTCCAAGAGGCGTCAATAATCCTGTCTTGCCATTAAGATGAGGAAATATTGACATATATCTGTCGTATAGCTCTCGTCCTTTTGGTGTTAGTATTCCGTCGGCATAGGCTTTTTCCAGAACTGTAGCTACGAATGTGTATTGAGTATCGTGGAGTATATACCTAGAGCCGTGGCGACCATAGTGGCTGATATATATGGGATTAAAACCGGATGGAACCTTTTCTGTCTCAGGCACATCTTCTCCATATAGTCTATAAACGCCATATATGAATGGATCAATATCTTTTCCATCTGATGTGAGTGTCCAGCATCCAGTGTTGCCGCAAGCGGTGACAAATATGGCAATAAACGATAATAAAAGAAAAAAACGTTTGTTCATCAGGCGTTTGTGGCTTTTTGAGGTTTACCAGCAAGGCATACTGCTGTGGATATTATTCCAGCAATAGGACACCACCAACTCCATGCTATATATGTTTGGCCGAATATCTGCTTCTGGAACATTAGTGGGAGGATTATGACAGCGCCTGTGATTATGGCGGCTATTACTGATTTGCTGTTACCTCTCTTTGAGAAGATTGCTGTGAGGAATACCCCTATCATGCCTCCATAGGCAAAGCACATTACTCCTGTAGCGAAATCTACAAGATTCAAGCCGCTAGCTTCCTGCATGACAGCAGTTATAATGGCGAAGATTGTAAGAAGCAATCCCATGAGTCCTGCCATCCAACGGGATGAGGTAATCTGATCCTTGTCGCTTCTGATTGGCTTTCCTTTTTCCTGTCTGATAGGAAGATAAAGGTCATCAACGAAACTTGAAGCCATGGCATTGATTGCTGAGTTGAAACTTGAAAGTGCAGCAGCAAGAAGACCTGTAATCATGAGACCACGAACTCCGGCTGGAATATGATTTTTAATATACTGTGGGAATACATCTCGTGCGTCACTAAAGAAACCTGCGCTGATTTGTCCGTCGATGAAAGGATCATTGATGAATTTAACCCATAGTAGTAGTCCTATACAAAGGAATGTTAGAACGATAGGAATTGCAAGTAACTGTGACCATATTAGTGATGTTCCAGCTTTCTTTACACTCTTGCATGCGAGCTGCCGCTGTACAAATTCTTGATCGGTAGTATATTGCGCAATCTTGAAAAATGCAATGCCAATCATACCTCCTATGATAGTGTATGGCTTGGAGAAGTTAAAACTTGTATCGAACATCTTCATTTTGCTTGCCGGTTCCCATCCCTGGAGACTTCCATCTGCAAGTAATGCTGCATTGGCACCAGGCATTTTGACCATACCTCCTGCTGTCAGTTGTGTCCAGATGTCTCCCAAACTCATGCCTTTAAGTGAACAATATATCATCACAAGCGCGACAACCCCAGTCATGGCCATTAGAAGTGTCTGGAATGTGTCTATATAGAGCAATCCTTTGATACCTCCCATCATGGTGTAGATTGTAGATATTATTCCTAATATAATAATAGAGCATACGATGAATCCGAATTCAATCTTGCCGAAGATTATAACGGAGACTGCAATAGCCGCGATAAATAACCTTGATCCTGAAGTGAAGAGCTGGCCAAGGAGAAACATGATACTGTTGGTCCTTTTGGCTTTTTCTCCGAAGCGTTCTCCGATGAAGCCGTAGATGGTGATTGTCTTGGCATTATATAGTTTCGGCATTATAAGAGCTGCAACCAAGGTGCCTCCCAATATGGAGCCGAGAAGATTGATTATATACGTCAAGTTCGTGTTGAAACCAAGTTCTGGAGAACCTACGAAAGTTCCCGCTGAAATTGTCGTTCCTGCAGCGGCGATTGCCACAATCCAACCTGGCATTGATCTTCCAGCTACAAAATAATCCTCAATGTTTTTGTTTTTGTGGGAGAAAAGATAGCCGATGGTTATCAACGCTCCGAGAAAAAGGGCCACAATAAGCCAATCAATGATGCTCATACTTTTTAGTACTAGTTTTAGTAAAAATGTCAAGATTACAAATATAACGATTTTTTGTTTTGTTGTAATATATTTTTATTATAACTTTGAATCGTGTTTGTTAATACAAGAAACTTTTAACCTTTATATATGAATACACATAATTCCGTGATGGTGCTTGCTACCAAATTCAAGGACAAAGGCGACTGGACCGTGGAGCAACAGTTCGTATTGCAGATGGGCTCCAGTTATCTTTTTGCTCATGGTTTGGGAACTCCTTTGGCTCATGATGCAAAGACAGAAATCAATATTCCTGCCGATGGTGACTATCGACTTTGGGTACGTACAAAGAATTGGACTGCTTTCTGGTCTGAGGGCAAAACTCCTGGCATTTTCCAAGTGCTAGTAGATGGTAATCCTGATTTAGCTGAGTTTGGCGTTGGTAAGACTCCGTTGAACATCAAGGCTGGCATTGATTCGATTGATGGCATTGACATTTCAAAGGAAGCAAGGGCTGCGAGAGCTCAATGGTACTGGCAGCAGGGAGGAGTTTATCATTTGGAAAAGGGATGTCATAGTATTGCGTTGCACGATTTGATGGGGCTTGACGGACGATGTGATGCCATAATCCTTACTACAAGTGAAGAGGTCCCTGGAGATAGCCTTGAGGAGTACAAGGAACTGCGCTCGGCATTGCTCGATCTTGACAAACCTGTTGATAAGGGACATTATGATTTTGTTGTTGTAGGAGCTGGTATGTCTGGACTATGTGCTGCGATTGCCGCTGCACGTCTGGGGCTCAAGGTTGCTCTCATTCAGGATCGTTATATTCTGGGTGGAAACAATTCTTCTGAGGTCCGTGTAGGTCTTGGGGGACAAATAAACATGCCACCATATCCGTCTCTCGGTTATATTTTGAATGAAATCGGGCCTGATCGTATAGGAAATGCTCGTGGAGCTCATCATTATCAGGATTGGAAGAAGTGGGATGTTATTGCTGCTGAACCTAATATAAGTCTTTTTGCAGGTTATACTGTAGTTGATGCAGAAATGAATGACGGGAAGATTGTCGCAGTTACTGCAGTTGAGGCGACTGAACAGACTCGTATACGTATAAGTGGAAACTTGTTCTCAGATTGTACCGGTGATGCATATCTCGCAGTTATGGCAGGTGCGACTACGATGATGGGGCGTGAAGCAAAAAGCGAATTTGGAGAAACTCTCGCACCAGAGAAGGCTGACGACTTTACTATGGGCGTCAGCATCGAATGGTATTGTGAAGACTGGAATACGCCTTGCGAATTCCCAGACTCTATTGATTGGGGACTTAAACTTGATGAGGATACAGTAGAACCTGTCCATCGTGCCAATTGGTACTGGGAGGTAGGTATGCGTGATGATCAGATTGCCGATGCTGAGAAAATACGTGATTATGGTATGTATGTGGCCTATAGTACATTCTCATATTGCAAGAATCGTCTTGCAAAGAAAGAGGATTGGGAGTGTACACATCTGACGTGGGTTAGCCATGTTAGTGGTAAACGTGAAAGTCGTCGTATCGTTGGTGATCTTATACTCCGTGAGCAGGATCTTACAAGGCCTATACCTTATGAGGACGGAACATGTACTACTACTTGGAGGATAGACCAACATTACCCGATGGAGAAAAACTCTGCTGACTATCCAGGGGAGGAATGGATGAGCTATGGGAAATTGATGCCTATCGATCCATATGCCATTCCATATCGTTGTCTATATTCTCGTGATGTTTCTAATCTTTTCATGGCCGGTCGAGACATAAGCGTTACACATGTGGCTCTTGGCTCAGTCAGAGTTATGAGAACTTGTGCGATGATGGGTGAAGTCGTAGGAATGGCTGCTGCAGTATGTAGTAGAAGAGAGGCATTGCCTCGTGATGTATATACGACATGGTTCCAAGACTTGGTAGAGCTGATGAAGAAAGGCACTGGACGTACAGATGTGCCATACACTCAGTTCTATCATCAAGTTGATCGTACAGGACATCAAGCTGAAGACAGGTAATCTATATTGTAAGATATATAACCAAGAGAGAGGCTGATCTTTTAGATCTGCCTCTCTCTTGGTTATACAATTTTCTCAAAAAATTATCATCTCATTTTTTACTTTTGCCGTTATGTTGGGTATATAAAGTGAGACGTCTCAAAGAACAACATTTAAAGACATTGAAATTATGAGAACAAGATTACTTATGGTGGCAATGGCCGCGCTACTTTTGTTGTCAGGTTCCGTTTCGGCGGAAGCTCGCAGACCTCATCGCCATGGTGGTTATGGAATACATCACAGATGCTATGCGACAGCGATTGTCCCGACAATTCGGACTGTCCAAGTGGAACGTAAAACTATGGTAAATAAGACTTCTCGTCCGGAACGAAAGCTTATGGCGGTGGCATATATTCAGAAGAATGGTTATCTTTCTGTCGACAAATATTGTGGTTTCACAGGCCTGGATAGTAGATTTGCCGAAGCGGAACTTGACTCTTTTACATTGGATAGAAAGAATCCGCTTACCAGAACGATACAAGGAAAGAAACAGGTTTATATATTGGCTGATGAATGAAAGTAAAATAGTAAGACTGCTTGATTGGAATCTACATATAGGCTTTCGTGTGCTATTAAAAGAGTATAAGGAACCCATTTATTGGCACATCCGAAGAGTCACCGTGAACAGCGAGGATGCGCAGGATGCTACTCAGGAAACATTCATAAGGGTGTTTCGCTCGTTCAGCCAGTATGATAGGCGTCGTTCATTCACAGCATGGATATATCGTATTGCGACTAATGAGGCTTTGCGTATTGCAGCGAGACGTCATCCAACAGTTGATATAGAGAATAATGCTGAAGCTTTGTCAATACTTGCTGATGAATATATTGATCTTAAAGATATTGAGGCTGTTAATCTCCAGAAAGCAATCCATTCACTTCCTGGAAAGCAGCAGTTGACATTCAATCTCAAGTATTATGATGAACTGAGCTTCGATGAAATTGCAGAAATTACGGATACTTCACCAGACGGAGCTAAAGCCAATTGGCATAATGCGAAAATAAAAATCTATAATTATCTAAAAAAGTATGTTTAAGAGAATAAATATGATGGAAATCGGCAAACGGATGCCATATAAAGTTCAAGATGGTGTGCTCGACGATATTGAACAAAATGTTCTTTCCGCTACTGTATGTAAAAGGAAGAATTCGCTACGATTGCGTATCATCAGCATAACGCTAGCTATTGCCGCATCATTGACGATGATTGTTATGTTCTCTTGGCATCGGCAGCCTGTCCTGATCGATTCTTTTGCAGAAGTGCAGCTTGCGTTTGAAAGCCTTGATAATGCTGATCAAAATTTTCTAGCAGAAATATATAATGAAGATACTTTTATGAATATAAATTACTGAAAATCAATGAAAAATATAATTAAAATTTCGTTAATGGCCATTGTTGCCATTTTAATGTCAATGTCTTTGTCTGCACAGGACAATAGCCGGCGCAGGATTAGCCGAGAGGATTTGGCTATAAAACAGGCTGAGCACATATCTGAAATTCTTGCTTTCGACAAAGCTACAAGTGATAGGTTCACGGAAACATATTGTAGTTTCCAAAAGGAGCTCTGGGCGTTGGGACCAAGTCATGGAAAACAACAGATTGAAAAGTCGACTGAGGCAGAGATGGAGCAACGATTTGAGCGCAGTCAGAAGATACTTGATCTTCGTAAAAAATATTATGAAATTTATAGTACTTTCTTGACGCAGTCGCAGATATCTCGAGTGTATGAGATAGAACATGACATGATGCGTCATCTCGTTCAGCAGAAACCACAAGGGCCAAGACCTCAATCATCTAAACTGAGAGGAAATGCGCAAAGGTAGATTGTTTGTGGTTGTCATCACAGTGATGACAGCCATAATTGGTTGTTCTTCAAAAGAAGATCAACCATCTAATGTTGATGAGGAGAACAATAGTTCAGAAACATTGACACTCAAAGAGCGGGTTGAATCTATGATGGTCAAGGTTGATGGAGGTACTTTCATTATGGGACAGACGACCTCTGGTCTAGATAACAGCACATCGACAAAAGCTGAGTCTGATGTCCAAGATAACAATGACCCACGTCCAGATGAGCTTCCGCTTCATAAGGTGACATTGTCGGACTTTGAAATCTCAAAATATGAAGTAACTCAAGGATTATGGAAGGAAGTAATGGGTACTTTGGAGCCTTGCTGGTCTGCTTCTGAATATGGTGAGGATGATGACAGGGCAATGGATGGGGTTGACTGGAATGATGCGTGCAAGTTCATTGATAGATTAAATTCTCTTACAGGAGGGGATTGGAGGCTACCGACTGAAGCGGAGTGGGAGTTTGCTGCAAGAGGTGGTACAAAAAGCATGGATTTTCGATATAGTGGTAGCAATAGTGTTTATGAATCTGGATGGTTTAAAGAAGATGAGCTAAACCATGTGAATAAGGTAGGGATGAAAGTTGCCAATGAGCTCGGTATTTATGATATGTCGGGCAATGCATTTGAGTGGTGTTATGATTGGTATGGACCATATTCTGATGCTGAGCAAGTGAATCCTAAAGGTCCTTCGGATGTGGAAAATGAATACTTATATGCAGGGAAGAAAGTTTCTGCACATGTGTTGAGGGGTGGCCATTGGCAGAGCAGTTCTTTCGGACTTAGGGTCTCTTTTAGGACGAAGATTCCTACATCAAACTACAAGCCAAAGGCAGGATTCAGGATTGCACGTGGAATTCCATATTCCGCGATGAATAACTATTCAGCCTCGGGAACTGTTTCGGATTCTCCTCTTGAAGGTTTTGGTCAATATGTCTGTGGAATATTGCCATACCGAATGAAAACCATTGCTGTTAGTGATGATGTAAAGCCAATACTTGTAATGTATCTTCATGGTGGTTCGTCAAAGGGCAATGATAATGTGATGCAGATGAAGGAAGTTGCCGTTAGTGTTATCTCAAAATATCTGGAAGACAATTCCATTCCGAGTATATTCATTGTTCCTCAATGTCCATCGTCTGGAAGCTGGGGAGCAAAGATGAACGAACCTCTGGCCAAGCTTCTTGGAGAATATGAAACCGCATGTGATGGCCTATTCGTGCTTGGAGGATCTATGGGTGGAACTGGAACATGGTCATTGGCAAATGCTTATCCTAATAAATTTCATGGTATAATGCCTGTCGCAGGGAAACCTGGCACTGCCTTGCCGGCCAATTTTAAGTCAATGCGTGTTTGTGCAGTGATGAGTGAGGCTGATGAGGTGATGAAAACTGCATACGAGGATGTTAAGGTTTTTTGCGAGAATATAACTATAGGGTGCAATGTCTCTTGCACAATAGTTCCAGCGTCTGAACAATGGTCTCATCAAATGACGTGCGAGCAAGCATATACATCAGAACGTCTTCGTTGGCTGTTTGGTCTTTCGAATTAAGCAGCATTCGAGAATCGGATATAGGCTGAAAAGAAGCCTTTAATGCTGTAAGATCACAGATGTCACCTATTTGACGGCATCGGGAATATGCTTTCCTTTGCCTCTGATATATCATAACAATAACGGCCCAACTGGTTGAGTTTGTTGCTGCAGATCGCCGTAGGGTCGGATAACATTTTGTCTTGCGATGATCCTCTCCGCCCTCGGCAT
>CAKUVA010000009.1 GCA_934693135.1 uncultured Bacteroidales bacterium | reverse complement strand
ATCAGCTGCTTACTGATGCCCTTGGTGATAGGGTACAATCGCGTACCGCTACCACCTGCTAACACTATTCCTTTCATGGAGTTATTATTAACTTTAGTAAATTTTAAGAAACAAAGAACCTTGCAGATATCTCACGACATCCGCATATATCAAACGAACTGTTAGTTTTTAGCTACCTTATCTACAGACGTTATTTTTTCTCACCATATTCCCGACAGATCTCATCTGCAAGATAATAATCGCTACGGCAATGTAAATCTGCGACTCCTTTTTGAAGAAGATCAAATGTATTCGACTTATAGAATATCTCCATCGCTTCGTCTAATGGAATCCCCTTTTCAGAAGCAATCCGAGCTATAATTCTTGCATATTTAGCTTGTAATATTATTTGCTTGCTAATATCTGTCATTAATCTCCGTACTTGATATATATGTCAATCCTGCATCCAATAGTAATTGTGTCCTAATGCAAATTTGAAGATTAGGCTTCTCAAAAATCAACTTCTTCAACGCCTCATCTTTAGATATTTCACCAGAGAAAAATAGGTCAATAGTTCTGAACACTCTGTCATCTGCAATACCACCAAATACTATATCATAATCTGTTTTGTCTTGACCTATCCTGCATTGCGCGACAAAATCAAGCCATTCTTCATCGTACGAATCAAATGTACAAATATCATAGCCGCTCAAATCCTCAACAAGTTCATATTGATTCAAAAAGGCTTTTTGTCCTCTCAACACAAATCGCAAGCCATATTTAACAGCCTGCTCCCTTATAGTCGTCAGATAGAAGCCTTTCCCAAAGTCAAGAAAATCTCTAGAATATTTGACTTCCGGATGTTCAACAATAAATGGAGACGCGTGATACACAATCATGACAAAACTCCTTTTTCCTTCATATAAGAAATAATATCGGACATCAAATATTCTCGGCTGAATGTATGAAGAACATCATACCCTTTAATGATATAATCATCCAATATACCTGATGTTTTCAGTTTAGCATAAATATCTTGCTGAGTCAATGAGAGTTTCATTGACAGGCAACCGATACAATAAGTCGCAAAATCAAGTTGTTCGAAATTCTGAATCATACATTCATATTTTTACAAATATAGTAATTTCTTTGGCGTTCGATATCGATTACCCGAAAAGAATTCTGAACATCCTATTTACTATAATAGGACTCATACTTTCTAGCGATATCAGACCAACAATATTCTTGTCTTGCGATTGTTAGCATGTCCATTCCGCATTGCTTCAGAATGTCTTCAGTTAAAGAAAAAATGTCGACAATATCTTCAGATGTTTTGAAATACAATGCTTTCCCAGTTGTTGTAGCCCTATTATAAACAACATCATACGCAACTATCGGAATCCCGAAAAACATCGCCTCTACTAAAGACGGATTGGTTCCTCCTGCGCTATGTCCATGAAAATACATCTTCGCATTGGATCTCAGCGCATACAGGGTATCCAAATCATATATCGGATCCAGCATCTGTATATTCTGACATTGGTCATACTTTTCCTTCAAAGAACATCCATATACGCTTCGATTCCAATTCCCGATAAAAACAAGTCGATTTTCCGTATGGGCGAATGCATCCAAAATGACATGACAATTATTTTCCGGCTCAATACGGCAGACCGTAATGGAATAGCCATGAGGAATAAGCCCATATCCAGACAATACGTTCTCAATTTTCTGCCGGGAGACCTGCCTCAACACATGATCTCCACCATACGCAATCAATTCAGCCTGTTTTCCATACGTTTCAGAGACATAATCTTGAATGCCTTTATTATCTGCAATAATAACATCAGCATATTTCACAGCCATAGACTCACTCGTCCGCAGAAACAACTTTGCAAATCTCCCCCATTTTGCTCTACGATGTTCAAGCCCATCAATATTGATAATCAATCGCTTTCTATAGAACAACTTGAATATGGGAAGGAATATGCAGCCTGAAACGCCAAGAACAAGTATGGTGTCATACCCATTAAGGCTCATCAGCATTGACAATATATCATAAGGGGTGCTTTGTATTCCGTTGGCGTGAAAAAAAGGGACATACTTGAGCTCCGCGCCCTTGTATGTCTCTAATCTCTCTGAATAATCTTTCTTGCTACAGAAAATCGTGTATTGAATATCTGGTGAACAATTCTCACCAATAATATTCTCCATCAGAGTCTCAAAGCCACCATAATGTGCCGGCACTCCCTGAATGCCTATAACCGCTATTTTTTTCATAGATTTAAGCTATATCAATGGTTGTATATTTTATCTACGATTTCATTCGCATGAGATAACATATCATGTCGCCAAGGAAGTGCTAATATTCTTTGGTTGAAATTTCGCAATAAAGTTCTATCAATTATCAACATTTCCAACAAATGTTTCAATTCTACCCTTGTATGATAAATAAAACCTGAATCATACTCTTTCACAATATCTTTAGCTCCGACATTATCCGAAACAATTACTGGTGTTCCATAGGACAATGCTTCCAACACTACAAAACCAAATGTTTCTTTACATATTGATGGTACAACAAGAACATCCATATCAGAATACACTTGACACAACATTGCTGAATTATATTTACCCTTAAAGGATATAGGCAAAAATGGTTCTTTACTACTTTGCCCACCCCATACAGTTAAATTCCACTTCGCACTATCATTCTCAATACCTTTAAGCACATCCAGAAGATACGGATAGCCCTTATATGGTGTCAAATTTCCAATAAAGCCTATTCTTAATTCACTATGCATGAAATCCTTCTTAATACGATTATCCTTAATCCCAAAATTAGTAATCGGAACAACTTTGCCAATAATATTTTGACATCGATCTTCATAGACTGAAGCCGAAACACGGCTATTGAAATGAAAATAATCTATCTCAGAGAAACATTGTCTGTAATATGACAATAAGGCATCATAAGCATTCATTGCAAGTAAGTTTTTAACTTTTTCAACCAAATAAACGACTTCATATTTCTTATTCGCAAGAATGCCGTACTCTTAGCATTTATATTGCACTCTGCACATTTGGTTCCGACACATTGTTCACTGAAACAGCCATTCTTATCTACAATATTTACCAAAGGGCAAAGTCCGAAATAGTCATGAGAAGTATAAACTATTCGAATACCTCGTTCTTTAGCATTCGTAATATATGCAAGAGGCAATCCCATCAATGTATGTATATGTAAAACTCGAGGAGAAACCGAGTCCAACATCCTTTCGAAAGATTTATAATTCAAGCTTTTTTCATTCATGAAATCATACGGATTTTTCACGCCATATAGTAATGATACAGGCAAAGGATTGACCATCTCAAAATTTTCTATGTCTACACATGGACTTCTTCTCACCAATGTCCCTTTTCCTCTGAGAAGAGAAATACTTCCAGGCCAAAATGCAACCACCTCATGCCCCAACTCTTTCTGAGCCACCATCAAATCTACAACATACCGAGTCAAGCCTCCTCCCCTATAAGGAGGAAAGCCTAAAAAATAATGTAGGATTGTCATATCAACTATTCACTGATTTGTAATGGAGAATAGCTTCTTTGTAGCATTGGTTAAATATAAATTCTCGCTTATCAAACAAATATGTTTTCGCCCTATTTATAGTCCCTTTTGCTAATATTCTGAATTGCTCCGGTTTTGACAACAAAGAATCTATACAGTTTGATAAATCATCAACCGCTTCTTTATATGATTTTATTGGCAACTTAATGCCGCATTCAGGTAATATTGTATCATGCATTCCACAATGATCAAAAGAGATTGTTGGGACACCATACGACATCGCTTCAAAAATCACTGTCGGATTACCTTCTCCAATACTCGTTATGCAATTCAAGTGTGCAATATCCATAAAATTATAGATATCTCTTCTACTGACATTACCATGAAAAATAACTTTATCAGACAACTTAAGAATTTGTGCTTTAGATTTAAGATACGACATAAGCGGTCCATCACCAAACACATCCAAAGACCAATTAGTATTCTTCACATGTGACAATGAATCAAGAAGAAGTCCAATATTCTTACCCGCATCCAAACGTCCTATCGTAACTAATCTATAAGTTTTCACATCATTAAACTTATCTTCATTTAATGTTATTTCTCCTAATATTCCATTCTCTGGCATATATACGCTGTCAACACCCACTATCCGTTTAAATGAGCTTTGATCAAAGGTCGTAGCAGTGAGCAACTTATCACATCGTCTAAGAGCGAGATGTATCCTTTTATTACAAGAAAGTTGTAATTTATTTATAAATGTTCTAAAATAAAATTTCAAATACACTCCAATGCTACGATATTCTAAAAGTTTTAAACTATAATTTATCGTTCCTCCAATTGGTCCCCACATATAGGGCAAATTCAGTTTCCATAAGAATCCTGGTTCTCTATATCCTATAGGACCAAGGTAATGAATCAAGTCATACTTTTCTGCCTCAATTAAATTCTTCGCTTTTTTATATGCCAATTTCTGCCATCTTCTATATGCAACATAAAAAGAATATCTAAACATATTATGGACATTAAAAAAGTTCAACGCAGTACATATTTTATCTGGTGAGATTTGAACGAACTTAACGTTATTTAATCTGTTATTTTCAAGCCAATCGTTCATTTCATCACAATCTCCCATATTATTCCCAGACACGCCATAAAGTACTGTCAATGAATTATACTGTGACATTCTCATCACATAATTCCATGCAACAGAAAACTCACTTCCCTTTGTTGGAGAAAGTTGATATGCCAACACAAGTATTTTCATAAATTATATAACCAGCAATAGATATCTAATAATGTACTTCAAATTACAACTTTTAATAACCTCTGTAAGAAGATAAGACCTATCTCGAATCAGTTTCCGAATAGTCTTCTTTTCCTCCTTAGATCCTAGTGGATAATATAAATATCTATATAAGACACTTAATTTTTTCAAAATCATTGATTTAGGTATAAATCCGTCTCTATTATTATTTCGTTCATCTACATAAAGCGAATAGATATTATCCATAACAGTTATCATATCTTTACATTTTTTTATTGTTGATATAGATGCAGTTATAGAACCCTTCCTTAATCTATAAACATATAATGATTCTTTAAGATAAAATATCTGATGCGACTTCGTCAGCAAAAAAGTAGAATACAACTCGTCCTCAAAATAAATCCCCTCATAAAAGGAAATATTATTCTGCGTAAGAAATGATTTTTGTACGATATAATACTGCGCACCAGTAAATGGATATATAAACCCTTTTCTATATAGAAACTTGGATTGAATATTAACATTCGGAGGCAATGATCTTGACACAACCTTTTGAACATTATCTGAATCAGACAAAATAGTAACATCTATCGCTATAATTTCAGGGCTTTGTTTGGAAATAACATCCAAAATAGAATCAATAGCGCCTATTTGCAAGAAGTCATCTGAATCGACAAACCACAAGTATTTTCCCGTAGACTTTGAGATTCCAACATTTCTGGAAGCACTTAATCCTTTATTTTTTTGATCTACAACAATAATATTTGTATTTAAGTTTAGATATGGAATAACACGTTCTCGACTACTATCAGTTGCCCCATCATTAATTAGAATAAGTTCTACGTTTGAATTCAGATATGGAACTATACTTTCTAGACATTCTTCAATGTAATTTTCCACATTAAAGACAGGAATTATTATCGACAATAATTTCATAAGCTACAAATATCTACTAAATTCATATGGAGAGCAGCCAGCTGCCCCATTTAACACTGCATTAACAAACCAAAGACACAATAACAGAATAGTTATGACACCCAATATCTTTTTATGCAAGTTCGTATCAGATAATGACATTCTCAATGCGATACCCAATATGATTATAGACATATAAAAGAAATAGTATGTAAGTCTCTGGAAACCGATATTAAAAATAAACAAATTCATAAAATAACCGATTATTGTCATATTAAATAGGGGCAATAATCGGTTATGATTAGTTTTAATTTTATCTCCATATAAATTAATTAAAAGAAATGAAGACAAAAAGACTATGCTTGATGCTACAGAACTTCCTAACATTTCCAGATTATCTGATTTCATATAATTCGTATTAATGAATGACGATTGTCCTATAATACCAAACAACATATCCGACAAATCCATTATCAAATTTTTGAACACCTCCGCCCCTATCATACATATTAGATAAATAATAATAGTAATTTTCTTGTTATAGAACAAATCCCGATTAATCACAAAATATAAAGGCCATAATACTATAGCCGATCTATGAAATAGATATAACACTATACATCCTGTTGTGTACTCAAAAAATTTTCGCTGAACTATAAATTTGGATAACGTCATAAACATGAATACGACAATCATCTGCCTCACCGTGTTAAAACATACACAAAAAGCTAATGTTCCAAAGAATGAGAATGCTATAAGCATTCGTATTGTTCTATCATATTCTCGCGATGCAAGTTCAAAAAAGAATGCCTGTAATAATGCAATAGTCGAAAAAAATAAGACACTTCCACCTTTAACAAGTCTAATCACCTTAATTAGCACCATATAAGCATACTCGAATGCAGAAAAATCCGAATATTCATTTAGATTAAAAGTATAATACTTTTCATCAAATAACCCAAATTTTAAATTAACTATTTGATGAAAAATTTCATCCATCGGATTATAGTCTATTCCACAGCCCCTTAATCCTAAAATTAAAGTAAATGATAAGATAAAATACCAATTTAACTTTCCTTTTTTCGACCAAATATATGACAACATTACAGATATCATATATATCATATAATAAATAAGTGTCCCAATATAATTTTCAATCATAGAAATATTACATAGACTATAATTTCCAACTTTAAGACAATGACATAAACCATTTATGTACGTTTTCTATAGAAAATTTCCGAGACCTTACTAGTGATGATTTTTTCATTTCACTCAAAACCTGCCTATTATTATGCAGATAATCTATAGCAAAAATATATGACTCTACTTGAGCTTTACAAAGTATTGAATTCTCTGCACTACAATAGTCTCGTATAGAACCAACATCGGTTGCGATAATTGCTAATCCCATTGCCATTGATGTAGTTATAACATTACTCCCCACTGTATCCTGTAAAACATTTAAAGAGATATCCGCTTCAGACATTCTTTCTCTCAAGGAACTCTCTTGCAGATATCCTTCAATAATAACATTTTGAGAACGTTTAAAGAGGAAATCGACATTTCGATTCCCTCTACATATTATCCAACGTACATAAGAACATGTTCTATTAACGACTTCTGCTATTTGAACATAATCACGCTGTAAACTACCCATAACAATTATTGTAATTATTTCATGCTCGTTAATTACAGTTGGTTTATAAAAGTCTATATCAACATAATGAAACCCTGTACTAATTTTCGTCTCTTTTATTCCACATTCGATAAAAAATTCAGATAATGAATTCCCCAATGTTAAGCTTTTATCGACATATGACAACCAGTATTTTATCATTTTTTTATAATTACCAAATAATTTCAATGCAGTAGGTGTAAGATGCGACAATGCATAAATTTTCACAGGTAAATTATTCAAACGTAAATACTTCGCAATACATAGTTGAGGAATTTCTGGAAATAAATACTCCATTAAAAAAACTTCATCTCCAGATTTCAATGTTTTGAACATTGAAGCACATAGGTTTAAATATTTTTTTGTAATAATATGTTCCCTTTGATATTTAGAATAAAAATAAGTTAAGTAATGTTTAATCAAATAAAACAACCTACAAATTTTACGTTCATTATAATTATGATAAATATCAGGTTGCGGATTTATTATAACTTTATATTCATTAGGATAATACATCTCAAGTAATCTACACATATGTACCATTCCAGCATGGTTACCATGTGTATTACGCCAATCTTGAACAACTAAATACTTCATAACATTTTCAGCTTAGATTTTCGCAAAGAAACTAACAGACAAAAAAAAGTCTTAAATAATGTATTAATAGTGACCTTAAAGCGACTAGCAACAGATATAAAAGCTACGAAGTCTCGTTTAAGCAATGGTACTAAAATCCAGACTTGACAATTGGAGTAGTATTTTGGAATTTGAGTCATCAATTGCGACAATTCTTCCCGTTCCACTTCTAAATAAGTTTTTTGCTTATCAACAAATTCAAATAGCCATTTTCTGATCAATTGTATAGCGACCAATTTATCCTGTTCATGTCCTGAATTACTTATCGTATATCTACTGATTCTGTAGGAGAACAACGGTTTATTTGAATTTATGACACCCCATGGATTGGCGCAAATATAAGAAGTTATATCATCAGAGCCCCATGCATATGGGAGTTTATAAAATCCGCCTTCATTCTTAAGACGAGAAGCACGATAGCAAAAATCACCAAGATATTGTTGAGTCCCATTTATACGAGAGAGCATATATGAATACAAACTCTGATGCTCCGGTCTTTCGGGTAAAATATATTGCACGTTATCATCTTCATCAATCACTCGAACACGCATATGAAATACATCAGCATATGGGTTTCCATGAATCAATATCGAGAATTCCTCTAAACATTCTGCCATAAGCATATCATCATCACCCATACAAATCACAAAATCTCCTGTAGACAAGTCCAAACATTTATTCCAATTATCAACGACATTAATGGCACCAAAGTTTATTTCATTTTTATAATATTTAATACGAGAATCCTTGAATTCATACACAATAGAATCTAAATCCTCCGGTGAAGCATCATTTACTATAATAACTTCAAAATTATTATAAGTTTGAACTAATATGCTTTGTATGCATTGAAAAAGAAATTTTGATTTATATGCTGGAACTAGAATACTAAATTTTACCATTTTATTTTATGTATCATTGATATAACGACTTCATCCTTCGTTACATAATATTGTACAACTGTCCAATATAGGATTAAAGCAATTCCACCCAATAAAACCGAACAGACCATAGAAAATCTATTTGAAACAAAAATCAAAATCAGCAATATTGGTACTGCAATTAAACTCTGCTTAAAAAGACATTTCGCATATAAAGTTTTCCCAAAGACCTTATTCACATAAATATTTGCAGACAACAACACTGAGACTTCTGATATAAGAGACACCATCGCAGAGCCTTCTGATTTTAGCAATGGGACAAGGATAATATTTCCGCAGACTCCTACAAACGCCCCTACTATCGAATTTATCAATATAGCTTTATCCTCCTTGAAGGGCATGAGAATTTGAAGGACTAAAATCTGCTCAATACCAATTATAAGAATTAACGGCATTACTATTCTCATTGGAGTAATTGCAGCCTCATAACCAGGACCAGACACTATTCTTATAATTTGAGGAGCATATATCATTGTAAAAACAACGAGAGGAATAGCAAATACATATAATGCATCAAATGACTTATATATAAGTCGCTGTATATCTTCCTTCTGATTATGTTCTATCATTGAACTCATTCGAGGAATCATAACGCCAGTGAATGCTGTATATACAGCAAGTATTATTGACTGTAATTTCATCGCTGTCGAATAATACCCCACTTCAGCATTACCGCACACAAAGCCAAGATATGCCGTATTGAATGTCGTGTACATCGAAGTAAGTATAGCATATACACCAAGTATTATGACGCTCTTAAGATATGGCTTTAGAGATATCTTTTTAAAACTAAATCTTATGAAATTATTCTTATATAGCCAATTGAATCCAGCATTGGCAACCATCACTGCACATGAGAGGAAAAAATATATTCCGTAGTCTTCAGACTTCCTTACAAAAAGAAAAACAGATATTACATATAAAAACTTGACAAACAAGCTTCGCAATGTTATGTATCTAAAGTTCTCTATTCCTTTAAAGAACCACTCGATCAAAAATGGGGTCATGACAATTTGCAATAGTCCCACATATAATAATCGCCTATATTCAAACAACTTAGGAATCAGAAATATACATAACAAATATACGATAGCGACTATAACAGTGAATATAAGGTTAATCGTGACAAGACTTGAAAAACAATGTGATAATCTCTCTCTATTTCCATTACATTTGGCAACCTCACGAGTACCCACGGCCATTATCCCCATCGTCGAAAATAACAGAAAATACTGGACAATACTTGATACAAAATTACATATTCCGATGTTCTCTACGCCGAGCACTCGCGACACATATGGATATGTAATAAACACAAATACATATCCTGAACATGTCAAGACTGCACTATATGCAAAATTCTTCTTTACTCCCATTATAAATAATGTACGAGGATTCTATTAGATAGGATCCTCGTACAACATAGTATATCTAATTAAAACTCAACAAGTATAGCTTCGCCCTGAGAAACCGACAAAGAGATATTACCATCTGAAAGTAATACTACAGATGTTTCATTATTCTTTGTAATCTTTACTGACGAAATGGTATTATCCACGGATAAAGTCACAGTATTGGATTGTGTCGTAGGTAATTCATTTACTACAAGAATTTTCTTAGCACCTGTCGTAACATCTGTGAAACAACCAGCTATAGCTCCTGATGTCGCAGATATTGATGAAACAGGACCATATTTGAATCTTCTCTCGTACAACGTAAAGTCATACGATGTCGTTATCACACCGTCGGCATGACAATTCATGAGAGTTTTGCCAATTGTCATAACATCTGAATTCATCCGCTTGATCCAATCATACGTTGGATTTCGCGTACCATCACGAGCTATCATATATTTATAACTATCATAGCCAACAGGCTGCCAATAAGTAAAATACGCTATTCCCTTAGATCCAAATGCAAGATCAACCCAAACTGTCCACCTAATCATAGGTTCTGTTACATTTTTATCATTACTTGCAGCAGACTGCGTTATTACCCAAAATGGAATTTTCTTTTCAAGTGTCTTGGCCCTTACAATATCCAAATTATAGAAATAGTCTCTTCTGATAGCACCATTCTTTTTCAAAGGATATGTATCAACGGAGATAGATTTATAAGTATCACTGGAAAGGAATCTGTCAATATATGTTAAATAATCTGAAACTTGCATTTGATATGGCCTAGCATAAGATGGGAACATATTGACATATATTTGGCAATTTGGCATAGCTGCTTGATACTCAGAAACGAATGAATTTATATTTGATGATAGTCCAGCACTTGGCTCATCCCACCCATAATCACCAACATACGTGTCAGGATATAACTCCCTTAGTTCTTTTGTATTTTGAATACGTTCCGCAGCTATTTCACCTAATCCATAACCGATATATTTCATTCCAAGTTCTTTACACCATGAGGCAATCTGCTTATTAGCCTCAAATGATCTATCTATTTCTCCAGTATGAAGAACCATGGTGAATCCCGCTTCCTTCACTTCTTCATATCTTTCTTTGGAAGCAAATGAAGAAGGAACATCCCACCAATACGAGATAGGAAAGAAACCATCACCATATGAATAATAATTGGTATTATCGGCTACAGATTCTTCCAGATTATCTGAAACCAGGCTCAAACTTGCATCAGCAACAACTTGAATATCATCAATTGCAATACAACCGGACAATGGTGCATTACTTCCATTAGAAGGATTAGGAATTGTAATTTGCAGTTTCCATCCTTTGGCGAGCATAACCACATCGCTCACCTCCTGCCAACTATAATTATTTTTATAATTTTCTTTATTCGACCAATATTCCCTATTATCTGCAAGTTTCTTAGTATCACCAATGGAAGCGACTATATAGTTTCCTGACGCATCTGGTTTATATACATCAACACGAATATTATCATATATTGCTTCTGGGTCATATTGCACTGGACATGCCTTAAACGTAACCTTACATGGTACAGGTATATCAGACAAGGTGGCACTCTCAAGTGCAGTAGTTCTAAATGATGCTATATCATTCCTACCTAAAACGACAAAACCATAATTCGGCGTACATTTCCCAGTATAAGACCAATTCTTTATTGAGCAATCATTCGTAATAACACCATTAGATGCAAAGCCATATTCTTCAAATGTTCCACATTCATTGAACTGAGCAGTACAAACACACCACTTCTTATTCTCTTTTTTAAGAAACGCATTGTAGTTTGTCTTAAGAGACGATACATACTTGCCCTTGGCAGCCTGCATTATTGGAATAAGAGTCGCCGAGCTATTGATATAGTCAGTCCCCAATGCCATATCATCAAATCCCTCAAATAATACTTCATTATTCACCACTGAATGAACTTGCTCTGTAGTGATTTTATACAACTTGGAATACCGGCTTTCACCTGTCTTGGAGTACAAGCTGATTGCCGTTTTCGTATTCCCCTCTTCAGTTCCGACAGAAACTTTGTGTTCCGATGATCCAACGGATTTCATACGGATATAATAATCTTTTCCTGGTTGTAAATTTCCAACAGATATACGCATCGGAATTATAGAGGCATTACCATTTACCATTCCATACCATTTTCTTCCTGCATATACACCGGCATTTTTAACATTCATGTCGGCCGTATAGAAAGAATATATTGGGGTTTGTAGTGTATCCTCCGTATCAAACACTTGAACATAGTATGCACTGCTCGTAGATCCAGTAGTCCCTGCGATATTTGTATATTCAAAACAAATGTGCGTAGGACCTACATTATTTCTAATCTGCCATATTTCTCCAGTTTTGAAAGTTTTTTTAACAGACTTGGAAGCCTCAACGATTTCATCACCAACGACTTTTGCAATTGCAATAGCATGTTCTGTACCATGATCAAATTCACCAAATGAATATTCCAGAAGTCCGTTAGAGTTAACTTGCTGCAAGTCATCTAACATTACAGGCTCATTATCATCTACAAACAAAGCATATCCTTCAGCACCATATTGAGGATACCATAAAACACGAGCATTAGTAAAATACGGATAGACCGTCTCTAACGAAACTGGTATCGTTTCCAGCTGAAGCTCTTTCATCAATCTGAGAGTTTTTCTCTCTATCTTGTTCTTTTCAGAATGATACTCCTTGCTGAACAATGACTTTCCAGATTCATCCTGAATACTGATCGTAAAATCATCATACACACCAACTGGAAGAGGAATATTAAAAGTTGCCGGCTTACCATCAACATCTGAATAATAGCTTATTGTCAATGATGAGCCATCTGCCCTATCTTCAGCCTCAATAAAAGATTCTCCAATTTTTGACAAATCCAATGAGTAATTTCCTGTCACACGCTTATTGCCAGACGCAAAGATAAATTTAGCCTTACGAGGCAAATTATTTACAGGAAAACGCATTACACCACCAACCTGTTTGAATGACATCCCAGCATTTACAAAATCACCTTTCGCAACCATAGGAACATTCGTATTATTATCCTCGTACTCATACGTTTCAGGCATGGTAAATGTCATATCATTTCCAGACACTATAACATTATCCGTCCCCGCAGAAACTATTGCAGGATATGTAGCAACATTGGAGACTTCAGCAGACTCCGGAATTTGCCCAGTAAATGAAGCCGTCTTGGTGCCTGCGCCATCTGTGATTTCAAACACATAGAACTTGTTGTCCGTTGACAAGACCGATATCTTATCTCCTGCCTGCCAAGCAAACAAGCCGGCATTGTCCAATGAAGCTTTTGTGGAGTCAGTGAAATCCATATTCGCACTCAATGTCACGGATTTCATTGGAATATCAACACCTATATCGACAGGTTCTTCCATCTCGCGACACCCGAATAGTGCTACAATGGACATTAAGTATAATAAATACTTTGAGTTCATAACATTCAGAAAATAAAGTCATCCATACTTTCAGTAGATACATTACTATCCTCTCCGCTTCCATCAAATGCAAACGGATAGTTTTCTACAATGGTCATCAGCTCAACAAATGGAGCAACATAGTTTTCTCTTTTCATGTTATTATTATTTTGATTATAATTATATTTGACTTATGAATACTCTCCTTCTGCACGCTTTCACTTACCCGAATACTATAGTTAGCCGCTGATTTACAGCGGTTTCATAAACATTATTGTTAGTGGTCAATTTTTGGACTCCGCTTAAAGTCAAGCACAAAGCAGCGGCTTGACCCGTTTCCAGGCCAATCATTGTCCGTTTCTCGTATTTTTCTTGATTATTTTTCTCTATTTTATGTCAGCGGCAATTCACCTTGGTCGTGCAACGGAGTATGCCGGACAAGCTGATATCAGAAGTGTAGGTCGTATCTGATATTGTTATCATTGTAACTGCAATTGAACGCTTACTAAAATATCTTTATCAAAAGTGCCTAAAACTTACGTTTTTAGGCCAGTTGAATAAAAATCATGACCGCATACGCTACCTTACCGGTAGCATTTCCATCTCATCTCTCACCAGATCGTTCAGTTCGGGAAGCATCTTTTCTATCTTTAGGCACTTTACCCGGCCGTAATAGAAATCCATGTCGTCCAGAAGTTCGTCGCTTAGGGCATCCGGCATGTCGCCGCCATAGCCGCAGGCTACGATCATTATCGCGGTTAATTTTCTCGCATCCTTGCCGGGAATTGTCCTCAGGATGGTCGGAAAAGTATCGTAGATGATATTACAATATCTCAGCAGTTCAGGGAAATAATCCGATTCTGTGAGATACGCATCAAGCATTTCTTCTTGGTACTGCCGAAGAAGAAGGAAGAACTTTTCTTTGGCAACACTGCCCTTGAAGTTTCTAGTCATGACCCAGAACAGGGCATGGGAGAGCACAATGCGGTCTTCGGAAGGATGGAGGTAGAACGCACTATCCTCAAGCTTCCTAATTTCCATCAGATGCTGTTCCATCTTGTCAAACATCTGCTTACGTATCGCTTTATGTTCTTCTGTTACCATTATGATTTATCGATTACACCAATTTAGGCCTCTTTCCACTCGCCTATCGTACCTGTTTCAGATGAAAAGCTGACACCGATTTCATGTATAGGACGAGAATCCGCCATATATGGCCGAGAATACCCTTTGCTTTCTATTTGCATCAAGGCATCTTCAGCAGTTCCGTCAAGTTTAAACTCAAAAATATAGATATTCTCTGGAGTCTCGATTATACAATCAGCACGTCCTTCACTCTGCTGCTGTTCCGTAAGAATTGTATAAGTACTCATAAGGCGGAAAAGCAGATAGAATGTATAATGAAAATATCTTTCATGTTCACGCTCATCTCCCTTACGTCTCATAGTATAAGGAATACTTGAAAAGAAAGCTGTCAGCTGTCGACGAAACATCTCCAAATCTCCGTTTTCAAGAGATTTTACCCATGTAATCACTTCCACAGCCGAATCTCTATCAGTCTTGAAATAATTATTAGCCACAAGGCTGACAAAACCTTCTTTTACTTCATTGTTAGGAAAGTCAAGCAGAAAAAGATTAAAACGTGAATCATAACCCTTAATAGTCAAATACCCGCTCTGATAAATCATCGGCAAAGGACGTTCTATATCAGCACGATAGTCCACAAAATCTGCTGAACGATAATACTTTCCTGTAAGTTCATTGAGATTTTCATGAGTATGACCAAGCAGTCTTATAAGATACGTCGGAGTACCAGTAGCAAACCAATAATTAGATATTTCTTTTCTGCAAAGAGCATTAAACATACTAAATGGATTATAGACATCCACCATCCTCCGACTAAAATGATATCCATCATATTGTAACTTCAAAACCCTTCGGATCTCATCATGAGACAATCCCAAATCATCTGCCATAGAATCCACCTCAGCATGAAATACTTTTTCAAGTTCAGTTTCAGTGATTCCGCACAATGAATCATAACGGCTATCAAGACTCAGATCTATAGGCTGATTAAAGCCACTGAATACACTCACCTGAGAAAACTTAGTCACGCCTGTAAGAAAGACAAAACGCAAGTCAGCGCTTGCTACCTTGAAAGAAGAGTAAAAAGCTTTCAGTATGTTACGATTAAACTCCTCAACTAAAATTTCTTTGCCATTTTCATCTTTTGTCTTGGAATCAGTACCCAAAACATCCAACAAAGGCTTATCATATTCGTCTATCAATACCACACAACGTTTCCCGGTGCTTTCATGTATAAAAGCTAATAATTTAGCGAAACGCCGTCCACTGTCATAATTCGGATTTCCCTCGAAACCATATTGTTCTTCCCACTCCTCAACCATCGCATCAAGGCATTTTTTCAAAGCCTGACCACTCTGAAAATTAGTGCTATTGAAATCAATATGAAATATCGGATAAGTTTTCCATTCTTTTTCCAACGAATCAATAGCAAGCCCCTTGAACAATTCATGCTCCCCTTGGAAATAATATTTCAATGTAGATACCAACAAACTTTTTCCAAACCTCCGCGGACGGCTCAAAAAATAGATTTGACCTTCAGTGACAATACGATAAATCAAGTCCGTCTTGTCCACATAGACAAAGCCATCAGTAATTATATTCTTGAAATCCTGTATTCCAATCGGGTATTTCATACACGTCAGTTTTTTCAAAGATAGTCAAATTCTTCAATCCTTGCAAACACTACTTACCGCCCATTTGCAATGGACAGAAGCGATTCATAATCATTGACATTTTCGAAATTTTCCTTGTGAATTCCAGAGATCGCTACAGTCATATCACCGATTGCCATGACCAGTCGTCTATCGCGGTTAATGCGAATAACATAACCCTCGAACCCTTTCAACAGCCCAGAGGTTATACGTAAAAGAGGATGCGGTTTCCCATTATTTTTGTCAATGCGATAATGACTTATTGGATTAAGCATGAATCTTATGCGAGAAGGGTCTGTTTTCATCAACTGCATGAAAGGTTCCATGACGTCATCCGATATGATTGCTATCCGATGAGTACTACAGTTTCGAGCAAGATAAAGATCATTGCCGAATTCATTCTTAAAGTAGTTAGACAGAACGTCTGGACTTCCTTGTATAAAGACAAGACCACTTATTGTTTGGAACTCCTTATCCTGACGTTTTCCATCCTTATATACTTCCTTCGTGAAAGTATGAACAAAAGTACGATATGGAGAATTTTTATTTATTACTTTTACGATTGGCTCGACCTTGGTGTGATGTGTAAAGAAATAGCACCAATCAGCATGCTTCTCCCCCTTCGGACAAGTGTCAGAATCTCGCCCGGAAATATTAATGCAATTATCTGCTGTAGAATGAGTTCCTGTACTATCCAGTTGCATGGAATTCATTCTACTTTATGTCTTCAATGGCAGCCGTATCCGACCAACACGAAAAGCATAATATTATCAACATGTGTAACCAAATTGTGACTTTCTCATAGTATGAGAGAGACAATGTGTATGCAAATATAGCTAAATTTCTGAATATCAGCTATGATTTTTGAGTCATTTAAGTTCATGGTGCTATTCTTATAGGAGATCCATTCTTGCTTTTAAAACGTAATAAAATATAAATCAGCGTGTTATGCTAATGCGCTCTCTCATACTATGAGAGAGACTTTTTTTTGCATAAAAAAAGCGGGACAACCACTTCCATGGTTATCCCGCCTCTAATAAGTATTCTACTAATCTATTTCAGATATGCATCTGTAACGACCTTCTGGCTACGTGCAATAAAATCACTGAGAGCCTTTCCTTTCAAAAGACCATTGGCAAGAAGAGCCAAGTCTGTAATCTGATGGAGAATATCATTCTTGGAAGCGAACTCTTCTATCTCAGCCTTATGGGCAGTATGAGCAGCCTCTTTAGCCTCACGAACCGCAGACTTTGCATCCTCAGCAGCCTTCTTCTGTTCCTCAGTAGCATTCTTGTCTTCTCCAGCCTTGATTATTTCAGGATCTGCCTCCGCGACTTTCTCCTGAGGCTTGACATCAGCTTTCTCTGCTTCAAGAATCTTGGCTATTACAGGATTCTGCACATTGACAGTAATATTATATGACTCTGGCATCTGTCCATAGAAATTCATACCTCCACCGAGAGAGCTCATCTCTCTATAACGGCGCATGAACTCATTCTGGGTGATAAGAATAGGAGCCCCATCCTCACCAAGATTATCAGCATCCACATAGTACTCATATTCTTTAGGAAGCACAGCCTTGAACAAGTCGTTCAAGTCACTCTTTTCTTCTTCAGTAAAGGTTGGCTTCGTTCTATCCTCTTTAGGGATGAGATTGTCAATGGCATCCGAATCTACACGGCTAAAGCGGCAATCCTTAAGTTTCTGCTCAAGCAAATTAACGAAATGAGAATCAAGTTCACAATCCATGAGCAAAACATCATAGCCTTTGTTCCTTGCGCCCTCAATAAACTGGTACTGAGCTTCAGCATCAGTAGCATACAAATAGACGACCTTCTTATCCTTGTCGGTCTGATTACCCTCAATAGCCTTACGGTACTCATCGAAGCTAAAGTACTTTCCTTCAGTATTCTTCAAGAGTGCAAAGTTCATCGCTCTTTCACAGAATTTCTCATCTGAAAGCATACCATATTCTATAAAGAGCTTAAGATTGTCCCATTTTTCTTCGAGCGACTTCCTCTCTGTATTGAAAATTTCCTCAAGTCTATCAGCTACTTTCTTAGTGATATATCCTGAAATTTTCTTAACATTGGAATCACTCTGCAAATAACTTCTTGAGACATTCAAAGGAATATCCGGAGAATCTATCACGCCATGAAGCAGCGTCAAGAAATCAGGAACAATATTGTCCACATGGTCTGTAACGAACATCTGGTTACAATAAAGCTGTATCTTGTTCTTTTCGATGGACATTCTCTCCTTTATCTTAGGGAAATAGAGAATACCTGTCAGATGGAAAGGATAGTCAACATTTAGATGAATGTAAAACAATGGCTCTTCATATGTAGGGTACAGAGCCTTGTAGAACTTCATGTAGTCCTCATCTTTCAATTCAGCAGGCTTGCGTGTCCACAATGGCTCTACAGTATTGATTACTTTATCTTTATCAGTATCAACATACTTACCATCTTTCCACTCCTGCTCTTTACCGAACACAATAGGGAACGGCATGAACTTACAGTACTTGTTAAGAAGTTGCTCTATTTTACCTTTAGATGCATACTCTGATGAGTCATCATCAAGATACAATGTTATGCATGTTCCCCTATCACTCTTGTCTGAGGCTGTCATTTCATATTCAGGACTTCCATCACATGACCATTTGACAGCCTTAGCACCATCCTTCCATGAAAGAGATTCTATCGTAACTCTCTTGGAAACCATGAATGCAGAATAGAAACCAAGTCCAAAATGACCTATAATATTGCCAATCTGATCCTTATATTTTTCAAGGAATTCACCGGCAGAAGAGAATGCAATCTGATTTATATACTTATCGATTTCCTCTTCTGTCATACCGATACCACGATCAATAATCTTGAGTTCCTTCTTTTTCTCATCAAGTTCAATCTTGACAGAAAGCTCGCCAAGCTCTCCCTTAAAGTCTCCTGATGAAGCAAGAGCCTTCATCTTTTCTGTAGCATCTACTGCATTTGCCACAAGTTCCCTAAGGAAAATCTCATGATCTGAATACAAAAACTGCTTAATCACCGGGAAAATATTCTCGGTAGTAACACCTATTTTACCTTTAATCTCAGCCATAATATTTCTGTTTTTTTGTTTTTGTCAATGTAACTAAACCCACATACCGAGCATAAAAAACCGCCCGATATTCGGACGGTCTAATAAAAGTCAAATAACGTTCCAATCTATCACATATGACAATTTGTCATATCTATTATATAAAAGTTAAGTTACATTTTAAGGATTACCTAAATGATGTCTGATAATGAGAATCCCCATCCTGATACAAGGCCTTCAGCCAATCCTTTTCCTTGCCATTTTTCCTAAATGATACATCAAGGACTCCATTGATGGTACAATTAGTATAGTATGCATTAGGATAATTCCACATTATGGTCATCAAGCCCTCTGAACAATAAGAAAGCGAATAATCAGATTTCTCGAAACGTTCACCTTGAATGCTGATATCCCACGTCTGATGAGCGAGCGCAGAATCATATTCTGAAGACATAGCAGCAGTCAAAGTATATTTATATAAATAATCCCAACCTGAAACTCCACTGATGGAATCATCCCTTCGCACTACCCAAGTATTTTTATCGACATCAGACTGACTTATGATATAACCTATATTATCAGCATACCACACTGTATCAGACCCTTCTACACGACATTCAAATGGACCTATTTTATTATCCGCATCATCGGCAACGATATAAGTTCCGTTTTCGATAGGTCCAGAAACCTTATTTTTAACCATGAGGACGAAATCCAGCATCGCCATAGGTTTCTCAATACAATTATCCACAATGTCATCAGAATAATATAAATATTCCTTTCCTCTATATGGAGAGTAATCACCTCTAAGACAGCATGATGTAGTAAAAGACACCATCGCTGTAACTGCCATTAGAATTCTCTTCACGTCTTTCATGCCAATATCATTTAAAATCTACAACCCACACCAAATGTGATTCCATTCATCATAGAACCGAATGTCAGTTCAGCTTTCCCATATACCCTATCTCCTAAAGTATATGAAAAAGGGATTATCTGAAATTCCGGAGAAACCTTCTTTGTAAAGCCATCATATATTCCCATTCCAGCTTGAACAGCTCCGGACAATGTCGTAAGTTTAGTCATGAAATAAAAAAAACGGACCTCAGGCATGATATACAAAGCATAACCATTTTTATCTTCCCAATGTTGTCTGTCAAATCCGGTATATAGCGTACCGTTCATCGAAAGTGCGGACAAATCCGCACCAACTGCCAGCCTCTTTGCAACCTTCGATTCAAAATGCACGGCATATAATCCTGAAAATTCAATATCACAAACTGATTCAGCATACATGTCTGACACCATCGGAGGTGTTGCATAAGAGATGCCAGGACGCTTGAACAGACGATATGCTGATGAGGGCTCTCCCGCCGAAGCATTAACAGAGATATCAAAACGATAGCTTCTCATTGGCCTAAAAGCAGACAACCTGCATGGTATTAGCAACGTAATCAAAAGCAATACGGAGCTTAAATTCTTGATTTTGTTCATATTATCTTTCATATAAAAAATCATAGGAATCACCGTCGCCATAAATAGTAGTGAACGATTCAATATTTATCCCATCACTAAAGAATTCCGTTCTGACTGTTCCAAAAGGAGTCACCGTATACATATCCTTAAATGGACTCCATTTTACATCAAGTTTGAATGCCTCCAATGTCCTGAATGATGAGGAATATCCTGTAGTTTCTTCAGTACTTCCAGAAATATCAATTGTCCATATACGATATCCACTACTTACCGTACTGAAAGAAACCTTCATTGAAGCATTGAGGTTAGACAACGAATTCTCAGGTAATGTCGAAACAGAAACATTCCATGTAGTATCAGCCACACAGTTCGCAGTAATATTCAGAGCTTCTATATCATAAAACGCATAGCCATTGCTTTTCGTTTTCCAATGCCATTCTTTTCCAAGTTCGAAAATAGGAGTCTTATCTATATCAATCTGCTTGCTCATCCACAATACCGGAATTTCCGCAGAGACATAAATAAGAGTGGATGCATAATCTTTTAGATGACTTTCCGTATCATTGTACTCTTCATTACCTAAATTACAAGATGAAGCCATTACAGCACAGGCAACAAACAAAATCCAATATAACTTACTCATTATCATACCTCCTAAAATCTATATCCAACTCCAGCACGAATGCCACACCATACAGACCCAAACCCAAGTTCCGAGAAACCAAAAAACTTATTTCCAACTGTTATTCCGATAGGAATAGTCTGAAGCATCGGATTTACCAAATCTTCATTACGAATATCACCGAATTCACACCACGGATACTTAGTTGCACTATAATTGTGATACCATGCCACTCCAAGACCTGCCCCAGAGTATAATTTTACATTCCGCTTGGCATAATAAGTAAATCTTGCCAAAGGCATGAATGTTATAGCCGCTGCATTAGCTCTGCCAAGATATGAATCATCTATTCCAGAATAAAGAGATTTCCAATAATGATTGTATCCTATTCCCATCGAAAAAGTGAGCCACCGCTTCAAGATATAACTAAACTCTGCTGTTAACGCACCTGTAGAATAGACAGGACCAGCATAATTATCTATCAATCCAGCAATTGTCCACTTTTCGCGACTAACGTCACCACACCATCCCCACCCATCGATAAGGCGAGAATTTGTAAACAATGACCATTTCGGAACCGAAGCTCCAACACGAACTTCAAATTTAAGGGACGGATCTGGTTCTTTACTCTGTCCTCTCAAACAAAGCGTGGCTACCATAAAAATGGCAGCCACTGCAATAATTCTTCTTAGATTCATTTCAGCCTCCGCATTTAGTCATCTTTAACAATCACTTATACAAAATGCAGAAAACACTCTAAATGTTGCACTTTATTTATAAATAAATCGCTTTATGCTCATTTTAGGTGTTTTTTCAAATGGCTTATCCACTATTTCTACTTTCTGTAACTGACTATATGACGGAAGAAGTTTATTGGACATTATCCTGATTTTCTCAGGTAATTCAGATATAGCTTCTTGATCAAGGCCATGTTTCTTTATCGAATCTTGGTCAAGATACACGAGTGCCACAAGTTTTGTTCCTCTATCAACGACAACCGATTCTGTAACGTAATCCTGACTATTTACAACAGCCTCAACTTCTTCAGGATATATATTCTGTCCATTTGCACTTAAAATCATGCTCTTGCTACGTCCTCGAATAAAAATATTTCCCTGAGCATCGATTACGCCGAGATCACCTGTCTTCAGATATCCATCTTCAGTAAAAGCAGCCTTGGTCGCTTCTTCATTCTTATAATAACCGATACAGATATTTTCACCTTTCGCCTGAATTTCCCCTGCCACATGCTGAGGATCTTCAGAATCAATGCGGACAGTGGCGCAGTCAACTGAACGGCCACACGATCCCGGAATATAGGTATTCCAAGGAGCATAAGCAAGCAACGGAGCCGCTTCTGTCATACCATATCCAACGGTATAAGGAAGTCCAAGCCTCTTGAACCACTTTTCTACATCTGGATTCAATGGAGCACCACCCATAATAATCATCTGCAAATTACCGCCAAGAGCCGCCAAGAGCTTCTCTCTGATTTTCTTGAATATCAATGCCTTCACTCCAGGTATTTTAGTCAGAATTTTCATCACAGGTTTTTCGAGCACAGGCTTGATTGCACTCTTAAACACTTTTTCCATAACCAACGGAACTGTGATAAGAAGATATGGTTTCACGTCATGCATGGCCGAAAGTAACAATGATGGTGAAGGGGTCTTTCCCAAGAAAGTAATACTTGTCCCATTGCACAGCGGATATAGGAATTCATAGACAAGGCCATACATATGCGCCATAGGCAACATTGACACCATCTTGAACTTATCAGATGAAGGTATATATCGTTGACCAAAATCCACGGTTGCACTGAGGGCACGATATGTCAGCATAACTCCCTTAGGAGCACTTGTCGTTCCTGAAGTATAATTAATAACATCTAAATCGTCCCAGTTATCAGTATTATATGATACATTCTCGCTTGAAAAGCCCATAGGATACTTTGATGAGAACTGCTCTGAAACAGAAGCGAATGCCCTTTTAACTTCATCATCTACAGCCCACAGAAGTGTAAAGTCATTGACACTTATAACAGCTTTCAGATGAGGCATTTTTTCAATATCAAGCTTAACCCATATATCATTATCAGTAAATAACACAAGGCTTTCTGAATGGTCGACAAGATGGTTTACACTTTCTGGAGTAAAATCAGCAAGAATAGGTACGACAACAGTTTCGTATGTATTTACAGAAAGGAAAGACACAGCCATCCTTGCCGTATTCTTGGCACATATAGCCACCCTATCTCCTTTTTTCAGCCCACATAATCCGAAGAAAATATGGAATTTCTCGATCTGCGTCGCCAGTTGGCCATAAGTAAATGTTTCTCCTCGATAATTGCATACCGCTGGTTTATCCCAATAGCGATGTATTGCGTTCTGAAGTCTTGCGAAATAATGTTCCATAATTGTTATTTGCTATAAGTCGCAAATTTAATAACTTTCCGCTATATTTGTGAAATAGGAATTAATTTTGGTTGTACAGGGTCATACAAGGAGGAATAGAATATGAGAAAAAAACCTATTGTCGCTCTGATATACGATTTTGATGGCACACTATCTCCCGGCAATATGCAGGAATTTGGATTTATTCAAGCTGTAGGAAAGACTCCGGCAGAATTCTGGGAAATGAGTAACAGAATCGCAGAAGGGCAAGATGCCAGCAATATCCTCGCCTACATGAAGCTAATGTTCGATGAAGCAAGGAACAAGGGCATCAGATTAAGGCATAGTGAATTCAAGAAGTTCGGAAAAGACATAAAGTTATTTGACGGACTCGGCAGTTGGTTCGACCTCGTAAACGAATATGGTCGCAGTCAAGGTGTCAAAGTAGAGCATTATATTAATTCTTCAGGGTTAAAAGAAATAATAGAAGGTTGTCCAATAGCCAAAGAATTTAAGCATATCTTTGCAAGCACTTTTCTTTACGACTCCAAAGGGGAAGCTGTATGGCCAGGAATTGCAGTAGACTACACCGCAAAGACACAATTCATTTTCAAGATAAACAAAGGCATATTCACAGCTCGCGACACAGACGAGGTAAACGAGAGCATGGCTGAAGACAAGAAGAGGATACCTTTCACGCAAATGGTTTATATAGGTGATGGCGAGACAGATGTTCCATGCATGAAAATCGTGAGCATGTTCGGAGGGCACTCAATAGCTGTCTATAATCCTGACAATGATCAAAAAAAAGCTGTCGCAGAGAAACTCCTACGACAGGGACGTGTTAATTTCATAACCCCTGCAAACTATTCTCACTATAGCAGGATATTCAAAGTTGTCTGCAGCGTCATTGACAAGATAAAAGCAGACTGCGAGCTTCAGAAGCTATAGCTAAACGATTTTATTCATTTTTTTCTTGGATTATTTTTTCGAAAGTCATAGTTTTGTGACAGAAACAAACAACAAAACGCTTATGACGACGATTAACTGCTTCAGAATGACCATAAGTCATCTATGGATTATCACCATAGAAGCGGCTGCGTCACGACAGCGTTAATATCTGATACAAGAGCCTTGGTACGATTCAGTCCATGGCTCTTTTCTTTTATCAAATTATTTCATGTGCGACTGAAATATCAGCCGCATAAGGGGATATTTTATTCGACAAATTTATTTTATCTCTATTCAATATGAAGAAAATCGAAGCAGTCATCCGACGAACAAGGTTCGAGGAGACAAAAGAGGCTCTATTGGAAAATGGAGTCGAATGGTTCTCTTATGTAGAAGTAAGAGGAGCGGGACATGCACGAAACAGACGTGTCTATCGAGGTGTAATGTATGAAACAGACATTATCGAAAGAGTAATGCTCATACTTATAGTCAAAGATGAACTATGTGAGACAGCTATAGATACGATATTCAGAACGGCTCGGACAGGAGAAATAGGAGACGGAAGAGTTTGGGTATCAGACATTGACCATTATTATAGCATCCGAACAGGCAGAAGCGATGAGAATATAAATAAGAAAAGGACTCCTGAGCAGGTCGCTGAGGATGAAAAGAATGACCGGTAACCCCCATATTACGAACTTTATAGACGAACTTTGACAATGAACGAAACAATAGACATAATAGGCATGGCTACAAGTCTCGCCTCTGCAGTAGATACCATTTGGGTGCTTCTTGCGTCAATGCTGATCTTCATGATGCAAATGGGATTCGCAACAGTTGAAGCAGGATTTACTAGAGCTAAGAATACCGCAAATATTCTCATGAAGAATCTTCTTGATTTTTGCTTCGGTTCAGTACTTTTCTGGATATTCGGTTTTAAGCTAATGTTTTCGACAGACGCAATACCAGACAATATTCCACTTACTGCTTTCGTTATTTTCCAAACAATGTTTTGTGCAACAACAGCGACCATTGTATCTGGAGCCATGGCTGAACGCACTCAATTTCGTTCTTATCTAATTTACTGCATACTCATATCTGCTATAGTTTATCCTATTGCAGGGCATTGGACATGGGGAGGTGGATGGCTCTCAAAAATTGGTTTCCATGACTTTGCAGGCTCCGCAGTCGTACATTCCGTAGGAGGATGGCTTGCCCTAACAGGTGCTGCAACCGTAGGTCCGAGAATCGGAAAATACAAAGACGGAAAAGCCAAAGCCATTCCAGGACACAATCTCACAATAGCAACACTCGGAGTATTCATATTATGGATGGGCTGGTTTGGATTCAATCCGGGAAGCACCGTAGGAATGAGCACAAAAGCCTTACAAGAATCAGCATCACTCATTTTCATGAATACAAATCTTTCTGCCGCTGCAGGAGCTCTTGCCGCGCTCATACTTTCATGGTTACTCTATGGAAAGCCATCACTTTCGTTATCTCTGAATGGTGTGCTTGCTGGACTTGTAGGGATAACTGCAGGATGTGACGCGGTGTCTCCTACAGGAGCAACCATTATTGGAATAATCTGTGGATGCACAATGGTACTGGCAGTCCACCTTTTCGACTCAATAATAAAGGTTGATGACCCTGTAGGAGCTATTTCTGTACATGGCGTATGTGGAACTTTTGGCACAATTCTCACAGGAGTTTTCGCCACCAATGGAGGAGTTCTATATGGCGGTGGATTAAAAATGCTTGGAGTTCAATGCATCGGAGCATTGACCTATGCAGGATGGGCTATATTGTGCGGAGGTATTATCTTCCTGTCCATCAAGAAGATAATAGGAATCAGAGTCGACAAAAGAATAGAGGAGGATGGCTTGGATTACTATGAACACGGAGAAACAGCTTATTTCAACTAATTATAGCCGTTTTTCCACTAATTGAAAAGACCTCGTCTTACATTCATGTAGGACGAGGTCTTCTATAATAGTCCAAGTTTACTTCATCGACTCAATGACAGCTTGATTTGCAGCACGAACACGAGCAACATCCATTTTCATAACCTTGCGATCGTACGTCATGAAACCATTCACCTCTCCTTCCACATCAGTTGTCTGAGTATATACGCCAGCACTGAATCCTCTATGTACAAGATTAATAAGCTCCTTTGTATATTGCACATACACATCAGTAACCTCTTTTCCATCCTTGTACTGAACATACCCCCAGTTGCGATCTTTCTGCCACAAATGGCCTTCAAGAGGAAGCCCTATGCCACCATATTCACCAAGCACCATCACATAATTACTGTCGAAAAACCTCATCTTAGGTGAAGGATATCTGTGTTGGTCGAGAATGTCACCGCATTTACGGAAATTGCCCCCAGATGCCGGATTTACGAGGCGTGTAGGATCAAGCTTTTTCGTAAACTCCGCGACTTTTTCAGTATCGAACTGGCCCCAAGCTTCATTGAAAGGAATCCAAACAACTATACATGGGAATTGTCTGCGTGCCGAAATTATCTCCGACCATTCTTTATAATAATTATCTTTCCAAACATCTGGAATCGAAGAATCAGTTCCTTGATTCCAGTCATTATATGCCCATATATTACCTTTATTTACAGCTGTGGACGGCATATCCTGCCATACCATAACGCCGAGCTGATCACAATAATAGTACCACCTGGCAGGCTCAACCTTTATATGTTTACGTATCATATTAAAGCCTAACTCTTTAGTCTTCTCTATATCATATTTCAACGCTTCATCTGTAGGTGCAGTGTACAATCCATCCGGCCACCATCCTTGATCAAGAGGACCGAAATGGAACAGCGGAGTCCCGTTCAATGCCATACGCTTATAGTTATGCTCATCCTCAACGACGGAAATCTCTCGCATTGCAGCATAACCTTCAACTTTATCAATAACTTTTCCAGCACGCAACAAAGATAGACGCAGACCATAGAGATATGGTGATGAAGGAGACCACGTATTAAGAACAGGGACATCAATTATCACATCATTACCAGGAACTGCCTTCGCCATGGCCAAGACCTTGGATGATGGTTTCTCTGTATCATATCCCTCACAACCATCCATAAGTTCCGCCATTATAACATCGCCTACCATAAGGCCTTCGGCAGATGTTTTCACTGTCAATGTTTTCGAGGAAATATCGCCTACTGTCTCGTATGAGACAATGTGTCCGTCCGATACCGCCTCTATCCATACACTCTGCCAGATACCTGACACCTGCGTATACCAAATACCCTTCGGTTCAGACACTTGTTTTCCGCGTGGCTGAAAAGACTTCGATGTAGCATCAGTCACCTTGACCACAAGATCTTGCTCACCTTTGGCGGACAAATAAGGTGTAATGTCAAATGAGAATTCGGTATAACCTCCGGTGTGCGTTCCTATCAATATATCATTGATATAGACCTCAGCTTTCCAATCTACTGCTCCAAAGTTCAATATAGTTCTTTCACCTTTCCAATTCTTGGGTCTCTGAAATGTCGTATGATACCACAGTGTTTCGTCTGCCTGTAGCTGATGTCCGACTCCGGACAGGGAGGACTCTATAGCAAACGGAACAAGTATCTGACCATCAACAGATGATGGCATCATTGCTCCAGTTTTCGCTATGGCATAGTCCCACAGGCCATTGAGTGATTTCCATTCTGAGCGCACCATTTGTGGGCGTGGATATTCTGAATGTACATTATCAGGTGTAACTTGATCTGCCCATGGTGTCCTGATATTTTCTCCAGCAGGTTGCCATTGTGCGGAAGCATATACTGGCAATAGTACGGCTATGACCGCAAGTGTTTTTCTAAAAATATTCATAGTGTATATCATGTGGTTTATTCATATTTTTATTTTCCGAATCGCTTTAGAATAGGTTCGTAGGCATCGATTCTTCTGTCTCTAAAAAATGGCCACTTCTATCTCCCCCTCCGGTCCCCCATTACGGGGGATGTGGTCCTTCGGACTTTCCATCGCACCTTGCTTCCCTGCCCGTCAACTCAGGACGCATCTGATGATGCTCGAGGCTGGCCTTAACTCTATTTATTTTCCGAATCGCTTTAGAATAGGTTCGTAGGCATCGATTCTTCTGTCTCTAAAAAATGGCCATCCTCGGCGCACATACTCAGTGCGGTCCATGTCGATATCGACCACTTTGTTTTCCTCATGTTCGGTATCGAATTGAGCAAGAATTTCACCTTGTGCTCCAACTGCGAATGAGAATCCCCAGAAATCCAGACCTATTGTATTTCCCGATGGATCATCTTCATGTCCAACACGATTGACAGTGATGACAGGAAGACCATTAGCTACAGCATGTCCCCTCTGTACAAGCTGCCATGCCTGTCTCTGCATTGTCTGTTCTTCCTTACAATCAGTGCCAACTCCCCCAATGGCCGTAGGATAAATAAGAAGGTCAGCTCCGTTTAATGCCATTATACGCGCTGCTTCTGGATACCACTGATCCCAACATACTAAAACGCCAAGTTCACCTACAGACGTATGGATAGGATGGAAACCAAGATCCCCAGGAGTAAAATAAAACTTCTCATAAAAACAAGGATCATCAGGAATATGCATCTTACGATACTTCCCTGCAATCGTGCCATCTTTCTCCATCACGACAGCAGTGTTGTGATATATTCCCGGAGCACGTCTTTCGAATAACGAAAGGACCAAGACAATCCCAAGTTCCTTAGCTAATGCACCAAATTTTTCCGTAGATGGACCAGGAATAGGTTCCGCTAAATTGCACAGAGCAGCCTCTTCAGTTTCACAAAAATACACACTATTATGTAGTTCCTGAAGTACTACCAATTGAGCACCCTTGGAAGCACAATCTCGGATATTTTTCTCCAGTTTTGCGATGTTCGCAGCAATGTCAATTCCACATGACTGCTGCACCATTCCTACTTTAAGAATTTTAGCCATATATTATTTTTTATTATTTACGAAGCCAACCATCTGGGAACTGCATTGTAACACAATGAAGACCTCCATGTCCAGAAAGCAGAGCACGACAATCAATCATCTCCACTTTTCTGTCTGGGAATACATCTTGTAATCTTCCCCGAACAATTTCATCTTTCTCCGAAGAGGTGCCTGGCACAAGCACAGCGCCATTGATTATCAGAAAATTAGCATAAGAGCCAGGAAGTCTATAGCCATCCAGATACATTGCATCAGGAAGAGGAAGTGGAACAAGACGATAAGGTTTCCCATCAAGCGTTTTAAGCGATTTTAACTGATCTTCCAATGCATGCAGTTCCGCATAGTTTTCATCTGTTTCATCCTCGCATTGAGTATATGCAATAGTTTCAGCATCACAGAATCTCGCCATTATATCCACATGGCTATCAGTATCATCTCCTGCTATTTGCCCATGCTCAAGCCAGATAATGCGCTTCAAGCCAAATGCCTGTTTCAATTCACCTTCGATTTCTTCTTGAGTAAGATATTCATTCCTGTTCAATGAGCACAGACATTCTCTCGTAGTAAGGAGAGTCCCATGCCCATCAGTATCAATACTTCCACCTTCGAGCACAAATGGCCTCATATCCACGCATGCAACATCATCTGCAAACATATTTGCAAAAAAAGCTGTTTTAGTGATCTGATTATCCTTATCAGAAGCGAACTTCAATCCCCAACCATTGAATACAAAATCATATAGGTACTTTTCCCCATTGTCGCCGTAGACCGCAATTCCTCCATGATCTCTCGCCCAAGTATCATTGATCTCGCATTCACAGAAATGGATTCTGTCCATATCAATGTGAAGGCCCTGTGAGCCGGCAACTTCAACAAGACGCTTGGTAGCATTGACGATAGAAGATGTCACTACCATAAGAGGTTCATGTTCCAATACGGCAGCAACGATTCTCGCATAACATTCCTGAACCTTATCAAGTTCATACCACGGAGTCGTCTCGTCAGGCCATGTAAGCTGAACACCGCTCTGTCTTTCCCATTCTGCAGGTAATCTCATTTTTCAAGAAGTCTTTAATTTAACAAAATTACAAAAAAAGTAGTTGTCTTTTAATATTGGCAACTACTTTTTAGGACCTTGAATAAAATTCAGGCTCTACTTCAAGTAAAATCGAGACAACATTCCTGAAGGATATCCCGACACAGCATATAAACAATCGCCATAAGCGCACAAATACATATAACTCGTTTCATTATGCGGGATAATGATCCAAAAATACTTCGCCAAGTGACGAACAAGCATATAGTTTTGGTTAATACTAAGCTATGCAAAAAAAACGATTTATACAATGGATCAAAACAAAAAAAGCTCGAAAACAATTAAGTTTTCGAGCCATATCATTTTAGACTTAAGTCTGAAATTATTCGATAGTTACAACTCTATTAAGAACTGCTGAACCGAATCTGTTGTTAGAAGATCCTTCTGCCTTTACAACGAGGTGATCCTCTGAAATGCCATACTTCTCAACAAGAAGCTTCTTGACATTGTTTACACGCTGCTCAGAGAGATACTGGTTGCGTTTAGCTGTACCTGTTGTCTTGTCAGCTGAACCTGTAAGTACGAAAGTCTTCTCAGGAGCCTGCTCAAGAATATTCTTAACATAGAACTCAAGGTGAGCTTTCTCACGCTCTGAAAGTTCTGTGCTGCCAATCTCATAGTAAAGAGTTGCAGGAGATACGAGGTCACCAGCCTTAGATACAGTAACTGTGTCAGGCTTAGCATTCTTAAGTTCCTCAATCTGAGCCTTAAGATCTTTGTTCTCTTTCTCAAGAACCTGAACACGATCCTTAAGCTCGTTGTACTGAGCCTCTGTGAAAGGAACAGGAACGATAGCAGGAACGACAGAAGAATGACGCTTAAAGCCAGTCTTACCAAGATTAACTGATACTCCAAAAGTAGCTGAAGGGACAAAACCAAAACGTGAAGGGAGAGGCTCTACACGTGAGATACCAGCCTTTGTTCCCATAACTGAAAGGTCAAGGTAAAGGTTAACCCTGTTGCTGAGGCGGAAGTTATTCAACATACCTGCACCTGCGCCAAGCTCATTGTTACCTGAAGCATGAATAAATGCAACTGAAGGATAGAGAATCACATTCCAAGTTCTTGTCTCCTTGTATCCGCTGAATGCATTTGATACATTCCAAAGGAGATCAGCATGAACCATATTGAAACTGAAGTTCTCATCGACTACTGAGTAGCCATCCTTTACACCAACTTTATCGTTGATACCTCTCCAACCAAGTCTTCCTCCCATTGAAGGAGTAATCCATTTTCCGAAGTTGACATCAACTGCAAAACCTACCTTTGGAGAAGCACCATGTTTCATCACGAATGAGTTAACACCTGCACCTGCACCTACAAACCAATTATCACCGAAACGATTGGTCTCATAAGATCCACGTACGATTTTACCATTCTCATCACGATTGCCATTCTCCTGTGCATTAACGGTTGGAGATGCAACCAGAACACCTGCCATCACAGCAAGAGCTCCAATGAATAATCTCGTTTTCATAATAATTAAAATATTATTTAATATAAAAAATTGCTTATCTCACTATCTTTTGAGCCTAATTATTTCAAAAGATATTTTGCAAAGTTATAAATATTAACAATATAAAACAAAAATTGGCATAAAATTTAACTACGAACGACTTTTACTACATTCTTCTGAAGTTTTATCTGTGATATTATCTTATCAAGTTCCATATTTGACGGAACCGACAGACGCATCGAAATATCGTAAGTTCCATTTCTCTGATTCTCACTAACATTGAACTGGCGAAGTGTCGCCCTGAAAGTATTCACGATATCCATTATCTGATTTATGACAAACGGTTCGATAGCTGTTATGACCCGAAGTGTAGACTGGAATGTTCCACTCGCCGGAGTATCAGCCCATCTAACTCTCTGTATACGATATGGATATGTTTCCAACAGACGCGCTGCATTCGGACAAGACATTCTATGTATTTTAATACCATCAGTCCTCGTAACGAAACCAAACACATCATCTCCGAATACAGGGTTACAGCACCTCGCCATCTTATAATCAAGGCCTTTAAGATCCTTTGCATTGAGCACCAATATGTCATCGGACGACTTTCCAGACACCCATTTATTCCTCGACGCCTCAGCCGCAGCTTGATCAGCCGCTTTAGCTGCCTCGATAGCTTTCGCCTCCATTTCATCATGCTCCAGAATATATGTCTTGATAAGGTCAATATCAAGAGACCCATCTCCAATGGCCGCAAAAAAAGCATTTACCGTAGGAATCTTCTGCTTCTTCATAAATTCCGCCATCTGATCATCTGGAAGTTCGAGCTTCCAGTTCTTCAGTCTGCGAGTCAACAATTCCTTTCCATCAGCTGCTTTCTTATACTCAATTTCACTAAGAGACTGCCGTATTTTGTTCTTCGCCTTGGTGGAAACCACGAAGTTTATCCAGTCAGCCGATGGCCTCTGGTTCTTTCCACTCATGATTTCCACGACATCACCAGTCTTCAATTTTTCTTTTATTGATACAGCCTTGCCGTTCACCTTGGCTCCAGTACACCTAATGCCAAGATTAGAATGAATATTAAACGCGAAATCTAGCACTGATGATCCTACAGGCAATATCCTAAGCTCACCTGACGGAGTAAAAACAAATATCTCCTTAGACGGAGGTTGAGGCAAATCTTCAGGCTGGGTATTCTGAGGATGTTCCAGATTATAACGGACAGAAGTCAGCCATTTATCCATAGTGACTTCATGCTTTATACCTTTATATGACCAATGTGCCGCATGACCATTCTCTGCAATGTCATCCATTCGCTTGGTCCTAATCTGAACTTCTATATAAGCTCCTTCTTTATTCTTGACTGTAATATGCAGAGACTCGTATCCATTAGGTTTAGGATTTGACAGCCAATCCCTGAGTCGGTCAGTATCAGCCTCATACTCCTCAGTCACATAAGAATAAACTTTCCAACACAAGTCGACCTCCGTCTTATGGTCAGCATCACAGTCAATTATGAAACGGATGGCGAACACATCATATACACCTTCAAAAGGAACTTTCTGTTTCTGCATCTTCTTATATATGGAATATGCAGTCTTGGTCCTAATCTTGAGCTTATACTTAATGCCCGCCAAAGATAGCTTCTCAGACAAAGGCCGTATGAACTCTTCAGTAAGTTTCACCCTATCTTTCTCCGTAGCCTTCAGCTTGTTAGTAATAAGCCTATATTCTTCAGGATCAGCAAATCTGAAATATATATCCTCAAGTTCACTCTTTATATTATATAGTCCCAGCTGATGCGCAAGAGGAATATACAACATGAGCGTTTCCAAAATTTTCCTTTCCTTGGAAAGTTTCGGAAACATCTCCAGATTTCGCATAACCTCCAGTCTGTCAGCAATCTTCAAAACAGTGACACGAGGGTCTGTCGAATACTGTACGATAAGTTTCTTGTAATTCTCTGCTTCAAGACGGGTATCCTTTGGTTTTATGGTAGCTATCTTATCCAATCCTTCCACCATTTTATATACTTCAGCAGGGAAGCCAGCTTGTCTGATGACATTTTCACACTCCGGATGTTTACGCATCGCCTCATGAAGGAATACTGCAGCTGTACATCCAGCAGGAAGTCCTATTTCGTCAGACACGATAAGAGCCACATTCATAGGATGTTCCAGAAACGGATGGCCATTATCTCTGAAATCTTCCTTCAGTACGTCGCCTGCAATCTGCCAAGCCCTACGGACAAGCGATTTTCCTTCCTCATCATAGTGAGGAAACCTCTCGTCTATAACGTCCGCCACAACGGCGGTTCTCAAAGATTCTTGTGTCTCCATAAAAATTCAGTGTTCATCAAGTCCGTCACCAAAGATAATAAAACTAGTTTTAAATAAAAAGCTACACTAGTATAAACCTGTCATCTTTTTCCCTAACTTTGCAATAATATGCAATTCAAGATATCATCTGAATATAAGCCTTCCGGAGACCAACCTGGAGCTATAGACGGACTATGTTCCGCAATAAATGAAGGAGCCGATGCCGTAACTCTTCTTGGAGTAACAGGATCGGGGAAGACCTTCACCATGGCCAATGTAATAGAACGTCTACAGCGTCCAGCATTGATTTTAAGCCACAACAAAACTCTCGCCGCACAATTGTATGGTGAGTTCAAGTCTTTCTTTCCAAATAATGCGGTAGAGTATTTCGTTTCCTATTATGACTATTATCAGCCGGAAGCGTACATCCCATCCACGGACACATACATTGAAAAGGATCTCAGCATAAACGAGCAAATCGACAAGTTGCGATTAAGTGCAGCTTCTGCCCTCATGTCCGGAAGACGAGATGTCATTGTAGTATCGAGTGTATCATGCTTATACGGTATTGGTAATCCAGAAGATTTCCATTCGCAGACAGTCAAGGTGCATGTAGGACAACAGATAAGCGAAACCAAGCTATTATATCACCTCGTAGATGCATTGTTCAGCAGAACAGAAACGGACTTCAAGCGTGGCACATTCCGAGTACGCGGCGATACTGTAGATGTATATCTCGGCGGCTCTGACGAAGCCGTACGCATAGAATTCTTCGGAGATGAGATAGATGCACTTTCTCTCATTGACCCTATCACAGGAGCCACCATAGAAAAGCTCACGGAAGTTCCAATATATCCAGCTGGGAACTTTGTCACAACGAAAGAGAAGTCTGTCAAAGCCGTAAGTATGATTCAAGACGACTTGACGAAACAAATAGAGTATTTCGATAGTATCGGAAAGAGCCTTGAAGCTAAACGGCTGAAACAGAGAGTCGAATACGACCTTGAGATGATTAAGGAAATGGGATATTGCCCTGGCATTGAGAACTATTCCAGATATCTTGACGGTCGTAAAGCAGGTCAACGCCCATTCTGCCTCATCGACTATTTTCCAAAAGATTTCATAACATTCATTGATGAAAGTCATGTAACATTACCTCAGATTAGAGCCATGTACGGAGGTGACCACTCTAGAAAATCAGTATTGATAGAATACGGATTCCGTCTTCCGGCCGCATCTGATAATAGGCCTCTGACTTTCGATGAATTTGAGTCAATAACAGGACAAACCATCTATGTCAGCGCAACCCCTTCAGAATATGAGTTAACAAGATCAGAAGGACTTGTTGTTGAGCAAGTCGTAAGACCTACCGGTCTGCTCGACCCTCCTATCGAAGTACGTCCAACCCATGATCAGGTAGACAATCTTCTTGAAGAAATACGGAAACGCGCTGAAGTGGATGAAAGAGTTCTTGTCACGACATTAACGAAAAGGATGGCGGAAGAGCTTGATGACTTCTTCGGAAAACGTGGAGTCAGATGCAGATTCATACATAGCGATGTAGACACAACCGAACGAGTAGAAATAATAGAAGACTTTAAAAACGGCCTTTTCGATGTACTCATCGGAGTCAACCTTCTTAGGGAAGGACTTGATATCCCGACCGTATCGCTCGTAGCCATATTGGACGCTGACAAAGAAGGATTCCTAAGATCTCAGGTAGCATTGACACAGACAGCAGGAAGAGCAGCCAGAAACGTGCATGGGCTCGTCATAATGTACGCAGACAACATCACAAAATCAATGCAAGAGACCATTTACGAAACCGACAGAAGGCGATCAAAGCAAATAGAGTACAACAAATTGCACCACATTACGCCTAAACAGGTGGAGGTTAAGCATAATATGCTGATTTCCGAACTGGGAGGAGGAAACACCAGCACCAAAGAACTTGGACATGTTACAGCCTCTAACTCTTATGATGCGCCTACATTCATACCTAACCCAAGCGCTCTTGGAAAAGGACATATCACAGTCGGACTGGGAGATGATTCCAAGAGAGAGAAGAATTCTGCATATACAGACGGATACATTCAGGCAGACCTTGCAGCCGTGCTTCAAGACCCTGTTATACGCTCAATGTCAAGAGAACAGATAGAAAAATCTGTAGAAGAGACCAAACGGAAAATGAAAAAAGCCGCGGCAGACCTTGACTATGCAGCGGCAGCGCGATATCGTGATGAGATGTGGGCATTGGAAGCATATTTGAAAGTCTGGAAAGATTAGTCGATATTGACCATGAAATCAGTGGCAATCATTGGAGCAGGAGCATCGGGATGCTTCGCGTCAATACAGATAAAGAGACAACATCCCGATTGGAGAGTGGAAATTTTCGAAGCAGGAAAACGTCCTATGGCAAAGCTTTCCGTAACTGGAGGCGGAAGATGCAACATCACCAATTCATTCGAAAATGTAAGAAGCCTGAAAGACGTCTACCCACGTGGAGCAAATATAATGAAAAGACTGCTGAAAGTATTTTCGCAGAAAGATTTGCTTGAGTGGTTTGAAAATGAAGGAATCCAATTCACGACTCAGGCAGATGGATGTGTCTTCCCATGTTCACAAGATGCAATGGAGATAGTCCGATGCTTGGAAAGACTGATGAAAGAAGAGAATATCATTCTGCACTGCAGTTCTAAAGTACTGAATATCATAGAAAATAGCAATATAGGATTCCGACTTAGAATCAATGATGGAAACACAAAGGATTTCGACAAAGTTATTTTGAGCTGTGGCGGAACAAGTTCTGATGTTCTAAAGTCAATGCTACCTCAAAATATTGAAGTCACCCAAACAGTGCCCTCCTTATTTACATTCAGGACAGGAGATATAGCATTGAAGAATCTAATGGGAATAGTCGTAGACAACGCACGACTCAGTATTCCGGGAAGCGGGATCAGCTCTGAGGGCATACTGCTCATCACAGACTGGGGGTTGAGTGGACCAGCAGCTCTGAAACTATCATCCTATGCAGCACTATTTCTGCATGAGAAACAATATCACGCGCCGTTATGTATAAATTGGGCAGGATGCACAGAGAATGAGATAAGAGACGAACTTGCCGAACTATCTGACTTAAATGCTAAAAGGATAGTATACAATGCAAATCTTACAAGGCTAAGCACAAGGCTATGGAAACACCTGTGTACAAAAGCAGGCATCGCACAAGATCAAAGATGGATGGACATAAGCAAGAAAGCATTGAATAGACTTTGTGCAACCCTATGCTCAGATAATGAAGAAATCATAGGGAGAGTCCATTTCAAGGATGAGTTCGTTACATGCGGTGGTGTGGCGTTGAGTGAAATAAATCCGGCAAATATGGAAAGTAAAAAACACCCAAACTTATATTTCACTGGGGAAGCATTGAACATAGATGCTATCACAGGAGGGTTTAATCTGCAAGCGGCATGGTCCACAGCATACAATGCTACCGAACGCATTTAAAAAAACATAAAGAAAACCGATCAATTACCTGCAGAAGCAGTGGCTTCGGCCTTAGCCTTGAGACGAGCAGTCAAAGCTTTCTGAAACGCCCTCGCATTTTTAAGATGTTCTGAATATGTCGATGCAAATATGTGAGTCCCATTAAAGTTAGGACTTGCACAGAAATATAAGTCCTTTCCTCCTTGAGGGTTAAGAACAGCATTCATTGCATCTTTTCCAGGGACACAAATTGGCGCTGGTGGCAATCCTATATATTTATATGTATTATAAGGCGATTCTATAGTCAGATGCTTCTTCATAACCCTGTTTAGGTTAAAATCATAGCAATAAGCTATAGTCGGGTCAGCCTGCAATTTCATACCGATATGAAGCCTGTTCAGATAAACACCGGCAATATAGGGATATTCCAGAATATGATTTGACTCACAACGTACAATGCTTGCAAGCGTAGACACCTCCATCTTCGTAAGTCCTTGAGCCTTGGCTTTATCTAAATTCCCAGAAGTCCAAAACGCATCATAAGCAGATTTCTGCTTATCAAGAATATCTCGCATGGAATCCGTCCAATACATCTGATATGAATCCGGCATAAACAAAGCAAATTCGTTTTCGACAGAGAATCCATATTCCGCCATGAGTGCTGAATCACGCAATGCATTAATCACATCCAAGGAATCCAGCATCATCTGACGGCTGATTTTACGAGCCAATGCACCTCTACTACGGATAGAGCCCGCAAGCACAAGATTTACAGGCGATTGCCAACCATTCTTTATCATCCTGGCGACATACATACTCGAGTTTGATGCAATAATAGTATAATGCCCAGGCTTAAGAGGACAATCTCCAGCTCTATCTTTTCCGGATAGCAAACCTTCTGAACGCAGTGCACGTTTCAAGCTTGCAGGATTTTTCACGACGTCTTTGGATATGAATTCTTCAACCACATCCGAGATGTTCATATTCGGATATACAAAAATTTCAGCAGTTCCAGTGAAATTCGAAGATTTCCTATCATAATAAAATCTGCCACCAAAAAAGCCAACCATAAAGAACACTATAAACAATGCCGTCAATATAGTCACGACAAGTGGAAGATTTCTTGTATTGTTCTTTGTATTTTTCATAATCAAAGCCTTGCTTATCTGAGATTCAATTCATCTCCAGGTAACGTCACATAATCTGCAGATAGCGAATTCATCTTGCACAAGCCCTTCAATTTTATACCGAATCGCTGTGCCAAATCACGCATTGTTTCCCCACCATCATCGGAAATATATTTATCCAAACCACGTACTGTCCTGTTTTTCTTATTCTGAAGATAAACCTGTTCGCCTGGATGAAGGAATTCACCAGCCTCAGCATCATTGAACCGGAGAAGTTCTTTAACAAACAAATGATATGAAGAAGCTATAGAAGCATAGGTCTCCCCTTCCGCAGCATAAATGAAAGGCACTCCATTCTGTGAATAGATCGGTCGTGTCAATGAGAATGAGAATATTTCAGTCTTCTCCCTCGAAGACATTTTCTTAGGTTCTTCTATAGAAAGTGGAGAATCAGGAATATGTTTCTCATGTTCATGCTTATGATTTCTCGGCGAATTAGAAGATGATTTCGCTATCTTTGAGGATGATTTTGTCGTATTCCCACCAAAGTCTTCAGGAGTCATCTTATCGTATTCGTAAAGCCTATAATCCTCAATTATTTTAATAAGTTTGGCCGGATAAGCAGGGTCGGTAGCATAGCCAGCTTTTTTTAATCCCTTCGCCCAAGATTTATAATCTGTTATATCATTATCAAACAATGGTTTGTACCTATCTCTATATCGTAAAAAGTCCGAATGGTCCATAAAGCTTGCATCTGCCGATGAATAGACACGAAAACATTCGCCACGTCTATCATCATCATGATACATCTTCTTACCTGTCCAATCATGACACTTTATCCCGAAATGGTTGTTGCCTTTCATCGCCAACTCGGAAAGCCCATAGCGAGACTCAAGAAGACCTTGTGCCAATGTAATGCTAGCAGGGACTCCAGAACGATACATTTCCCTCACCGCTACCGGAGCATACTGACGAATGTACGCGGCCTGCGGTGTACTGTCTGGAATAGTAGCAGAAACAGCCATGACTAATGCCACGACTGCCATCAAAAGGTAAGATAGTGACTTTTTCATCCAATCATTGTTCAAAACAAACCCTAAATTACGAAAATATCATCATATTTCGAACACATCTCCGTCATTTGCAGCATAAGTTTCAGGAAAGACCTTTCTGCATTCCTCTTGGTAACGAGAAGAATCCTTGCATCTTGAAGAATAATGGGCAACCACAAGTTTCCCCACTCCAGCCTCCAACGCACATTCCGCAGCTTGTATAGTGGTAGAGTGAAACCGTAACTTGGCTTGTTCTTCATATTGCTGAAGATATGTAGCCTCATGATACAGAAGATCAACACCCTTTACCCACTGAGAAAGTTCCGAAAAAGGAGCCGTATCACTACAATACGCATAACTACGAGGTTCATACGGAAGATACGCCGCCTCATCATTTGTTATCAAAAGCGGTTCATCAGTTCCAGAATATTTCACGAAACCATTAAGAAATGTCGCTCCGTCATCATGTCCAGCAGGACGCAATACATCCTCACCTCGTTTCAATGCTCCTATTTCGGTTCTTGTAAAACCATACTTTTCCAACGCCTCTTTCCTTATGTTCAGAAGTGGTGTTTTCTCTCTAAAAATATAGCCATAAGTTTCTATTTTATGATTAAGAGGAAACGCAAGCACTTCTAAAGACTTAGTACTATATATGACTTCCGGAGCCTTTACAGACAACGGTCTGAATTTCACCTCGACACCTATGCCCTTCCCATAATATGACATAAAAAATTTAAGGAGTGGTTCCATATTGGATGGACCATACACCATGACAGGAGCAGTCCTGCAAGCAAGTCCAAGAGTAGATAATAGTGGAAATAGGCCAAATAAGTGATCTCCATGTATATGCGAAATGAAAATAGAGTCCAACTTAGCCAAAGGTATTTTATTCCGAATAAGTTGTCTCTGAACCGCTTCACCACAGTCTATTAAAAAGATACGCCCATGTACCTCCAGTACATGAGCGCTCTGATATCTATCAACAACGGGCATTGCCGAAGCAGTGCCCATTATTTTCAATGTGAAATTACTCACCTTTCTCGAATTTGTCTTTAAGAGCAGCAAGTGCATCGATGTCACCAAGGGTTGTCTTCTCAAGATTAGAATTAATCTTCTTGACAGCCTTCTTGGTGTTATCAACCTCTGCAGCAGCCTTCTCTGCCTTAGCCTCAGCGTAAGTCTTGAGGTGAGAGAGGAAGAGCTTACGTGTGCTTCTTCTAAGCTCTGTTACAACGAACGGAAGTTTCTCGCCATCTACAGCCTGCTTGCCATCCTCTTTTACAAGGTCTTTCTTGAATGCGAAGCCTTCTGTGCCATCCTCAAGAGTTACATTCGCACCCTTATCAGTAGATGCACCAACAGTTCCCTCTACGGTTGTACCTACTGGATACTTGCTTTCGAGCTCATTCCAAGGGTTAGGGAGAAGCTGCTTGTGACCAAGACTAAGCTTATGATTAGCCTCATCGAAGTCAAGGATAACGACATCGATAGTATCGCCTACCTGAACCATTTCTGATGGATGTTTGATCTTATCCCAAGAGAGGTCGCTGATATGAACGAGACCCTCGATACCATCCTCAAGTTCTGCAAATACACCGAAGTTGGTGATATTGCGTACAACAGCCTTGTGCTGTGAACCGACTGGATATTTCTCGCGGATGTTCTCCCATGGGTTAGGAGTAAGCTGCTTAAGACCAAGAGACATCTTTCTATTCTCTCTATCAAGAGAAAGAATCTGAGCCTCAACCTCATCCCCTACTTTGAGGAAGTCCTGAGCAATACGAAGTCTTGGAGACCATGACATCTCTGATACATGGATAAGTCCCTCTACACCAGGCTTAATCTCTACGAATGCGCCATAGTCTGCGATGAGAACAACCTTACCCTTAACTTTGTCTCCAACCTTGATATCTGGATCGAGGCTATCCCAAGGATGCGGAGTAAGCTGCTTGAGACCGAGAGCGATTCTCTTCTGCTGCTCGTTGAAATCGAGGACAACGACCTTGATCTTCTCATCAAGTTTAACTACTTCCTCAGGGTTATTTACGCGACCCCATGAAAGGTCAGTGATGTGGATGAGACCGTCAACGCCACCGAGGTCAACAAATACACCATAGTTGGTGATGTTCTTGACAGTTCCTTCAAGAACTTGGCCTTTTTCGAGCTTACCGATAATCTCGCTCTTCTGCTTCTCAAGCTCAGCCTCAAGGAGAGCTTTGTGAGAAACGACAACATTGCGGAATTCCTGATTGATCTTGACAATCTTGAAATCCATTGTCTGGTCAACATATGCATCGTAATCCTTGATAGGACGGATATCGATCTGTGAACCAGGGAGGAAGGCCTCGATTCCGAATACATCTACGATCATGCCACCCTTTGTACGAGTCTTGACATAACCTTTGACGATTTCGCCCTTGTCGAATGCCTCGTTTACCATATCCCAAGAACGAAGCTGACGTGCTTTCTTGTGAGAAAGTACGAGCTGGCCTTTCTTATCTTCCGGAGACTCTACATATACCTCTACCTTATCACCGACTTTGAGATCTGGGTTATAACGGAACTCAGGAGCAGGAATCACACCTTCACTCTTATAACCGATGTTTACGAGAACCTCTCTCTTGTTGATAGCGGTAACTGTTCCTTCTACAACTTCATTTTCAGACACTTTTGAGAGGGTCTTGTCATAAGCTGCCTCGATAGAAGCTTTGTCCTCATTTCCATAGGCTGCTTCCTTCTCGAAAGCATCCCAATCGAACTGATCCGGAGCCACTGATGCATTCAGTGGAGCCTTCTTGGTTTCCTCTTTTACAGGAGACTCAGCTGCCTGAGCCTCAACTGCAACTTTGTTTTCTTCCATAATTGATTTAAGAATAAAACTAGTAGTTTAACATTATTTATTGTACCCTACAGACATGATAATACACACCACACCCGTAAAAGGCGGCGCAAATTTAGATAAAAAAAACTGATTTACAAAGTTTTCTACCAATTACAACATTTTTCTTCTCTGGAAAAAGAACAATGTTATGGCAAGCGTAAGTACCATTATGCCTATGACAAGAATCCATGCCCATGGTTTCTCGGCAAGAGGCAATGCGACATTCATTCCGTAGAAACTCGCCACAAGTGTAGGCGGCATCAGAAGTAGTGATATCAAAGTGAATATTTTCATAATACGATTCTGATCCAAATTGATAAGTCCCACAACTGTATCTTGTAAATATTCAAGACGTTCAAAACTAAAGTTCGAATGGTTAATAAGTGATGAGATATCCTGTAGAAGCACATTGAACCTCGGCTCTAACTCTGACGGATACTTGTCGCTTTTCATCATATTGGATATCAGACGCTGCTTATCGACTATATTCTCTCTGACAAGCATCGTATTGTCCTGAAGCTGGTTTATATCCAAGAGAAAATCCTCGTTTATATCTTCCTGCTGATTTATTCTCTTGCTATACTGGGCGATTTCCTTAGACATAAGCTCAATCATATCGGCATCCAAGTCAACCCTCTGATCCATGATGCTGACAAAGACCCAATAGCCATTTGGGAAAAGTCTCGGAACCGCCTGAATCTTACGTTGAAGTTCAGTGAAACTTCGAAGCGGAACATCTCTCAATGTAGCAAGCACATTGCCGACCAATGTAAAAGACACAGCTTCCATAGCATATTCTTCAGGCCCCGGAATAAGGAAGTTGGTATTTGCAAATATAGCTGTATCCGTTTCAGAAAAACGTGATGAACTCTCGATCTCCTCTGCTTGCGCTCGGCTCTGAATCTCAGTATTAAGGAATGTCTCGGTAGCACGCTTCTCGTCACCTGTAGGGGAAAAGAGGTCAATCCACACTACATCCTCCTGTTTGAATGCTGCAAAATCAGCTATTGACTGCGAAAGCAGTATCTTTCCGAAAGATCTGTAAAAAATAGCTATCATGCCACCTCCTCTTTTAGAATCTGTTTAACAAATACCTATATTGCGGAGCGCTTAAAATACGCAAGTTTGCAAAATTATCATTTTTTCACGAAACGAGGAAAAAAAAGAACGTATATTTGCAGTCGCAAAAAGACATTGACATGAAAGACAGCACTGAACATATAGGAAGGGGCAAAGGACTTCTATCATTGAGCCCGCTCATAGTCTTTCTCGGAATATACCTCATTTCATCAATAATCGCAAAAGATTTCTACAAGGTCCCTATCGCATCAGCCTTTCTGATAGCATCGGCATATGCGCTTCTCGTCAGCCATAAAGCTCCAATAGAAGATAAAATTGCAATATTTTCAAGAGGAGCCGGACACAAAAACGTGCTACTGATGCTATGGATATTTATCCTCGCCGGAGCCTTTGCGGAAACTGCCAAACAGATAGGAGCCATAGACGCAACCGTTTCAGCAACAATCGCGATACTGCCTCCAAAGATGCTATTGGCCGGCCTATTTTTGGCCTCATGCTTTATATCAATGGCAATAGGAACAAGTGTCGGTACCATAGTAGCACTTGTACCGATAGCTGCCGGTATTGCATCCAGATCTGATTTAAATATAGGTTTCATGACAGCCATCGTTGCCGGTGGCGCATTCTTCGGAGACAATCTATCCTTTATTTCAGATACAACCATCGCTGCAACTCGTACGCAAGAATGCTCTATGTCAGACAAATTCAAAGTCAACATAAGAATTGCTGCTCCTGCCGCATTTGTCGTGACACTCATATATATATGCATCGGTCAAGAGATATCACCTACCGAAATCTCAGGTAATATCGCGTGGATTAAGTTATTGCCATATATAGCCGTAATCGGGCTCGCAATGTCTGGGATCAATGTTATAGCAGTTTTGGCAATCGGCATCGTCATCAATGCCGTCATAGGCTTCGCTGATGGCTCATTGACATGGATAGAATGGCTCGGAGCTATAGGCAACGGAATCGCCGGCATGGGAGATCTAATTATAGTGACAATGTTGTCAGGAGGAATGCTGGAAGTCATTAAGGATAATGGCGGAATTGACTATATTGTACAATTGCTAACGCGAAGGATAAGCGGAAAAAGAGGTGCAGAATTCAGCATTGCAGCTATGGTCAGCATGGCAAATATATGTACAGCCAACAATACCATTGCGATACTGACAACAGGGCGCATAGCCAAAGACATCACCACAAGGTTCGGGCTGGATCCACGCAAAACAGCAAGTATTTTGGATACATTCTCCTGTATGATACAGGGAATGCTTCCATACGGAGCACAAATGCTTATGGCTTCAGGACTGGCAGGAGTATCATCAATAGCCATCATTCGTAATCTTTTCTACCCACTGACCATGGGAGTATTCGCTATCATGGCCATAATTTTCAGATATCCAAAGAAATACAGTTGATATAGGTCTGTTTTTTGCAGTATCTTCCGAATGTGACCACAAAAAAAATTTGCAGATTCGGTAAAAAGATGTATCTTTGTCTGCATATTTAGAATTTTTCTAAATTAGGATTGAGATTATTTATAAAACACAACAATTAAAAAAAGGAGTTTACCATGAAAAAGAAATTCAGATGCCTCGTCTGCGGATATGTGTATGAAGGAGAGAATCCACCTGCAGAATGTCCTGTATGCCATGCGAAAGCAGATAAATTCGTAGAGATAAAAGAAGAAGGTCCTAAGAGTTGGGCATGCGAGCACGTTATCGGCGTTGCCAAAGGATGCGATCCTGAAATACACGAGGGGCTTGAGGCTCATTTTACAGGAGAATGTTCAGAAGTGGGAATGTATCTTGCTATGAGCCGTCAAGCTGACAGGGAAGGATATCCTGAAATCGCAGAAGCATTCAAAAGATACGCATTTGAAGAGGCAGAACACGCAGCCAAGTTCGCAGAACTTCTCGGAGATGTTGTATGGGACACAAAGACAAACCTCGAGAAGAGAATTGAGGCTGAAGCTGGAGCATGCGAAGGAAAGCTTGCCATTGCTACAAAAGCTAAACAGCTCAACTACGATGCTATCCACGATACAGTTCATGAAATGGCAAAGGATGAAGCTCGCCACGGAGCAGGCTTCCAGGGACTTTACAACAGATATTTCAAGAAGTAATAGTCTCACATAACATAGTTAAGAAGAGCAGGGAACGGAATCCTTGCTCTTTTTTTTATTGCTCTTTTTGTATAACTTTGAAGTTTGTCCGGCGTAAAGCTAAATAAAAGCCATGCGAACCGGCATTGACACGATAATTAGAATGGAATATATGGAAAAAGTAATTTTGACAGGCGATAGGCCGACAGGAAAGCTTCATCTTGGACACTATGTCGGATCGCTGAAACGCAGAGTCGAGCTTCAGAATGCAGGAGATTTCGACAAGATGTTCGTATTCATCGCTGATGCACAGGCTCTTACCGACAATGCAGACAATCCAGAAAAAGTACGTCAGAACATCATCGAAGTAGCACTCGACTACTTGTCCTGTGGTATCAACCCGGAAAAATGCACACTATTCATACAGTCAATGATACCAGAGCTGACAGAGCTCACGTTCTACTATATGAATCTCGTTACCGTGGCAAGGCTTCAGAGGAATCCTACCGTCAAGGCGGAGATTCAGATGAGGGATTTCGAGAACACCCTGCCTGTGGGTTTCTTCTGCTATCCTATCAGCCAGGCCGCCGACATAACAGCATTCAAGGGCACAATCGTCCCGGCAGGCGAAGACCAGGAGCCGATGATCGAACAGACCAGGGAAATAGTCCGTAAGTTCAACAGCATTTATGGAGATGTCCTCGTAGAACCAGAAATCCTACTACCTCAAAATAGCGTATGCCTTAGACTTCCAGGTACAGACGGAAAAGCCAAAATGAGTAAGTCACTCGGAAACTGCATCTACCTCAGCGATGATGCCGCTACAGTATGGAAGAAAGTGAAGAAGATGTCAAACGGTGAACCAAGGATGAGTCAGGATGAGCCAGGTCATCTGGATGGCAATGCTGTATTCACATATATGGAGGCATTCAGCACAGATGAGGACTTCGCCGAGTTCTGGCCTGAGTTCAAGAATCTGGACGAACTGAAAGCGCAATATGTAAAAGGCGGAATCGGGGACGGGACCTGCAAGAAGTTCCTCAACAGCGTCATCAACAAGACACTCGACCCTATCCGTGCACGTCGTCACGAATTCGAACAGGATATTCCAGAAGTCTTCAACATCCTGAAGCGCGGTACAGAAAAAGCTCGCGAGACAGCGGCACAGACATTGTCCGAAGTACGCAATGCCATGCGAATAAATTACTTCGATGACGCGGCTCTCATTGCTGAGCAGGCAAAGAAATACGAAAAATAGACAATATTTATATACCCAAAAGAGGCTTCGCAATGATTTTTGCGAAGCCTCTTTTTTCATGCATTCAACTATTATTCGTTAGGATAAGTAATATCCATGCAGAATTTAGGGACTTCAGGATTAGCGTCACAATGACTGGATTTGACAGCACTCCACATAGCAGTTGTGATGTCTGTGTGCTCCGAGGCTACATCTGTCGTTTCCCGAGGATCATCGGCAAGATTATAAAGCTCCATTTCGGTGTTGCCCTTCTTGACATTGCGAAGCAAGCCTTTCCAGTCCCCCATACGCACAGCTACCCATCCCTTCGCACCAGGGAATTCCCAATAAAGGAAATCGTGATCTTTCTGTTCTTGAACATCAATGCCTCTACCGCGACTATAGGCTTTTCCGCCACGCGTTTTTTCCAGAATCGTCGGAGCAAGTGAAATGCCGTCATTCTCTGGCGCCTCTACGCCCACGAGATCAGCAAGCGTAGGCATTATATCAGCAAACGAGGACATTCTGGATACTTTTTCGCATGTCTTATTGTCACCCCACCTGAGAACGAAAGGCATCCTGATTCCACCCTCATGGAGAGATGATTTTCCCCATCCTTTCCCACACTTAAACGGACCGCCACTCTGGAAGTATTCCATCGGTGAATTACCATTGGAAGCGGGACCATTATCAGAAGTTACTATAAATATGGTATTATCCCAGACGCCCAGGTCTTTCAATTTCTGTACGAGTTTACCCACTTGATTATCTATATGAGTAACCATCGCAGCATAGGTTGCAAGTGGATAACGATTAGGCAGATACATGCCCGGATTTGTACACGGCTCCTCATCACCAAGTTTATCGACATAATGCATAACTTCGTCAATCGGAGCTTGTACTGCGCTATGTGGAACTGTAGTCGTCCACATTAAGAAGAACGGAGAATCTGCATTATCTTCCACAAACTTCACCATCTTATCGTACATCAAATCACAGCTATAGTACTTCCCACCATATTGGTCATAACTATGAACATCATATTTATCCAGATTTTCCGGAAGTTTACACCCTTGGACCACAAGATCATTACCCGTTTCCACCTCTACACCATTTTCCCAAAGTTTCACTGGATAATATGAATGCGCAAGCGCCTGGCAGTTGAAACCGTAGAAATAATCAAAGCCCATCGTGTTCGGAAGAGACGCGCTTTTAGGAAATCCAAGCCCCCATTTACCTACCATTGCAGTCTTGTAACCGGCATTTTGCATCAATGTTGCAATAGTCTTGGTTCCTTCTTCAAGTGGAAACTGTCCCTGTTCCTCAGGATTGAGAAAGACGCCGTTCCAACCAAGACTGTCAGTTGGGACATAGTGCTCCTCATTGCCACGAATCTGGCTATGCCCCATGTGTTGTCCTGTCAGCAGACAGCACCTCGATGGTGAAGAAAGAGGAGCTGCTGTATACATATCAGTAAATAGTAAGCCTTGTGCAGCAAGAGCATCGATATTTGGAGTTTCTATTTTTTCCTGCCCGTAACACCCAAGATCTCCATATCCCAAATCATCGAATAATAGGAATACCACATTAGGCTTTTTCACTTCTTGCCTACCACATGCACATACAGACAATGCAGCAGCGGCAGCAGCCAAAATTTTCTTATTTGTGTCCATATATTAGGTTTTTAGTTACTAATTATGCTATTCATCATAGTCATTAGGAATATCCGCATCATAGTCGATCTCCTCCCACATGGCATCTATTGTTCTACGATCCTTTTTCGTCGGCCTACCTGTTCCACGGTCGCGTTTTACGAAAAACGTCTCCACCGGTGCCTTTAGCTTGTCCAGTTCTTCTTGCGGAGTAAGGTTGTCCGCATACTGAGATACCAACTGTGCCCCTACCCTATTTTCTATCAATGCTTTTATACGCCATGTATAATGTACTGCAGCTTTGCGAACTTCAATAACATCACCGACTTTCACCATTCTGGCAGGTTTGGCATCGACAGTATTGACTTTTACTTTATTTCCTTTGCAGGCATCTGCAGCCTCACTTCTGGTCTTGAAAGCTCGTATCGCCCACAAGAACTTATCTATCCTTACTTCATCAGCCATAGTTAATTCATTCTTCCAGGATTCTTTCTAAGAAATTCCTCCACAGACATCTTCTTGCCACCTTCTGTAGTGAATTTATCATCATCGTCATCACCAGGAAGTTTGGCTTCCACATCCGGGTTAATATATTCGTCAGGCTCTTCGATTTTTTCCACAGTAGCCTCCAAAAGTATAGTATCTCTATCCTGTGGCACGAGGAAAAAGTCCGTGATATCAGCAGGAACCAAAATGACTTCACCAGTTCCAATTTCATAATGATCAATACCAGAATCATCCTTATGAATCTGCAATGAAGCCGTCCCATTAACACACACATAAATAAGGAATGTATCTGTAGTCCCAGTATTGATATGAATTGCATCCTTCAGTCGAATCTCTGTAATAGTGAATTCCTTACGAGATACAAGCTTTTCCGTACAGCCGTCTTTAGACATTTCTTTTCGTTTTTTCGAAAGAGCAAGGCTACTGTCATACGGGCCCATATTTATAAAATCAAAAGCCGCTTCCAACGAAATACTTTCCGTATCTGAAAGATCTTTAATGATTTTCCAGTCATAAATTTTGAAATCAAGATCAGATGATTCTGAAATTTCAACAATCGAAACCCCATCAGCCGCAGCATGCACCAATCCTGCAGGAATCATGAAAACATCTCCGCGATGTGGAGTAACCACATTGAGTACTTCTTCAAGGCTTCCATTCATGCACCTTTCATATAACTCTTTGGCGGGTACATCCTTACGAAATCCCATATACAGCCTCGAACCTGGCTCAGCATCCATTATATACCAAAACTTCATCTTACCAAGCGTGTCATAACGAGGTGAAGCGATTTCGTCATCAGGACAAACCATTAGAGATGTGCGCCCTTGAACATCCAACAACTTAACTAACAACGGGAACTGGCGGCCATAATAAGAGTAGACATTTTCACCTACCACATCTTCCAAGTATGTCTCAAGCGCTTCACTCAACGTGCTTCCAGCAAGCCATCCCTCGGCGACCTCAGAATCACGGAATCCAATATCCGCAATTTCCCAACTCTCCCCTATTTTATCAGAAAGTGTCAAAGGCATCTCAGCATATTTCTTCTTACCTGTGGAAGATTGCCCTACCTCAACTTTCTCAGTATATGATTTTCCCAACCTTTCTATAAACCAATTTCCGCCCCAAGGAGTCTTCCCTGCAGTCGAGCGGAATTTCAATGGATATAATTTTTTCTTTATCTGTTCCATCTTCAATGTCTTTTCACAACAAATATAACTCTTTTATCCGGATTATCTCTATCTTTGCGGTTTACAAAAAAGTCAAGAAAAAAAAATGAAAACGACATTGATAAAGATAGTACCCTTGCTTATAGCAACAGTGGCAGTAGCAGGTTGCATAACAAACAACGATGGTCCACACAGGCCTGACTCTGACATTCCTCAACATCCTGAGCAAACTATTCAGGTAAATCCGGACTGGAAAATAACTTATTCAGGAAGACAAGATTATACCGAAGATAATGGAAGCCGAAGCGAGGTAGACGGGATAACAGTAACCAGTGTAGACAACGAACATTACTATTTAGACATCATATCGAATGCACAATTCGAAAGCACATACGGCAACGACCTCCTCGCATATCTAAAAGATGAATTAGATATGGTTTCACAGACCGTTAAAGACTATGGCAGTTCCTATGACGCCGAAACTTATGTGGGCACACAGACAATACTTTTCGACCGATTCCGTTCCGGAAAATGGCGTGCCGTAGCATTTGGAATATCTTCTAAAGGGAATTTGACAGGAGACTACGCCATTTTGGATTTCACCATTGAGGAGGAAACGCCTACAGAAAATTATCTTAGATGGACTGGAGAATGGCAGTTCACAGGCAAAAGTAAAAAAGACGGAAACACGGACATCACTTACAACGTTAACATCAGTAGCGAAGACGCCAATTATTTGTATACAATCCGTGGTTGGGAAACAGGAGAAGGGCTTAGAAATGATATGAGCAACTATAGCATTGAGGCAATATACGACAAATTCAATGGAACTATGTACTTCAAGGGGCTCTACTTAGAAACCTATACAGAAAATGACGAAAGTTATGACTTCTGCTTCTTCGGCAACTTCATGTACGATGGTTCTGCTGGATTCACAGACATGACTCCAGGGGAATATACTATCACTGATTATGTCGCTATTGCAGAAGCATTCATGATAAGCGATGAAAGTGCTTCCATAGAATCCTGCGGATTAGACTTCAGCCATGACGGCACCATTTATGGGACCAAGTTCACTTCAATGCAATACTTCGATTTACCATATAGCACCAACAACATCTTCACATACAATGACGATGTTCCAGAATTTCCGATAACGATGAGCAGAGCTTCCAGCCTCACCATGAATTCAGCGGCATTGACACCAACACTCAAAGCACTGAGGATAAGGCCATCTCGCATAGGAGAGAAACATTCTGGAACAACCTCATTCAGAAAGGTTTCCAACCGATAATTTCGGAAGGAGATCGCTTCACAGCAAGTAAATCACGCATCTTCTTCATATAAGGGGAACTGTGTCGATAAAACATTTTAAGGCCGGCGCAAAGGGAATTAAGTCCCGAAGCTCCGGTTTTTGTTTTCGCAAATCTGTGCTTAGGACACTCACCATGACAGAGCGCGAGGAATTCGCAACTCCTACACTCCTTCGGAAGAGAGTTCCTCTTGTCAATGCCGAACTGTAATGTCACTTGCGACGAAGCCATTTCCTTCAGATCAATGTCCGCAATATTTCCAAGTCTGTAATGTGGATACACAAAATGATCACAAACATACACGTCTCCATTATGTTCCACCGTAAGGTTGTGACCACACGTTTCTGCAAATGCGCATGTACCAGGATCGACTCCACACCACCCTGCAAGAGTAGCATCAAACATTCCAACGAAATATCGACCGACATCATATCTTACCCAGAAGTCGAAAATATCGCAGAGAAAGCGTCCATATCCCATATCACTTACAGACCACGAAGCAATCCCATCACCTCCCCCATCTGGTGGAACCATAGATGGACGCGCCGAATAGTCCGCTTTAGACTTGGCATTGCGAGGATATTCAACTTTCTCCAACACAGGAAGGAACTGCATAAAACGACTGCCTGCAGCCTTTAGGAACTGATAAATCTCCAAGCCATGTCCCTCTGATACATTGCTGACAGCAGTGAGAGTATTGAATTCAGTTCCAGCCCTACGCAATGCAACAAGTCCATCCATAACACGAGCAAATGAAGGAACACCTGACTTGCTACTTCTGTAGGCATCATGAATATGCTGCGGACCATCAATAGAGATTCCTATGAGAAAACCATTTTCAGCGAAAAAATCAGCCCAAGCACTATCCACAAGAGTTCCGTTAGTTTGGAGCGTATTATGTACAAGCCTCCCATCAGAATACTTCTTTTCCAACTCTATCGCTTTCCTATAGAAATCAATGCCTGCCACGAGAGGTTCTCCACCATGCCAATTAAAGGTTACTTCAGGCATAGGGCAAGACACCATATAATCACGGATCAATGTTTCCAAGAGCGACTCCGTCATTTTCTGCTCATGACCACCATAGAGCGACGCCTTATCTAAATAATAGCAATAACGGCAATCCAGATTGCATGCAGAGCCGCACGGCTTTATCATAATGTTAAACGCTGGCGGACCGGCCATCCGAGCCGCATCCGTCAGCGTTATAGTATTTCTGAATATATCTTCAGCCATTGTCGGGATTATTTTCCTAGACGAGCCTTGATAGCCTTTGTCTGCTCCTCATAACCAGGTTTTTCAAGAAGAGCGAACATATTCTTCTTGTATGCCTCTACGCCTGGTTGGTTAAACGGATTCACTCCGAGCATATATGCGCTGATGCCACATGCAAATTCAAAGAAATAGAAGAGTGAGCCAAGAGTCTTCTCATTGATTCTCTCAACTGAAACCTCAAGCTGAGGAACACCGCCGTCAATATGAGCAAGCTTTGTTCCAAGCTGAGCCATCGCATTACAATGCTCCACATGCTCACCTGCAAGATAATTAAGCTGATCAAGGTTCTGAGGATCGCTTCCAATCACTACGCTTCTATTGCTCTTCTCAACGCTGACTACTGTTTCAAACATGATGCGAGAACCATCTTGAACAAACTGTCCAAGAGAATGAAGATCTGTAGTGTAAACTACTGACGCAGGATAAATTCCTTTAAGATCCTTTCCTTCAGACTCTCCGAAAAGCTGTTTCCACCATTCTCCAAGATACTGGAACTTAGGCGTGAATGATACGAGTACCTCTACACTCTTGCCATATACGGAATGGAGAAGATTACGCATGGTTGCATAAACCACAGCAGCATTGGCAACAGATCTTTCAGCAAGAAGTTTTTCCTCTTCTTTGGCGCCTTCAAGCATAGCACGTATATCGAATCCCGCAAGAACGATAGGCAGAAGGCCTACTGGAGTGAGAACTGAAAAGCGCCCACCTACGTTGTCAGGGACAACAAATGTTCTATAGCCTTCCTGTGTAGAAAGAGTCTTTAGCGCACCCTTATGAGCATCAGTAACAGCCACGATACGGGCAGCAGCTTCAGCACGTCCGTATGTTTCCTCAAGATGCTGTTTCACAATTCTGAAAGCGACAGCAGGCTCTGTAGTCGTACCTGACTTAGAAATCACTACACACGCTGCATTCCTTACTTTCATAAGGTCAATAAGTTCACTAATATATTCTTCAGAAAGATTATTTCCAGCGAACACGATCTCCGGAGCATCCTGCTTGTGAAGTTCTCTTGCAAAGCTATGTGACAACGCCTCGATTGCACACTTAGCTCCAAGATAAGAGCCTCCAATACCTATAACAATAACAAGATCTATTTTTCTTGATTTCCAATCATCGCGTACATCTTCGCACGCCTTAATGAGGGATTCAGGTGTCTGAGACGGAAGATGTTTCCAACCAAGGAAATCATTTCCGGCACCATTTTCTGCTTCAAGAACATCGAAAGATGAAAGTGCCTTGTCAAGATATTCCTTGTACTCAGCATCATTTACAAAGGAGGAACAACCTCCAACATTAACTTTAACCATACTATTTTCGTGTTTTGATTGGGGCAAAGTTAATTTTTTTTATGCTAATATCCTCACAAATCGGTATCTTTGTAGTTTTTGAAACCGTTTTATAAACACATACAAAACATAAGAAAATGATTAGAAAGACTCTATCGGCTATTTCCGCCGCTTTATTGTCAGCAATTGCATCCATTTCTATGGTTGCTCAAGGTACAGGAAGCATAAGGATAGCTGCGCACAGAGGGTATTGGAACTGCGATGAGGCAGAACATACCGAAAATTCCATTGCATCGCTCAAGGCTGCACAAGAACATGGTTTTTGGGGCAGCGAATTTGACATTCACATCACCTCAGACGATGAAATTGTCGTTCATCACGATGCACACATCCAAGGTCAAGAAATAAGGGAGAACACCTACAAGTTCCTTTGCCAATATAAGCTTGCCAATGGTGAGACTATGCCAACACTCGACGAGTATCTCACTCAAGCTGAAAATCATCCTGAGACAATGTTGGTGCTTGAATTCAAGAAGCAATTGAACGATGAGAGAGAAAATAAAATGATCGACCTCACATTCAAAAAAATAAAAGAGCATAACCTCTACGATCCTTCTCGAATAATGTTCATATCTTTCAGCATGAATGCATGCTTGAAAGTGGCTAAAATGGCTCCTGATTTCACTAACCAGTTTTTAAACGGAGACATTGCCCCAACGGATCTCCACAAGAAGGGCATAAACGGGATAGACTACCACTACAAGGTTTTCTACAAACATCCTGAATGGGTCAAGGAAGCACATGAGCTTGGCATGAGTGTAAATGCATGGACTGTAAACAAAGAAACAGACATAAATGCCATGATAGCTCTCGGAGTGGATTGCATAACAACTAATGAGCCTCTTTTGGTACGTAGTCTGCTCGGTAAAGAAGAACTGAGACAGATTCCTGCATCAAAAGACAATCCTAAAGCTAACGACAAAGCTATAGTAACAGTCGGCAATGCAAGGTTTACTATTCTTACTGACAGACTCGTGAGAATGGAATGGGCTGAAGATGGTAAATTTGAAGATAGGGCTACTCTCGGAATAGTAAACAGAAAGCTTCCTGTTCCAACGTTCAAGGTAAAACATTCTGGAAAAAAAGTAATCATATCTACTGATAGTCTGACATTGACCTATACAGGTGAAGGGAAGTTCGACGAAAAGAATCTTTCAGTTACATTCGACATGGAGGATCCATCAGCGAAAAAAGGAGTAAAGAAAATCACATGGCATCCTGGAATGGATGATAGCGGCAACCTTCTCGGCACAACAAGGACATTGGACAAATGCGATGGTAACAAAACCATTGAGCCATACGACAATGGTGTAGCATCTCGTGACGGTTGGGCTATAATCGATGAAAGCAATAGGCAGGTTTTCATACCTGTCAAGTCTGACTGGAAGAACTGGGTTGCTGAAAGGGAACCTGGTGACAGACTTGACCTTTATATGTTTGCGTATGGGCATGACTACAAGGCTGCTGTTTCCGATTTCACCAAGATTGGTGGAAAAATTCCTCTACCACCTAAATTCGCATTCGGTTATTGGTGGTGTCGCTTTTGGCAGTACTCAGACTTCGAGTTCACAGGACTTGGCAAAGAAATACGTTCTCTTAGCATCCCTATAGACGTAATGGTTCTCGACATGGACTGGCATGAGACATGGTCGCTTAGAAGGAGCAATGCACCGAAGGATGAATTCGGACAGCGTATCGGTTGGACAGGATACACATGGCAGAAGAAATTATTCCCTAACCCGTCCAACTGCCTTCAAGATTTGCACAACCTCGGTTTAAAGACTACGCTTAATCTTCACCCAGCTTCTGGAATACAGCCGTATGAAGAGCCTTACGACAGATTCGTAAAAGACTATCTTTCACGAACTTCAAATTATGATGGTCCAAAGGGATACATCAATGCTGACAGTTCCAAGGCCCCGGTACCATTCAGAATAGACGATGAGAACTGGGCTAATGCTTATTTTAATTCTGTAATACACCCATTTGAACGTCAAGGAGTAGATTTCTGGTGGCTTGACTGGCAGCAATGGCGGACAAGCAAATACACACCCGGGTTGAGCAACACATTCTGGCTGAACTACACATTCTTCAATGACATGGTTCGCCAATCCGAAAGCCAAGGATTATATGCAAGACGTCCCATGATATATCATCGCTGGGGCGGAATCGGAAGCCACAGATATCAGATAGGCTTCTCTGGGGACATCTATGCCTCATGGCAAGCTCTCGGATATCTCCCGTATTTCACCTCCACCGCTTCCAATGTAGGTTATGGATATTGGGGGCATGACATCGGAGGTCATATACAGCCCAAGGGTGTAAAAGAGACTGATCCTGAATTATATACAAGATGGTTACAATCTGGTGTATTCACTCCTATATTCAAGACTCATTCTACAAAAGACCTTACCATGGAGAAAAGATTCTGGGTATTCCCTGACCATTTCGATGCAATGCGTGAGGCTGTAAGACTCCGATATGACCTATCTCCTTACATTTACAACGCTGCCAGACAGACTTATGACACAGGTATCTCAATGTGCCGTCCTATGTATTACGACTACCCAGAGGCAAACGAGGCGTATGAATTCAAGCAGGAATATATGTTCGGAGATGATATCCTCGCCACTGTAGTATGCGAAGCTGCAGACACATTGACAGGATTGGCAAAAAGAACGATGTGGTTCCCTGCTGGAAATGACTGGTATGACATGGCTACTGGCTCTATCATCAAGGGAGGTCAGACTACTACCCTTTCATATACCATTAACGAAAATCCTTATTATATAAAGGCAGGAGCTATTATTCCGATGGCATCGGATAATATTTCTTCTCTCCAAGAAAAGAGCAATGTTCTAAAGCTGCTCGTTGCCCCTGGCGATGGAGAAAGCGAGACTTCCATTTACGAAGATGACGGAACAACACAGGCCTATGAAGCTGAATATGCAGTTACTTCTGTAAAGAAAACATCCGATGCGTCACATGTTAAGGTAACAGTAGCACCACGAAAAGGCACTTTCTGTGGAATAGACCCAACACGTCGCCTGAAAATCGTATTCGAAGGTGTGTTTGCTCCAGAAAAGGTATATGTCAATGGAGCCGAAGTTCCTTATTCTCGTTTTGCAGAACATGATGAGCAAACAGGCACTATCAAATCTGCCGAATGGGGTTACACAGGTGCAGATCTCACTGCAACAGTATACTTACCTGAAACATCAGCAGACGAGGAAGTAACAATCGAGTGCATATTCAACAACTATGCAGCTTCCCATCAATCTCTTCTCAATGGGAAAAAAGGACTTATGCACAGGATGATGCTTCTCACTCCAGAAGCAAAACTCATGTTCGGCAAATACATAGACGCCTACATGATGCTTCCTGACTCGTTCCTAAGCCTTGCTCAGTGCTCAAGTTTCATCAACGAAGATCCTCAGAATGCAGGCAAGTACCTCGATGCCATCAACCCTAACGCGCTCATCGAGGAATTCAGCTCGTTCGAAAAGCTTCCCGTCGAGTTCACAACCAAGATTAAGGCTCAGGTCAATGACCTTGTCAATGTGAGATAAGACTTTTTGTCTTCAAGCGAGCAATCGACGCAAATATGGTCTTGCGCGATGCTTTTAAATATCAATCATATACTAATTTAGTAAGCGTTAAAAATAAGTTGGTAAAAATTTGTGATGGATTTTCAAGGATAGATTCGGTTTCGAAGAGGGAGTGTACCGGGGTACACGACTGATGAGAAAATGAATATAGACCGAAAAGACACACAAAGATTATCAAGTTATTTTTTAATGATTACTTAGTGCGTGACTGAGGAGGTATTTTTCTTTTTCGCAAAATCGGTACGAATAAAACGTTATTTTCGTACCGATTTGTTTTCGTTGAGCGCAAATGACATATATCAGTTCTGGAGTTATAACTATCAAACTATCACCTTGGATATCTACAATATTGACAGGGTTTCTGGCGCAGTAGGCGTAAGGGCTGATGGACGGATATTTTTCTGCAAGAGGGTCGCGTTATCTTTTCCGAGCCCACTACTCGTGGATGCCAACATTATACAGTTACCACGCCAATGCCCAATAGTATACATATCTTTTCTCATCATAGAATGCCACTCCACAGGAAAATCCATGTCTCAATTTTTTTCCAAAAGGTTCATAATCTTTATGTGGAATATTTTTCTTAAGTATATTAATATTTGAATGGAGTGCAATCATAATGTTAGTATTTGGATATAAACCAGACACTGAAGTATAATCGAAGAATAAAGAATCTCGTTCGCAATGTTCATGATTATATAGCCTTCCTATATCAAACAATGGAATAGGCGGAATCTGTCCCTCGGAGCAACGATATTTTTCTGCTTCATTTACCATCTGCTCATAGTTAGCATATTTTGGATTCATGATACCAAAGACAGCATAAGTATTTTCTTCTTCAGATTTTAAATCTGTCCATCCATATCCTTTGTAATACTCCTTACACATATTATATGTTTCAATATCTGAACAGTTATACACTTCAATATAATAATATGACAAGATTTTATTGTCACTCGTCTCTTTCGTTATAAAATTAGGGGTTATACCAAATGTCTTACAGGGCTCTCCCAAAATAGAATAATCTTGTGGAAATGCTAAAAAAGCAAAATGTCTAATGGTATTTCCCATACTTGTCCACAACATACTTGACCTATGAATCGTCTTATATACCCTATCTATTTCGCTTGCAAGAAACATAATACCACCACTTAAGGCAATAATAGAAATTGTTAGGATTATTATGCTTACACGGCTTATGCATTTTATCCACCAAGATTTATTCATAGCTGTATTCTCCTTTACCATACTAATGTCCAATAGTAAACATAATATTTTGCATCATAAAAGGCTATGCCACACGAAAAGCCATGTCCTAATGACTTCCCAACACACATATAGTTTGGATAATCAATTTTTTGTGACATCATATTCTGGTTGCCATATGAAATAATATAAATATCTGTTTCAGGATGTAATCCTGAAACAGTAAGGGTATCTACAAGATTGTTATTTCGGCTAATAGTATCTTTTATATTGTATGTCCTATGGACGTCAAACAAGGGCAGCGGAGGGATCTCACCTTTTCCAGCAAGAAATTTCGACAATTCCAGCTTAGCTTCATTCTGATTATCCTCTGTAATTGAATGTATGACAGCATATTGAGAAGTATCATTATCTCTTAATTTTGTAGATTCCCTTTTACTCCATTCTTTTTTTAAGTTTCTGTATAATAGTGAATCGCATATATACATTTCTATATAATAATATGGTTTAAAATAAGCTAACCTCTGAACATCTATTTTTGATAAATAATCTTTAGTATTATATTCAGGAATAGTTGCACTCATACCACAAAGGGTACCGACATCATAAGGATGAACAGGAAAATGGATAAGCAACTTCTTATTTACAGCCTTTCCCATATCACCAAAAGATGAATCAAATGGCCTTTCAATCGTGTGAAAGCGGTATGATGTATATACATTCAAGGTAACATTACTTAGAATTAAACAAAAGCAAATGACCACAATAATGCACATAATTATCTCACATCTTTTTTTCATCTTCTTTTTACAATATTACCAAGTAAATCTGACATTATTGAAAGGATATCAAAAGTTGGCCGTATGACCTTCTGATTAATTTTGTCAATTATCTTATCACTATATTGATATCGTCTATGCTCTCGTTGTGTAAACGTTATTGATAATGCCCAGAAATTTATATCAAAATCCTTATCGAATATTTTATCTACGCTATAACTCGATAGTGCAGAATTTTTTACATATATTGAAGAGTATACTTTTTCAACTGTAGTATAAGACTCTAATCCTGGTTGGTTAATAGTTGATTCACCTTCTGAATGACGATATGAAACATCCTTCACAAAGACATCTGCCTCCAAAGGCTTTCTGGAATAATCTACCATGGACATTGTCCGACTCGCATCATTGACATTGAATACATATCCACCGACTTCCGACTTGCTGCTGGCGTATTTTATTAGATCCGAATCACTCTTGTTAAACATCCCATTCGCGCCAAAGTAAACCCATCCATCAGTTCCAAACATGTAATCCTGACCGAGAGATTTTTTGGTAAAATTCGCATTATAATATAGCTCACCTGTATAGATGTTTTGGAACCAGTCCTTTCCATCCGGGTCAACAAGGTTGACAGGGTTTCCAGCGCAGTAGGCGTAAGGGCTGATGGAAGGATATTTTTCTGCAAGGGGGGGGGTAGCGTTATCCTTTCCGAGCCCACTACTCGTGGATGCCAACATTCCATACGGCAGATAATCGTAGCTCCCGATAATCTCGCCATCCTCATTCACTTTCAGACGCACACTTTCGAGATGGTCTGTGATGATGAATGCTACGCCGAGTCTCCCAGTCGAATCCGCGATAATCTCACCTCCACCGAACCGCACCTTGTCAAGACTATACGCACCATCCTCGTCACGCTTATAGCGAAACGGACCGACATAATAATATCCCTTGTGAGACCTTGTCATATCAACAACCGCTCTTTTTGACCAGTTCTATAGAATCTTTGGAATGATAAATATATTTTCGCATAATTATCTGGTGGCAATTCGACATGCCTCGCGGACCATTGTATGTTTTGAAGAAATTATACTCTTCTTCTTTCATTTTTAGCAATTTGAATCTAATCATATTTTTAAATAATGCTTCCCCAGAATACACATAGAACAATGTCGTTCTATTCTTAACCTTACATGCACCTCGGAACGTAGGATCCGGACCATCATCTGCAGCTACCAACATTCCACATTCGGCCAGAAAGGTAATATTGACAGTATCTTTTCGCACCGACAATAATACTAATGTCAATGTAGGAGCATTGTAGTAATTTGGAATGTTTTTCACTATGCTATTAAACATTTCAAGCGAATCTTGAAGAGCTCTGGATTTAAATATGCGAGTATTGCCAATCTTACTATCAGAGTTCTGTCCAAGACAAAAATAAAGGAATATCATTAACGCTATCAATAATGCGAGTCCTCTATTTTGTAAGTGTTGTCCGATATTCATAGTTAACCCTCCCTAAATTAATGCCAATTATCGAATGCTTTCCACTCAGTTGGATCTTTACCAAAAATCTCTGGATATGCTTTTGCTATATTACTAGCGCTTTCATAATCTTC
>CAKUVA010000008.1 GCA_934693135.1 uncultured Bacteroidales bacterium | reverse complement strand
TCTTCTGAAATTTCGCCGCCCCAAGCATAGACCAGTTTGATGGAACTGAGGTACAGATCCTGAGCAGCAGTCTTTGCAAACCAGATTTCATCGGCAGTCATATCAGCGAACTTGCGAGACTTACCTTCGCGGAAAATAAGATATTCCACAGCGTGGAATCCCGTGAAGTTCTGCTCGGTAGCGATATTGTGAGCCATCATCTCAGCATCATCAGGATCAGTAGCCGGATGGTATTTAGCCATATACTTGTCGAATTTAACTCTATCGAACGGCCAAGTATCTGTATGAGGGTCAAGGCCGAAGTCACCTGCAGGGCCGAACAGGAATGCTTCTGACCACTCCCAGTCCTGACGGGCAGCCTTCCAATATTCACCTGCCTTCACCACATCGGCATCAGACTTGAGATTTCCAAGCTGCTCTACCAGAAGTTTGTCATTATCAGCAAGAGCACGGTATGTAGGCTTAACTGTCTTCTCTACAAAGTCCTTGTTCACTGTCTGACATTTGATCTCGAACTCCGAAAGTTCTTTCTCGCCGCTGTTCTCATCACAGCTGACTGCTGTCACTGCCACTGCGGCAAGTGCAGCCATCATAAGTTTCAATGATTTCATATATCTGTTAGTTATTTTATACTTGTTTAACTTTAAGAAATACTCCAGTTTATCTGCTAAACCAACCGACGAATGCTATTCCAAGAGAAATGCTTGGCTCATCATTGTATCCTGATGGCAAGAATCTCTTTGCATATTCAGCCTTGACTATTATCTGTGGTATAGGCATATAATTCAAGCCAAAGCCCATACGCTTAACATGGTCATATCCATACGCAACTTTCTTATTTCCTGAAGCATAAGTACTATAGTCCTCATATCGCCCGAACACATAGAGTTTTTGCTCACCATTAAGGCTCTTTATAGGGCCTAGGACATTGTACCCAATTTCTCCACCGAAGGAATATGCACTTGTGGCTATAGGCGAATGCTTGGACGGGGAGCCATCCTGCTGCGAATGCTTCGGAAACGCATTGCAGAATGTCGTTATACGCTCAGCATCGGAAAGATGAGCATAAGTAGCATTGCCTCTTGCTATAAGATTCCATCTGTTCAGTTCGAATCCGAAGCTGCCTATGGCAAGGTCACCGTGACAATCATTATAAGATGCACTGGCTTTACGCTCTGTATTTCTGAATGTATATCCGTAATATCCGCTCAGACTAAGTCTCAATCCTTTAATCGAATAGTTGTCAATTCTTGCAGCACCAGCATACACATTTCCTATCTTATATTCATACGGACTTGTGGCTCCGTAATGTGCGAAGCAGTTATGACCGAACCGTTCTGCATCCAATCCAGATGTAAATATCGCTTCATAACGCCATTGTGGCAAACACCCCCAAAGGGACAGGCCCACCTGATGCCAGGTGTTTGGAAGGAACTTGGCCTCGCCTTCGGTACGATATACGGAGAAGAACTCGTTAGGCAAATGATATTGGTTGATTTCCCCCACAGGAATAATCAGCTCACCGGCCTTGACATTGAATTTTCCTCCAAAGAAAGCTTTGTTCAGCCAGAACTGCTCCAGGGCCACTTCTCCGCCCCTCTCGGTCTCAGCCTCGTATTCGCCGCTCTCGTCAGGATCGATTTCGACAGCAGATTCAGTGCCACCGTGCTCGAACTCAATCTCCATTCCCATTGTCCAGCCTTTTCCGAAGTCATAACCGAGATTCAATGTCACGTGCGGAAGGTCAAAACGTCCGTGCGACTTGTCATTCTTATATGTTTCAGGATCAAGGTAGCGGTTAAAGTGCTGGCTATAGAAATTGCGAGACATGACAGCCTCACCATAGCCACCTATGGAAAGACGGCTGAAAGCCTTTGCAATTTTCGTTTCCGTTTTTGTTTGTTCTTCTGATATTTTTTCGCCATCAGAATTCTGTGCGCTCACAACAAGCCCTGCCGTCATCATAACTACGGCAGTGAAGACATATTTGTTAACCATTTATTATGTTTCGTTTTTCGAGTGCAAAGTTATGACGCATAAAAAAAGCGGACAATCCCCAAAAATTGGTAATTATAATAACGACTAATAATGATTCATAGCCAAATCTGATGATTCGAATGCTTATAAATGCAATAACTATGATATATTTTTTACCGAGTCATTGCTTCTTCTAAAAACAATTTATATATTTGAAACAAATACCATTCAGCCAAACTTTTGAAAAACTTCAGCAACGCATTACTTTAAATACAAACACCATAATGCCATGAAGAAATTAACTACATTAGCATCTGCGCTGCTGTTACTGAATTCCTGCGTTGAGGAGCAAATAACCCCTCAACAAGATGAGAGCGGAGCACCTCTTTATAATCATTAATGCCTTAATATCATGAAAGCACATATTCTACATTCAATTGGCCTCATCCTTTGTCTCATCATCACATTATCCGGATGCGAAAAGCAGTCCTCTCCAGAGTCTCCTTTTAACATCGAAGCACTTGGTAATGAGCCCCGAATAATGCTAGATATTGACGATATTACATTTGAAAGAAAATATATTTTCAGCAAGCCGAATATAGTATTTGAAAATAATCAAGACGGATTTATTTTCAAATGTTCAACAATATTCCTTAATGAAAGTCATGAATATATTGAATTTACTATCAACTTGAAAAATTCTGAACAACTGAAACTACACAATGAATATAATTTTCACGACAATCAGAATTATGGTCAACTTAACATACAGACAGGTGTGAGGTATGAGAATAGTCACAGAAAGCTTGTATTTAAGAATTATATATCATCTGAAGGTTCCATTGAATTTCTCAAATTTGAAGACGACCGCATTTGGGCCAAATTTAACTTCAAGGCTGTTGATTTACATGATGGCGGAACGCTTGATGTTAAAAATGGTTTTCTGGTAAATATTAAATCGAAAAAATTATGAAAAAAGGAACGGTAGACGTTTATACACCATCTGTTCCGTAGATATAAAATGGTTCGGAAAACCATGTATTTTCCGAACCATTCAGTTTAATATGAAGGCTTTGTTCGAATTAAGTCGTTTTCTTCGAACGCTTTTTATTCCATCACTTGCTCAGCTGCATGCCTAAGATATTCTGCCTTGTCATGAGGAAGACCACAATCTACAGATGTTTTAGAATCAGGAGCAGGAACAGACTGGAACTTTCCCCCAAACATCATCAGATAGTTCACACACGCTTTTAGATATGCGCCATAAACGGATTGATGTTTTCCATCTTCAGTATAAAGGTCAATGCCGGAATCACCATCACGAACTATAGCAAAAGCTTTCGCAATAGGAGATATCTCAAATTCATTTGTAGGAAATGCCATCTCAGCATTACGTATAAGACGGGAAGTACCATCAGCCATGAGATTATCAAATTCCTCCAAATTTCCAAAGCCACCGAAATCACCAGCTTGATAAGCCCAAGTATCTTCTAAGATAATCTTACACTTAGGAGAACGAGCTACCACATTTGTCACAACTCTCTGGAAATCAGCATTGACATAACTAAATTCAGTCGAATCCTTCGAGAAATTGGCAGCAGCCTGACTTTGGTCCTGAAGAAAAGCAAAATCATATTTGCCCTTGCTCATCGCAAAACGAGACAAAGGCAGCCCCATATGCTGACCGAAAGACTGCCCTCCTTTAAGACTAGCATTGACACGAAGTAAATGTCCTTCATTCCATGCTATCTCTTTAAGCATGAACGGAACCATGTTATAATATGTAAATGAATTACCTATGCACAAGACATTCATGGTATCCTTCGCTGCACCCTCTCCGAAATACTGAATATACTCTCCCACATAGCCTTTTGGAGCGAGCTCCATTCTCGGGCGTATTCCGTCACGTGCAGAACTATCGGCCTTTTCACGCCCTGTCGCGCGGAAACGAATCTCAAGAATGTCTTTCACCGGCTCAGGCATTCTGAAAGTCTGCATTATGACTGAAGGATGAGACTCATTGCCAGAACACATAAACATATCGCCTGGATACCATGTATCCCTCACCTTATATTCAGTAACATAATACCTACTACATTCAGGAGATGATTCAACTACTGCATTGAAATCAATGATACCACCTTTAGGAATATACCCTACAGGAATTGATAACATGACATTCCCATCTTGAAATTTCAGTTCCGATGAATCTGCAGGAGAATCAGCAGATAGAACATACTTTACAGGAAAATTCTCTATTGATGTTTTCGGTGTACAACTCTGAAAGCTAACAATAATACCCGCTACAAGTACAGCGACCTTAAATCCATGTTTCATATTGACCAGTAAATTTTTATACATCAAACTTTCTCCCATATATAAATCTTGTCTCCTCGACGAAGCCTGACAGGTATTTTCCCATCAGTAGCCGCGACAGCTTCTGCGCCTTCTGGCTTCAGTTCCACATCTCCGTCTCTTACACCTTTGTTGTCAGGCACAATGGCCACAGAACACCTTACACCCTTTATAGCCTCCTCAGCAGGTTTAAGTGCTACGCGCAAATCATTAACAGAGAACTCTACAACTCCTGTCGTAGCACCGATTGCCATGCACTTGGCGCCAAGCTTCAGAGAAGCTGATTCCACAGCAATCTCAGCCACGCCAATACGATCAAACCAGTTAGTAACCTTGCCACAGTACACTTTCTTGAGAGTAGCCTGACTTCCATAGACATTGCTCCACTCTCCAAGCCTTGCACCCTGATAGTATCCATCCCAAAATCCTCTGTTGAACACTTCGGATAGTTCCTTTTTTAAAGATGCAGCAAGTTCAGGGTCATAAGTACCATCACAGACAGCATCTGCAGCCTGCCTATAGCACTGAGCACAACGCTTAACATATTCAGCCGAACGAGCACGACCTTCAATCTTGAACACTTTTACGCCGGCATCGATTATCTTATCCATGAACTCAATAGTACACAAATCCTTAGGAGACATTATGTACTTATTATCTATATTAAGCTGATTACCTGTTTCAAGATCAGTGACTTCATATCCTCGACGACACAACTGATAACATGCGCCTCTGTTGGCCGATGCCCCATAAGTCTGAAGACTCAAATAACATTTGCCGGAAATGGCCATACATAATGCCCCATGAGCAAACATTTCGATACGGACAAGCCTGCCAGAAGGTCCAGTAACACCATCTTTCAAAATAGTTTCATATATTTCCTTTACCTGATGCAGATTAAGCTCACGAGCCAATACTACAACATCAGCAAACTGAGCATAAAATCTCAAAGCATCCACATTCGAAATGCTCAGTTGTGTGGAAATATGCACCTCCATACCTATTTGACGACAATACATTATCGCCGCCATATCTGAAGCGATGACCGCATCCACTCCCGCAGCCTTAGCCGAGTCCAAAGCCTTATGCGCCGATTCAATGTCTTCCTGATATAGTACAATATTTAACGTCAGATATGTTTTCACTCCATATTGACGACAAATTCTCACGACCTCTGCAAGATCCTCCGGTTGGAAATTATTGGCCGAATGCGATCTCATGTTAAGATTACCTACTCCGAAATATACAGAGTCCGCACCTCCCTCTATGGCAGCCATCAGACATTCAAAGTTTCCTGCCGGAGCCATTATCTCAAGTTCTTCCTTTCGCATCTCTATCAGTTCTTTCTTCCAACAAGCTTATCTGCAAAACGCTTCAACATTTCAGAACGGACTTTATTGAGTTCTAAAGGCTCAACACATTCCATCGCCTCATCCGTAAGCCTAACAATCTCATTTTGTGCAAGTTCGTCGACATGCAGACGTGTATAGATAGTTTTTACAGCACTTATCTTATCTGACTTTTCCACATCGGTGCCAACAGGCATTGACATGGCTTTCTCCATAGCTACCGCATCAAGTTCAGCAGCCTTTATAGTAAGCCATGACTTCTTATTATTAACAATATCGCCACCTATCGGCTTGCCAAAAACTTTTTCGTTTCCGAAAGCATCGAGATAATCATCAGCAATCTGGAATGCCAACCCGAGCGCATAACCATATCTATAAAGATTGCCAGCATCTTCATCATCAGCTCCTCCAATCAGTGCACCCATCTTGGCCGCACATGCTATAAGCACTGCTGTCTTAAGACCAATCATCTGCATATACTGAGGCATCGTCACTCTATCAATGGACTCAAAATCCATATCATACTGCTGTCCCTCACATACTTGTGCTGCTGTATTATTGAACAATTTAAGCACTTTAGGAAGTACTGATTCAGGAGCTTGAGCTATTCTTCTGTAACTATCAATACACATCACATCACCTGAAAGTATAGCGCCATCTTCACCCCACTTAGTCCAAACCGTTGGATTTCCACGCCTCAACGGAGACTTATCCATAATATCATCGTGAATCAGGGTAAATGTATGGAATACTTCCAAGCCAACTGCTGGCTGAAGCACATCATCGGCAAATTCATCCTTGAAAAGAGAATACGCCATAAGACATAGCCTTGGGCGTAATCTCTTGCCTCCACCTTCTATCATATATCTCAGAGGATCATACAATCCTGCCGGCTCTCTCGAGAAACTGATTTCCGAAAATATTCTACGTATAGTCTCGTCAATCTGAATTTCACTGATCATAAATTCTATGCTATTAAATATTCTTGGACATCACGGCTTCTATATCATCAGGGAATATCGGAAGACGCTCTTTGCCGAGTCTGCGAGCTCCATCAGCCGTCACAAGTACATCATCCTCAAGACGAATACCACCGAAATCATAATAGGATTCGAGCCTATGATAATTCACGAAGCCATGATCTGCCTTTTCACGCTTCCATTTTTCAATGAGTGCCGGAATGAAATATATGCCAGGCTCATCAGTAATCACGTTTCCAGGAACAAGTTTACGAGCCATACGCAAACTGCCAAGGCCAAGCTGCGAAGAGCGCTTCTGATCATCGTCATAACCGACATAATCCTCGCCGTAATCTTCCATATCATGTACATCCAAACCCATATTATGCCCAAGGCCATGAGGCATAAACAAACCAGCAACACCACATTCCACCATATTCTCGATATTGCCACGAACTATGTCGAGAGCCCTCAGCTCTTCCAACATCAGACGCATGGTCGCGATATGCACCTCACGATAAGAAATACCAGGCTTGGTCATCTTAAACGCAAACTCATTACAATCACATACTATCTGATAGATTTCACGCTGCTTAGTCGTAAACTTACCACCAGTAGGATACGTACGTGTGTAATCCGATGCATAGTGCATATTATTCTCAGCGCCTGCATCTATTACCATCAGCTTTCCAGGTTCTATAACTTTATCATGCAGATGATTATGCAATGTTTCCCCATGTTGTGTAAGAATAGTAGGAAAAGATACGCCCCATCCTTTTGCCAGCGTACAAGCCTCCATCCTGCCTACGATCTCCTGTTCAATACGACCAGGGACAATGCTATTGCGAGCAACCGTATGCATCTCATGTCCGAGCACGCCTGCATCATCCAACGTCTCGATCTCACAATCCTCTTTGACAAGCCTCATCGAAATTATCGCCTTTGTCAATGACAATGAGAATTTCTCTGAAACTTCATCGTTCCCACATCCGAGAAGAGCGGCAATACGCATTGTATTATAATATCTTGACGGCTTCACGAAATGCACCGGACGTCCTGAAGCAAGAGCTTTAGACACAACGCCATCCAAAGCTTTGTATGGTGCTGACTTATCCACACCTACGCTTGCAGCAATAGAAGCAACACTCGGTTGAGGTCCCATCCATATAATATCACCGATTTCTACATCATCGGCAAAGATTGTCTCATCACCATTATCCAAATCAATTACAGCAGCATAGAGAGGCTGATCAATCCCGAAAAAGTACAGCCAAGTACTATCCTGCCGGAATTTATAGCAGTTGTCTTTGTACTGGGCTGGAGCCTCGGCATTACCCACGAATAGGGCTATACCTCTTTTCCCTTCGGCAGCGCTATCCGCCATCCTGGCAAGAAGTGACTTACGTCTAATTACATAAACATTTTTGTCAAACATATTATAACCTCCTATATTCTAATCTGTTCTATCTTTCCCGTACAAATACTCTCTCTGTTCCACAGTAAGATTGTCAATACTGATGCCCCAATCCGCAAGTTTACGATATGCGACCTCGTAATCAATAGCCTTTGGAACAGCATTCAACATTTCACCTCTCCTACGGATTATATTTTTTTCATTCTCCACCAAATACTTGGCGCTCAGAGCTTGAATTGCGAACGACATATCCATAATCTCTGCCGGGTGTCCGTCACCTGCCGCCAAGTTCACAAGACGCCCCTCAGCTATAATATATATCGTCCGCCCATTCTCCAATTTGTATGATTCTATATTATTCCTTGCCGGAGCATGACTGACGGCCATCTTCTTTAGGGCTGCTACAGCCACCTCCACATCGAAATGTCCCGCATTGCAACAGATAGCGCCATCCTTCATTTTTATGAAATGTTCAGAAGTGATTACATCATTGCACCCTGTGACTGTCACAAAGATATCGCCAACCTCAGCAGCATCCGACATTGACATAACTTTAAAACCATCCATCACCGCCTCCATCGCACGGATAGGGTCAATTTCTGTTACGATGACATCAGCGCCCAAACCTTTTGCACGCATAGAAACTCCCTTGCCACACCAACCGTATCCTGCAACCACCACGTTCTTACCAGCGACAATAAGATTCGTAGTTCTGTTTATTCCATCCCACACAGATTGTCCAGTTCCATACCTATTATCAAACAAATGCTTGCAGTCAGCATTATTCACAAGCATCATCGGGAACTCCAGTTCTCCGGCCTTATTCATCGCTTCAAGCCTAAGAATACCAGTAGTAGTTTCCTCACACCCTCCAATAACATTAGGAATCAACTCCTTATACTCGGTATGAATCATATTCACAAGATCTCCGCCGTCATCAATTATTATATTAGGTCCAGCTTCAATCACTTTCCGAATTCCACGCATATATTCCTCTTCAGTAGCCCCATGCACAGCAAACACATTAAGCCCCTCATGGACAAGAGCTGCAGCTACATCATCTTGAGTTGAGAGTGGATTACTTCCTGTAATGAACATTTCTGCTCCTCCTTCAGCGAGAATTTCACACAGATGAGCAGTCTTTGCTTCCAAATGTACAGACAATGCTATTTTTTTACCTTTGAACGGTTTAGAAACACTAAACTCTTTCTCAAGTCCTGCCAAAAGAGGCATATGTCGTCTAACCCATTCTATCTTAAGTTCTCCGTCTCTCCAGAGTTCGGGATTACGTATTTCACTTGCCATATTTAATCTATTTTTAATTCAGACACCTTGTTCAACGCTTCCTTGAGTTGCTTGTCGTAACGAAGTCTCATCTGCACTCCAGCTTCCTGATAGTAATAGCGAACAGCAATCTCTTCTTCAATAAATGGAATTATTTCATCCTTTTTCATACGAAGGAATTGTTCTTTTTCTATGTCAATGCATTTTCCAAGAGATTCAAGCTGCTCTTTCATCCCTTCTGCCATACCATCCTTCTCCAATTCTTTCTTCATTTGATCGAACAATGTCTTAGCACTCGAACGATAATCGAATGTTTTCCCCTTCGCAAATTCTATAAAATCAGAATAATCTTCATCACTGAAATGAAAATCTTTCAATACAGGTATGCTCTCATGCTTGCGAGCATAATCAAGCGCATATTGATCAATGATTCCATTTAGGACAAGAGAATACACGAGCCTACTATAGCTAGCCGCCGTTAGTGTATCATCAGGAGTGATACCACCACCATCGCGAACAGGTCTGCCATGAGCTGTATGAAATTCATGCGTAAGAGAATCAGGAATATGTCCTACACTGCCATCTTCATTTCTATGACTATAATCAATAGCTTGTATACACCTTCCGCTCGGAGTATAGTATTTGGCTGTGGTGACCTTCAACTGACCATTGTACGGAAGAGGTCGGACACTCTGCACAAGACCTTTTCCATAAGTTCTGCGCCCCATTATAATAGCCCTGTCAAGGTCTTGAAATGCGCCAGAAACAATCTCGGAAGATGAAGCTGTCCCTGAATCCACAAGTACTATTATCGGAATCTCGGTATCAACAGGCTCGGTCACAGTATGATACTCTTGACGAGTAGCCTCAGCATTGCCCTTGGAAGAAACTACCAGAGAACCTTTAGGTACGAATAACGAAACGATATTGACAGCTTCTTGCATAAGTCCTCCTCCATTTCCTCTGAGGTCGAGAACAAGCTGTTTCATTCCCTGTGACTTAAGCTTTAAATAAGCATTGCGAACGTCAGAAGACACATTCTCTGTAAATCCAGTTTGAAGGATATATCCAGTTGTATCATTGACCATTCCGGCATATTCCACATCTGGAAGATGGATTCTCTCTCGAACCACAGTAACCTTCACAGTATCACCGGCTTTCCATCCATCACCACTACGAAGTTTCTTGACGTCGAAAACAACAGAAGTACCAGGCTTCCCCTTCATCTTGGAAGTAGCTTCTTCCGCTTTAAGTCCAGTAACACTCATGCCGTCAATAGCCACGATTTCATCTCCACATTTCAGTCCATTCTTGTACGCCGGAGAATTCATGTAAGGCTCATTTATGATAACATTGCTCTCTTTGGATGGTTTATAGATAATTGCGCCTATTCCGCTATATGTTTTTCCGAGCATAAACTCGAAATCTTCATTATCTTCCTCCGGAACATACATAGTATATGGATCCAATTCTCCGAGCATAGATTCTATCCCGGCTTTTTCAATCCTATCAATCGGAAGAGAATCGACGTATGATTTGTTAAGTTCTTTCAAAATCGCATTCTGAATCTCAACCCATTGTCCTAATTTAAAGTTTTTCGATTGTCCGAAAGCAGGTTCAACAGCTATTGCGAGTGAAACTGCCGCGATAATCACACTACCAAAATTTCTCATATCAGGTTCAATTTTCCAAATATTTTTTCCGAATGTTCATCAACATCCATTCCACAAAAATAGCAAATTATTGGAGATTGTCGGTGGAATTGATACCTTTGCAGACATAAAAAGAGATCAGAGAAGCATGAAATTGGTTTTTGCAACAGGTAATATCGGAAAACTACGTGAAGCATCTGAAATTCTCGGTACCAGTTTCGAACTTGTCACGCCCACGCAAGAAGGAATTACCGAAGACATTCCAGAGACAGGTAAAACATTACGCGCCAACTCCCTCCAGAAAGCACGATACATCTATGAACATACAGACGGAGCGGATTGCTTCGCTGATGACACTGGCCTTGAGGTCGATATTCTTGGTGGTGCGCCTGGGGTGTATTCGGCCAGATATGCTGGACCGGCCAAAGATTCTTCTGCAAATATGGACAAGCTTCTCCATGAGATATCCCTCAACGAATACGAAGCTTCCGTAGCAAGGGAATACGGAATCATGACGCCCCATGCAACCAGAAAAGCCAGATTTAAAACAGTCGTCACTCTCTTCATAGGAGGAGAATCACATATCTTCGAAGGAACAATGGAAGGCAAAATTGCGTATGCAAAATATGGCAATGGCGGTTTTGGCTATGATCCAATATTCATCGCCGATGATTATCCTGACAAAACAGTAGCGGAACTTACTGATGACGAGAAAAACGCCATTTCGCACAGAGGAAAAGCACTTCGGGCGATGGCTGAATGGCTGAAGGAACACACATCCTAAGGTTATGGACGAGGCAGTAATAGTTCTGAATTTCACTAAAATAAAGGAAAATTCCATTGTCTTGCACACCTTGAGCCGCACCTATGGGCGCAAAAGTTTCTTAATTCATGCAAGAGGGAAATCTTCCATGTCATGGTATCTACCGCTCAATATCATTGACCTTTCAGTTACTGAAAACCATCGCTCCGAGCTATGGACTGCTAAGCCAACATCGGTAGAGCACCCGTTGAATGGGATCCGAAACAACTTATATAAAAATACGATGTCGCTCTTCATGGCCGAAGTTCTATACCGCACAATCAAAGACGGAACATTAGAAGACGGACTGTTTGAGTGGTGTATACACCAGATATTGACGTTAGATGCCCTGGAAACTGATTTCAGTAATTATCACATCCGCTTTCTTCTGGAATTGTGTATAGCACTTGGATTCCGTCCGGAGGCAAGCGACATGATACCTTTCAGTGGTAACAACCAAGAAATCATAGAGAAATTCATGTCTTCAGACCTTGCCGAGTCAATGCTGATTCCCCTCAACGGAAGCATCCGTAATGATATAGCTTATTCCATAATAAAATATCTGGAGTTCCACACAGAATCTGTCATAAACATCCGCTCCCTGCAAGTTCTTAGGGAGTTGTATGCATAAGGTTTCACTCAATACTATTGTCATGGTTTCAAGAGGACAAGAGCCTGAGAGGAAAACAACGAGTATCTTCCATCTATTTGGAAGACATCTTTCCCATCCATGATAATTTAACTGATAGACCGACAGTGTCAGGAAATACTGAACCTTTGTCCGCATACATTCCGAAACTAATCCCAGTCGTACCTCTGAAAACAGGTTCCGGCAATGCAAGCTCGAAGGCTCCAGAAACTTGTCGAGGTGCAGATTTGAAAAGATCTATGCTTTGAGAGTATCGGCCAAAATTTTTGCTATATGTCAGTTTCATCGTATATGGGACTTGTCGAGCTATCTTACCGGACACACCAACATTGAACGCAACTATCCTATTATTCACCACTCCTCTCGTTACGCCATCCTTATCTTTCGGTGCCGCATAAAAAAGAGGTATGCCAATAGTGCGTCCATTATATGTCCAAGCCGACTGATATTCTCCATTGTTGAAATAATCATCATTTCCACCTACTATATAGTATAATTTATCCGGGTGCTTTTTTAATTCTTCCAGAGTGGCTGGACGTTCATGATGGTCACCAGACTGACATTTTGTATATATAAATTCGAATAGGAAGTCACTGAACCATTTATCCTTATCTTTAAATGCAAAATATATGGTATTTACAGCATCCGGGAAATTCTGAAAGCCAATCCCTGAGCCATCATCGAATGGACGATCATGCTGGATCGTGAGATGCCATTTTTCCTTATCATAATCCAATCGTATCAATTCGCGTCCGAGATGATTTCCAAGAGCATTTATCTGGTCACTTATAGTCGCATTGTCATCACCTCCAGCACCGACAATAATCCTCAGATAATCATGGAATGAACGTGGCTGAGGTCCGTATATCGGTGAGTTTCCGCCCCATTGAGCCCAAGCTTCCATGCCTGCCGTTAGCGTAAAATTTCGGGAATGGTTCAATGCGAATTTGAAATACAACGACTGATTATGTAGCAACGTATGCTTAACGAATCTATTGTCCCACAAGCCATAATCTCCGAAGGTAAACCTAACTGACATAACCTCCTTAGTTCCAGGAACGGTAATCCATTCAGACTTAAGGTTATATCCTGGAAAACTCTGCGCATTATCCGACCATGTAATATTACCGCCAGTAACAGAGAGACCTCCAAATTCCGTTTCACGTCGTCTAATTCCTATGTCCATGTTAAGCTTCTTCCAAGTAGCAGAAGCATATAATTCCTGTATCATGCCTCTCATACTATTTCCATCACTGTTATGAACATATTCATTACCTTTTGCCGCAGCATACCCGGCAAGGCCTATCCCCCAACCAAAACTAAAGTTCTTTCCATAATGGTAGTCATCGTGCACTCCACCTCGAACGAGTCCACCAGATGTTTCTGGAATAACACCACCTTTATTGGTATAATTCCAAAATGGCAATGCTTTCCCTGTAGAAACATATCCTGAAGTTTCTACATACCATTTTCCATATTCTTTCTCACCAACATTTTGGGCGGTTATTTCAATCGATGCCAGTAACGTCAGTATCAGAATTGTACAGCAAATTCTTGTTTTATTATTCATACTGCAAATTAAATACATTTATATGAATTTTATCGTTTTTTTCGTACCATATTATCCTATGAATAAATATATTTCTTATATTTGCTCAAACCAATATTTCACTTCTTGCATCAATCGAAGGTCCAAGCTATGTTATAAAAATCAATTCTAACCAGTTTGGCACGATAAATGCAATATAGAAAATCAAGTGAATAATATTATTGGTTGGTTATTATAATGGTTAGTTAGTAGTGTTTAGTTATGTATCACGTGTTCAGCCAGATGTGAAATCTCGCGAATATGGAGATACGACTCTGAAGAAGGGGTGTTCAGAATTCTCTGAGCACCCCTTCGATGTTTTATTATGAAAGATCTATACGAGTTTAGCTTCAGCTTTAGACATAAACTTAGCCTCATCTATGATAAACCTTTCATGTTCTCCCTCTCCTATGATGCCGGCTGAATCAAAACATTCAACATGGAATACTAACCGACGTCTGTCGATTTCTGTCAGTTCTGTACGGCAAGTAATTTTCATACCTACAGGTGAAGCCGCCAGATGCTTGACATTAACAAGCGTACCTACAGTGCTCTGCCCATCATCAAGATATGAAGAAACGCTCAATCTGGCAGTCTTTTCCATAAGAGCTATCATAGCGGGAGTAGCCAAAACCGCAAGAGAGCCACTACCGAGAGCTTGCGCGGTATCTGATTCTGTGACGATAATTTCGCCCTGTCCCTTAATTCCTTTTTCCAACATTGTATCCTATATTTAATAACTATTCTTAAAACCACTATTGACAAAGGTAATCAATAATTAGGAATAGTGAGTTTAGATATATATATTTGAAAATATTTCATATTTAAAGCTATGGCAAACCAAAACGGAAGACTTCTTTCACTCGATGTATTGAGAGGTTTTGACATGATGTTCATCATGGGGCTCAGTGGAATAATTGCAGATGTTTGCGGAGTATTTACAGGAGGAGAACCATGCTGGCTCTCAGAACAGATGTCACATGTAAGTTGGGAAGGATTTCATCATCATGACACTATTTTCGCATTATTCCTATTCATTTCAGGAATGACATTTCCATTTTCATTAGCAAAAAAAAGAGCATCCGGAATGAATAATGGCAAGATAACATTGGACATTCTAAGAAGAGCATTTATTCTCTTCTTTCTTGGCCTTGTATATCAAGGATTTTTTCAGTTCGATTTCGCTGGAATAAGAATACCAAGTGTGCTTGCACGTATAGGGATAGCATGGGCCGTAGCCGCCATATTGTATTGCTATACAGGACGAAAAGTTCAATGGAGCATTGCTACTGCCATTCTTGTAGGATATTTCATTCTTCTCAAGTTCACATTGGCACCAGATGCGCCGACAGGAGCAGACCCAATGTCAAAAGAAGGAAACATCGCATTTTACATTGATAGGATACTACTTCCAAACCACATATTCAAGAAAGGTGTTTATGACCCAGAAGGCATATTAAGCACGATTCCTGCGGTCGTTACTGCAATGCTTGGAATATTTGCAGGACAATATGTGAAAGAATCAGCGGACAATGGCAAGAAGAAAACATTGAAAATGATAGCGGCGGCAGCGATTATGGCCATAATCGCCATCATTTGGTCCAACTGGTTCCCAATAATCAAGAAATTATGGACTAGTACATTCGTACTCGCCGCAGGTGCCTATTCTCTCGGCATGTTCGCCATATTCTATTACCTTATAGATGTCAAGGGGTGGAAAAAAGGCACAGTATTTTTCCAAGTTGTCGGTCTTAACTCCATAACCATATACATGGCGCAGAAAGTCTTCGGTTTCTGGCCTGTAACCGATTTCTTCTTCAAAGGTCTCGCGAACATAGTACCTGATAACTACACAAAGCTTGTATTGCATATAGGTTATTTCATCATCTGCTGGCTATTCTTGTACTTTCTGTACCGCAAGAAATGTTTCCTAAAAGTCTAGGAACTGTTTAAGTTCTCAAGGAAACTATACCGGAAAAACACATATTGCAATCCTAACTTTTAGCGATTTATCGTTTTAGACAAACAGTGCTCTATAGGATTTTTATCATCGATTCCATATATTTGCGATAGGCCATTCATAAAAAAGCTGCTTAAACTTTCTCACGAACAGAATTCAAGCAGCCTGAATATATGAAAAAGCTTCAAACAATGAATTAACAAATAGCTTATGGAATCAGACAAACTCCTAAACTTCAGAGGCTGTCGGAAGATTGTCATGTCTACATTGCTATGTCTTTTCCTCTCCGGAGGCGGGCTTCATGGATTTGGCATCGAAACCAATGCCCAACAGACAGCATCAAGCGGACAGAAAGCCGGGCCAGGAAACCAAAAGGTTACAGTAAAAGGTACTATCACAGATGACCATGGAGAGCCACTGCCTGGTGCAAATGTTCTCGTAAAAGGGACGACAACGGGAACTTCAGCCGATGTTGATGGTAATTACTCTATCACCTTCACTCGTAGCACAAAAAAGGCCGACGTCCTTATTTTCTCATTCATCGGAACAGAAAACCAAGAGTTTAATGTCAGTTCTTCTACCAGACTGAACGTCACATTAAAGACATCCAGCCTGGATGCAGTCGTAGTCAATGGATTCTATACACAGTCTAAGGAGACATTCACAGGTTCAGCTACAACAATAAGTGGAGAACAGCTTGTAAACATGTCTCCAACAAATTTGATTTCCGGAATCACAGCTCTAACACCAGGTATGGTGATGATGGAGAACAATGTAGCTGGATCGAATCCGAATGCAATCCCTTCCCTTCTTATAAGAGGTGCGAACACATTGATTACCAATGAAAGTGAAGAAGGAGTAAACAATCCTCTAGTCGTGCTTGACGGAGTGGAGATTTCTCTCGAAGAATTGTATGACTTGGACATTTTCGACATTGAGCGCATAGACGTTCTGAAAGATGCTTCTGCCACAATTCTTTATGGAGAAAAAGGAGCCAATGGCGTCATCGTTATAGAGAGAAAAAACATAGGCAATGAGAAGGTCAAACTCAACTACAACTTCGTACCAAAGTTCAGTTATCCAGATCTGAGTTCATTTAATCTATGCACGCCGGAACAGAAACTTGAGCTTGAACGTCTTGCAGGATTATACGATACGTCTGATGGCTCGCTTGACGAAGCCTATGCTTACAAGTTGGAGAAAATCCGTCAAGGAGTCAATGATGACTGGCTGCATGCTCCACTACGTATTCCATTTAGCTACAGTAACTCATTGTCCCTTTCATCAAGAGGTGAAAAACTAAGTTTTAGAGCTAATGCAAGCTGGAATGACAACTATGGTGTAATGCGCGGTGACAAGAGAAGCTCAAAAGGGATAAATTTCAATATCGGATACCATCTCCGTGACAAACTCACTATCTCATTTAAGACAAACTATTCAATGACAGATAGTAAGGACTCGCCTTATGGCTCTTATGCTGCGTATTCCAAAATGAATCCATATGAGCCTATGTTCGATGAAGATGGAAACTATATAAAGGTATATTATTTTAACCCTATAACGCAGAGCGGCGAGACCGACACTAATCCTCTATATGAAGCTACATTGTCCAGCTTTAAAAAGACATCGGCTCACTCACTAAAAAATTCTCTTGATGGAAGATGGAATGTAACCAAAGATTTCTACATAACTGGGCAAGGCAACATTAACTTGAGCTGGGGGTCAAATGACACATACATGTCCCCTGATATGGTAAAATATGCCAAGGATGAGCCGGCAAACAGAGGGGAGTATAGTTTTGCAAGCCGAAGTGGTGTCTCTTACAATGGGAAAGTTGTCCTCAACTATGGTCATTCCATTGATTCCAAGGGGTCAATGTTCCGAATCAGCGGTGGTGCCAATGTACAATATACACATAAAAAATCCGCATCTGGAAGAGGCATAGGATTCCTTAAAGATGAACTTTCAGATATATCTTTTGCATTGAAATATCCTAATGGAAAACCTTCCGGAGCAGACAACATCGCCACCGAAGCTGGATTTTTCGCAAATGCCAATATGGGGTTATGGAACCGTTATGTCGTAGACCTTTCATACAGGTCTTCCGGTTCTTCAAGGTTCGGTTCTTCAAACAGCTTTGCTCCATTTTGGGCCGCGGGAGCCGCATGGAACTTGCACAATGAGTCTTTCATCAAGAAGCTCAAATGGATCAATACATTATCACTCAGATATTCAGCCGGATACACAGGAAGCGTTTCATTCGACTATTATCAGGCAAAAACTGTCTATGAATATAGTTCAGACAACCAATATTACACTGGAGTCGGTGCCATTCCTAAACAAATGGGAAATCCAGACTTGAAATGGCAAAGAACTTTTAATAATAATATCGGATTGACGGGGGCATTCATTGACAATAGGATAAACCTTTCGTTAGATTTCTACTCCAACACGACCTACGACATGCTGATGTCTGTAAGTATGCCTCCTTCAGTAGGAACCACCAGCATGAATGTAAATTTCGGCGAGACCAACAACAAAGGATATGATTTCTCCTTCTCCGCACAGATAATCAGGACAAAAGATTGGTTCTGGAGTGTAACCGTAACAGGAGCACATGTCATGGACGAAATCAAGAAGATTTCAAGTGCATTGAAAAAAGACATTGATAATCCTTTTGATAGCACGAAGCCTAAGCTTTTGTTTCGAGAGGGCGGATCACAATTCGATATTTACGCAATGCGCTCTGCCGGTATAGATCCGGCAACAGGACGTGAAATATATATCAAGAAAAACGGAGAATATACTTTCACATATTCTGACGATGAGAGAGTTGCAGTAGGAAATACAAACCCTATACTTAATGGTTCTATGATGACAACACTGAGATGGAAGGGTCTTTCAGTTTCGCTATCAACCACCTATACTTTCGGCGCAGACTACTACAACACAACCTTACAGAACAAAGTAGAGAACATCGACAAGTATCATAATGTAGATGCGCGTGCATTCACAGACAGGTGGAAAAACCCTGGAGACTTGTCAAGATATCTCAGCATACGTTCAAACGAAACTTCACGAACCTCAGAGCGATTTGTAGAGAAAAGAAACGAAATCTATTTCTCCAACATACAAGTTCTGTACGACGTGCCTGTCAAGGCAATATCTAAATTAGGACTTAGAAAACTTGCCGTAGGATTCGGATTCTCAGATATCGGCTATCTCTCAACTATAAAGTTCGAGCGCGGAACTTCATATCCGTATTGTCGAAGCGTGAACCTTACATTCCGTCCTACATTTTAAACAACAAGCATCATGAAAAGATTTTCAACATATTTTTCTTCAATCCTGATAGTCACTACCCTTTCAGGATGCGCAAGTTTTCTTGATGTCAATCCAAAGGGTGAAGTGTTCGATAAGGATATGTTCACTAGTGCAGAAGGGTATGAAGATGCCCTTTATGGTGTATATAGTGAACTTGGTTCATCCGAGAAAACTTATGCGGGAGTACTTACTCTCATCCCAGATGTAATGTGCCAGAATCTGACAGCAACTGCTAATTACATATATGGAAATTTCGCTACTGCTGAATGGGAGACCAATGGCCCAATGTCAGCTAAAAAATCTATTTGGACTGAAGAATACTCAGCTATAAACCACCTTAACAATATTATCATGCATGCCGAAGAAGACGGCACTGGAAAATTTAAGTACTCAGGACTTTATTATGGAGAAGCTCTTGCTTTAAGAGCTATGCTGCATTTCGATCTCGTGAGATATTTCGGTCCTCCATTCTGGGCTCCAGAAACATTGAAGGCGAAAGCTATCCCATATGTGAAGACATATTCTTTCGATATCACGCCATACTCTTCATTAGATCAAGTATACGAGCAAATAATCGAAGACCTGAAGAAAGCCGAAGGCATGATGGGTGAAGATATGGAACTAATTCCAGAAACCAGAACAAATTCAGCTGGTGGCTTCACAGATGCCAGAATAACGCACATGAACTTATACGCAGTACAGGCTTTACTTGCAAGAGTATATTGGACAAAAGGGGATTTGGATAATGCTGCAATCTATGCCCAAAAAGTAATAGATAGCAAAAAGTTCTCATTCCGTCCATTGAGTACCTTTGTACAGAGTGAAGGTGGTGTCCTTGATCTGAACGAAACGATTTTCGGATTGTACTCCCTTAAATGTCATTCAACATTCGGAAACCTCTTCGGCATATCAAAAGTGAACACGACAATTTTCTTAGCCTCTGACTGGAAGACACTCTACGAAGAAGGATCAGGGGTCAGTACCGACTATCGTGTTTCATCATGGTTCGATAGTGGAGCTGACAAGCTCACAAAGATCTCCAATACTTCAACAGCAAGCGGTAACCAATATTCCGGAAAAAATATCTTGGGAATAAATATCTTAAGGATTCCTGAAATGTACTACATAATGGCAGAGTATTACATGGACAGCAATCCTAGACTTGCAACAGAATATTTCAATGCTGTGATAGAAACTCGCGGGCTCCATCCAATAGAAGATGGCAAGCTGGACTATGACATGTTATTTAAGGAAAGACGGAAAGAGTTTTATGGTGAAGGATTCACCTGGCATGAGATGAAAAAACTCGGAATGGATATAAATACAGCGACAGGTACTACTCTCAGTGGAAAGTCCCCAGCTACTTATACAATTCCTATTCCTGACGAAGAAGATCAAAGTAGAAACAATCTGGATTAATGAAAATGATGAAAAACATATATTTACTATTTGCTGTGGCACTAATTGCCGTATCTTGCAAGGGTACTTGGCTGATGTATGACACCGATCAAACTCCGATGATATACATTGAAGAAAGCCTACAGACGAAATCATCCTCTTTTGCGTTGATTCCAGAAGATGAGATAACGATCACGCAAGAGGTTCATATAACGGGAGAGCCGTCCGACCGAGATAGGGAATTCGCTATAGAGTATTTCAATGCTGAAGAAGGTGAGACTTTTTCCACTGGAAACACGTCACTTCCTGTGTCCACTGCAAGGCTCGGAACTGATTTCGATGTGGAAAATCTGTTAATACCTGCTGGAGAAGTCAAGGCGTCATTCACAATAACTATACATCGCCAACCAGAGATGCTTGACAAGTATCTTCTAATCGGAATCAAGCTATCTGAAAATGAAGAGTTCAAGCCATGTACCCCTGATAGCCTTTCGTCAGGCAAGATATTGACACCTTACTACAAATTTTATATTACGGACGGAGAGCCTACTTGTCCATCATGGTGGCACAGCAATGCCAAGGCTCCGCTCGGATGGGATTTTTCTTGGGGCAATTTCTACCCACAGAAATTTCGTAAATTGCTTGAATACTTCCATGCGACAGAGGAGACCAACCCTACATTCTATGCTTTCGCTGTGGAAAAGTTTGGATATAATCTGGAGAACCCTACAGGAGAAGAGAAATTCTGGAGAAACGCATACGCTGCAGCATGGGCAAAGTATGTAGCAATGCCACTTTATGATTACTACGTCAAATGGTATGCAGAACATCCTGATGATCCATATTTCGAGGAAATGGGAGATGATAAAGTTAATATAAACAGCCGTATAGGATGGGGTAATCCGATGAGCGGCAGATATGGATTCCTTAACTAAAATAAGATGAGAAAATTATCAATATTTATAGCCTTAGTCGCTTTCGCATTGACAATGGCAGGATGCTACAAGGTAAGTCCTCACGGATATAAAGAATTGGCTCCCATAACATTGAATGCCGCTTCAGACACCATCAATGTCAATCTCGGAACCGAACTTGTCTACACTGGACTTGACATTGCAAGTTCCAAAGACTTTACTTGCGAATGGGCTTATGGAAAACCTAAAGATGGTACGCAGATAAGCGACCATAAATTCGATACAATGGAGGTCATTTCCGAATCCAGAACCATCGATTATAAATTTTCCAAAGTCGGTTCATTCATTTTAAGACTAAAGGTGGATAATGGTGAATCCATAAAATTCAAATACTTCACTCTCAATGTCAATTCTGGCTATGATGAAGGTGTAGCAATACTTAGCAACGATAGTGAAGGCAATGGATCGCTCGCATTCGTAAAAACGTTGACACAGGAAGACATCGTGAAAGGAGAGCAGCAGGTTTTCAGTAATATATTCAGTGTTGAAGGGATGACTCTCAAAAATGGTACAGGAATGTACATTGGTCACAATTCATATAAAGGGACAGTCTATTCAGGCCTTGTAATCGCAACAAATGATGAAAATGGTACAATTTATCACATGGATTGCAAGACCCTTGAACTTTTCATGACTGTGAAGATGTCCTCTTATGGCACCCACTGCGTAGAATTTGGAGGCGAATATGCCGAAGATAAAGCATCATTCGGATGTTTCTTCAGATCTGCTGACAACAGAGTATTCCGATATGACTTGAACGGAGGTTTCATAAATGAGATGACAGACGTTCCATATCGAGTAGACAGAATAATATCTGCCGTTAATAAAGGTACCTCAGAAACCGCAAAAACTGTCAGAGTCCCCTACTTTTTCAATGCCGATCAGATTGGCATGAGAAAAACATCTTCCGCTGGAGTAAAGACAATGTCCGAGGATGGATGGGAAGTAGTTAATGTAGGAGTAGCTCGTTCTTCAGGCACGAACATGATATGCGTATTGTTCCGCAACAAAACAGACAAAACGTCCTACATGATAAAGCAGGGCAATCTGTCTTGGACATATTGGGGAACTACAAAAGATGAAAACAATAATACTATAGACATTGAACATAAGTTCACATCATCGGATTTGAAGATGGACCGCAATTCCAAGATAATTGGAACATTGTCATCCTCTGATGTTTACTACACTTATGACAATGCCATTTACCGATGGAATCTTACATCCGCTCCTGGAATTAGGCCAGCGATTAATGTTCCATCCGGAGAAATTATACGAGACATTGCGACGAATCACATGGGACGTAATGCTCATACAGGCGAAAATTTGCTCTATGTCGCCACCTACAATCCTTCCAGAAGTGGAGAACACAAAGGAAGCCTTTATGTCTTCAGGTTTTCTGACGACACTATGGTCGCTAAATATGAGGGAATTTGCGATGACCCTGCAAGTGTAATATATAAATACAGAATAAATTAAAATCTTATCAATATGAAAATGTCCAGATTATTTGCGGTCATAGCCGCATTTGGAGCTATCGCATTGACCATTACAGGGTGCGAAGGCAAGAAGGATGTTGCCGTTGAGAGCGTCAAATTGTCGCAACCGGCACTTTCTATGAAAGTGGGAGAAGAGTCTGCCTTGACAGTAACAATCCTCCCCGAGAATGCTACAGACACCAAGGTATCATGGATCTCAGGTAATCCTTCAGTGGCAACAGTGGCCGATGGTCTTGTCAAGGGTCTTTCAGAAGGCTCAGCTACCATAACAGTCACATCAGAAGATGGCGGTAAAAGTGCCTCATGTCTTGTAACAGTGACTGACTATCATGCAGAAAGCGTGACATTGTCAGCTACAGAAGATATCACACTCAAGAAAGGCGAATCATACCAACTCTCGGCAATAGTTACTCCTGAAAATGCCATAAACAAAAATGTACTTTGGACATCTTCAGATGAGAATATAGCTACCGTAGATGTCACTGGAAAAGTTTCAGCTGTCGGAGGCGGAAGCGCTAACATTACTGCGACAACAGTGGACGGGAACAAGACAGCATCTGTAAAGGTATTAGTATCAGTTCCATGCGAAGGTATTGCTTTGTCAACAGAAAGTGTAGAGTTCTATGAGGGAATTCCTTTTACAGAGCTGAAGCTATCTTTCACTCCACAGGATTGTTCAATTAAAGAAGTTGAATGGAACTATGACACTAATATTCTTACAGTAACATTGTCAGAAGATGGAACAGTCACCCTGCTCGGCAATATTGAGGGAGAGACTGTACTGAAAGCTACATCCAAGGACGGAGGATTCACAGCGGAATGTAAAGTAAAAGTTCTGCCTACAGGTACAACAGTCCCTGATGACAATTACGGAAAATATGAATAAGGAGGATAATCATGAGAACAAAATATATTTCATTCTTCGCTCTTGCAGCTGTCATCGCAGGATGCACCAAGGAAAACGAAACGCCTAACATAGACAAGTTTGTCGATAACAGCGGAACATTATATAGTTTCACAGCCACAGCTTCTGATCCGATGACCAAGTCTTTCTTCAAAGAAGATGAGGCTCCGTCACGTTACATCTATTGGGATGAGAACGATGTGTTCGACTTCCATGACATAACCATAGACGGAGAGACTGAAAAAGTCACTGTTTCATCAGACAAACCGACGTCAATGGGAGCCTCGAAGAAGTCCGTGCTTTTCGAAAAAACAGCTCATGACTACATGCTCATCTCATATCCTAAAGGAGCTGTTACTCTGGTAGATAGTGCATTCATAAGCACATACGTCAGTTCAAAAGAAACCAGACATGATACTATTACAGACAATAGCATAGTAAAAGTAGCCGTACCTAAGATTCAAACTCTTTCTTCGACATTGACCCCAGCAAACCTTCCTATGGTATCGCAGAGGCTCGCACTTTCGGAAAAAGCGAAAGCTGCAGTAGCTTCAGGAAAGGATATTGTTTCTGTTGATTTCGTAAATCCTGTCAAACTCACGCCTCTTGCAGGACTTGTAAAAATGACATTGACAGGACTTCCAGATGTATCCAAGGCGACTATCAGCAAAGTAAACATTCTCACTGAATTTAACGCTACATCTTCATCAACAGGAACACCTCAACGTGGCTTAAGAGGAGACAATCTCATCTCACTGGCAGACACCATGGCTGTCGTAGGAAACTGGACTTCCGGTGATAGTCGTTTCGATATCTCACTTTCAGGCGGAACGATAGATTATACTGCTGATAATGGCGCTACAGTATGCTTCGTGGCGAACCATAGTACAACAGGCATGAAGAGCATCGAAGTTACAATATATACTTCAGACGGAGCAGCTTATAGAAAAGTATTCGATACCAGCAAGAAAGCTGTCGCTTTCAGCAAGTCACGAATATCTTCATTCACTCTTGATTTTACAAGTGGAACAGTCGTCAAAGCCTCTTCAACTCGATTCAAAGTAGAGTGGTCGAAAGGGTATCTTGTATACGACAATACTGGAAAAACCTATAAAATAGGTGATAAGCAAGATATCGGTCTGTACTTCAAGTTTGGTAATGCTGACGCCATAGCTGCATACGATTCCAACGATGATTGGCTTTCTAGAATCAAGCCGACAAATCTTGTCCAAATTCCTATCCCGGGAACTGGAAAATTCCAAGATGGCACTGCAGACGGGCAGACTTTGAAGAATGGAACTGACAATTTCTTCTCATCCATGTCTTCAATGTCTACCGCATGGAGAAGTCACCCTGTATACAAAGTTTCTGGAACGACTGTAACAGAAACTCCTTTGGCCTCAGAAGATGGGTATTTCTCATGGCAGGGTTCTACATCATTTGATGGGGAAAATGATCCGTGCTCACTCGTCAAGGTAGCCGCAGGAGAGAAAGCATGGAGACTTCCGACACTTGATGATGTCAACGATCTCATAAAAACTGGAGCAGCCGGAATAGAATATGGCAACTTCGATGGGACAGATATCAAATCAAATGACGGAAAGAGCAGATATGTGAAATATACTGATGGAGAACAGGAATTCTATCTAATGTCAACCGGTAAGGTCACATCTAAAATTACAAAGCAATATAAGTCCATCCAAATGACTTTCAGCACAAAATACCAAGTAGTATTTCCGACAAACTCATATACTGGAGGAAGTGTTGCTGTAACTAACACTTCCACGAACTATTGCTCAACTTACTCCCTCAGTCTCTCAAGTGTTCCTTCTAAAACTACTGCAGCAAAAGTAGACAAAGGTATTGCAAACACATATACTAATGGTGTAACTAATACAACACCCCAGTGGGAAGCATTCTGCATACGCTGCGTAAGGGATAAATAAGCACAGACGTAATATGACAAAAAATATAATTCTCACCATACTTGCCGCTGCGATACTAATGCCATGTCCCGGCGAAGCTGCGACCAAAACTGCTAAAAAGAAAAAAAAGGCAACTACTGAAGTAGCGGCACCGAAGCCCACACCTAAAAAGAAGGTCTCGGCATATGACAAGCTGATGAAAGATGTGAAAGTTTCTGCCAAAGGCGAGACATTCAGCTTATATCGCACCTCAAAGGATAAGATTTATCTGGAGATGCCTAAGGAACTTATGGGCCGAAAAATGGCAGTAGGCGGTACAATCACAGCAGGTAGCAATCCTTCGTATGTCAACGTTGGCTATAAGTACAATGATCCCACATGGTTCCAAATAGACCTTGTGGATAGTCTTGTGGTCTTAAGCATTCCTGGAACGAATGCTACAAGCACTGACCCCAAAATGACTGAAGCCCTCAGACGCAGCTACATTCCAAAAGTCCTAAGAAGAATTGCCGTAACTGCCAAAAGCAAGGATAGTTCTGCCGTAATCTTCGATGTAACCGGACTCGTTAATGGAGCAGCCCCGAAAGGTACTAATTTTTCCATAGCCAAAAGTACTGAAGAAAAAACGACTTGGTTCGGAGACATGAAGGTATTCAAGGACAACGCTTCCGTAAAAGTACATTCCAATGTAGACTTCACGAAATCATTCCTCGGATTCAAGGGGAAAGTAGGTTCCGGCAGCATCGAATACACAGTATCATTCCTTCTCCTTCCTGAAAAACCAATGCCCGCTCGAATCCAAGATTTGCGCATTGGTGTTTTCCCCGTAGGACCAGGTGAAGGCAATGCAAAATATGACATTTCTTCGGCAGAGGATGGTTTCAGAAGTTATAACTTAGTTTCTAAATGGAGGCTTGAGCTTTCAGATACTACAGCATGGCTCGCAGGAAAAACCACTACCGTTAAAAAGCCTATTATATGGTATATTGATGACTCTTTCCCTGAAAATTGGAAAGAGCCTATTCGCAAGGGAGTGCTTGCATGGAACGCAGCCTTCGAGGCTATCGGGCTCAAAGATGTTATGCAGGTCCGCGACTTCCCTACTGCTGAAGAGGACCCTGAATTCGACCCTGACAATCTAAAGTATTCATGTCTGCGCTATGTTCCAGACGCGACAATGAATGCAAGAGGTCCAAGTTGGAAAGATCCTGCTTCAGGAGAAATACTTAATGCGTCAGTCTTAGTGTACAATGATGTCATAAAACTAATTAACAACTGGAGGTTCGTACAGACAGCTCAAGTAGATGAGAAAGTTCGTGCTGTGAAAATGCCTGAGGAAATCATTGATGAATCACTCATATATGTCATCTCGCACGAAATAGGTCACACCTTGGGACTTATGCATAATATGGGAGCATCGTCAGCCTACCCGGTAGAGTCACTGAGAGACCCTGCATTTACGGCACAATATGGTACTACACCATCCATCATGGACTACGCACGTTTTAATTATGTGGCTCAGCCAGGAGACAAGGGTGTGAAGCTTGTTCCGCCATCACTCGGAGTATATGACTTGTATGCAATCAAATGGCTTTATACCCCTGTGATAGGAGCCAAGAATATTTGGGATGAGTATCGAATAGCAGAAAAAATCATTGACGAAAAAGCTGGGGATCCTATGTACAGATATGGAGCTCAGCAGGTTTCAGGCTACGCAGCATACGGAGCTTATGACCCGAGTGCAAGAACTGAAGACCTCGGAGACAATCCGATAAAGGCAAGTGACTATGGTATCGCAAACTTGAAGTATATATTACCGAACATAAATGATTGGATTGGAAATGCAGATCCTGAGTTCACCCATAGAAAGGATCTATACTATCAGCTTACCAACCAGTTCAACAGATACATAGGCCATGTAATGGCACAGATAGGTGGTATTTACCTCAACCAAGTCAAGGTCGGTTCTGAAGTCAAACCTGCCGCTCCAGTATCTGCGAAGACACAAAAAGCATCTCTCAAATGGGTAATCGGCCAGCTCAGCAAGTCAGCCTGGATAAATGATTCTAACATCACCTCATGGCTCCCTCTTGCTATGCCTGAATCCAACAAGATATGCATGAATGCAGCAAGGACATTAGCCTCTACAGTTCCTGAGAATGTTATGCGAGCTTCGGCTGTAGCTGGTGCAGAAAATGTTTATACCATAAAGAACTATTATGACGACTTGTATTCCGAGTTGTTCGCATCTTCTATTGCGGGCCGCAAATTGACCACTGAAGAGAAGACCCTGCAGAGAGAAATCCTCACATATTCATCCAAGGAGATAAAATCCATGCTTACAAAGACGTTTGTGGACAATGCTGAAGATACAGAAAAAGAAAATATTGACAGTGAACATCTTTGGTGTGGTTGGGATGATTGTTTCGAGAATCTTGGCGAAGGAAACAAACCATATCAGCCGTCGGTATCAATTCTAAACATAGATGAGACCAACAGTTACAGAATCGCATTTATAAACAAGGTGAAAACACTTGCCGGATCTCGCAGAAGTTCAGCTCCCACTGAGGACCGAGCTCACTACGAACTGCTCTATGCACGTTGTAAAGCCGCATTAGAACAATAAAAACATCCAGATGAAGAAAAACATATTGTTAACGGCAGTAGCCGCACTATCTTTAGCATCCTGCTCCGCGTTGAAGGACGGAGAATATAACCTTTCACTCGTCACCACAGGAGACGGACATGGTAACTGGTTTTCCAAACCTCTCGTTGATGGAGGTAAAGCACGTGGTTCTCTGATGTCACAAAGTAAATTTGTGAACGATATTCGTGCAGACAAAGGCAGAGATAATGTCATCCTAATAGATGCGGGTGATAATTTCCTCGGTAGCACGGCATCATTTTACTATGACTATGCAGACACTCTGACGCCATATCTTTATCCACGACTCGCTGAATATATGAGATATGATGCAGTTGTTGCTGGACATAGTGACTTCGAGGCTGGGCACGGAGTATTTGACAGAGCTTCAGAAGGCTTCCGCAAGGCAGGCATTCCTTTTCTGGCAGGAAATGCTATAAACAAACACACAGGAAAGTCATACCTTCCCTCAACAGCCATAGTGAAGAAAAATGGTGTAAAAGTAGCAATCCTCGGCTATACGAATGCTGACAATGATCGTCTCATGGATAAAAACGCCTACAGCGGAATAGAATTTGAGTCTCTGGTACCTCTTGTACAGCAAACAGTAGATGATGTACGAAAGAAGGAGAAGCCGCAGGTAGTCATCGTAGTGGCACATACAAGTGTAGGTAAAGGCGAAGGAAACAACATAGAGAAACAAGGCCTTGACCTTTATCAGAGTCTTCGCGGCGTAGACTTCGTAGTAGCAGCACACGACCATGGAAGCAAGGTTATGAGTGCGGATAGCATTATCTTGATGCAAAGTGGACGAGGTGGACAAAGCGTAGGTGTAGGTGATATCAAGCTCGTCGTGAAAGGCGGAAAGGTAATCTCGCGCGAGATTACCGCAAAAACAGTAAATCTCAATATTACTGACGTAGACAAGTCAATGGAAGAAGCATTCACACCGGAGTTCAATACTGTCAAGGCATTCGCATCAAGTAAGGTTGGCGTCATCACAGAACCAATGATCTCCAGAGAGTTCTATTGGGGACAATGCGACTATATGAACTTCTTACACACATTGTCATTGACATGGACCTACCCAGTAGATATCTCACTTGGTGCGACACTCCTAATTGACGGAAGACTTGAGGCTGGTGACGTGACGTTCAACGATATTCGAAAGGTCTATCCTTATGAGAACAAACTTGTTGTGCTGCAAATGACCGGCGAAGAGGTCAGAAAGTACCTTGAAGCAAGTTATGAACTTTGGATAAACACTATAGCAAATCCTGAAACAGAACATGTACTGAATATAAAGGAGAGTAAAGACTGGGGCACAGGAAAGATGGTGTGGAAGTTAGCGAAGAGTCCTGCCAATTTCGACTCTGCTGCAGGAATCTGCTACACAGTAGATGTTACGAAACCTTATGGCTCCAGAGTAACTATTACAAGCATGGCTGATGGAAGTAAATTTTCACTGGAGAAGACGTATTCTGTAGGTATAACAACATACAGAGCAGTAGGTTCAGGCGGCATGCTCAAGGCAGCAGGACTGGATTCAACAGAAGCAGTAGAGGCCAGAACCATATATCGCGGCCCGGAGTTCAGGACAATACTCTACGAATATCTGAAACGAAACGGAAGCATTAACCCTGCTGTAATAGGCAATCCTAAAGTAGTAGGTTCTTGGAAGTTTGTTCCAGAATCGGCTGTCGATGGTATTCAGCGCGATGTAGAACTGCTTTACGGCAATAGAAAAGATGGATAATACGATAATTATGCCTATATTTGAATCCATGAACAAAATAGCCAAAATCAGCATAACGATTATAGCGGCTACATCAGCCGCTATAGCATATGCACAGACAGGACAAGAACGTCGTGCAGCAATAGAGTCTCAATATGGAGTAAAAAATGCTATCGTGAGATACGATACGAAAAAAGAAATACAAGAGACTCTATCAAAAATAGGTGCAGAGTATTATATGTACGAATTTGACGATGTCAAGATGACTCCAGCGCCCAAAGGATACAAACCAGTATATATCAGCCATATAGGAAGACATGGGGCAAGATATGCCATTGGTGATCATGTCTATGAACGCCTCAAGGAGCTATTTACAAAGGCCAAGGCAAACGGAAAGCTGACACCTGCAGGCGAAGATCTCCTTCACAAATATGAGAAGTTATATCCGCAAGTGGCTTTCCGCGGTGGAGACTTGACAAAAGCCGGACAAGAACAGCTACGCCGCATCGCCTCTGTCATGTATCATAGTTTTCCGGAAGTATTCAGAGGGAAAACCCATGCAGAAATCCTATCCACTCCGATACCACGAGTAATGATGAGTATGGTTAGCTTCGTTGATGAACTCAGAGGACTCGATAGAGATTTCGATTTCAATGTAGATGCAAGTTATGCCTTCTACCCCATCATGGAGCCTAACAAAACTGGAAGTCCGGTAAAAGTTAAAGTACCACTACCAGAAGCTGTTGAAAAGTCCAAAGCCGAATTCAAGGCTGCAAGAATCGATGACGAAAGCTTCTGCTCCAGATACTTCAACGACATTGATTTCATAAAAACAGAGTATGGCACATGGAATTTCGAGACTGATCTCAGAAATGTAATTGTGGATCTCCAGTGTTTCGATAATGATATGAAAGACTCTTTCGAGGGAATATTCACATTCGATGAACTCTTCAATATTTGGGAAGTTTGGAACTACAATGGCTATGTCTACATGGGGCGCACTCCCCTTTCAGACAACAGAAACTGCTTCAACAATGCTACTATACTGAAAGACATGATAGAAAGGGCAGAACGTGACCTACAAAGTGGGAAGACTCAGCTGAATCTAAAATTCTCTCACGACACCGCAATACTGCCTCTCGTATCATTCATGAAGCTAAACAACTTCGGTGCAGTCATAAATAACCCCGATGAAGTGAAAGACTTTTGGAGAAGTTTCGATATACCGATGGCCACTAATCTGCAGCTGATATTCTATCGAAGCAGACGCTCTCCTGAAATTCTTGTCAAAGTGCTTTACAATGGGCGTGAAGCGTCGTTACCATTCGATGAAGCCTTCCCTTCGTTCTACTCTTGGACTGACTTCAAAGAATATTACGGCAACTTATTCAAAGAAAGCGGCATATAAATGATCACAGGAGGCTATCAGATAGTCAAAGAGACGATACAAGTGCTGAAGGATGAGGGAAAGGCTATCACTGACCTGCTGATTCCACGTGAATGCGCTGTATGCGGAAGGAGGCTCAATGTTAATGAGCCTTTCCTTTGCTTATATTGTGAAGCTGACCTACCATTCACAAGATATTGGATGCGCCAAATAAATCCAATGTCAGACAAGGTCAATGCCTTACTACAAAGGAATTTAACAGATAAAATAATATCTGAGCCAGACACTAACCATACGCATTTGATGGCATACTCCTATGCCACGGCATTATTTTTCTATCACGGAGAAAACGGGTATAGGAAGATTCCTCAACGCCTAAAGTATAATGGTGACATTCCTGAGGGACAATACTATGCATCAATGCTCGGAAGATTCATGAAAGAATCACCACATTTCCAAGACATTGACATAATAGTTCCGGTACCTCTGCATTGGACAAGAAAGTGGAATAGAGGCTACAATCAGGCTGAAATCATCGCACGCGCATTAGGTAACGAACTTGGAATTCCGGTCAGAACAGATATCTTGGAGAGAAAGAAACATACAACCACTCAAACAAAACTCAGAGTGGAAGACAAGGCAAAGAATGTTAACAATGCATTTTCCGTCAAGAAAAAAAATGAAAACTTCAACCATATTTTGATAGTGGATGATGTTTTTACTACAGGAGCCACTGCATGTGCTTGCATAAATGCAATGCAACAAAGCTACGGAACAGACAAGAGATTCAGCGTGGCAACGCTCGGTTTCGTCAACAATGGGTAACTACAGATTTACCGCGATATAACACATTAAAGCACAGAGAGCCAAAGATAACAAGGTAACAAATATATTCATTCCTGTAGATAGCTTAGTTCCAAGATACTTAAAATCCTTGAACTCCTTACGTTTCCATAGATCGGCATTATCCTGAAGCCAACTTACAAGCGCATCGAAATCAAGACCCGGATTAGCAATATACCAGCTTTCGAGAGAAGTTTCCATTCGAGGAATGTCACACCAAGAGAATGGCTTGCACCACTTGACGACATATTGTCCACCAACATCTGCTGGGACAATACCAAGACATATAGTAAACTCATTTTTATTGCCGCCACGCCACCAGTCACGTTGACGCATGGATGTCTCTAAGCTTTCATTTCCATCAAACAAAAGAAGAAATACATGGATTTGCCGCTTTTGACCATTAAAAGCATTGAACAGCTGAAACTTACGTTGAACAGACTGTGGGAGAGAAAAGTCTTTTCCAAGTTTAGGTGATATTAGGACAACATCCTGTTCCAACTTGAACAAGGAGAATGACGGATACGATATAAGCCCCTCCTGCTCGGCTATCTTCCGAGTCACTTTTCTGGTTCGAAAAATAGAATTAGAATTAGATATATAATTCTTATATAATCCTTTATATGTTTCAGTCAGAGCATTTTCATAAACGCCATCCCACACATAGAGCTGTCCACCGCCACCTGATACGCAATTCACATGTGGTGGCCATATAACTCTCATTGGAGTATTCCACAGTTCACAGAAATTGTCATACGTTCCAGATGATATTTCTGTAACCCTGCCAGTATTCAATTCCATGAGCCAGCGATCCGGATGAGTTACATAACGAACTTTTGTGCGGGTATGTGTTTCTCCCTTATCATCAGTATATGTTTCCTGATATTCAATGCGTTCAACCCAAGGATTATGATGCTGAATATTTCCTGCATAACCACTCAAATACTCCTTGGTCTTTCCGGCTCTGCTAATGACAAGACAAATGACGACCTCGCAAATAACAGCCATGGCAGGATATATCCACCACTCATCTTCATAAATTGGGCAATAGACATACAGCAACACCGCCGTTATGACGGGTAAGATATAACAGATTCGGTACAAGACTTATGAAAACAGCTCAATATTATCGTCACGCCTTGCTTTCAAGACATCTTGTGTCAATGTTGAAGAAATGACTTCATACTCTATTTTGCTCTTGTTGCGTATGAACCAGCACGACGGCATAGACTCAAGCAGAGTCTCCCTCTCACGAATGATGTCCAACATGCGCTGCTGTGACGACGCGAAATAAGTCCTCTGCGATTCTATAGACTGCATCAACTTATCATACAACTTCGTGTCAAATTCTGGATTTGACTCTTGAATCATCTTCATCAGAGATGATGACTCCCCCTTATAACGGCCTGCAATCAGTTCTGGATAGATTTTCTCGAAAGTCTCACGATATTTCTCCGTAACTCCTGCCTCCTGCTTCAAGACCTTCCACATCGTATCATGAACCGTCTCTATCTTTCCTCGCTGAGCCTCAGCCTCTTTCCTCAAAGCTACCTCACGGTTATTATAAGAGAAATACAAAATCACAAGGAGCAGCACAATGCCGCCCACGATACATAGAATCAATGTTGATGACATATAATAGAATTTTATGAGTATCCAACATTTACTCTGACTTCTTTCTCGGCTTTCTAACGATTGAGCGTGAAGGTTTAGCTACCTTGGTATTCTTCGCCTTGGAAAGCTTTATGGCCTTCTGAACCTTCGCCTTACGGGCTTCCTTATCTCCTTCTCCTGCCGCAGGTCTCGTCTTCGTAGGCTTGTTCATAGAATCATCTTCAGAGCGGTCTGAAAACCTGTCACTTCGTCTGTTACTAAACTCCTCACCGGAACGTCCACCACGAGAATCGACATCACGCCTACGAGTCGTTCTATCGAACACCTTCGTTGCAGGGCGACGTTCCTCATATTGTCCAGGAATATCATCATGATGGCTCACGCGATCTTCATTGCCGGTCTCCACTAGCTCATAATCCAGAAGCTTTTGCTCCAGATTAGTAGCCTTAACACGTATCTTGACAGAATCACCGAGATTATAGATAACACCTGTACGCTTTCCTATTATGCGATAATGTTCTTGGTCAAACTCGAAGAAATCCGACTGAATGTCACGCAAAGCTACCATACCCTCAATCTTGGTAGGCTCAATCTCAACATACATTCCCCACTCAGTAAGTCCTGAGATATGACCTTCATACTCACCACCTACCTTATCCTGCATAAATTCAACAAGCTTGTACTTAGTGCTTGATCTCTCAGCCTCTGCAGCAATCACCTCACGCTCAGACGCATACTTGCATTGTTCCTCATAATATGCCTTATTCTGAGAATCAGCCCCATCAAGATACATCTGCAACAACCTGTGCACCATCGTGTCAGGATAACGACGTATAGGAGATGTAAAATGAGTATAAAACTTGAATGCAAGACCATAATGGCCGATATTGTCCGTACTATAACATGCCTTGGCCATTGAACGGAGAGCCAAAATCTCTATCGCCCCAAACTCCGGTTTATCCTTCGCTTCTGCGAGAAGGCCATTCAATGCTTTTGCAAGCTTCCTACCATCTTCCGCCTCATCCATCTTATAACCGAAATTGCCAGCAAACTCCCTAAGACCAGCTATTTTTTCACCATTCGGTTCGTCATGAATACGATATACAAATGTCTTCGCATTCTTCTTCGCAACGCCATTCATCTTTCCGCCAGTGGCAATAAATTCCGCGACTGAGCGGTTTGCAAGCAACATAAACTCCTCAATAAGCCAATTGGCTTCCTTGGAAATTTTCTGATAAACACGTATCGGACGCCCCTTCTCATCGACCTCAACCTTCATTTCAGGTCTTTCAAAGCTTATAGCTCCTGAAGCAAATCTTCTCTTACGAAGGATAGTAGCAAGCTTGTGCAATGTAAGGATCGCCTCTTTAAGTTCACGAGGAATGACACACCCCTCATAAACGCCATCACCCATCATCGCGCCATTGTCTTCCTTTGCACGACGCTCGGCAGCCTCAGGCGAAGCCTCAAGAATAGGATCTTTCACAGCAGAATGGATACCATCAGTACCCCCACGAAGATCCATATCAAGAGATTTCTCACCATTGTCAATGACTTGCTGTGCTGTTTCGTATGCAAATCTATAGTCAGATTTAATCACAGTTCTTCCGAACCAATGTCCAACTATTCCTGCAAGAGGAGTAAGTTCAAATACTGCAGAGAATGTAAGTTTTTCTTCATTCGGACGAAGAGAGCAAAGTTTGTTGGACAATTTTTCCGGAAGCATCGGAACAGTTCTATCAACCAAATAGACAGATGTTCCTCGCGACTGAGCCTCCTTGTCAACCACAGAACCAGGTGTAACATAATATGAGACATCAGCAATATGAACGCCAACCTCAAAATTACCATTATCAAGTTGCTTGAACGAAAGCGCGTCATCGAAATCCTTAGCATCCTCAGGATCTATAGTAAATGTAAGAGTATCACGGAAATCACGACGTCCTTTTAAGTCCTTTTCAGTTATCTTATCAGAGATATTGTCAGCTGCATTTTCCACTTCTGGCTCGAATCTGTATGGCAACGAATATTCTGCCAAAATAGCATGCATCTCAGTATCATTCTCGCCAGGTTCACCGAGCACATCTACCAAATGTCCTTTAGGATTCGGTTCACCTTTTTCCCAACTATCCACAAGTGCAGCGACTTTCAATCCACTATGAACCTTTAGTTCCTGAGCTTTCCCATCTATAGTTTCCGTCACACCTGCAACAGAAAACTCACTGTTACCCAAAGACTTAAGATACCCTATTTCTGGGACTGAGGCATTCTTACGATGGAGAGAACGACCTTCCAAATCTGTTATGTCAATACTAATGTCGTATGGCATTACACGACTCTGCATGAGAACCCATGCCTGATTTCCTACAACATGTAAAATGCCAACGAATGGTTTTCGAGACCTTTCCAAAATCTCCAATATGACACCTTCCTGCCTTTTGGTATCGGTCTTCTCTTTAGTTACGGCCACCTTTACAGTATCACCATTCAAAGCACCTTTCGTTCTGCCTTGTCTAACGTAAATGTCATCATCAAGTTCTTCTACCTTGACAAATACGAATCCGTCGCGTGTCATCTGTACGATACCTGTGTACTGAGGGCACTCGTCTAATGGCTTTTCATCATATTTTCTACGGCCTTTCCCTGAAAAACCGCTACCTCTTCTTCTTGAATTTTCGTTTCTGCGTTCACCGCCATTACGTCTTCGTCTGTCAAATGTCATACCTCTAAATATTATATAATAGTTCACAAAGTTACGAATATCTCAATAATATTCAACTCTCGATTTGGATTTGTCATGAATTTGAGTTAAACTCGCATTGATTTAGATTAACTTTGACATTGGAAAAGATCGGACGGAACAAAATTTTAGGCAATCTCGCCTGTTTTCTTGCATACACAGTATTCGGCATAAATATAGTTACTTGCAAAGATCTGTCAAGTAGTCACCTGTTATCGCCTTTGGCATTATTTTGCCTCCGAGCTATAGGAGCAGGCTCATTGTTTTGGATATTGTCAGCATTCCGACCGAAAGAGAAAGTAGCGGTTGCTGATTACCCGAAACTTTTTGCAGCTTCATTTATTGGCTTTTTCCTCGTACAAGCATCTTTTCTAATGGCTATTCCAGATGTAACACCCATGACTTGTTCCATCTTGAGCGCATTAAGTCCGATATACACAATGTTCGTGGCAGCATTGGCCATAAAAGAGCCGATAACATGGGAAAAAGCAGGTGGCGTAGTACTTAGTTTCTGCGGAATAGTATTTCTAATTATGCATAGCTCTACTGGAGGAAATGGAACACAAAGCACAAGTCTTATGGGAGTAATTTGCATGATTGTAAATGGTTTAAGTTTCGCAATATATCTTGGGCTATTTAAGCAACTGATTGCAAGATACTCTGTAGTAACTTACATGAAATGGATTTTTTTGTTCGCGTTCCTTATGTCAGCACCATTTGCTGGAAAAGAACTGCTAACATTCAACTACCATCAGTTATCAGGAATTTTCATCATCGATCTCGCTATTCTTATCGTCTGCGCTACATTCATTTCGTACTTCCTACTCTCTTTCGGACAGAAACATGTGCGTCCGACAATGGTCAGTCTATACTCATATATGCAACCTATCATAGCCATAGCCATAAGCATTGCCGTAGGTATGGACACATTGACATTCAATAAGATTTTAGCAGTAACAGCAGTTTTTACAGGAGTCATCCTCGTAAGTTTCAGCAAAAGTCGTGAATCGTGAACTATAATAAATCATATAAATTTTATAACATGAAACTAAAATTATTTTTCACTGTATTTACCGCAATAGCGGTACTTTCATGTAATCCATCGTCAGCTGACGAACCAAGCAAACCGGATACGCCAGAGAAAACAGACCCAACCACACCTGAGCCTACACCGGAACCAACACCAGAGCCTACACCGGATCCTAAACCCGAACTACCAGAAACAATAAAGATTCTTGCTATCGGTAACAGCTTCTCTGCAGATGCCGTAGAACAGGAGCTCTATGGTCTATTCGCAGCAGATGGACAAAAAGTTATAATAGGCGACCTTTACATAGGAGGTTGTCCATTAGACAAGCATGCTGCAAATGCAGTTTCTGACGCCGCAGCATACAGTTATAGGAAAATAGTTGACGGCACACTTACAAAGACCGATAACACGAAAATGTCAGAAGCTCTCGCTGATGAAGATTGGACATTCATTAGTGTACAGGAAGGAGCAGGCTATCATGGATATTACAACACAACATATAACGGAATCACACACTCAATGGAGCCCGCGTTAACAACTCTCATCAACGTAGTAAGGGAAAAATGCAAAAATGCAAAACTCGCATATCATGCTCCATGGGCAGCCAAGACAGGCTACACTGGTGTAAAATTCAGTTATTACGGATTCGACCAAATGGTGATGTACAACATGATATGCACAGCCACACAAGAAGTTTTGAAGGCTCATCCGGAATTCAGTCTATTCATGAACAGCATGGATGCAGTACAGAATGCAAGAACCTCTTACATAGGCGACAACATGAATCGCGATGGATGGCATTTGAATTACACTACAGGGCGTTATACAGTGGGATGCCTATGGTATGAGAAAATCATGGGAAAAAGTGTTGTAGGAAATAGTTACCACCCAGAAGGGATATCTGAAACGACAGCTAAAGTTTGTCAAACAGCGGCTCATGAAGCATGCGAACACCCATATACAATTACTGACCTCTCATATTTTGAGAGACCTGAGGATGAAGGCAAGAAAGAAGATTACGGCAAAGTACTGGCTCAGTGGTATTTTACACCGGAAAGAGCAAAGTCTGACGGTTGCATAAAGACTTGGACAGGACAAGATGAAATCGGTGTATACCGCTATAGCAATGAAGCTGGAGAACGCGGCTATTACAATGCTAATGGACAGGGTAGCGGCAAACTCAGTTATATCCAGGTTGACAAGACTATGTGGCCAGGAGATGCAGCAGGTCTCAGCACTTTGAATGCATCTAATGGCGGACAACCTGTCATGAGCGGCCCTATGCCTGGTGACGTTTGGCAGTTCGAAACTACGGGGAAATATGAGTTCCCAGAAGGTACTCAACTACATATGATTTATACATACAATCCAGGCAAATATGGTGCAAAGTACTGGATGATAGAGTATAAAGACGGAGAAGAGTTTAAACCTGTACCTACATTTGAGAAAAAGACTGAAACACTCAACTTAAGCTCCGAAACTATAACTTACAATATGGCTTTCACCACCGAGCAAAAAGTTATAGAATTTACTGTTACACTTGAGAATCCAACATCTGAATTTGTCGTAAGACAACGTTGTTGCTCTGAATATCAGGTAAATGACAAATGGTTCGACAAACCGAATGTCAAATGTGTTTCAAGAATAGCCGGTGATCCTGCCAACGAAGCCAAACCTCTTCCGACAATGTGGCAAATACTGTAGGTAATCAGAATGACTTTCATTAACTTTGTAAATTGTATTCAAGATTATAAGTAATAAAAGTATTCAAAAATATGAACAGAAAAGTTCTTCTTATGATTCTCGATGGCTGGGGAGAAGGTAAACATGACCACTCTAATGCCATCTATACTGCAGGAACACCATTTATTGACTCACTTAGAGCAAAATACCCTATGAGCCATCTACTCACTTGTGGAGAAGCTGTCGGCCTTCCGGATGGACAGATGGGAAACTCAGAAGTCGGACACATGAATCTTGGTGCTGGGCGTGTTGTCTACCAAGACCTCATGAAAATCAATAAGACCTGTCGCGAGCACAAACTTCTGGATAGAGCTGAAGTTAAAGGCGTATATGATTATGTAAAGAAAAGCGGCAAGAAACTCCATCTCATGGGACTCTGCTCAACTGGCGGTGTACATAGTTCACTCGACCATTACTATGAGTTCCTAAATGTCGCAAAGGAATATGGCTTGGATAAAGTATTCGTACATTGTTTCATGGATGGCCGTGATACTGATCCTCATAGTGGGAAAGGTTTTATCGCCGACCTCGAAAAACACATGGCCGAGAGTACAGGAAAGATCGCATCCGTATGCGGACGTTTCTATGCGATGGACAGGGACAAGAGATGGAACCGAGTAAAAGAGGCATACGACCTACTCATAAGCGGCAAGGGAGCAGCTTTCACATCTGCCACCGCAGGTGTACAGGCATCCTATGACGCTGATGTCACTGACGAATTCATCAAACCTATCGTAATCACTGATGCAGCTGGCTCACCTCTCGCTAAGATAGAGGAGGGCGATGCAGTGATTTTCATGAATTTCCGTAACGACCGTGCACGCGAAATCACATCCGTTCTCACACAGCAAGATATGCCAGAGGAAGGAATGCACATCATACCTAATCTCTACTACTGCTGTATGACGCCATACGATGCAGCATTCAAGGGCCTGCACATCCTCTTCGATAAGGAGATTGTCAAGGACACCCTCGGAGAAATCGTATCCAAGGCAGGACTTCACCAGCTTCGAATCGCAGAAACCGAGAAATATGCACATGTAACATTTTTCTTCAACGGCGGACGCGAGACTCCTTTCGAGAACGAGGATAGAATCTTAGTACCTTCACCTAAGGTTCCTACATACGACCTTCAGCCAGAAATGAGCGCACCAATTGTAACAGAGAAGCTTATCGAAGCCATCGACACTGACAAAGAGGACCTCATCATCCTCAACTACGCAAACGGTGACATGATTGGACACACTGGCGTATATGACGCCATCGTCAAGGCTGTAAGATGTGTTGACGGGCTTGTCGAGAAAGTTGTTACTGAGGCTATAAAGCATAATTATGTAGTCTTAATAACAGCTGACCACGGCAATGCCGACCATGCTGTAAATGAAGATGGTACCCCAAACACAGCACACTCACTAAACCCTGTTCAGTTCATCGTAGTCAATGCAGGTGACGAAGTGAAGAGCGTAAAAGATGGTGCACTCTGCAATGTTGCTCCTACCATCCTCAAGTTGATGGGGCTTCCTCAGCCTGCAGACATGGATGCCGAGCCGTTATTCTAAACTATAGAAACATAACTTTTTCGGGTGTCATGTTCATAAAGACATGACACCCGATTTTCAATTTCACATCGTCCGTTCATCAAATAAAACAAGCTATCACTTGCCGCAATTCTGATAAATGATGACTTTTCCGTGGATATACGCACCGCTTACGGATAATACCCATTTATGAACTTCCGTAGAAGGCAATACAGTAATATCATATTCTTCAGTTTCGTGTCGCACATATCGCCGATCCTTATGTCTGACTACGATATTATCTGACGAAAGCTGCTCCATATCAGTTTTTTCATCTCGTTCAGGATAAATAGCTATTGGAGAGTCTGCGTCTGTTATGTCCTGTAGCATCCAAGAATAAAGCCCTCGTTCAGTACAGACCACCTTTTGTCCTCCTTCAGAGTCAAAGAATATCTCCGATATGTCAAACTTCGCTTCAGTCCATTTATATCCTTTAATTTTTGAACATGACGATATTGTGCATAAAATAAGGCCTAAAAAAATTATAATCTTTTTCATGTGAATTTCAATTATGTCCAGATATTATTATATCAGTTCGGTCTACAGAATAGTTACTATCTTTACCATATTTAGCTAAATCTATGTCAGAATCAAGAAAATAGCCATTAGACTCACCACACCACCCCCAATTCATGTGAAAGAAAAAAAAGATATGGTGGTAAAGATTCTTTTGTCGGAGGCCCCTCTTGGCTCGATAATGTCTTCCCACATGACATTATCAGATAAAGAAATGATAAAAGGAACAAAAATTTTTTCATTGTTTTATCAGAATTAGTTATTAGTGATTATGGTAATGAATGAGATTTGTATCACATATTGTGATACAAATCTGGGACATTGGGCAAGGCCCCGTCACCTGAATAAATTGATGACCGAGCGAAATTTACATATTTTTTTCAAATCCGCAATATGTACCTCGCAAGAAATTAAGAAGATAACAACACTCTATCACTTCACAAGTTCTGTCTTATACCCGAGTTTCTCAATGGCTTTCTTCAATATGGCCGTATCAGTCTTGGACGGATCGAAGGTCACAGTAACCGTCTTTTTCTCAAGATTGACATCCAAAGCCTTCACTCCTTTCTCAAAAGAGATGTTTTCTTTCACCTTCTTAACACAATTCTGACAATGAAGTTCTACATTGAAAGTAACAGTCTTGAGAGCTTTCTTTGGTTCAGCTGAAATCTTGGACGACGCCTGCATAGGAGTCGTATTTCCGGCAACAGTTCCAACAAGAACTGCAATGACCGACATAATGATAAACTTATTCATAAACGCCATAAATAACATCGAAATATACTAATTATTTCCACAAAGTAAACCGTGCACCGAGATATATTTTCGTCCCCATAATCGGACCCCACACCGCACTCGCATCGAAATCCGCCGCAGAAGTATCCACTATATGTCCTGAATGACCTCCTGCAGAAGTACCTACTATCACGTTCTTCTGCCTAAAATTGGTCAAGTTCTCAGCACCGAGATAAAGGTCAATGCCCTTGAATCTTTTGGTAACCTGCAGATAAAGAAGCGGATAGGTTTTCGTAAATCCATCAGCATAAAGAAGTTCGCCATCCGTCCCACGCAATGTTTTCATAAAATCATAAACACGGGCTTTCCCATTCACGGATGCAGTAAAATCAAATATCCACTTATTCAGATTTGTAGCATACTGCAGGTTCAGAACCCCCTTATAACGGCTGGACATAGGACGTTCAGTGAGTCCACGACTTTCAAATTCAGTCTTTGCATCTGTATAGCGGAATGTAGCTGTCACAGTAAACCCTCGGAAAGGGACTGTATTAAAATCTATTTGGTAACTATTTGTATATGAACGTTTACCATCAAGAGCATAGAATGATATCGTATTTACGGCATGATCGTAATCCACAATCATCTGCTCACGGAATCTCGTTCCGAAATAATCCAAACTAATATATGTGTCATCATTCAAGCCGAAAGGTAGATAGAATGTAGCATTACCTCCAAACGTCCATGCATCCTCAAGAAGATGATTATTATAAGCGCCTATAAATGATTTACCAGTGGAAAACACACCTATATTGTCAATGAGCGGAAGAGCCCTTCTCAAGCCTCGGCCTCCATTTGCTCGAATGACGATTTGTTCTATAGGGTTATATTTCAATGTAAGACGAGGAGAAAACCTAAGCCCTTCCCCACTAAACCAATCACCTCTAATGCCAAGTATAGATGAGAACTTGTCTCCTGAATGAAAAGTATACTCTCCTGCAAGTCCACCTGTATAGAATGCCTTCACGACTTTTCCCGGCTCAAGACTTTGGGCATATACCTTACGCATGAAATCCTCAGAATATCTATCAGCAGTACCACCAAGAGCAAGCGTAAACTTATGAAATTCATTTATTTCATCTTGAAAAAGGACATTGACAAAACCAGAATTCTGATTCGCTAGATATTTCGTAGCACCAAACCATGAGTCCATATCTGAAAGGGTATAATCTGCAACGAATGCGATATTTTTCGCATTGTCCGAACTTATAGGCACACCTACTTTCACATATCCGTTCAACTGCCGATTCGTGATATCTGATCCCCAAGGATTGGCTGAGGATAATGCATAAGTATCATGATCATATCCATCTTGTCCGCCTTGCCTCTTGTCCTGAAGTGCACGGAATCCAAATCTCACTTGGACACCGCTTTCACTATAATATAGCCACCTATTGGCAACATTGACCTGAAGCATTGCCGGATCATCTCTAAAGCCATCGTGATTATGGTCGAATGTCTCGAAATTTCCAGAAACATGGCCAAGCATGATAGTGCTCCATTTATCACCCATCTGAAGCGAAGAAGCGACATTGAAGTCGGCCTTGGTGTCGTTCATTATCGAAGCATTGAGAAACAACGGCTTCTCGTCAGTAGGCTTACGATACTCGGTATTTATCTGCCCGGTAATGGACTCCACGCCATTCACTACAGAAGAAAGACCTTTGGATACCTGAATACTTTCAAGCCATTGACCTGGAACATACGATAGTCCAAATGGAGCGGCAAGCCCGCGCATCACAGGTCTGTTCTCATCTAACATCTGTGTATATACGCCGCTCAATCCGAGCAGACGTATCTGCCTGGCACCTGTCACGGCATCAGAATATCCGACTGTCACACTTGCAGAATTCTCGAAACTCTCGGCCAAATTGCAGCATGCCATTTTTTTTAGCCCTGCGGAGGAAATCACCTCCGTGCGAAGTTCTTTCCCTTTGGACAGATAGTTTCCGTTCTGTCTGTCGGTGAATACGGTCGCCTTTAGACTATCCTGCCTATCCCTATATATTCCTATCGTGTCAATGTCTTGAGCCAATGCTGAAGTTATTCCTGCCAAGACTGCTGTTAAAACCACAACTATTCGTGTATTCATATTTTTCTGTTTTTCCACGAACAAAGTTACGACTAAAAACGACAAACCGACATATCATGACTCTTAAACAGAAAATCTCATAACATGTCAGAATAATATCATAAGGAAATGATATACCTGCTGGCAATAAAAGTCTACTCAGGGACTTTTTCCGTGTGTGGGCAGTGGCGTGGCATCTGCACTTGGGGCCCGCACAGTCACACCAGTCGACTCAGAAGGCATATTTGATTATCAATAAGCTACCAGTCTAAAATGTCTCAGTGACCGCACTTTGAGATTCATAAGTGGCTGATAATCAAGGTAGGCATTATTTTGGTAGGGCGATTGGCCCGCGCAGCAATGGCTCTGTTACGGCGAAAAGTGATGCAGGTTATTCTTTGAAGGCTGCCTAATCTGTCCTATTGCCGCCTTGCATATCACTGTCTTTTTCAAAGTTGTAAGCCACGCCTATGAAATGTATATTGCTGAATATTAAGATGATGTTGCTCGGCAATGTGGCGCAGACAAGAGAAATCACATACACAGGCCACGATGAAATGCCCTGTAGGTATTTACAGAGCTTATCATCGTGGCCTGCGATTTTTTCTAGCAACGATTAAATGCCGGCAATCCGCCGTTGCGAAATGGGCTATCTATGCAGTCGCCGTCAAATATACCATTCCCGTGTTTTATAGATTGTGGGTGTAAAACGCGCCATTTTATGCACCGAAGCATGGTTTAGCGAAGCTCAGCATAATCAAAGCAGCTTCTTAAAGTCCGGCAATCGTAGATACCTATCGGACTTCTGCTGCCAACAGGTATATCGTTCCCTATCATAAACAGGACATTTGGCAATATCGCGTTAATACAAACGGTGGATATCCTACTGCACGGTCATCACCTCTTGAAGATTATTGCTCTCAATGCGCACAACGGAAAATCTCGGTTGATTTTGCTTTTTTCGGCTTACCGACACAAAGCAGGCGGAGCAATTTTCGTTCGACGAAAACGATTTAATCCGTACAATTAGCTCTGCGAAAAAAATCTGTACGAAAATAACGTTTTATTCGTACGGACTTTGCGAAAAAAAATACCACATCAGTCATGCTATATTTTTACAAATTACTTATAATCAATACCTTACATATACGTTATTACTATCTTGTATATCGCTGCCAAATTTTATTATATTAAACGTTGTAAAATAAAATTATAATCATATCTTTGCAAACACACATAGGATAGCCGATGAGATTGAACCACATTTTATTACTTACATTATCTTTAGTACTCTATTCATCATGTACGATAGAGCCCTCTGAAAAAGTATTCTCATCACAGATGGGAAAGCAAACTTATGAAGATATTTTAGTGCCTAAAGAGAGAACCCTATTGTATTCTATAATTCCAAACCTAACAGATAATTCTATAACAAAGTCCTCTAACCAAGAATTAGTTTCATTAGAATCACTCATCGACAGAACTAAAGTGAAAGAGGAAGATTTCAAGTCTTTCCACATAGTGCAAATTCCATTTAAAGATGAAACCAACACATCCTCGGTAGTTCTTTCTGATTCATTAAAGCAAGATTATAATTATGATGATATCACACTGATCAAGAAGTACCTTGTTTTTGTGAAAGACAATGAGACTTCCGAAGAAAAATCTATGGTGACAACATTTGTCCCCACAGCAAGAAATATTGAGGAATATGGCGAGGATAGTTTCAGTTATTTAGACAAAAGCACATTTGAAGGCATCGTCATAAATAGCAATCTGGATGGCAGCTTTAAGCAGAAACACCTGTCGCCATTAATCCAAGGACGGGAAAGCCGTTTGCTCCGGGAGACGTGGTATATGCAGGCGAACTTGTCGCTTATACTGGAAGAACGGGGAATGCCTATAATGTAGAAAATAAGCATCTTCATCTTACATATTATAAGAATTGGGTGTTAGCTAACCCAGAAGAAATATTGAATGGGAAAGTTGACTGGAATGAAACCATGACAAAAGTTCTGACTGAAGGGTTAAAAGGTATAAAATGTGATGCTGAAAGATTTAGTTTAGAATTCATTGACTAACTTAAATAAATCATTGGGATATAATCATGAGACGTTTGTTATTAATCGCTATGTTGTGCTTTCTGCCAACATTTTTATCTGCGCAAGAGATTACTGTTCCAGTACATGTAGATGTAGAGGGACTAGAGCCTGGAATATCAAAGATAACCTATGCTGAATTCGTGGCAAAATTCGGCAAGCCTGACAAGTACGAAAAATATGAGTCTGAATTCGGAATGACAGAGATATACGATATCGGCGGAAATCATTTTCATTGTGAAGAAAATGGAGTCTTATATAATTTTAGGGTAAAGGATAACTCTTTACGTGTTTTGACCACATATATTAAAGGAGGAATTCGCGTAGGAGATGAATTTAATAAACTTAATTTTTTAAAGCCGAAACTAGTTAAGACTTATCCTGACGGGTTATCTCAATACTCAATATTTGAAGATATTTCAGATGATAAATTAGTGATTTTTGTAGAAGGGGGAAAAATAGTTTCAATGATATATACTTATCCTGTATAGCAACCATGACTAAGGTCTTGACTGAAGGGTTGATATAAAATGTGATACTTAAAGACTTAGTTTAGAACGTTTTTAATGAACAATTTATCAAAATAGCTATGAGAAAAATTTTATTTATCTGTTTATCTGTCTTATTTTCACTGAATATCTTTGGGCAGGAAGGAATACAATATGTTACAATCGGAATGGATATCTATGGCATTGAAGTCGGAAGCAAAGTAACATATAAAGATATCGTTTCCAGATTTGGTATACCTGATAAATTTAAGACTTCTGATTCTGAATTCGGAATAACAGAGATATACGATATCGGCGGAAATTTCGAAGCAATTCGCTATAACCCAGAAATATCCACCTTGTAAAACATCGGAGCTGTATTATTTCTTTCGAGAAACATCGCCATGTAGATAGGGGCATAGACAATTTTGCCGACAACATGCAGATTGTCATTGTTGAACACAATGGCTTCAGACAGATTGTACTCATCACAATTCATGATATTGGACAGTGCATGATGCATCTCGTAGTCTTTACCAGACTTCACTTCGATAGGCAACACTTTGCCACCCAGTTCGATAACAAAATCCAACTCTCCCCGTTTCTTGTTATTGTAATAGTAGGGAACGATACCATGAGCCACCAACTCCTGCGCTACTGCATTCTCGTAAATTGAACCAAAGTTGATGTCTTTGTCTCCCTTGATGATTCGCATTTGGATTCCCTCAGCATACTGGCTAGCTAGCAGTCCAACATCGTTCTGAAAGAGTTTGAAAAGGTTGCGCGAACTGGCAAGAAGAAGCGGTATTTTCGGTTCTTCCACGTTATATACAGGCAACGCCACGCCAGCATTCGTTAACCATAGAAAACTATTTTTAACCCTATCGAATTTTGCATACTCGTTCAATCGCTTCAGGATGAAACGTTTATTCTTAGCATTCAGTTCTGGTGGAATAAGATTGAAAATCTCCTCAATATAGAGTTTGTTGTCGGGATCGTATTTGGCAATATCGCGTTTATACAAACGAATGATATCCTGCTGTACTGCCATCACCTCTTGAAGATTATTGCTCTCAATGTATTTGTTCACAGCTGCAGGCATTCCGCCGACAATTAAATAGAGTCGGAACAACTCCATCATCTTTCTATGTATGAATTCATCCACAGCAACTCGATTACGCCATGCTTCGCACAGTGACTTGATTACTGTATCATTAATCCCAACACACGAAATAAACTCCTCAAAATCGAGTGGATACATATCCTTGACTCCCATGTATCCAACAGGTTCCGAACGTAAATCTTTCAACTCTACACCTAACAGCGAACCGCTCAAGATGTAGCGATACGAACCATCATCCACTAGAAACTTGATTGCCGTGACTATGTCAGGGCATTGTTGCACCTCATCAAAAAAGACGAGAGTTTCACCCTTGACAAGCGGTACGGAGGTTATTGTCGAAAGACGGAGCAAGATATCACTACTATTCCTCGCTCCCTTGAATAGATCTACCGCTTCAGGAGTCTCGACAAAATTAATTTCTATAAAACTCTTGAACGTCTTACCGAACTGACGAATCGAATATGTCTTGCCGATTTGTCGCGCACCTGTAATAAGCAGAGCATTACGAGATGTTCCGTAGTAATTGCGGATATAGTCATCTATTTTTCTTCGAAGCATAAAACCATTCTTATTATGTTTTCAGCATATCAACCCTGCGATTGCCGCTTTTCTATTGTAAAAATAAGGCAACTATGCCGTTTTTCCAAGTATTAAGCTGATAATTTTGCTCTTTTTCTATAGATTAATCAATTATAGACTCCAAGAATTCAGTTCAGAATAAGCAAGGAGGTAATCTCTGGATACTGCAAGGGATTCATCCACAATAGCATAATAGAGACCAAGCTCCATTATATTGTCCAACAATGAGATCTCTCCATCTTCAAATTTTTTACGAGTCAAGGCCATAGCTTCTTGAGCTGTTACAAGTGATGAGGACAACTCATCTGACATAGATTTCAGTCCGACAGCTTTTTCATATAAGCCTTTCAGCCTCGTATACGTCTGAGCCTTGACATCCTTCTCATCTAATTTTGCCGTTTCCAATAAGCAATTGGCTTGACGAGTGCGACTACGTACAGACCACAATGGAATAGCAAGTCCGACTGTCAGTCCACGAAAATTACTTCCTTTTACAAGTTCCGCCATATAACCAGCCTTAAGTGTCGGCCAGTTAGCCATTTTAATAGTCTTAGCCTCAGCAGCATTGACCTCAACATTGCGATTAGCATACTTCAGTTCTGGACTCTTCTGCGAAGCCTCTGCATACCAAACATTAAAATCAGCCGGCAACATGACAGGGGTATCATACGAAGACTCTGTAAACTCGATATATTCACCACCATTAAGACGCTGAAGTTCAGACAGAAGTTCCTGTTTTTCTGTCATATTCCGAGAATATGCATTCTTCTGAGAGAGATAAGCGATATGTGCCTTGTTAGTTTCAATTACATCTATTTCTCCTCGTGCAAACATTTCTTTGCAAACTTTCTCTATTTCGGCGGAAAGAGCTAGCCGAGAAGACAATTCTGCGTCCATTGCATTGCACCAAATAAGGCGGATACATATCTGCCGTGCCTCAAGAAGAATCCTCTGTCGGTTCAATGAATAACTCAAATCCGATAATCCGGACTTGGATTCACTAACTTTCCTACGTATACCTGAAAGAGCAGCAATATCAAAGCTCTGAGTTACAGAAATATCTTTACGATTTCCTATATCAGCAGGGCTACCCCATAGATAGTCAAAGCCGACCTCCGGAGCCTCCAATGCACGCTCTGCCTTGTAGCCATATTTTTCTGAGTCAATACGTTTCCGCAATGCCTGCAGTTCAGTATTATTCTTCTCGACCTGAGATAGAATTTCAGCTTCCTGCGCTTTAGCTACAGATAGGGACATCAGCAGGGCAACGCCTGTAAAGAAGATATATTTTTTACTCATATTACTTTCTTTTAGTTGTTTATCTTGCGATTACTAATAAGTATATACACCACAGGTATAATGAATCCATTCAGCATAGTTGAGGTCAAAAGACCACCCAACAGTACCTTAGCCATAGGACTCTGAATCTCATTGCCGGGAAGATCACCGCCGAGAGCAAGAGGAATCAGCGCCAAAGCCGAGGTCAATGCTGTCATGAGTATAGGATTCAGCCTGTCAAGGGATCCACGCATCACAGCGTCATGAAGGGGCAGTCCTTCGCCTCGGAGTTCATTGTACCTGTCAATAAGCAGCATGCCGTTACGAGTGGCTATGCCGAAAAGCGATATAAACCCTATGATGGCTGGAATGCTTATAATCTTATCCGCAAAGAAAATTGCAAATACACCTCCGATAAGTGCGAGAGGTAGATTCAGTAGAACCGCTGAAGCCTGACGGATATCCTTAAACTGTCCGTAGAGCAGCAAGAATATCACGATAATAGCCATGAGCGATGTTATAAGCAATGTCCTGGATGCCGACTGTGCGCTCTCGAACTGTCCGCCATACTCTACATGGTAACCTTCAGGAAGTTCGACATTATCCTGAATTTTTTTCCTAATCTGATTCACAGCGCCTTGCAAATCGCCATCAGAGACATTGGCTGATATCACAATCTTACGTGCTACATTTTCACGATTTATCGTATTAGGACCAGCAGCAGAACGAATCTCCGCAATCTGACCGAACGGAATCTTACCACCAGCAGCGTCTACTGGGATATTCCTGATTTCCTCAATATTGTTCCTACTATCATCCGCAGCCTTGACCGTAAGATCAAATACCTGATTACCTTCGTACACTTGAGAAACCTCAGACCCTGCAAGATATACCTCCACCATCTGCGTAAACTCTGATGGAGTTATACCATATTTAGCAAGCATTTCACGCTTCGGAACAATCTGAAGCTGAGGGCGTTCTATCTGTTGTTCCACATTAAGGTCCACGACTCCCGGAATGCTAGCAATTTCTGCCTTTATCTGATTTCCAATAGTGAACATCTTATTAAGATCCGTACCGAAAAGTTTTATAGCAATGTTTGCTCTTGTCCCAGAAAGCATAGCATCAATACGATGCGATATCGGCTGACCAATTTCCACATTGACACCAGGAAGGGTATTCAGTTTGGTCCTAATTTCGGCTACAACTTCCTTCTTGGAACGTCTCTCAAGTTCGAATGGAGCTTCAATTTCAGAAACATTGACACCAAGAGCATGCTCATCAAGTTCGGCTCGACCTGTTTTACGTGCGACAGTCTTTATCTCAGGCACGGTCAGAAGCAGTTCCTCAGCACGCCGTCCGATATCGTCAGACTCTGCCAAGGATGCACCAGGAAGAGTACTGACATTGATAGTGAACGAACCTTCGTTAAATGCTGGTAGGAAGCTACTTCCGAGACTGAAGAAGGTGCCGAGAGCCACAGCAAACAAAGTCAGGACACTGCCGAGTGTAATTTTCTTATGTGCCAAAACCCACTCCAATGCGATATTATAGACTTTCTGAAGCCATCTAACCAAAATAGGATCCTTGCCTGTCTTGTCACTATTTGCACTTCCAAGAAGGAAACTGCAAAGGACTGGAGTTAATGTCAATGCAACCAATGTAGAGGCAAAAAGTGCTGTGATGAAGGCAATTCCAAGTGGTTTCAGCATACGACCTTCCATTCCGGTAAGGAAGAAGAGAGGGATAAAGCTGACTACAATGATAAATGTGGAGTTGAGTATCGGGAGACGTACCTCGCGAGAGGCATTAAACACGACCTCAAGGATAGGCTTACGTTCCATCTCTGACAGTTTGCGGTTCTGACGCAAATGCTTGAACACGTTTTCCACATCAACTATCGCATCATCAACCAAGGAGCCGATAGCTATAGCCATACCACCTATACTCATCGTATTGATAGTTAATCCCATAAATTTCAATGTCAATATAGACACGAGAAGAGATAGAGGTATCGTCACGAGCGAAATCACAGTCGTGCGGACATTCATCAAGAAGAAGAACAACACAATAATGACAAACAATGCGCCCTCGTAGAGAGACTTCTTTATATTGTCAATGGAGCTGTCAATGAATTTCTGCTGGCGAAAGATGTCTGTAGCTACATGAACATCTGCAGGCAGCTGCATCTTGAGTTCCTCAACCGCTTTGTCCAGTTTAGCAGTAAGGTCTATCGTGCTGGCATTAGGTTGCTTAGTAACCGTCATCAAAACAGCAGGTTTCCCCCTATGTGAAGCTGTTCCGAGCTTCGGAGACTTCGCTCCAGCCTTGATTTCAGCGATATTGTCAAGCATTATATGTGCGTCCCCATCCATCTTTACGACAGTACGACCGAGAGCCTCTGCATTATTAGTAGAAAGAACTCCTCTAATGATATATTCATTTCCATACTCATAAAGAACTCCTCCTGCAGAGTTACGATTCATGTCCTGAGTGGCCGCCATCACCTCTTGTAGAGAAATGCCATAATGGCGCATTTTTTCAGGAGATAGCAAGATTTGATACTCTTTTATATCACCTCCAAGCACAGCCACTTGCGCAACTCCGCCCAATGAAAGTAAACGCGGTCTAATGGTCCAGTCCGCTATTGTACGTAAATCTTGCATAGAAGTCTCATCTGATGTGAGGCCGATTATCAGCACCTCACCGAGAATAGACGATTGTGGGCCTAATGTCGGTTTTCCGCAAGTCGGAGGCAATGATTCACCGACCTCTGCAAGTTTCTCCGAAACAATCTGACGATCCCTATAAATATCTGTTCCCCAATCAAATTCCACCCATACGACAGAAAATCCGGTAGTGGACGATGAGCGTACCCTCCTTACATCCGTAGCTCCATTCACAGCTGTTTCCACGGGAAATGTCACCAGTCTTTCGACTTCCTCTGAGGCCATTCCTGTCGCCTCGGTCATCACCACGACAGTAGGGGCATTAAGATCTGGAAACACATCTACATCCATATGTTTAGTGGTGTAGAGGCCTCCGAATATTAGGAGTACGGCCGCCATCAATATAAACAACCGATTCCTCAATGAAAACCTTATTATCTTATCAAGCATAGCATTGTCTATTAATGATTATGTGTATGTCCCGGAATCGTTCCCTTGACAGAAGCAAGCTTGACTTGAACTGCACCGCGTGTAACAACCACATCACCGACATTCAACCCTTTAAGAATTTCCCGACGGATTCCGTCAGTCTCCCCTATTTTGACCTCCTGTTTGCGGTATTCGTCATCATGAATATTGACATATACAAAATAGGCTCCCTGCTCTTCAGTTAATGCTGTCTCTGGAATTGATATCACATTATCCTTCTGTTCTGCAATAAGATATATTTCACAGAAAGCTCCGGGAATAAAGTTTCCAGTATTGTTAAACTCGAATATGACAGGAATATAAAATGAACCTTGCGCTGCGACCCTACCAACAGAGACAACGTGTCCGCCAAGAGCTTTTATGCTATATGTTTCAGAGGAATAAGATGGTTTAAAATTAGCTCCACTTATTTTAGAGACTATTGTCCATTGAGTTTCAGGAACATCAGCACGCAGTTGAAGTCTCTGATTCTGGCTAACCGAAGCAATAGGCTGCCCTGCGGTCACATAATCTCCATCATTCACAAGAACCTGAGTTATATATCCTGTCAATGGAGATACTACAGAAAGCCCACGAGAGTCTATCTTTCCATTATAAGCCTCGTACCCAGACTTGGATGTTTCATAATCTTTCATGGCTTGGTCATAAGCTTTTTGCGAAATCGCATTGATTTTAAGAAGACCTTCTGCTCTTTCAAAAGCTTTTTTTGCAGCCTCATATTCAGCATAGGCCTTGGCTACAGGATCTCCCTCAGCCATTTGAGATGATGAAATCGTAGCCACGGAAGCTCCTTTCACGACTTTTGTTCCCAATAGCAGTTTATCCGCACTTCCAAGCGTCACGACTCCCGAAGTAGTGGCAATAATGGTACTTTCATCGCCTTGTGCTGGAAGAATCTCCCCACTTGTGCGTATAACAGAGCTGAATTTCCCCATAGCGACAGTCTCCGTTTCCAAGCCTGCGGATTCTGCCTGTGCTTCTGTGAATTCAATAACACCATGAGCATGCTTATGCTCTTCATGTGCATGTTCTTCATCATGGCCAGCGTGGTCGTGCGCCTCGGTTCCCTCATCATGGTCGTGGACTTCAGAAATATTCTTGTGGTTGCCGCACCCTGCCAATAAGAGAAGCATAGCAACCATTATATGATATGGTAAAAATTTCATGATTTCTATATTGAGTATGTATCCGAATATTTAATATCAACCAATTACATATTCCAAATATCATAGATAGCGACATTTGGAATTCATATTTCATTGATAATCAGTGATTGTTTAATATAGTTCGAACCGCATGACATCCCGTCGTGCAGTCACAATCATGCAGATACAGGAGGAGCGCGGAAGCCCGTAGACAAGCCAAACCACGCCGCTGGAAGTTTTTCTCGAACAGGGATTTCAGAATATATCTTACAATTGGTCGCCTGTGCCTCAGACATGAGTACACACGGAATGATAGCTGCACAAACTGATTGAATGAAAGGCAACCGCATAACTCGCTCAAGAAGCGTGACTATTGAATGAAGACAAATTTCATGATGCTGGTGATCTTCCATATCATGGTCATCATCCCCATCTTCGCATGTCTCATCGGCTGCAAAGCAGATATAATCAATGTGCCTGATAGTTTCAGCCTCAGTACAATGATGATGATGCGGAATAGCAGACATTAGCAGCATTATAAATGCCGCCATAAACATCATCATTTTAGATATAATTGTCCGCATATTCCTTGTAACAACTTTGCAAATATAGCAAAACTCCACTGCAACTGAGTTGCATATTATACAGAACCTGAATACAAGGCAGAAGATTGGCATTTAGATGATAAGGTCGTTCGGTTGCAATTTAGGCACATAATGAACGCCTTCCTTAGAATATGGTGAAAGCTCAGAATTATTGTCAACAGGCTTCAGAAAGACACTCTCTGAACTCTTACCAATGCACAAAACAGCTAATGGTTCCATATTAGAAAATTCCGAGAATAAGACACGCAGCTTATCTCTGTCAATGTTACCCTTTATAAGACAACCAAGGCCAAGTTCAGTCGCTTTCAATGCCATACTCTGAAGTGATATTCCAAGGTCAATGTCAATGTACCTATCTTCAGGTATGAAACTATAAACAATAATGTATGCAGTAGCTGCTTCTGGTCTTATCTCTTCACGAAACAATACCTTCTTGAGCAAATCAACAGATTCCAGATCATTCACTATATGAAATCGAAGGGCCTGGCGATTCATCGCTGAAGCCACCTTTGCATTGACAGACACAATGGTCTCAAGCACACCTTTATCAGCGACATAGTCCTGACGATAACGTCTATAACTTCTATTTTTGACCAACAATGTATTCAATGAAGGATAAGGATGTCTGGCAGTAGTCTTTTTCGCACCAGCCCCAAAGACCTCTTCATAGCGTTTTTCAAGATAATTGTCAGCCATATCAGAAAAGGAAAATAAGGTAGCCTAAGCCCATAAGCAAAGATAACGCAAATGTGGACATCACAAGAAGTGGAAGCATCGGATCCAAAGCCCTCTCTGTCTTAGTCCATACTCCTCTTAGATGTATGAAAAAAAGAGGCAGAGTAACCAAAAAAAGATAGTGCCATGGGTCAGGGAAACGCATAAGATTGAAAACGAGGAGAAACACCCAGCCACCAACTATAAGTATAGTATGGTAAATCCTCGCATTTTTCAAACCAATCCTCAAAGGAGTTGTAACACGAAGTCCCGCATCTGTTTTCATATCTCGTATATTATTCACATTCAAGACTCCGACACTAAAAAAACCAATTGCACATGCTGGCAGAATCAAAAACCGACTAGGAATAGTATGAGCGACTACGAAATATGATCCAAGAACCGATACTATACCGAAAAAGATAAACACTGATATATCTCCCAGTCCCCTATATCCATATGGGTTACGCCCTAATGTATATTTAATGGCTCCGCCTATGGCCGCTGCCCCGAGGGCAATTAGGCACAATGGTTCGATGGAGAAAAGAGTACCAAACGAAGCCTGAAGCATTAAAAGACCACTCAATGCGCAAGCCACAGCCATTATTTTTATAAAACTCTTCATTTCCGATATAGAAAGCCCCCCTTCACCCATAGAATATTGAGGGCCTTGACGTTCATCTGTATCCACACCACTAAGAACATCACCAAGTTCATTGGAAATATTGGACAAAATCTGAAGACAACATGTTGTAAGCATAACAAGCAATGCTACTTTCCAACTGATACGAAAATCAGCCGCCGCAAGCATGATGCCGAGACATACACCAGCCAGAGAGAGAGGTAATGTCCTCAGACGCATTGACTTTATATAAAAAAGAATTTTTTTCATCGCATTACAGATTTTGTCTATTTCACTTTTGCAGAATCATTAACCTGTCTCTTTTTGGGAAACAGCACCTTAACAAAGATTGACATAGCATGCATCACCGCGAACAGGATACCCTGACTGCGGCAATCATAAAGGAACTGCTCCCGTGGCGGACGTCCTTTAGGCCCACACAGATACTTAATACGCATTTTAAGCGGATATGAGCCATTCCTCCATTTAGGAATTCCAATATTACGATCACATTCGCACAATATCCCAGGAGCCACGACACGGACTACCTTGGCTTTCACAGCCCTCACGCCATAGTCGTAATCACCGAAACCATGTCGATATCTTTCCTCCAGGTTACCAAGCACCTTATACACATGTGATGGAACAAGAACTAAATTTCCATTGAACGTATAACACGGAACAGGAATCACAGGATCGGGAGCTATTATTTTCCCCGAACGACTGCGCCCACCATAACTTAATTTTCCTTGAGCATTAACAGCCGTGCCAACCACTATCGCTCTATGTCTGAGAAACAATGATGTCTCCATGATGCATGAGAGCGCACCCTCCTTCATGATAGTATCATCATTAAGCCAAAGGTAGAAATCCTGTCCTTCTTCCGCAGCAGTCTTCCATGCAAGGCGCATTCCTTGATTCCAAAAAAGGCTACCGTCACCCTTTATGATATGAGTCTGCGGAAACATATCCATAACAGCTTCAGAAGTTCCATCAGTACTTCCGTCATCCACCAAATACACAGAAAAGGAATATGAGTCATCCCCCTTCATCGAGTCTATCTGCTGATAGCAATCATGCAGGCATTCAAGTGTTTTTTCTCTTCTGTTATGAACAGTGAGGAGTATCGCTACTTTCTGCATCATGAATCAAGCTTGAGTACAGCCATAAAAGCGCTCTGAGGGACTTGAACCGTACCTATCTGACGCATACGCTTCTTTCCTTCCTTCTGCTTCTCCAATAGTTTTCTCTTACGAGTAACATCACCTCCGTAACATTTGGCAGTAACATCCTTACGGACCTGACGAACAGTCTCACGTGCAATGATTTTCGCACCGATTGCCGCCTGAATCGCAATATCGAACTGCTGTCGAGGAATCAAATCCTTCAATTTCAGACAAATCTTCCTTCCAAAATCGTATGCTCTATCTTCATGTATTAATGTAGAAAGAGCATCGGCTGGATCACCATTAAGAAGAATATCCAATTTAACAAGTTTAGCTGGCCTGTAACCCTTTATATGATAATCAAATGAAGCATACCCCTTAGAGATTGTCTTCAGTTTGTCATAGAAGTCAAATACTATTTCAGAAAGAGGCATCTCATAAGTAAGTTCCACACGATCCGCAGTTACATAATGTTCACCGGTAAGTGTACCTCTCTTTTCAATGCAAAGCTTCATGATAGGGCCATAAAACTCCGTATTCGAGATAATCTGAGCTCGTATATAAGGTTCCTCTATATGATCAATGATGGTAGGTGCCGGAAGTCCTGAAGGATTGTGGACATCGATAACTTCTCCCTTAGTAGTATATACTTTGTATGAAACGTTAGGCACTGTCGTTATGACATCCATGTTAAATTCGCGGAATAATCTCTCTTGGACAATCTCCAAATGAAGAAGGCCAAGGAATCCACATCGGAAGCCGAATCCGAGTGCCATGGAGGACTCTGGTTCATAAACGAACGATGCGTCATTTAACTGAAATTTCTCCAATGTCGAACGAAGTTCTTCATACTTATCTGCCTGAACAGGATACATACCAGCAAAGAGCATCGGTTTGACTTCCTCAAAGCCAGCAATTGCCTCCTTGCAAGGATTTTCCACATGAGTGATGGTATCACCCACCTTTACTTCAGCGGCTGTCTTGATTCCTGATATAATATACCCTACATTTCCGCATGAAACCTCATCTGTAGGACAGAGTTTCATTTTCAAGACTCCTACTTCATCAGCCACATATTCCTGTCCAGTATTGAAGAATTTAACCTTATCACCAGTATGGATAGAGCCATTCTTAATCTTATAATACGCAATGATACCTCTGAATGAATTAAATACAGAATCGAAAATCAATGCCTGCAAAGGCGCATTAGGATCACCTTCCGGTGCCGGAACCTTCTCAACTATAGCATCAAGCAATGGTGCGACACCTTCTCCTGTACGGGCAGAGACATGATAGACATCTTCAGGATGACATCCAAGCAGTTCACAAACTTCATCGCTAACCACATCTGGCCTGGCAGCATCCATATCAATCTTATTTAGTACAGGAATAATCTCCAAACCATGTTCAATAGCTTGATAAAGATTGGATATAGTCTGAGCTTGAACACCTTGAGTGGCATCCACTACCAGCAAGGCCCCTTCACATGATGCAATGGAACGGGACACTTCATAGGAAAAGTCCACATGCCCAGGCGTATCTATAAGATTAAGCACATACGGCTCTCCCTTGTAGTTATACTCCATCTGTATGGCATGACTCTTAATGGTAATTCCCTTCTCCTTCTCCAAGTCCATGTCATCAAGGACCTGATTTTCCATTTCCCTTGCACCTAATGTCTTAGTCATCTCTATCAACCTATCAGCAAGAGTACTCTTGCCATGGTCAATATGAGCTATTATGCAGAAATTTCGTATATTTTTCATTCTCAGTTTCTTATCGGTTTCATTCTATTTCTGATTCGATGAACTATCAGCTGAAGAGTCTGCCGCGTCAATATCTTCATCAATATCATAGCCAGCCATCGATGCACCTGCTTTTAGCATAGTTATGAGACTTGCCTTCAGCGAGCTGGAAACAACCTTGTCTCCACCTTTCTCCAACTCATCTATGAGGTAATATAGGAACTGACAAACAGTCTCGAAATCAGTCTGATCATAATCATAGAATTGCATATAGAAGTCTGCCGATTTAAGCAAATCCTTTCCAAGCTGTTCACCCAAACTAACGGCCTTTTCTGAAGCCCCGGCAGCGAAATAGTCAGAAACCATGTTTACAACCATGTAGTCATTAGTGGTAAACCCTATAGGAATGGACTCGAGAGGCCAAACATCAGCAGGCATTGACTCCTGACATTTATCAAGAACCTTCAAAGCCCTTTCCTTGTCACCAGCCTTCAACAACGCATTAGCTGTGGAAACGAATATCTCGCGCTGAGGAAGGACTCCAAGGAATGTAAAATAGTTCTGATAGTCAATGTCATAATCATTCCTTCTGATATCATTCCATGTATATACGTTCATGACCTTGTTATACAGTTCATCAACGTCTACAATTCCAGGATCTGCTGCGCTTATCTTATTACGGAAAGGAACAAACTTGCTAGAATATCCCTCATACATAAGATAATCTTTGATACCGATATTGATATCACCTCCCTGGCTGAGAACATTGATTGGCCTATCCCACTGGTAATTAGAAAGCAAATCAAGTAAAAACAGTTCAGGTTTCGTGAGATATCCTTTCTTCTTTGGAATCTCAATGACAATCTGGTCAGGCACCATGTCAGCAAATTCAGGACTTACGATTCCAGACTTGATAGCATTTTCTTTATTTACAGGTATGCTCATCTTTCTGGACATTATGTAATCCACAGTATTGCCATTCTCAAGGACAAGTTTGGCTTCAGGATGTCTGAACACACGCATAACATCTGAAATAGGTACCACTTTATTGTCAGTATCATAGATATAGACGATATCATTCGTACCATACAGATACTGCTTAGGACCAATTGATAATGACAGAGGTTTGGATTCATTGCATGCCCATTTCATCTGGCCTATATGCCAATCCGTTCCAAGAAGAGAAGTATTGCAAATTCTTACATCTGTACGAATACCTTCCACCTCTTGTGCGTACCACAATGGGAACGTATCATTATCACCATGGGTAATAAGAATGCCTTGGTTACCGACTGAATTCAAATAGTTCTTAGCCATCTCCACGGCCGTCTTTCTATTATGTCTGTTATGGTCATCCCAGTTCTCTTCCGCCATCAGAGCTGGCACAAACAGACATGCCAATGCAAATGCACCAGCTGTAGCTGCAGGATACTTCTCCTTCATCTTACCTCCTATCCACTCATATAAAGCCATCACGCCAAAGCCAATCCAAATCGCAAAAGCATAGAATGATCCTGCATAGGCATAATCACGTTCACGAACTTGATATGGAGGCTGATTAAGGTAGAGAACAATAGCAATTCCTGTCATAAAGAACAACAAGAATGTAAGCCAACATCCCCTCTTATCTCTTTCGAACTGGAAGAACAGCCCCATTATACCGAGAAGAAGAGGCAACAGATAATAGTGATTCTTGCCTTTATTATTCTTCAAAACCTCAGGCGCATCACTTTGGTCACCCAGACGAAGTTCATCTATAGGTTTTATTCCGCATTCCCAGTTTCCATAGAAAATATTTCCCGGACTCGGACTATGGATATCGTTCTGTCTTCCGGCAAAATTCCACATGAAATATCTCCAATACATCCAGTTCATCTGGAAATCAAAGAAGAAATTCAGGTTTGCCCAAAATGATGGTTTCCTATAATCTGCACCTGGAACTACCCTTCCTTTTCCTCCTGTATATGACTCATAGAATTTTATATACTTCTGATCCCCACTATTCCACATTCTTGGGAAAAGCATCTTGCCTGCAGGTTCATATACAGGCTCGGCAGGAGCATCTACATGTTCGTATTTACCATTAAGAGGAGCCCAATATTTTTTTGTTTCCATGTGATAAGGAGCTCCATAATACTGACCATAGATAAGAGGCGTAGTTCCATACTGCTCGCGTGAGAGATAACGAACAAGAGTAAACGCATTGTCAGGCTGATACTCATTGGTCGGAGGCATCACATTGGAACGAATAATCACAATAGCAAATACTGAAAACCCGATCACGATAGTTGTAAAACTCAGCAGGACAGTATTTAATAAGGCTTTTTCATGCTTGTACGTCCAGAATGCACCCCAAAAACAAAGAGCAAGAAGCGCTACCATAAAGAATGTAGCTCCGGTATTATAGCCAAGCCCAAACACATTGACAAAGAGCAGATCAGTATAGGCTGCCCATTTCGGCAGATAAGGAATGATTACAAAGAAGAGCATTCCCAAAATCAAGACCGACAGAAGGAATATCTTGACATACTCCCAAAACGTATAGTGCCCGTTTTCACGGTGTCGGTAATAAAACAGGAATACGAGAACAGGAATCGTCAGTAAATTAAGCAGATGCACTCCAATCGAAAGTCCCATAAGGAACGATATCAAGAGAATCCATCTGTTTGCATACGGAGTATCTGCCTCCTCATACCATTTCGTCATAGCCCACACAACAAGTGCAGTAAATAGTGACGACATAGCATATACCTCGCCTTCCACAGCCGAGAACCAGAATGTATCCGAAAAGCAATATGCCAATGCTCCTACACATCCACTGGCAATTATCGATATTGCCTCGCCAGACGTATAATCATCCTCATTCTTCTTGCCGACAAGTCTTTTGGCAAAGAATATTATTGTAAGATAAAGCAGATAGATGGTCACTGCAGAACACAACGCACTCATAGCATTGACAGCAACTGCCACATGCTCTGGACCGACGAACATGGTGAAAAACCTGGCAATCAGCTGAAACACCGGGTTTCCAGGAGGATGTCCCACTTCCAGCTTGTATGATGAGGCAATAAATTCACCGCAGTCCCAAAAAGAGGCTGAGGATTCGATTGTGGATAGATATGTGAATGCAGCAACTACAAATACAACTGCAGACACGATACCATTCCAAAGTCTGAACTTCTTTTTATCCATTGTTTTAATCTGTTTTTTACAGACAGGCAAGATTCTCTCCTGCAACAGTCCTATAGAACTAGCAAATATACAAAGAGATTCGCTATCTTTGCAAAAAAGAAGTGCTGAAATGGTAGATAATGACTGGAAACAACGACTCGGAGTGGTTTATTCCACAAATCCGGACTTCAAATATGAAAGTGAAAGTGACGTGGAAGCAGAGACTTTGCCTCCCGATAAACAACGACTAGTCGTGACTATCGACAGACGTTGTCGCGCCGGTAAGCAAGTAACTCTCATCTCCGGTTTCGTAGGGTCTGATGATGATCTCAAAGAACTCGGGAAAACGCTTAAGGTGAAATGCGGTGTCGGAGGAACTGCCAAAAATGGAGAAATTACGATACAGGGCGACTTACGTGACAAGGTAACCACGCTTCTGTGCTCTATGGGGTACAAGGCAAAACGCGGCAATTAGAACGTGCCTACCATATCATCTGAAATAACGTCTGTAGACACTTTGCAGATTGGCAAGGCTTCCGATGCGTTTACGCATGGGGCGCTTCTGCTGCGCCCCGACGGCAACGCCGTCACGGAAGCCCCATATACGATACCAGATATATGGTATTCCTCCACGCTGAACACAAGTCTTGCGGCATTCAGCATCATTATGCTGATTCTGTTTCTTAGACGTCTTGTCACAGTACTTCCACACATTGCAGGCGGCCTTTTCAATTGGAAAAAGCTATTAGCTCTCGAAGACAATATGAGACTGAGTCGCGAACGTGATTCTGTAGCCTACATTTTCATTCCAATAGCATGCTTATGCATCTCTCGGTTAGACATGCTTCAGCCAAATTTTATGTCAACATTGACACCGGGCATGAAAACATTGACAGAATCTGGCATCATATTCGGTTTTATTATATTGAGAGCTATTCTAATCAAACTATTTCCGGAGCGTAAATTCAGACATGACGCCTGCAGGCTCGGCAATAATACATGGTATGATTTTCTGATAGTCCTTGTAGTCTGCTATCTTCTGCTGATAGTAATAGGTTCATTCTCAAGTGGATGCATGACATTCTCACATAAAATGTCGTACTATGTTACAGGCATTCTGTGGGCTATATTCCTCATCAAGAAAATGCAGATTATGGAATCTATCGATGGTCAATTCCCGGCATTTTTGTATCTTTGCACAATTGAAATTCTACCAGCAGGGTTGTTGGTAGCTTCAATCGTTTATTTGTAAAAAGAGAATATGTCTATTAAAAAGATTTTGATCTCTCAGGAGACCCCTATGAACGTGGCTCCATACGAGGTCCTCAAAGAAAAATTCGGCGTTCAGATCGATTTCATGCCATTCTTTCTGATAGAGCCTCTTACATCGAGAGAATTCAGAGCACAGAGGGTCAATGTCTTAGATTACACAGCAATAGTGTTCTCGGCAAGACATACTATAGATGCCTTTTTCCAACTCTGTGAAGAACTTAGAGTCAAGGTCCCAGAGACTATGAAATATTTCTGCACGACAGAAGCTGTTGCAATGTACCTGCAGAAGCATATTGTATTCAGAAAAAGAAAAATTTTCTATGGGAACGGGACTCCGTCTTCTGTCATTGAACAAATAGGAACCAAGCATAAAGGAGAGAAATTCCTTATAACGACTTCAGATACAAGCAATAATGAAGTACTAAAGAGTTTATTTGATGCACAGAAGCTTGACTATTCTACAGCTGTATTCGTCAAATCTGTTCCTCAGGACTTAAAAAACATAGACCTCGCATCGTATGATATGGTAGTAGTCTATAACCCTGCCGATCTCAAATCTCTTCATGAGAATTTTCCAGATTTCAAGCCGGAGAATATCAAGTTCGTAACATTTGGAAAGCTCATTGTTAAAGCGATGGAAGAAGCAGGACTGCCTATTGAGATAAAGGCACCTACACCTGAAGCACCATCCGTTGCACGAGCACTTGAACTGTATTTGGAATCTCACAAAGATTAGACTACCATAAGATGGGAGACATAGTCCGCAACACATTAAAGAAAAAGGAAAGACTATCCTCTGAAAGCAGTCTTTCCAGACTCTTTGCAAACGGACACTATGGGACGTCAGACTGCATAAGATATTGCTTCCGCGCTGAAAATTCATTATCCTATAATAGGATAGTAGTTTCAGTTCCTAAACGTTTCTTCAAGAGAGCCGTAAAACGCAACCTCATGAAGCGACGAATACGAGAAGCCTATAGGATAGGAAAAATGCTACTTCCTGTTGATACCGAAAAAGGAGGGACAGACATCCTCTTCATCTACAATACCAAAGAGATAATGGATGCAACTTCTGTCGATAACGCCGTAAAAACGGCTCTCATAAATATCGCAGATCGTATAGCTCAAGCCAAGGCTTCTTCTGTCAATGAATCTGAATCTTGATGGATAGCAAGCCCCATAACACACCACAAAGGACTTTTAGATCAATGCTGAAGGATATCAGCATTTTCCCTTTCGTAGTGCTGATTAAGTTCTACAGAGTCTGTATTTCGCCATATAAACCCCCTACATGTAGGTTTACTCCCACATGTTCGGAATATGCTTTGGAAGCGTTCAAAAAATGGGGACCTATAAAAGGGTTATATCTTACAGTTCGAAGAATTCTTAGATGCCACCCGTGGGGAGGTTCAGGCTATGACCCTGTTCCATAACAGATAAAAATAGATGGATAGTCATTTTCAGACTACCCATCTATTTTATTTAAACAATTTCCTAATAACCCTAAAGAGCATCAAATGCGAACACATGAGCTTTTTCAGCGCCCCATGTAGAGTCAACAACAAGCCTAAGAGCATTCGCCTTCACTGGCTGACTGAATACGACTTTGCGGAGACGTAGATAATTCTCTTTTCCATCATAAACTGTTACCCACTTACCGCTCTTTTCCCTCGCCTCAATTCTAAAATCCTTTGCCATCATTCTCGGAACCTCTACACGCTCTGTCGTAGCTTCAAGTTTTCTCATTCTCTTACTTCTATACTTAAACTCAGAGTCAAAAATCATTCGAGCTCCTGAAATAGTTACAGGTTTCTTCCATTCATAGACAATGCTTTCTTCACCAGGTGCAACCCAAACGCCATTATCCACGCCATCCCATTGTCTATCAATTCCATTACGAAGTACCATATTTTCTTCTGACGTAGTAGATGACAATGTTAAATCTGAAGGCTTTCTCCATCTGTAAGGGAGCATACTGTCATCGTCTTCCAACATATCCTGAAGCTCTCCAATATGATCCTTATGTACCTCTGCCGGTGTCGTACCATATTTAATTACAAGTGCTGCTCCAGTTCCTGCAGCCTGCCCTAAAAGCGCAGTTGTAGACATCACACGTGTAGACGAGAGTCCCATATGTGTTGCTGATATATCTCTTCCGGCAAACATAAGATTAGGAACATTGACAGAATAAAGACAGCCAAAAGGAATTCCAAAACGTTCTGGGGTAGTGAACTCCACAGACATCTTACCTTTGCTATGGAAAGCTTCAGGGTTATGATTATCCAATGTCCATCCACCATAGGCTATAACATCGTCAAAATGGCCTCCAGACATAACATCATTCTGGGTAAGGATATGAGGTCCTACATAACGGACTGATTCTCTTTTACCTGGAAGTGATCCTATCCAATCCAAATCATAGTTCTTGCAACGCCCATCAGGATTATTCTTCATATATTCCCATACACCATAAGCAATGCGCTTAAGCTCGAACTGTATGTCATTAGCATCTTTGATAGTATTTATAGTGCCTCCGAATTCAATCCACCAAAAGTTATTGTCTTTCGGGAATGGCTTCTTATAATTAAACTTAACTCCAGGGATGGTTGACTTCGGTTTGTCATAGTTAAAATCATCATCGGTAAAATGATATGCCCATTCAGGCGCAGTGAACGGATGATCCTCATCTGTCTTGCGGAGCTGAAGGAGAATTGAGTTGCCCATAGTCTTGGCATCACCACCATTATCACCTACGAATGACTCGTCAAATTCATCAGCAAATTCGCGTCCAATACGATATTTAGCACCTGAAAGACGAAGGATGCCATCACCAGTACAATCAAGAAAGACCTTACCTTTTATCAGATATTTAGTGTACGCATTCGTATTCCAAGCCTTTACAGCGGCTATCTTGTCTCCATCCATAACAACATCCTCCACAGATGTATTGAGAAGCAAGGTAATGTTTTTCTCCATAATAACAGTGGAGTATATAGCATCATCCCAAAGAGTATATCTCATGAGAGGATTGAACCTAAAATTTCTAAGTTGGATTTCTTCCAAAAGACCAGCCTCAGCGTTCTGATCACCTTTAGCACCGACAATACCCATTCTTATCTCGCTTGAAGCATTACCACCAAGAACAGGTCTATCCTGTACAAGGACAACAGTACAACCATGACGAGCAGCAGAGACTGCAGCACATACGCCAGCAAGGCCACCTCCTGCTACGACAATATCAGCCTGATATTCTTTATCATAGATCGTCTGTGAATTCTTTTCAGTAAGAAGACCCTGTGCTTCACTTACCTTTCCAGTCTGTGCATAAGAAATAAAGGTACTACACAGAACAAAAGCAGATGTTACGATAGATTTAATTGCAATTCCTAAACTTTGCATAGTGAATTAATATGAGTTTATTGATTTAATAGTCAAATATACTCACTTTTTTTTATTTCGTCACACTAATTTGGCATCCGAAATACTATAAACTATCTTATATTTCATTCGATAGAAATTTTATGAAATATTTACTATCATGATTTACGAAACATTCATCAAATAAACTAAGAAGTTCAAGGATTTACACCTATTAGAAGAATTCGAACTATACATAAAAAAAGTGAGCTTCCAGACGAAGTGTCTGAAAGCTCACTCGAAGAACGGCGGCTACCTACTCTCCCACCTGGTCG
>CAKUVA010000007.1 GCA_934693135.1 uncultured Bacteroidales bacterium | reverse complement strand
CTACAAAGCTAAAACGCTTCTTTCTATGGCCCCTTTTTCAATTATTTTGGTGGGGGATTTTTGCGTTATTATTTACACCAATTAAGTTTGGTGGGAAAGTTAATTATGGTTTTTTCCTCTCCTGTGCGATTCTTTTCCTTGGTTATCATAAGTTTTCCCGGTACGAGTTCACCTGACCTACATGCGTTGGCGTAGATGGTGAAATTCTTTGGGAATTCTTCTTTAAATTGCAAAGCAATCCCTTTACCCATCACGCCTACCGTGTTGACGGTATTAACAAGGGCTTCTGTGCCTGCGACGGTTCTGCTTGTTTGTGCTCGAGGTGCATAGGCGTGGCTTCAAAGAACGTCAAGTTTAAGGAATTTGCCAAGTTTTCAAAGTCTGATATCTGTTCTTTCCCAAAGAGTATCTACACCGCGTCTTACCATAAAGCATCCGGTTTTGTCGTTATATACACAGCCGTACCATTCCGGAGCAATGACTTCAGTTCCATCCATAAGACAGGCGCCCTTGAGATTGCCACGACTTACGGGAATATAGTTCCTGACTATATTAAATGAAAAACTTGTATAGTGTCTGGACAACGGAATCATCATTTTTCCCGTTTCGAAGTCGTGAAGACCGACATATTTTCCGTTTCCAACCTTGTAGCAACCATGTGTCGCGAGACACGAGGTATATCCCAAATCCGGGGAAATAATTTCTCTTCCGGTAGAGTCACATACCCCCACAAATTCTCCCTTTTTCACTCGGTATCGGTTACCATTTTTCTCTTTGTAGCACGAATTATATTGCTGCTCCCACCGGATAACCTCAGTACCATCCGCTTTGGCAAGTCCTGCGTATAGAATGACTTTTTCATTTGGACCTTGGTTGAATCGCTGTAAGGAAAATGTCCGCGAATCTTCTCTGAACGTGCAGCTTTTATATCCCCTTGAACGCGGAATCAGAACTTTCATATCCTTGTCATAAACCTGTACAGCCCCGTTTTTGACATCCTTGTACCATACAAATCCGTCAGGCTCCTCAAATCTGTATGGATCTCCCTTTTTGTGGTCTTCATAATAATCTTGTGCCGCTGCATTGGATACTGCTGCGACAAGGAATAGAATAATTCCGAAAGCAGATGACTGTAGTTTCATGATATAATGAAAGTTTCACCTATGCGATAGGTAGTTATATGTTTTACAAAAATATGCAAAATTTGAAAATAACTATAGTTATAGCTAAAAAGATATGTTTCTTTCGAAAAAACTCTCCTCGAAAAACTCTCATAAAATTGTGATGTCGGATTTTATTCGTAATTTTGGAATATGCCTGATTAAAAAGGAAGGATAGGGCATTGGTTTGATATGGGTAACTTCATTGATAAAGGCAACGATGGGTTTGTATCAGTTCGTAATACGAACTTCGTAGATAAGAGTATGCTGATTGAGGAGGTCAATTCTGTGATGTTGACTGAGAATCGGTATATGTGTGTCACTCGTGCGCGTCGGTTTGGCAAATCTGTTGCTGTAAAGATGCTCAATGCTTATTATGATCGTTCATGTGACTCCCGCGAGCTGTTTGACGGCTTGAAAATATGCCGACAGGCTGATTTCAGCAAGTACTTAAACCATTTTCCAGTGCTTTATCTTGATATGACGGATTTCATGACAAAGTACGGAGATGATGAGCACCTTGTTGTCCAGATGAAACGCGATATCTGCGAAGAATTGCTGAATGTTTACAAGGATGTTTCAATGACTCAGAATGATGACCTGATGGATTTGCTGGTGAACATAGTTGAGCATACTGGGCAGAAGTTTGTCTGTCTGATTGATGAGTGGGATGCTCTTTGCCGGGAAGGATATGAGAATCTGATGGATGAATATGTCGATTTCCTCCGCCGTTTGTTCAAAGGAAGTAAAACCGAGTATGTCTTTGCGTGTGTCTATATGACAGGCATACTTCCGATAAAAAGGTACAATACGCAGTCTGCATTGAATAATTTTGAAGAATATACTATGTTGAGCCCGGCTCAGTTGGCACCATATTTTGGATTCACGGAGTCTGAAGTAAAAGCTCTGTGTGAAAAAGGTGGCATTGATACCAGACAGATGAAGTTTTGGTACGATGGCTATGAATTAGGAGCAGAGAAGGCTATGTATAATCCTTTTTCTGTGATGCGGGCTTTGAAGCGGAGGTCTTTTTCAAGCTATTGGGTAAGTACAAATACCTTCGAGAGTTTGCGGATGTACATCACAATGAATTTCGATGGGCTTAAGGATGACATTGTTTCTGCTCTGAATGATATTCCAGTGAAAGTTAATTCCCTTCGTTTTAGCAATGATATGCACAAGATTGACTGCAAAGATGATGTCCTTACTCTCTTGTGTCATTTGGGGTATTTGTCTTTTAATGACAAGACCAGTTGCGCCAATATCCCGAATTACGAGGTGCGTCAGGAATTTGAGAACGCTATTGCTGACACCGGATGGTCAGAGGTCATAGATGCACTGAAACAGTCTGATTATCTGCTGTCATGCGTTTTGGATAATGATTCAGATACTGTTGCCTCGTGTGTGGATAAGATTCATGAACAGAATACAAGTGTTCTACAATATAATGACGAAAACTCATTAGCTTGTGTCTTGTCATTGGCTTTTTATACGGCCCGTGCTAATTATCAGATAATTAGAGAATTGCCGGCCGGTAGGGGATTTGCGGATATTGTGCTTGTGCCGCATCGTAATGTAGAGTCTCCAGCGATAGTTCTTGAACTCAAATATGATAAGGATGCTAAAACGGCAATCAGTCAAATCAAGAAACAGAACTATGGTTGTGCTCTCAAAGACTATTTCGGAGAAATAATATTAGTCGGTATAAACTATGATAGAACGAGCAAAAAGCATAATTGCATCATTGAGCGAATTCGGAAAAGTAATACTAATTTCGTAAAAAGTAACACTAAAGAGCCTCTTTCAGTGCGTCAGCAGCAGGTGTTGAGTTTCTGCAAAAACAAGTCTCATACTGCGTCAGAGATTTTTGCCTATATTGGAGTAGGAAAACAAGCGAAACACTACAAAAAATATATCAATGATTTGCTTGATTGTGGAGTATTGGTGGATGTAACTCCGGAAATTCGTAGAAACAAGAGATACAAGACTGCAGAGATACTATAATCACACGACAAGTATGTGCATGGATGTTTGAGCAATATGGTAACAAATAGAATGGATATTAACTTGGAGAGGAATAATCTTGAAAAAGACTTCCCGGAACTTAATCTGGGACTGACTGAAATAGAGCGGGATGTGCTTGCATATTATGCGATAGCTGATGGCAACAGCAATCTGTCGGATATCTTGAAAATGAGATTATGTAATACTGCGGCAGAGAGAGACAGGGTTATTTCAGACTTGCTCGACAATAGGTACCTTACATATGACTATCGGTCATGGCATCGCAATGAATATCAGGTACGAAACCGCTTCTTCGTGCCGGTCATGACGGATCTTCTGCTGTATCATAAAGATTTGGTGTCTAAAATAGAAAAGGGGATGGGGAAGAGAGCCAAATCCGATCGACGGAGAATCATTGACGATATCGTGAATGGCACTAAAACGTATATCGGTCATTTCGACCCGGATTTAATATATCCACTGTCCGACAATGATTGCTTCGCCCCTGTCATTGGCAAAAAGTCATTCTCTCCTATATTCAAGAGGATGTCAAATGATATGCTCAAACGACTTGCCTATATCTATTTTGATCAATGGCTTACAGACAATAAACATCCGGTGGCCTCCCTCGATGCGCTTGACTTTTTTGCAGATGCCTATATGAAGGACAAAGGTGCGAATGTTCATGGGATGGCAGACTGTTATCGCTATTTCCTTACAGGGACGGTGTCACCATTGATGTCAGCTGAGACTGAATGGTATGATGCCGTGACGGCAATAAAATTCTTATACGCAGGCAAGTACCAAGAAGCTCTGGCCGCTTTCGAGTCATATCTGAAGATGAGGAACAAGACCCACAAGGTGAAGAATATCGCTGATTCTCCGATTATATCATATTATCTGGTAATGTGTTATCTTCTTGAGAACTCCGAAAAAAGCCAAAAGAAGTTGGAACAGTTCAGGAATAAAGACTTGGAGCGGATGGACTATTACAATCAAGTCACAGGGAGGTTCCTTGCTGTGATTTCCGGAGGCCTTGAGAATGAAGACATCAAGAGGATGTCCGAGAATATATACAAGAGTCCAGACAATTTCGACTGTGCCAAAGAACTCGTATGGGGAATTTGCGCCTCACGCGACATAAAAACCTCATTGGACAAGTTTTCGGACTTTGCCATAATCAGGCATGAGACATCATCTTTCAGTGGCATTGCTACGGAGGTTGCGGCGAATCTTGCGAGAACTTTCGGAGGAAATCCTTTGATTGGCAGGTTCAGAATCCGTGAACCATGGGAAGCGCTCCTTAAGTCACTGGAGAATTCGACTTCGGACGTGGGGGCTGACAATGCTGTGGAGAGCAAGACATCCCGTCTAATTTATATTACTGAAAATTATCGTAATATATTGAGGCCCAAACTTCAGAGTGTGTCAAAATCTGGAAAGTGGACTGCTGGAAGATTTTTGCCGTTGTCCAGCTTGAAGTCTGGAATGTATGATGATGTATTTGATGAAACCGACAAGGCTGTCTTGAAAACTTCTGACTATTACGATATCTTCATCAGTGATGCTATGCCGTATCTCATAGGTTCTGACAGAGTGTTTCATGATAGCTTCGCTCCGGAGAATCAGGTCACGATACGGGAGGAACTTCCTTTTCTGAAACTTGATTTTGATAAAAAAATAGGGCGTTATGTATTCAGTACCAATGCTGTATCCTCGCGTTATGATGGAAAATATTTGGCTGAATCTGTTATCCGAAAGTCGAAATTCGAATATGTCGTTATACGATTGACAGGGGCGCAGATACGTCTTTTGACACAGATTCATACGATGAATACCGGTTTTCCTGTTTCTGCGGAATCGGCTTTGCGTGAGCTCCTTCCAAGATTGGGAAAGATTATAGAAGTCCATTCTACGTTGCTCGAATCGGGCTCTTCTCTTCAAGATAAGGATGGGAATGCGATGTTGTTCTTTCGCGTTATTCCTCATGGGCAGACTTTCTTGACTACTCTGTATGTCAGACCTTTGAATGGCGGTCAATGTACATTTTGGCCAGGTAATGGTGGTGCGGAAATATATGATTCTGACCAAACTGGAAGATATCATGTCATCCGTAACCTAAAATTCGAAAACTCGGTCCTTAAAGAATTCCTTGCTGCGTCTGGACTTGATCTGGCGGATGATGTGGATGGTCAATATGAGCTGACTGCAGGTGAGTTGTTGACCGCAATACAAGCTGCGAAGGAAATGCCAGATCGTGTCAATGTTGAATGGCCTGAGGGACGCAGTCTTAAGGTTGCTGGAAAACTTTCGCCAGAAAAGTTCCATGTAAATGTCCATTCTCGTGAGAATTGGTTCGAGGTTGAGGGAAATGCGGAATCTTCAGAAGGAGTGAAGTTTACTTTGGATCAGATACTTGCGGCTATCGCGGCTGGCGGTTATGATAGTGGCTTCTTGAAACTTGGTGAAGATGAATATGTGGAACTCTCTGATTCTCTTGCCAAGTATGTGAAACGTCTGGAGTCTATAACTTCCGGTTCACATGGGAAGGTGTCAGTGTTTCAGACAGGTCTTCTTGCAGACATCCTCCAGAAATCCCATGTAGAGGCTGACATTGATAATAAGGTCACAGATACATTGGACAAGATGAAAGAGGCAACAGCGATGGAGCCTACAGTGCCGTCTGGATTGAAGGCTGAACTTCGTGACTATCAAGAGGTCGGATATAAATGGATGGTACGTTTGGATCATTGGGGAGCAGGCGCGTGCCTTGCCGATGACATGGGACTTGGCAAGACAGTGCAGACTATCGCATTTCTTCTTTTCAAGGCTGATAAAGGTGCGTCTCTAGTGGTGGCACCTGCATCTGTCGTGATGAATTGGCAGCGTGAACTTCAGCGGTTCGCACCGTCGCTTGACATTGTCATACTTAATGAGGCTGGCGACAGAAGTCATGCGTTGGAATCTATAGGCAAGTTTACGGTTGTCCTGACGACATACGGACTATTGGCAAAAGAACAGGAATTGCTTTCAGGAATAGATTGGAATGTAGTGTGCCTTGATGAGGCGCATACAATCAAGAACCGTGACACCAAGATGTCTGGGGCAGCGATGTCCTTGAGAGCGTCGTCACGCATCATCCTTACAGGAACGCCTGTTCAGAACTATCTTGGCGAGCTTTGGAATCTGTTCCAGTTCATAAATCCTGGTTTGTTGGGAAATTACGATAGTTTCGCACGGAAATTTATAATGCCTATAGAACAGTTGCAGGATAAGGATAGGCAGAGCCAGCTTAAGCGTATAATACAGCCGTTCATGCTGCGCAGGACGAAGGCCGAGGTTGTCGAGGAACTTCCGGACAAGACCGAAATTATGCGTTCTGTCGCCCTTACGCCTGCCGAGACTGTAGCCTATGAGACGATGAGGCTTGCCGCCAAGAAAGAACTCGAAAATGAGTCTATGGTCAATGTCAATGCGTTGGCAGCCATCACTCGTCTTCGTGAGGCGGCATGTGCCATGCAGTTGGTCAAGAAAGGATGGAAGGACGAGCCATCCAAAGTGACGGCTCTTCTGGAACTTGTGCAGGAGATAATCTCAGGAAATAACGGCGTTTTGGTATTCAGCCAGTTCACAGGGTTCCTTGATATCGTTTCGTCGGCATTGACAGAAACTGGAATCGGGCATCTTTATCTAAAAGGTGCGACACCAATGAAGAAACGACAGGAAATGGTTTTAGATTTTCAGCATGGCAAGAGTCAGGTATTTCTTATAAGCCTAAAGGCTGGTGGTTTGGGATTGAATCTTACTGGTGCCAACTATGTCATTCATTTGGACCCTTGGTGGAATCCGGCTATAGAACAGCAGGCTACGGATCGAGCGTATCGTATTGGACAGCAACAAAATGTTACGGTATATCATCTTATTGCACAAGGAACTATAGAGGAGAAAATTATTCGTATGCACAAGGCGAAGCAGAATTTGGCTGATGCTATTTTGGAGGGTACTTCTTCAAGCCATGCAATCACTATTGACGAATTGAGAGAATTACTTAAGTAGACAGCTTTTTATTTTCTGTATTATAAGACTCTTCTCGTGTTGGTTTGTGCTGAGCAAGAAAGAAAATACACACACAGATACTGTTGCGAGCACGCATACAATGAAAAATCTCAGTATAGGCTGATTTATATATATGTATGTCAATGCCGGTGGAATAGCCGAGAGGATGGTTACTCCAGTTACGGGCAGAATGACCTCTTTCATATATTTTCTTATACTCAAGTTTATCATCGGCTTGACTATCACGAGCCTTACAACGAAAGCTATAACCGTGAATGCAAGGAGTATCATGAACACCATTTCGGAGTTTGCCCCAGCTTTCAGTGCCAGCCAAGATGTCGGTAATGATGCCAAGAGAGTGATTCCTACCGCTATCTGATATGTTCTTATTTTTCCGTAGGACAATGCTGCCTGAACTAACGGATTGGCCATGCCGTCTACGATGGATACGATCAATATTATTCGCAGGAAAGTTGCTGTATGTTCTGGAAAGTCTCCAAGCCACCAATGTAAAAGTTGTTCAGTCTCGAACATCACGGGCAGAGATATCAAGTATAACAGAAAGAACGAGAATCTTGAGCTCGCGGAAATTAGCCAATGCATATATACATAGTCTCCAGATGACCAAGATTTGGTTATCTGGGGATTGACAGCTGTCTGGAAATTCGAACAGAAATTCCTTACTGTGTTCTGAACTTGCACGGCAATGCCTCTGGCAGCATTGACCGCAGGTCCGAAGAACATGTTCAGCAAGACATTCAGTCCCTGGGTGCAACCAACATTGGCCAGCTGGCCGATAAGATTCCATCCTGCGAAGCCGCACATCTCGCGGAACAGCGGCTTGTCGAGTGTTGGACTATAGTGGGCCTCTTCGAAGTGTCTGCGGCAGAATCTCCTGTAAATCATTCTGATACATATCTGTACTGCAAGCATTAGAGTAGCGTATAGTTTGAGCTTGTCAATACCTGGAATTCGCAGTATGAATACGATTGCGAGTTTAAGCACAGCCTCCAGTATTGATATATATGCGAAAGCTCCCATACGCTCTCGTGATATGAGCACTGCGTTGTAAGGAATGCTGAGCAACATAATCGCTGTGGAGATTATGGCTAGATGATAGACCCATAGTGCTGCACTGAATCGGTTTGCAGGTATGGTCATCTTGTGATATAGGAACCATAACCCTGCCGTTTCTGCGAATAGAATCAGAATTATGGATAATATCGCATAGATGGTCATGCTCGTTGCGAATATCTTCTTCAACTTTCCTTCGTCATCCTGACCTATGCTGAAGTTCATGAATCGCTGTGTGGCAGACGTGAGTGAGTTCCCAATGAAAGCGAACATTGAAACGAAACCGGCCACTACATTGTAGAGGCCGAAATCGTTGACACCTAATGTACTGAGTATTACTCTTGATGTATATAGGCTTACAGCCATCAGGAAAAACATCCTGATGTAAAGAAGTATTGTATTCTTTGCTATCCTGCCTGTGTTCGCTGTATTTTTGCCCATCTGGTTCTTATTGATTCAGATTGCAAAGATAGTCAGAATCTTCCATGATGCGCTGTATGGCGACATGTTATTTTTCGGTTTTGCTTTGCCTTGTCCTGTTATAGGCTTCGAGAGCGGCTCGGAGTACGATAAGTGCACGTTCTAAGTCATTTTTGTTCAGAACATACGCCATTCTCACTTCATTACGGCCAAGCCCTGGCGTGGCATAGAATCCGGAAGCAGGAGCCATCATTATAGTCTCACCGATGTATTTGGGCTCATTGGCTTCAGGTCCTGGAAGGTATCCACTGAAAGTAAGCTCGTCCGGGTCAATGTCTTCCTCCGTTTCTTCCTTATAGCAAAAGTCTGTGAGGCACCAGCGACAGAAATCTTCAGCGTCATCGACTGGCAGTCTTGCTACAGTGTAAAAAGCTCCTTCTGGCATAGGGGAGTATACTCCTGGGATTTCATTTAGTTTTCTAATAAAGAAGTCTCTCCGCACTTTGTATTCATTGTAACACCTCTGCGAATATGTTTCAGTACCTTCCACTGAGGCTGCTGCGGCGATTTGTCCGAGCAATGGCGGACTAAGCCGGGACTGACAAAATCTCATGAGTGCTGCTCGGGCCTCTGCGTTTCGTGTGACGACCATTCCTATGCGTATTCCACATTCAGAGTACCTTTTCGACACGGAATCTACTACTATAACATTGTTCTCAAGTCCGAAGAGACTCAAGGCAGATATATAAGGTTGTGGTGTATAGACGAATTCTCGATACACTTCATCAGCTATCAGAAACAGATCATGTTCCTGCACGAGTTCCTTTAGTTGAAAAAGTTCTTCAGGAGTATATAGGTATCCGGTAGGATTGTTCGGATTACATATCAGGATAGCTTTGGTCTTGGAAGTGATAGCCTTTCTGAAGTCATCTGCTGAAGGGAGTGCGAAATTATCCTCGATTCTGGATGTTACTGCTTTGACCGTCAAGCCTGCAGCTTTTGCAAATCCTAAATAGTTCGCGTACCCTGGCTCTGTTATTATCACCTCATCTCCTGGGTCAAAACATGTGAGAAATGTCGCGAGAAGAGCCTCCGATCCTCCTGCTGTGACGATAATCTCATCTGGGTTTAGGTCAATGCCGAATTTTCTGTAGTATTTCACGAATTCTTCGCGCAATGGTTGTACCCCTTGGCTTGGACTGTATTCCAATGTCTTTCTATTGATGTTCTTTATCGCATCAAGCGCCTTTTCAGGTGTTGGCAAGTCTGGCTGTCCGATGTTGAGGTGATAGACTTTAACCCCTCTTTTCTTGGCATCGTCTGCATAAGGAGCCAATTTCCTGATAGGTGAGGCTGGCAGTTCAGTGCCTCGTATAGAAATATGTGGCATAGTGTGGTTATAGTTGTTAATAAACGCTTGCTAATTTAAACGTTTTTGAAATAAAATCCAATAGAAATGTGTAGAATTTGTATTAAACCGGAAAAATAACTAATTTTGAAAAATATCAGAAGTCGTTTGGACTTATGTCAAATAAAATCCAAACAGATTCGTAATTGCTTGAAATAACAATCCGGACGGATTATATGGAAAATCGACAACGGCAGGTTCTCCTGCGCACCATGAAAGATTTTATAAAGTTCTGCGATATCGCAGGGCTGCGTTGGTATATGGCATTCGGAAGTGCCATAGGAACAGTCCGCCATAATGGGCTTATTCCATGGGATGATGATATAGATGTATATATGCCGAGGGAGGATTATGAACGTTTTCTCCTTATGAAGGGACATATAGGCGAGATAAGCGGAGGAAAACTTGAAGGAGAGTATGACCTGTGCGGCCCAAGAGTTAGCAAGGAGGATATGCCTTTTCCTTTCACGAAATTCTGTGATATGCATACGACTATTTGGGAGAAGAAGCAGTATCCTGTTATCGTAGGTGTGTTCATCGACGTCTTTCCACTTGACTATACTGATGGTGACATGGCTGCCAATGATGCTCTTAAGAATAGATACCAGGACTATTTCCGTAAATATCGCCGTGGCTTCAGAAGGCATTCTTTTAGGTATTGTCTCAATGCGATTTTTGAGGGAAGATTCTCAGATAGCGTCAAATTCATTACTGACAATGTTTTATACAGGACGCGCAAGAATAAATATAAGGAGGAGTTCTGTAAGATGGACAGAGCGATGGCTTCACGGACAGGTGACTGGCTAATATCCTTCTGCGCATATTCTAAGGCGGAGAAGGTCTGTCATCCTGCTGAATTGTTCGCAGGTTATGAAACGGCATTGTTCGAAGGTCTTACGGTAAGGATTCCATCTGGTAATGACAAGATATTGAGGCAGATATATGGTGATTATATGCAGTTGCCACCGAAGTTTGAAAGAGTTCCGGGACATGCGCAGTATTTCGCCGATTTTTCCAGACGTCTTTCTCTTCATGAGGCAAAGGCGGAAATCAGGAGTGGGAAACATAAGAAATATTCTGGGAGATGAGGATTGCTGACATTACTTCCAAGATTGCACGGGCACCGATGAAGCTTGTGATAAAGGTTTCGCGCTTGTCCAATAGGTTGCGTTTCATGGCTGAAGGGATTACTTTCGGTGAATATAGCCGTATTGAGGGGTATGTCGGGGTGTTCAGAAGACCTGGAGCGGAAATTCGAATAGGACGTCGCTTTCATCTTACGAGTGGTGCTTTTATTAACAAGATAAGCCGTGGACGTAGAGCTTGCATCTGTGCTGAAGAAAGCGCGAAAATTTTAATTGGAGACAATGTTGGCATGAGTAGTCCATGTCTATGGGCAAGGACTTCTATAATTATAGGCGATAATGTAAATGTTGGGGCTGATTGTGTTATAATGGATCATGACGCGCATAGCTTGGATTATATGGATAGACGGAATTATGAAATGGATAGGAAGAAAATAGAGTCTAAGCCTGTTGTGATCGGAAATGATGTTTTGATTGGCGCAGAAAGCATTATTCTCAAGGGCGTTTCTATAGGGAATAGAAGCATTATTGGGGCTGGAAGCATTGTTACATGTGATATACCATCTGATGAGATGTGGGCAGGGGTCCCAGCACGTTTTATCAGGAAGATTAATCAGATATCTAAATAATGAAAGTACTGTGGTTTACAAATACTCCGTCTAATTATCTTGAGGAAAGCCGGGGTTATAATGGTGGCGGATGGATATCGTCACTGGAAAATGAGATCAGCTCCAAGGTGGAGCTTGCCGTAGCTTTCGTTATGAATGGCCAGGAAGGCAAGACAACTCGTGATGGTGTGGTATATTATCCTATACCTAATCCATATAATAGAGGTCGTGCGGACAGAGTTAAAAAATTTCTGTTCGGCAATGCTATGGAGCGATCATGGCTACTTTCATGTTATGTGAATGTGATTAAAGAATTTCATCCGGATATAATTGAAGTGTTCGGCTCTGAGCATCTCTATGGGCTTGTATCAATGTATACTCCTGTGCCTGTAGTGCTTCATGTTCAAGGAATTCTCGGTGAACATCAGAAGACATTTCTTCCTCCTGATATGAGAATGTGCGACTACATGATGTCAGATGGTACATTGGAAGGTTATTTTGCTAAAAAGTATTATGTTACAGATTTTAGACGCAGGGCTGCCATTGAAAAGAAGATTCTTTCGTCTATAGGGTATTTCTTTGGTCGCACGGAGTGGGATAAGAAGATGGTTACGGCTGCTAATCCGAGTGCACGCTATTTCCATGTTGACGAAGTGTTGAGGGCGCCTTTCTATGAAAATGCCAGGTGTTGGAAACCTTGTGGTGCTCCAATACTCGTTACGACTATTTCAGAACCTCCATATAAGGGTATGGATGTAATCTTGAGAACCGCTGAAATTCTTTATGAGAAGTTGGGCGCATGCTTCCGTTGGATTGTCTATGGCAATGTTAATGTGGAATTTTTCGAGAATTTTACTGGAATAGATTGCGATGATGTCGGAGTAGCGCCTAAAGGTGTGGGGGATGCCGATGATCTTATTCGGTCAATGTCGGATTGTGCAGTGTATGTGCATCCTTCTTATGCTGACAATAGCCCTAATAGTGTATGTGAGGCTCAGATGCTTGGTGTACCTGTGGTTGCGTCTAATGTCGGAGGTATACCGAGCCTTGTTGATGATGGTGTCACAGGCTTGCTTGCCGAGGTTGGTAGTCCTGAGGATTTTGCGGATAAGATATTGCGTTTAATCTCAGATCGTGAAATGGCATTGTCCATGGGGCTTGCTGCTGCCAATGCAGCTTCTGTAAGGCATGATAAGGAACGTATTGTGACGACTATGATTGAAACATACGGCAGCCTTATAGGAAAATAGTGATTCTTTCGCATGGCTCAATTCAATTGTCAATCTTGTGAAAATTACTTATATTTGCATGATTTGTGTAAAAAACGATAAAAGATGGCGTTAGTAGACATAATTAAAAAGGTGTTCGGAACTAAGTCCGAGCGTGATATGAAGCAAGTAAAACCAATTCTGGACAAGGTACTTGCCGCATATGATTCGATAGACAAACTTTCGAATGACGAACTCAGGGCCAGGACCGAGGAACTTAAGAAGAAGATTAGAGAGTGTGAGGCGCCGTTTGAGAAAAGAGTGGCGGAGATTAAGGAGGATCTGGAAAAAGATATACCTGTAGATAAGAAAGAAAGTCTTGCTACTGAGTCAGATAAGCTTGTTAAGGATGAGGATGCTGAGATAGAAAAAGTTTTGAATGAAATTCTTCCAGAGGCATTCGCCATCATGAAATCTACGGCGAGACGATTTGCACAGAATCCTGTTGTGGAAGTTACTGCTTCTGATTTTGATCGGCAGCTCAGCATATCACATGATTTCGTGACTATCGAGGGTGAAAAAGCTTTGTGGAAGAACCACTGGATGGCTGGAGGTAACGAGGTGACTTGGGATATGGTTCATTACAATGTGCAGCTGATTGGTGGTATTGTCCTTCATCAAGGAAAAATCGCTGAGATGGCTACTGGTGAGGGTAAAACCCTTGTGGCAACATTGCCGGTGTTCCTCAATGCCCTTGCAGGAAAAGGTGTTCACATGGTTACCGTGAATGATTACCTTTCTAAGCGAGATTCTGAATGGATGGGTCCATTGTATATGTTCCATGGACTCTCTGTTGACTGCATAGACAAGCACGAGCCTAATAGTGATGCCAGAAGAAAGGCTTATGAGTGCGATATTACGTTCGGAACAAATAATGAATTCGGTTTCGATTATCTTCGTGACAATATGGCCATGAGGATGAATGATCTCGTGCAGCGCAAACATCATTTTGCGATTGTCGATGAGGTCGATTCTGTGCTCATTGATGATGCAAGAACACCTCTCATCATTTCCGGTCCTGTAGCGAAGACTCAAGATGACGAGCAGTTTAAGTTGTTTAGGCCTTACGTTGAGAAACTTTATAGCAATCAGCGAGCACTCATAACCAAGACTTTGAATGAGGCGAAGAAAGCTATTGCTGAGGGCAAGGAAGATGAAGGCGCGAAACTTCTTTTCCGCTGCCAAAAGGGTCTTCCTAAGTATCAGCCTCTCATTAAGTTCCTCAGTGAGCCTGGTATGAAACAGCTGATGCAGAAAGCAGAAAATTTCTATATTCAGGACAATGAGCGTCAGATGCCGGAGGTCACTGATCCGCTATACTTCGTTATAAATGAACAGCAGAATTCGGTGGACATGACAGATAAAGGTCATGATATGCTTGCGGCTGAAGTTTCAGATCCTGAATTCTTTATTCTTCCTGATGTTGGCTCTATGGTCGCTGATATCGAGAAGAGTGATATTCCTGTAGCTGAAAAGCAAGAGAAGAAAGATCACCTCATGGAGGATTACGCCATTAAGAGTGAGCGTGTACATACCGTAATCCAGTTGCTCAAGGCTTATGCGATGTTCGAAAAGAATGTCGATTACATCATCTCCGACGATGGAAAGGTGAAGATTGTGGATGAGCAGACTGGACGTATCATGGAGGGAAGACGTTGGAGCGATGGACTACATCAGGCTGTAGAGGCGAAAGAGAATGTGGCAGTCGAGGCTGCTACCCAGACATTTGCTACGATTACACTCCAGAACTATTTCCGTATGTATCACAAGCTTGCCGGTATGACCGGTACGGCAGAGACAGAGGCTGGTGAGTTCTGGTCTATCTACAAACTTGATGTTGTAGTCATTCCTACGAACAAGCCTGTTATAAGAATTGATGAGCAGGACAAAATATATAAGACTAAGAAAGCGAAATATGCGGCTGTAATCAATAAGATAGCTGATCTTCGTGCTGCTGGAAGACCTGTGCTTGTCGGTACAACTGATGTCGAGACATCAGAACTTCTCAGTAGAATGTTGAAGATGCGCGGTATTCCGCATAATGTGCTAAATGCCAAACAGTTTGCTCGTGAGGCAGAGATTGTTGCTCAAGCTGGTCAGTCAAGTACTGTCACTGTGGCTACTAACATGGCCGGACGTGGAACGGATATTAAACTTTCTCCAGAAGTAAAGGCTGCCGGAGGTCTTGCCATCATAGGTACAGAAAGACATGACAGCCGTCGAGTGGATCGTCAGTTACGTGGTAGAGCTGGACGTCAGGGTGATCCTGGATCATCTACTTTCTATGTGTCATTTGAGGATAAACTCATGCGTTTGTTCGGCTCAGACAAGATTGCTGCTACTGTGGATCGTCTTGGAATGACGGAAGAAGATGCGCTTGAGAGCAAGATGCTTTCAAATAGCATCGAAAAGGCTCAGCGCAAGGTCGAGGAAAATAACTTTGGTATCCGTAAGAGATTGCTTGAGTATGATGATGTGATGAACTATCAGCGTGAGGCGATTTATTCAAGAAGACGTAATGCAATATCTGGCGAGAGAATTGAGATTGATGTCATGAATATGATGATCGATGCTGCTGAAGTTATTGTCAATAAGGCTGACGGAATGTCTTATGATGAATTTTCGGCATTCCTTATGGCTCAACTCTCCATTGATCCGGGATTTGATGAGTCTTTCTGGTCTGATGCCAAGAAAGATGATATAAAGAAGTCTCTCACTGCCCACATGCGTGAGGTATATGAGAGAAGGATGGATGCCATGATAACTAAGGTATATCCATTCATTAAGGATGTTTATGAGAAGCAGGGCGAAAGATGGCAGAACATTGCTGTCCCTATCACAGATGGCAGAAAAGTCTTGAATCTTGCATTCAATCTTAAGAAAGCATATGATTCTAATGGCAAGGAATTGTCTAAGGCTCTTAGTAAAACTATCATTCTTTTCCAGATAGATGATCATTGGAAACAGCAACTTAGGGATTTGGATGATCTGCGTCAATCTGTGCAGAATGCTGCTTATGAGCAGAAAGATCCTCTCGTTGTTTACAAGATAGAAAGCTATAACTTGTTTGCAGCGATGCTTGAGGCATTGGACAAAGATGTTCTTTCATTCTTGTTCCGTTCAGCAATATTTTTGCGTGAGCCTGATCCTCAGCAGGCACAGCCAGCCCGTGAGCCGGAGCAACCTAAACAGGATATGAGTCGTATGCAGGCTCAGCATGGCGAACTCAGCACAAATGGTGGTCAACCTAAGGCTAAGATGCCTGTGCATGTAGAAAAGAAAATTGGTAGAAATGATCCTTGTCCTTGCGGTTCAGGACTGAAGTACAAAAACTGCCACGGAAAGGGACTTGTATAGGATTTTTATGATAGGTATGAGTAAACAGCATCAGTCTCCCGTGGTGAATGTTAATGAAATCAGTAGGATTTCCAAAGGATCTGTTATAAAGGGTGAGATAAACTCTCCTAATGACATAAGGCTTGATGGAAAATTTGAGGGGAGGATTGTATCCGGAGGTAGGGTTGTTGCTGGAGAAAAAGCCGAAATCAAAGGTGATATAATTTGTGACAATGCGGATTTCTGGGGAAAAATCTCCGGAAATCTGTATGTTAGAGATACATTGACACTGAAAGATACATGCAGCGTGGAAGGCGAGATTCATGTGAAGCGTCTTGCAGTGGAGCTCGGAGCTCATTTCGAAGGTACTTGCAGCATGCTGACGGAAGGACGATTCGAGGAAATTATCGCAAAAGCAACAGAGAAAACAGAAGAGTCGGGTAACTAACGATAACTAAAACAAACAAATTTTTTTAATGACACCAGAACAAACAAAAAAGTTTCAGTATTGGCAGTGGCGTACCATTATTGGAACAATGATCGGTTATTCGATTTTCTATCTTGTTCGTAAGAACTTTTCATTCGCCATCCCAGGTCTTACAGTAGAGTATGGCATAACTAAGGCTACATTTGGAGCCATTATAGCGATTGCGAGCTTTGTTTATGGCCTTTCCAAACTTATCAATGGCTTCCTTGCGGATAGGCTTAATGGACGATGGCATCTTGTTACAGGTTTGTCTGTCAGCGCTTTCGTGAATATCCTCTTTGGCGCCGGAGCAATGATTTGTGCTTATATTACAGGAGCAAACAATGGGACAGTATTTGTGAATGCACTTGTTGTCCTGTTTGCTATTCTTTATGTGATAAATAATGTGTTCCAAGGATGTGGTTTTCCTCCATGCAATCGACTTATCACGCATTGGGTACCACCTCATGAGTTGGCTACGAAAATGTCCATTTGGAATACATCACATTCAGTCGGAGCATTCCTTGCGGCTGTGCTTTGCGGATACATCATGGGACATGCCGGTACTGATATGTCTGCTGATGCCGAGATGCGAGCACGAGTTGTGGAGAATACTCAGAATATCACTTCATCCATGGATCCGGCTTCTGCCGAGGCATATGTTGACAATGCTCTTCTCAATATAGGTGCATGGCAGTGGGCATTTTGGATTCCAGCTATAATTGCTGTATTTGGCGTAATCTTTATAATCGTAACTTTGAGGGATACTCCTAAATCCGTTGGACTTCCTGAACTTGAAGGTACTAAGAATGTCTCAGTGAAGAGTGAGGAGGAAAAGAAAGAATTCAACCAGTTTATTTGGAACAAGGTTATTAAGAGCCCTATTGTTTGGATTCTTTCACTTTCTGTATTTTTCGTATATGTTGTTCGTCTTGCTGTACTTGACTGGGGCCCATCATTCCTTCAGGAAAGTCGTGGTCTTTCACCAGCTTTGTCCGCATGGACAGTTGCTATATTCGAGGCTTTTGGAGTCATTGGTATGCTTGTAGCTGGAGTTGTATCAGACAAACTGTTCCATGGTCGTGCGCAACGGACTTGTGTGCTTTGCATGGTAGGAGTCATTATTTTCATGACATTGTTCTGTCTTCTTCCGGCAGATACGAATCCTGCTATACTTATGCTTGTGCTGGCTTGTGTTGGATTTTTCCTTTATGGACCGCAAGCTCTTATTGGCGTTGTTGCATCAAATCAAGTTACCAGGCGAGGAGCTTCTTCGGCTAATGGAATCATTGGATTTGTAGCATATCTCAGTCCAATCATTTCAGGTTTCGTATTTGGACATATCGCTGACAATCCGCAGTTCGGATGGGAGGGCGTTTTCAAGATAATGATATTCGTTGCTTTCCTTGGACTTCTTACTCTTCTTACACTGTGGAACAAGAAGACTGACGGCTACAGCGAGTCATAGAACTATCCCATAGGGGAAATGTTATGGAAAAAAAAGACCTGTCATGGAGAATCATGAATGGAGACCGCCAAGCTTTTGACGATCTCTGTAGGGGGGAAATCCCTGTCATGATTTCTTATGCAAGGTCTTTTTTGTCTGAAGAATGGGCAGAAGATGTGGTGCAGGATGTCTTGTATAGTTTATGGAACAATAGAAAGACATTGAATTCTAATGTTCCATTGCGTAGCTATCTGCTCAGAAGCGTTTATAATAGGTCATTGAACTACTTGAGACGAGAAAATCTTTCAAGGAAGTTCCGAGAATGGAACGATAGTAGAATTAATCTTCTTGGACTTGAGGCAGCGGACCCTGATAAAAACCCTGTGATACGGAAACTATTTGATGGAGACCTTAGAAAAAAAATTACCGATGCCATAGATAGTCTTCCGACACGTAGCAGGGAAGTATTTATACTTAGTTATATAGAAGATGTATCTAATAAGGAGATAAGTGCGCGTCTTGGAATTTCTCTGAGTACAGTGGAAAACCATATGTATTCTGCATTGAAATCCTTAAGGAGTGCTTTATCCAAGGATTTGGTATGGGCTTTTTTTGCTGTAATACCATACTTGGGTGAGATGTTCCGGTCTTGATTGGGTGCATGTGAACTTTGGATTGTATATTTGTTATAGCATTTAAAATTAAAATTTTATTATATGGATTACAGAAAACAACTTGATGAAGCTTTGGCAATCGCGAAAGATACCAAGGCGTTTGAGTTTGGCAATGATGTGCTTGGCCTTGCTCCTGAACTTTTTAAGAAAAATTTTGGAGATGCGGCTGCCCTTGTAGTTGCTGATAAAAATACTTGGAGAGCTGCAGGAAAGATTGTAACTGACCATATCGTGGCTGCAGGTATTGAATGTCGCACATATATTTTCGAAGAGGATGAGTTCCATGCGGAGTTTGAGTTTGTAGACAGAATTGATAAAATTCTGGATACTTATGATGCGATACCTGTTGCAGTAGGTTCTGGTGTGCTTAATGATCTTTGCAAGCTCGCGGCTTTCCACCATGAGAAGCCATATATGGTCGTTGCTACTGCTGCTTCTGTAGATGGTTATGCTTCTTCTGGAGCTGTCGTTACCAAGGATGGAGCCAAGATTAATATTGAAACACATGCTCCTAAGGTGATTCTTGCAGACAACAATGTTCTTGCCTCTGCTCCTAAGGAGATGACAGCTGCTGGGTATGGCGATCTTGCTGCTAAAGTGACTTCTGGTGCAGAGTGGATGATTGCGGATCTGTTCGGGACAGAGCCTATAATCCCAATGGCTTGGAGTCTTGTCAATGACTCCCTCAATGATATTCTTGCGGAAAACGAACGTATTGCTGCGGGTGATCCTGATGCGGTTGGAGATCTTTTCGTAGGCTTGACATTGACAGGACTTGCAATGCAGATTGCTCATACGAGTCGTCCTGCATCTTGTTCAGAGCATCTATTCAGCCATTATCTTGACATGACGGAATATAGATATCATGGAAAATTCCAGTCGCATGGTTTCCAGTGTGCTATGGGTACGGTGATAATGAGTGCATGTTTCGATGAGTTCCTTAAGATGGATCTTTCTAAGATAGATGTAGATGCATGTGTGGCTGCATGGCCTACTCTTGAGCAAGAGCAGAAACGAGCTCTTGAGATATTCAAAGATTTCCCTGTGCCTCAGCTCGGATATACTGAGATTACGAAGAAGTATAATGATGCGGAAACAGTACGCAAACAGCTGACAAAGGTAAAGGAGAATTGGCCGGATCTTAAGAGCAGGATAAAAAATCAGGTTTACTCATATGACAAGATGGTTGCACTGATGAAGAGTGTTGGCGCTCCTGTTGGTCCGGAGAGTATAGGGCTTACACGTGCTCAGGTTAGAAAAATGGTTGACTTCGTGCAGCTTATGAGATGGAGAATAAATCTCTTCGATCTTTGCAAGAGAGCGCAGATTTACGATGTTCTACTTGAAAAAGTATTTGGCAAAGGTGGGGTTCTTGAGATAAAGTAGCCTGCATTACATAATAATACGGCATCTGCTGGTGGTCTTTCCCATTTATGGGTGTCTCTTAGAGAGTCAATGCCGCCTAATAGCAGGTGCCGTATTGTTTTATGATAGTTCTAAAGTTTAGAACTTGTCCATTACCGAGAAGATGGAGGCACGTACATCTTCGATGGAGCCTGTGCCATCAATCTCTTCGTATTTACCAGCTTTCTTGTAGAATTCTACAAGTGGTTCTGTTTTATCGTGGTAAGTCTTGATTCTGTTATTGATGGTCTCTTCTTTAGCGTCATCAGCCCTGCCTTCAATAGAGGCTCTGTGACGGATGCGCTCCTTGATCATCTCGTCGGGAATCATGATGGATATTACAGATGTCACAGACTCATTTCCGCTTGCGAGCATCTTGTCAAGTACCTCTGCCTGAGCGATTGTGCGTGGAAAACCATCGAGGAGGAAACCATCGACACCCTTTATTGTTTTGAATGCATTGTCAATCATGCCTTCTACGACTTCGTCTGGAACGAGTGAGCCGGCATCGATTAGTGATTTGGCCTTTTTACCGAGTTCTGTTCCTTCAGCAATTTCCTTGCGGAGGAGTTCACCTGTAGAAAGATGGCAGAGATTGTATTTCTCAACCATTGCACTGGCCTGGGTGCCTTTACCTGCTCCCGGAGGGCCGAAAAGAATGTAATATTTCATGTTTTGTCCGTTATGTTGTGGGGCGATTGCCCCTTAATTATTCTTCATCGAGAATATAAATGTCCTTGTAGTTTCTTCCTAACTCATTGTAGTCTAATCCGAAACCAACTATAAACTTGTTTGGGATTTCCATTCCGACATAGTCAAGTTTTACGTCTTTCTTGTAGACTTCCGGCTTGAGAAGCATGGTGCAAATTTTGCATTCAGAGGCACCTCTTTCCTTGACAATTTTTTTGAGATCTACAATAGTGTTGCCTGTGTCCACAATATCCTCAACTACTATTACGCGTTTGCCACTGATGTCGCCCGTCATTCCCATTACTTGGCGAATCTTTCCAGTGGAACTTGTTCCTTCATAGGAAGATAGTTTCATAGAAACGAGCTCGCAGTCGAAATCAAGGCGTTTCATTAGTTCTGCCGTGAACATGATGGACCCGTTCAATATGCATAAAAGGACCGGAACATCATTGCTACCTCTGAAGTCAGAATTGATTTTTTCTGCAACCTTGTCAATGGCTTCTTCAATCTTGTCATTCGGGATGAATGTCCGAAATGTCTTGTCGAAAAGAGTGATTTTTTTCATACACTAATTCAATCTCTGATATATTCTATTTTACAAAAATAAATAAAATTAGTGTAATTATCTAAAATATTCCTATATTTGGGTTGTCGAGGCGATGCTTCAGCCAGTGCCGCGTCCAAGTTGAACGTAAAAAGGCATGGTATGAAGAAAAATTTGTTCACAATTATGCTGCTGTTGGCAGCTGTTCTTTCATCTCGGGCTGCGGATGGTCCGGATATTATCGCATCAATATTGTTTCTTACTGGTGAAAGTGACATTGAATCTGTTCCGGAGAATGAAATTGAGCATTATTTTTCTCTTGCGGAGAATCCTCTTCGAATAAATTGTCTTACGCGGAGCAAATTGATGTCTTCCGGATTGTTTAGTATGTATCAAGTAGCTTCATTGATTGATTATAGGACTCGCAACGGGGACATATTGTCAATATCAGAGCTTGCTGATGTAGATGGGTTTGGTATGGAAACGGTAGAAGCCTTGAGCCCATTCATTTCTCTCGAGTCATATTCTTTGCCCGGTCAGTCTTCAGAAAGAAAGGCTGATGTTAGGAACTCTTTGATATTGAATGGAATATCGAAGTTATCATTTCCGTTTGATGGTAGCAGGTTACGATATTCATGGGCGTATTCCGGAAAGTACAGAATGTTTTCAGACTCGCACTTCGATGGCGGAGTATCTTTCAAAAGGTATAATGTTGATAGGTCGGTCACTCCGACTTCATATACGATATATGCTGCGTATTATGGGCAGAGGCATTTGGAGACATTTGTTGCAGGAGATCTGTCGCTTCGCTTTGGACAGGGACTTGCTCTCTGGACAGGGTTTTCTGTTGGTGGCATTTCCGGAGAACGCTCATTTTGGAAACGCCCGTCTGGAGTTTCTCCATCAGGATCATATTCAGCATCTTCGAGTATGAGAGGTGTCGCGACTGCGCTTTCTTTCGGAAGATTTGGTATCTCCATGTTTGCTGTAATGCCTGGACTTAGGGCATGGTGTGAGTCTGGAACTCCGTTCAGTAATGTCTGTATGCCTGGAATAAATGTGTCATGGTATTCCAAATATGGACAGATAGGCTTGACGTCATATTGCAATACAGATCATTCAGAAGGGAAAACTTCTGTGGATGCCCGATTTTGTATTGGTGGAAATGAACTTTTTGGGGAAGCGGCTATTGATATGTTGTCACTCAAGGTTGCTGGAATAGTTGGTATGTCAGCTCGTATTTCAGATAAATTGAAGACAGCATGGACATGCAGATACATTCCTGTCAATTATTCTTCGTGGAATATATCTCCTGTTCGGATGTTTTCTGGTAAGAAAGGGGAGTGTGGTTTCTCTGCAGGATTATTCTTTAAACAGTTGACATTGACCGCGGATATGGCTTTTCGAGAGGTTTGGGAGGAGAGGCAGATGAAGATGATTGTATCATACCCGTGGACTCTGCTGCCTTCAGTTATATTGTCGATGCGCTTGCAAGAAAGTTTACGTTCCTATGGAAATAGAAACAGGACTGACTTTAGGGCTGACTTGCGGTGGAATTCTTCATCTTGGCAAACCATTGTGCGGACAAATATACTTGCAACGGACGTCCTGTCTTGGCTTGCATATGTGGAAGAGGGCTACTCTGGACGTATTGGTGCAGTCTTTTTACGCGGCACGCTTTTCAGAGCAGACAGCTGGGACAACAGGATATATTGCTATGAGCGTGATGCACCAGGAAATTTCAATGTCCCTGCATATTATGGTCGTGGGTATTCTGTGTCCATTGCTGCAAGAATGAGATTACAAGGACATGGTATGAAAACATGGAAAATCTACTTAAGGGCTGCATTTACGGATACACCATGGCAAAGTCCTGGCCAAAAGACGCCGAAACCTGCTAAGGCGGAACTAAAAGTGCAGGTGATGTATTGCTTCTGAATCTATTTCAGCTCGCGGATATATTTGCGTCTGTCTTTTGGAAGGATTTCGGCGTATATTTCGGCTTTTCCTTTTGGAACGAAAATTTTGCGAAGTTTACGGCAGCCGTAGAATGCGTCTGGACCTATTGCGAGTAGTCCCTCAGGGAGAGTGATTTCTTCAAGAGATTCACAGAAACTGAATGCTCCGGCTCCGATAATTTTCAGCCCTTTGTTTAAGCGTACTTTTTCCAGAGAGAAGCACTCGAAGAAAGATTGTTCTCCTATGCTGAGCAGTTTGGCAGGGAAGCTGATTTGTTCGAGTTCCCAACAGCCATAGAAAGCGTTATCTCTGATTGTTAGAAGTGATTTTGGAAGTCTTATGCGGTTTATCCATCCACATTCCTTGAAAGCACTGTCACCGATATGCTCTACTGATGAAGGTAGGTATATCTTGTCAAGAAACGAAACTCTACTGTCTTCTGGAATATCACTTCCTATAGGATAATCTTCAGCCATGTAGTCTTGGAAAGAGAAAACTTTGTCGCAGATGATTCTTGTCCCATCGTGGACTCGTACAACATCTGGAAAGTTTTCTGCATCAAGTAGATATACTCCATCGGAGCTGTAGCTGCAATTATATTCACTGTCCCAATCATCAGTTTTTAGAGCTGTTTCAGGAGCTTCGGTGTTGACTTTAAGTATTTTTCGGAGATCCTCCGGTATAATATCCATAATGTCTATCATTCTATAATATGTGTTTAGAAAGACAAAGATAGTTGTTTCTGAAAACTTATGTGTAAATTCGCATTGAAAATGGAACGTATCTTCATATCGGTAATATTACCACTCAGGCTTGAGTGGACTCCTTGCTATTATATATCTTCAGCGTTAGTGGATGATGTTTTGGTCGGTGTGCGCGTGCGAGTCTGTTTTGCAGGCAGGATATATATAGGAGTAGTGGACTCTGTGGGAATAAAGCCGGAAGTCGATGAAAAAAAGGTTCTTCCTGTGTTGTCTGTTGAATCTGCGCTTGATAGGATTTCGCCGGAAGAGATTTCATTGTGGAGATTTGTGGCAGGATATTATCTGTGTACGATTGGCGAAGTGTACAAGGCCGCGTACCCCGCTCTGAAAACGGGAGGGGAGATATCGCGTATGCGGTCGGCTGAAAAGGCTGAAGAAAGGAGGGTTAGAGACATTGATAGGAAAATAGCTTCACTTTCTGCCAAGCGTGAGAGCATAACTGTCCGCATAGAACGGAAACGTGTACAGATAGAAAAGGCTCGTAAGGACTCTTCTAAGTCTAAATATTTATCTGAAACAGAGCTACTTGAGGCTGAATCTATTGAGATAAGTAAAAAAATATCGATGTTGACCGTCTGTAGGAATGTTGTTCCGGCGACTGCTTCTTCTTATGAGAATGATACCATAGGGGTTCATCAGGACTTTACTTTGAGTATTGCTCAGAGTGTGGCAGTAGAAGGTATCCGGAAATGCTTCTCTGAACGAAAGCCTGTCTTGTTACATGGCATTACAGGTTCAGGGAAAACAGAGATATATATAACATTGGCTATAGAGGCATTGTCTCATGGAAAGAATGTGCTATATCTGATTCCGGAAATTGCGGTCAGTCGTCAGCTGGAGGAACGGCTCATGCGAATTTTCGGGAGTATGTTATTCTCGTTTCATTCCAGGGAAACAGCGGCCAAGCGTCTTGACGTAGCATCTGCTGTCCGATGTGGACGCTATGTGGTCATAGGGACGCGGTCAGCCATCTTTCTCCCGCACCATGATCTCGGGCTTGTGATAGTCGATGAAGAACATGATACTTCATATAAACAGGATGCTCCGGCACCGAGGTACAATGGACGTGATACTGCATTGATGCTTGCCAAGATACATGGTGCCGACATCGTTCTCGGCACTGCGACTCCCTCCTTGGAATCATTGTATAATTGTCGTACAGGTTTGTTCGGTAAGGTAGATCTTTTTGAGCGGTACTATGGAACACAGGATTCTGATGTGGAAATCATTGACACTATAGCTGAGCGTCGCAAACATGGGATGTCTGGTAACTTTTCATTTAAGCTTATATCTGACATTAGGCGTACTTTGGAGAACAAGGGACAGATCCTTATCTTGCGTGGTCGTAGGTCTTATGCTCCTGCTGTCCAATGCTCTGGTTGCGGTGAAATAAAGAAATGCCCTCATTGTAATGTGCCTCTGAGCTGGCATAAGCAGGAAGGTGTCCTCCTCTGTCATTATTGTGGGTGGCGCATGCCATATACGGGTCAATGTGAAAAATGTGGAGGAGTGCTTGAGCCGATTGGTTCAGGTACTCAGAAAATCGAGGAAGAAGCTCGTATTTTATTCCCTAATGCCAATATCGAAAGACTTGATAGTGATACTTCGGGACGAGAAGAGAATATAATTAAAGACTTCGCTCATAAGAAGATAGATATTCTGATCGGAACTCAGATAATTGCTAAAGGGTTTGATTTTGGGAGTTTGTCTCTTGTAGCTGTACTCCAAGCTGATTCTCTTCTTGCACAGCATGATTTTAGAGCTGACGAAAGGGCTATGCAATTGCTTGAACAATTCCGTGGACGTAGTGGGAGACGTGGAGTCAAGGGCCTTTTTGTTATACAGACATCTCAGCCTTCACATCCTGTATATAGTGTTTTTAAGAATTCAGAAAGCGTTAATAAAGAAGAAACTGATGTTTCGGAGAAGATGATGAAGGAACGTTTTGAATTTGGTTATCCGCCTTTCTCCAGGATTGTTAGGATTATTGTGAAGGATAGTAATGAATCTCGGCTTGAGAAACTTTCTGGAGAATTGGCTATGGCTTTGCGTGATGGGCTTGGTATCAAGATGACAGGATTTATACAGGTTGGGGCTGGATCTGTGACAGTTATGGGCCCTTATACGCCGGTTGTTGACAAATTGTCCGACCAATATATAAAACATATACGTGTAAGTTTGAAAAAAGATAGCAACTTGGTGAAACGTAAGAATGAGCTGGCAGGCATTGTTTCGAGGTTTGAAAGCGAAAAGGCTTATATGAACCATGTTGCGATAGATGTAGACCCGATATAGGAAAAATCGTGGAACAAAAAAGTTCCTCAAAGTTCGTAGCAATGAAAAAAATTACTATTTTTGTAAAATATACGCATAAAAATAAACAACTTCTCAATGGGAAAAGTCATAGCAATAGCTAATCAGAAAGGCGGTGTCGGTAAAACGACGACTGCCATTAATTTGGCAGCATCTCTTGCTGTTCTCGAGAAAAAGGTTCTTGTTATAGATGCTGATCCTCAAGCAAATACGACTTCAGGTCTGAACTTTTCTCCGGAAGATGACCAGAAAAGGACGCTGTATGAGGTACTTATCGGAAAAATAGGTATAAAGGATGCATTGATACAGACTGAAATAGCAAATCTTCAGATGGTTCCGTCTCATATAAATCTTGTTGCAGTCGAGATAGAGATGTTGGATGTGGACGAGAGAGAGTCCATTTTGAAGAGAGCGATTTCTGAGATAAGGGACGACTATGACTATATAATAATAGACTGCTCACCATCATTAGGCTTGATAACTGTAAATTCGCTTACAGCTGCGGATTCTGTAATAATACCTGTTCAGCCGGAGTTCTTTGCATTGGAAGGTCTTGGTAAACTTTTGCAGACTATTAGGCTTGTACAGAACGGTGTGAATCCTAATCTTACAATTGAGGGATTCGTCGTTACAATGTTTGATGGTAGGACTAAGGTTCATACTCAGGTGCTGAATCAGTTAAAAGAGCATTTCAAGGATATGGTTTTCAATACTATAATTCAGAGAAATATTCGTTTAAGCGAGGCTCCTTCGCATGGAAAACCTATCATTCTGTATGATGTAATGAGTAATGGAACTTCCAATTATTTGAATCTTGCGAAAGAGGTTCTGGAGAAGAATAAAAAGAAAAGAAAATGAGTAAACTACAGAGAGGTTTGGGAAAAGGACTGAGTGCATTGCTTGGTGATACGGGTGAACTTGACCAGCTTCGCAGTCCTGTTGGATATGTTAATAAAGAAGTGGTTGGTGCTACGGAACCTCAGGATACGACGGATATTCTTCGCATACCTGTAGACATGATCGAACCGAATCCGTTTCAACCGAGAATGTCTTTCGATCAGGATGCTTTGCAGGAACTTGCTGCTTCCATAAAGACATTCGGTCTTATCCAACCTATTACAGTAAGGAAGAAATCATCTGACAGGTATCAGATAATCAGTGGCGAACGAAGGTTCAAGGCTTGTAGACTTGCGGGAATGGACATGATTCCTGCCTATATTCGTGATGCCAATGACCAAGGTATGCTGGAAATGGCCATCGTGGAGAATATCCAGAGAGAAAACTTGGATCCTATTGAGGTGGCAATGAGTTACCAACGCCTTATCGAGGAATGTAGCTTGACTCAGGAGCAGATGGCTGACAGAGTAGGAAAAAAACGAGCTTCTGTTACCAACTATCTAAGACTTTTGAAGCTTCCTGCCAAGGTTCAACACGATTTGAAGGTGGGACTTCTTAGCGTTGGACATGCTAAGGTTCTTCTTGGTGTAGATGATGTGGCGGCTCAAGAACAGCTTTGTGATCTTGTCATAAAAAACGGGCTTTCTGTACGTCAACTGGAGGATAAGGTTAGCGAACTGAATGCCCATAGCGAAAAACCTGCGAAAAAGCAGACTGAATTACCTGATGAATATTACAAGGTTCTGGAACACATCGGTAAGTTTTTTGATAAGAGCATAAGTCTGAAGAGAACCGAATCAGGGAAGGGAACTATGACCATTCATTTCGACTCTGATGATGAGATGCGTCGTTTCCTGAAGGCTCTTGATGAATCCAATATCTAAGATGCATAGACGATTGTTTCATACCATTGCTGTTATAATGCTTCTTCTTGTGTCTTTTTCGTTCAATGCGAGAGGACAGTTCAAAGAGGATGCATTTACTCAGAATTATAATGATGAAAGCGATTCTACGGCGAGAGATTCTACAGATGCAGCATTTACATTTAAGGAATTCTTTGGTGGTGTGTCGCATAGGCGTGAAGCTAGAATAGGGGTGATGTTTGCTGGCTCTTCAGTATTCATCGGTGCGCAGCAGATGTATAACAAGCAATATTGGAAGCTTCCAGTGGTGTATGGTGGATTGGCTGCAACGGCCGGTGCGGGAATATATTTCAGACATCGTTACAATACTGATGGTAATAAGAGTGATAGAACCATAAGCAATCTCTGTTTTGTCGGTACTGGACTTGTATATTGGGCTACTTTGCTTGATGGTGTGGGGAACTTTAATCGTGGAACTCCCCATCAGGCTGGTAAGGCAACTCTTTATTCAATACTGCTTCCTGGACTTGGACAAGCATATAATGGTGAATATTGGAAGATTCCTATTTACTATTTAGGATTGATGGGTTCAACACATTTTCTTATTACAAATAATACCAATTATTTAAGATATAAGCGCATTTATAACCAGGCTACTGCCGTTGATTCTGATTATAATGGTCCTGTCTCTGCTTCTTCGGCAAAGTATTATAGGGATGTATTTAGACGATATAGAGATTATTCGGTAGTGGCTCTAATGGGATTTTATCTACTTCAGGTGATAGATGCTAATGTATTCTCTTATATGCAGGACTTTGAATTAAATGATGATATATCAATGAGTGTGGAACCGGCTGTTATTAGTCCTGATATGGGCTATGCCATGAATAGTGTGGCTCCTTCATCGAACCGCATGAGACCTGTTGCAGGGCCTGTTACTGAAGGCTTTGGCCTGCGTGTAGGGTTCAGGTTTTAATGCATTGACATATACAAGAAAGACATGATTTTTTCGAAACTACTTTCAGGCGTTGCCGTGACGGCGGCATTGACATTGACTTTTATTATTCCAGAGGCGGCAGCACAGAACGGAGTGTTTGCAAAGAAAAAGACGGAGAAAAGCAAGACTCGGAAGGAACTCATCAGAGAAAATTATAGGATGAGATGTGTGATTGATTCTTTATTGCAAGAAGTAGAGGCGTTCAAAGATACGGCTTATGTGGACGAAACTATTTCTGAAAGGACATCGCGGAATTTCTCTCTTCTTGATGGCGTTGCGCCGGAAACATATTCTCAGGAGGTTACGGATAGTCTTTTGAGTATTTGGTATCTTCATCGACAAGCGAAAAATAGCATTGAGGGTAGCTACAATATGGATTCCGTACATTTTACATCGAATGTGCCAGACAAGGTCCTGCTTGAGAGACTCTCGAAGATGAATTCGTTCATCACTCTTCCTTATAATGAAACTGTGAGGAACTACATTATTCTATATGCGGAGAAAATGCCTACGAAGATGGCTCACATGCTTGCACTTGCAAGTTATTATTTCCCTATATTCGAGTCTACATTGAATAAGTATGATATGCCGGAGGAGCTGAAATATATGGCTGTCATTGAGTCTGCTCTCAATCCGGTGGCAGTATCACGTGCTGGGGCGAAGGGAATGTGGCAATTCATGTATACAACAGCCAAGAATTATGGGTTGGTGATAAATTCGTATGTTGATGAGCGTTTGGACCCATTCAGGGCTGCTGATGCCGCTGCTAGGTATCTTTATGATTCATACCGTATTTTTGGTGATTGGAATCTTGCTATATCGTCATATAACTGCGGTGCTGGCAATGTGAATAAAGCAATGCGTAGGGCTGGAGGTAGTTCTGATTTCTGGAAAGTGTATGACTATCTTCCAAAAGAGACTCGTGGTTATGTTCCTGCTTTTGTCGGGGCCATGTATGCGTTTACCTATTATAAAGAGCATGGTATCATTCCTGACAAAGTCCAGATGCCGGCTCATCTTGATACATTCCAGATTCGCAGGATGTTGCATTTCCAGCAGATTCATGATATGACAGGCATATCTGTGGAGGAGCTGCGTAATCTGAATCCACAGTATACGCATGATATAATTCCTGGCAATGAGCGCGAGTATATTCTCAGACTGCCATTTAAGTTTTCGTCGAAATTTATCGAAAATGAGGATTCTGTGTATACACATCGTGCAGCAGAGTTGTTTAATCCTGCTACGTTGCAGAATATCGTTGCATATGGCTCAGGCACTGGAACATCCGGTAGTGGAAGGATTACTTATCGTGTCAAGAGTGGGGATTATCTCGGAAAAATCGCATCGAAGTATCATGTGACGGTTTCACAGCTCAAGAAATGGAATCATCTTCGCAGTAACAATCTAAAGATCGGACAGACTTTAGTTATATACGGGAAGGGCAGTGCACCAGCAGTAGTATCCTCTACTACTTCCTCCACGGTCTCAACGAAGACATCCACGAGTCAGTCTTCAGCAGAAAAGAATCAGTCCACAACATCTGTTCAGGCAGACAAAAGAACTCTTTATCCAGGAACGAAGCCTTCAGGAGTGGCTACATCAGGAAAGTATGATACATATGTCGTGAAGAAAGGAGATACATTGTATAGCATAGCCAAGGCATATCCAGGGGTGAGCGCGAATGATATTATGAAAGCGAATGGCATTACGACTAATATTCAGCCAGGCATGACGCTAAAAATCCCCAAAAATCTGTAAAATCGCATATATTTAGTTTTCAATCATTTCTGAAATGTTACGAGAAAAAAATGAAAAAATATCAAAAAAAAGTGCTGAAAAGTTTGGAGTGTAAGAAAAAATGCTTACCTTTGTAATCCCAAACGATAAGAACAGTAACAAATTGAACTTCTCGTGAAAGGAAATGAAAATAATGGTGCCATAGCTCAGTTGGTAGAGCAAAGGACTGAAAATCCTTGTGTCCCTAGTTCGATTCTCGGTGGCACCACACAAGAACCTCACAGATATCTTCTGTGAGGTTTTTTGTTTGGAAATGATATACTTGTGGTATACTTTTCGACATAAGTCCAAACAGCTTCTTAATCTTTGTTTCCGAGGATTGCTTGTGCTCTGGTAAGGGCTATATTGATATCAGGACAGATGTTCTGCTCTCCAAGCAACTGATAGAACCCAGCCTTTTGAAGTGCTGTGTGAACTTTTGGATTCACACCGGAAAGAACTACAGTTATGTTCTTCTTCTTACTCATTTCGCAGAGGTTGGTTAGATTATGAATTCCTGTAGAATCTATAAACGGAACTTTCCTCATACGGATTATACGAACTTTCGACTTATCTCCGAATTCTGTCATGATTTCCTCGAATTGTGTCGCAATCCCGAAGAAGTAAGGTCCATTTATCTCATATACTTCCACTCCTTTAGGAATACTTAATCCCTCATCATAGGTGTGGATACCAGATTCGTCCTGCACTTTGATTTCGTTCTTGATAACGGATATTTCTGTAGTTTCCATGACACGTCTCATGAACAGGACACATGCAAGCATGAGTCCTACTGCTATAGCTACCGTTAGGTCGAAAACTACTGTCAGGAAGAAAGTTATCAGCAGAACAGTTACATCTGATTTAGGATTCTTTAATAGGGCAACGAATGTTCTCCAACCACTCATGTTGTATGAGACTACGACTAGTACTCCTGCAAGACATGCCATAGGAATGAACCGCGCTAAAGGCATTAGGAAGAGAAGGATCAACAATAATACTACAGCATGGATCATACCTGCCACAGGAGTACGTCCACCATTATTGATGTTTGTCATTGTTCTTGCAATGGCACCTGTGGCTGGAATTCCACCGAAAAGAGGAGTTACCATATTAGCTATACCAAGAGCGATGAGTTCAGTGTTAGAGTTATGATGGTCACTAATCATTCCATCTGCTACAGTTGCGGAGAGAAGTGATTCGATGGCTCCTAGAGCTGCTATTGTCACTGCTATCGGGAACAGATTCTTGATAGCTTCCCAATCGAGTGGTGGAACCGTCGCTTTAGGTAGATGCGAATCAATAGTAAATCTGTCGCCAATAGTGTCAATGCCCGTAATACCAAGAAAGTTTTTTAGATACCATACTCCGATTGTCACTATAATGATGGCTACGAGAGATCCTGGAATTTTTTTGGAAAATTTTGGTACAATGACAATGAGCAACACACTTATCGCGCTTACAATTGCATCCCACCAGTTTATGGTGTCTATATGCCTAAAATACAACATCCATTTACCTATGAAATCACCCGGTACGCTTTCTCCACCGAATGACATGCCGAATACGTCTGCCATCTGTGTTGTGAATATAGTAACGGCTATTCCACTTGTGAAACCTACGACTACAGGATAAGGGATAAATTTTATGACAGTTCCTAGTTTAAATACGCCAAGGAGTATGAGAAGGACACCGGCAATGATAGTGGCTATAGTGAGACCTCCTATACCATACTGTTGGATTACACCATATACGATAACTATGAATGCGCCTGTTGGACCTCCTATCTGCACTCTGCTTCCTCCTAGGAAGGAAACAATGAATCCGGCAATTATAGCTGTGATTATACCTTTTTCAGGTGATACTCCTGATGCTATTGCGAATGCTATGGCAAGAGGAAGCGCTACAATGCCGACAATGATTCCTGCCATTAGATCTGACATGAAGGTGTTCTTGTTGTAATTCTTGATGCAGGTAAAGAATTTAGGATGGAAGTCAAGTTTTTGCATATCGGTCCTTTAACATTAATTAACTCTTGAAAAAGGTCGCAAAGATAATCATTCGTGTACCGATATGCAAATGCCTCATCGTTTTAGCTTTGAAAATATACGTTGTGGGAGTTCCATTGCGAAGATTATTCCAAGAACAATGGCAATTGCAGCTGTTATTGCTGTGAATCCTGTGGTTGCAGACAACCATAATTTTTTGGATACAAGGTAGTATGTAAACCAGAATACTCCTGCTCCAGGTACGAGGGGGAATATGCCGCAAAGAAGATATACAGTACTTGGACACTTATCCCATACTGCCGCTATTCTGGACATTATGCAAACAAGCATTGTCGAAAAAGCGATACCGACTACAGAACTCGTGAGATCGTTCCTTGTCAATAAAAGGTATGATGCCCAGCCGATTGCTCCGATGAAGCCTGAAGTTATGTATTGTTCACGTGGGACTCCGAACAAAATGGCGAATGCTAATGTTCCTACAAATGCTGCCGTGAACTGCCAGCCGATGCTTGCCGTCTCAGCATTGACAATCATTCCTTTCAGTTCTATGATTCCATTGAATACCCATCCATCGATCATGAAACTGATACCGACTCCAAGAGCTATGCAGAAGAAGCCAAGCATTGCATCGGTGAGCCTTGTTATGCCTGCAATATAGTCAGAATCTGCCAGGTCTCTCACCCCATTTACGAAAGGAACCCCAGGAATGAGAGGCATAACGGCACCTATTATTATATTGCTGAGACTCTCACCGAATCCAAGCCTATACGACGATAGGCATAGCAGAGTTGCGACGAGTGCATTACTTATGTTGCCGACAATCTTAGACATGTATCTGGAACTGACGAAAATACAGAAAATGTAAAGAAGCATCCCGACAATGAATGCTGCAACACTATCCATAAAACCTCCTCCGAATACGATACTGAATCCGGCTGCGCCGAAAGCAGCCCCCAAAATTTGTTCCCATGCCGGCTTTGATGGTGCTCTGCTGATTTCGCCAACAAGTTTGCGAGCCTCTTCCAAAGAATATTTATTCGCGGCAATATCGTAGCTTAATCTGTTTATGGCAACGACTTTAGACAACTGAATTCCTCTTATAGGTATGAATTCGACATTTGCATATTTGTTTATCGAACTTGTCGTGAATATTCCGTTGCTCAATACGAAGAAGTGACTGGATTTTACGCCGTAATGCGATGAAATCCGTTCCATAGTGTCTTCAACACGGGAAATTTCAGCTCCATTTTCGAGCAGTATATGTCCTGCTTCAGAAGCCATTTCAAGAACTTCGTCAGAATTGTTGGCCGTATTCATTTGCTTATGCAATTAGTCTTGCTAATTTACCAATATTTTCAAACTATCAAAAATTATCTTCTATTTGAACGTATGGATTGTAGTGTAGGTATAAAGCGGAACAGGCAATATAATGATGCGACAGTTCCTATGACACCACCTACATATCCTATATAGCTTATACCTATTGATGAACATACTGTACCTCCGACAAGTGCTCCTGCGCCTATTCCAACATTATATATGCCGGAGTATATTGACATGGCAATTGCTGTACCCTTCGGGGCATTTTGTATAACTTCAGATTGGAATGCAAGATTAAAGCTGTTGATAGCCAAGCCCCATAATAGGCATAGAAGAATCACAATTGTCTGATTGGCGGCGGCTGTTCTCAAGCAGAGAACTGATACGCATATTCCTATTACTGCAAACTTCAGGAAAAAAAATTGGTGACGATCATAATATTGAGAGAAAAACCAGCTTCCTATAATTCCGACGATTCCAAAAGCTGACAATACGAGAGTGATCCAAGTGTTAGGCATGCCTGCTATCTGTCCAAGGAAAGGTTCAATGTAGCTATATGCTGTATAATGGCCCGTAATAGCTATTACCGTAAGTAGATAGATGCATAGGAGTGCTGGAGTCTTGATAAGTTCTGGAAGCGTTTTAATCGATATATTGTTGTCGCTTGGGGCTTTCGGAAGTACTGAGGCGAGAATGATGAATACTACAGATGCAAGCGCTGCGATTATCAAGAATGTTACTCGCCAACCGACCATGATTCCGATAGCTCTGCCGAGCGGAAGTCCTACAATCATAGCTACGGATGACCCCGTGATTATTAAGCTCAATGCTGTAGAACGTCGTCCTTCCGGAGCAACTCTTACCGCAAGAGGTGTGACTATTGACCAAAATATGGCGTGCGCACATGCTACACCCATTCTGGAGAACATTAGCATGAAGTAGCTTCCTGAAAAGCCTGAGAGAATGTGGCTGAGAATGAACAATCCAACTATTGATAGTAGTAATTTTTTATTCTCAGTCTTGGCGAATATAAGCATGAGGGGGAGTGAAGCAATCGCTACGACCCATGCGTAAATTGTTATTAAAAGGCCTGCTTTGGATTCTGTGATGGCAAAATCTTTCGCAATGTCTGTCAGAAGGCCTATCGGTATAAATTCTGATGTATTGAATATGAATGCCGAGAAAGTCAGGCTAATTACAGGGAGCCATTTTGCTAATCTTCTCCCGCCATTCCTTGTAATTGTATTCATTTTATTCCTAATTTAAAATCGAGCGCAAAAATACAAAAAAACAACTTCTTAGAATCTAAATGAATTCTGATTTTTGTATTCGAAAAAAAAGTCTTAAATTCGCAATCTGAAATAAAAGGACTAAATATTTCAGGCATGAGAAAAGGAACATATATAACTATATCAGGGTTCTTGTTGAGCCAGTGTTCCTCTATTGTCTGTGTTGATTGAGATTGACCGTTCCCGAAAGGGATGGTCTTTTTTTTAGTAATGTGTTGAATAAAAATTAATAAGATATAACGAACAAGATGAAACAAAGACTTCGTGCAAAACTCCGTCTTCAGAATGGGATGGAATTTGAGGGATGGTCATTCGGGTATGATAAACCATGTGATGGGGAAGTGGTTTTCTCAACAGCAATGGTTGGTTATCCTGAAAGCCTGACGGATCCGTCTTATTCAGGACAGATCCTATGTGTGACTTATCCGCTTATTGGTAATTATGGTGTTCCGGATGAAGGCATCGACAGATATGGAATATCGAAGAATTTTGAGTCGGAGAAAATATGGGTGAGAGGCCTTGTGATTTCTGAATATTCGTTTAAATATAGTCACTGGGATGCTGTGAAAAGCCTTGATGAATGGATGAAGGAACAGAAAATTCCAGGAATTTATGGTGTTGATACAAGAGAAATCACCAAACTTCTTAGAGATAATGGTTCCATGCTTGGTCAGATAATTCCTGAGGGAGAGATGGCTGAAGAAGAGGTTCATGATCCTAATATGGACAATCAGATAGATATAGTGAGTTGCAAAGAAGTTATAAGCTATGGCTCAGGAGATAAGAAGGTTGTTCTCGTAGACTGTGGAGTGAAACATAATATTCTTAGATGTTTCGTGGATAGAGGGGTGGAGCTCATTCGTGTTCCATGGGATTACGACTTTACAACGCTTGATTATGATGGTCTTTTCATATCTAACGGTCCTGGAAATCCTGAATTCTGTACGAAGACTGTAGAGAATATTCGCAAAGCTATGTTGCAGGACAAACCTATTTTTGGTATTTGCATGGGAAACCAATTGATGGCTAGAGCTGCAGGAGCTACGACATATAAACTGAAATATGGTCATAGAAGTCATAACCAGCCTGTTCGCATGATTGGAACAAACAGATGTTATATAACATCTCAGAATCATGGATATGCTGTAGATACGTCAGCTCTCGGAAACGATTGGGAACCATGGTTTGTTAATATGAATGATGGTACTAATGAGGGCATACGTCATAAGACCAAGCCATTCTGTTCAGTACAGTTCCATCCTGAGGCTTCCAGTGGCCCTACAGATACTGAATTCTTGTTCGACGAATTCATCAGCAAAATAAAATAAATCCTCATCTTAGAAATGAAAAATCCAAATATAAGAAAAGTCCTTATCCTTGGCTCCGGGGCATTGAAAATCGGACAGGCAGGAGAATTTGATTATTCAGGCTCGCAAGCACTCAAAGCATTGCGTGAGGAAGGGATAGAAACAGTGCTGATTAACCCTAATATCGCTACTGTCCAGACTTCCGAAGGTGTAGCGGACAAAATATACTTTTTGCCTGTAACTCCATTCTTCGTAGAAAAAGTAATTGAAAAGGAGCGTCCTCAGGGTATACTTCTCTCTTTCGGTGGCCAAACGGCATTGAATTGCGGCGTGGAGCTTTTTGAGAAGAAAGTATTGGAAAAATATGATGTTCAAGTGCTTGGAACACCTGTTCAAGCCATCATGGATACGGAAGACCGTGAGCTCTTTGTGAAAAAGCTGGATGAAATCAATGTCAAGACTATAAAATCTCATCCTGCGGAGAATATGGAAGAAGCTAAGAAGGCTGCGGCAGAACTCGGATATCCACTTATTGTTCGTGCTGCGTATGCCCTCGGAGGTCTTGGTTCCGGTTTCTGCGATAATGAAGAGCAACTTGTTGAGCTTTGTAACAAAGCATTCTCATTTTCCCCTCAGGTACTTGTAGAAAAATCGCTTAAGGGTTGGAAGGAAATCGAGTATGAAGTAGTTCGTGATAAATATGATAATTGCATTACTGTCTGCAACATGGAAAACTTTGACCCTCTCGGTATACATACTGGAGAGAGTATCGTTGTTGCTCCATCACAGACTTTGTCAAACAAGGACTATTATTTCCTTCGCGAACTTTCAATACGAATTGTTCGTCATATAGGCATAGTGGGTGAGTGTAATGTTCAGTATGCTTATGATCCTAATGCTATGGATTATAGGGTGATTGAGGTAAATGCTCGTCTTTCCCGTTCATCAGCATTGGCATCCAAGGCTACAGGTTATCCTCTTGCTTTCGTGGCTGCCAAGCTCGGTCTTGGATATGGTCTTTTTGATCTGAAGAATTCAGTGACTAAGACTACTCCTGCATTCTTCGAACCAGCATTGGACTATATTGTCTGCAAAATTCCTCGTTGGGACCTTTCGAAATTCCATGGTGTTTCAAGGAAGATTGGCTCAAGCATGAAGAGTGTTGGAGAAGTCATGGCTGTTGGACGTTCGTTTGAGGAGGCTATTCAGAAAGGTCTCCGCATGATTGGCCAGGGGGCACACGGATTTGTTGGAAATAAAGAACTGAAAGTAAACAATGTTGACGAGGCGCTGAAGGATCCTACGGATAGACGTATTTTCGTAATATCAAAGGCTATGCGTGCAGGGTACACTGTCGATCAGATTCACGATCTTACGAAGATTGACAAGTGGTTCCTCGATAAACTCGAGAATATTGTCTCAACATACAATGAAATGAGCTCCTATGATTCTCTTGAGTCAATGCCGATAGATCTCCTTAGGCAAGCAAAATGTCAGGGCTTTTCTGATTTCCAAATTCAGCGTGCTGTACTCAAGGATAAAGGTGACCTTAAGGCGAATCAAGATGCTGTACGTGCCTTTAGAAAAGCCCATGGAATTGTCCCTGTTGTCAAGCAGATAGATACGCTTGCTGCAGAATTCCCGGCAGCTACCAATTATCTGTATCTGACATATAACGGTAAGTTCAATGACGTCAAGTTTGAGAATGACCACAAGTCTGTTGTTGTGCTTGGTTCTGGAGCATACCGTATCGGAAGTTCCGTCGAATTTGACTGGTGTTCAGTAAATTGCATTGAGACTATCCGAAAGGAAGGTTATCGTGGTGTTCTTATCAATTATAATCCGGAGACAGTTTCTACTGATTATGATATGTGCGATAGACTCTATTTCGATGAACTTACTTTCGAGAGAGTTATGGACATAATTGAGCTTGAGACACCTCATGGCGTTGTTGTCTCAGTAGGTGGTCAGATTCCTAATAATCTTGCCCTCAGACTTGATAAATCAGGTGTGCCTATACTTGGAACGAAAGCTAAAGATATAGACAAGGCGGAAGATAGAAACAAATTCTCAAGCATTGTGGATGCTCTTGGTGTGGATCAGCCGGAATGGAGCGAGCTTACTACAATGGATGATGTGGATAAATTTATCTCAAAAGTTGGATTTCCAGTCCTTGTCCGCCCTTCTTATGTGCTTTCAGGTGCTGCCATGAATGTATGTTATGATGAGGAACAGCTTAGACATTTCTTATCTCTTGCGTCAGAAGTGTCTCAGGAGCATCCAGTCGTGATAAGTAAATTCATGGATCGTTGTAAGGAAATAGAGTTTGATGCTGTTGCGGATGAGGGAGAAATTCTTGCATATGCTATTTCGGAGCACATTGAATATGCCGGAGTTCATTCTGGAGATGCGACTATACAATTCCCTCCACAGAAACTTTATGTGGAGACCGTACGTAGAATTAAGAAAATTGCCCGTAAGATAGCCGGTGCTCTTCAGATTTCAGGACCATTCAATATTCAGTTCCTTGCAAAAGAAAATAAAATAAAGGTTATAGAATGTAATCTTCGTGCATCAAGAAGTTTTCCGTTTGTTTCTAAAGTTCTTAAAATCAATTTTATAGAACTTGCTACTAAAGTTATGCTCGGAAAACATCCTGCTGCACCGCAGAAGAGTGCTTTCGATCTCGATTATGTCGGAGTTAAGTCATCCCAGTTCTCTTTTGCGCGTCTTGAAGAAGCTGACCCTATGCTTGGTGTGGATATGTCGTCTACTGGAGAGGTAGGATGTATAGGAGATGATCTTGATGAAGCACTTCTCAAATCCATTCTTTCTGTAGGTAATACTATTCCGGAAAAACGTATCCTTCTTTCTACAGGTGATCCTCTTCAGAAGGCTGATATGCTTACTGCTTGCAAATTGTTGGCAGATCATGGCTACGAGCTCTATGCAACTGGTGGAACATACAAATATTTTATCGAGAATAGTATTCCTTGTAAACGTGTGCTTTGGCCATCAGAGGCAGAGAATCCTTCTCTAAATGAACTTTTCCCTTCTGCGCTTGACATGATTCGCAACAAGGAAGTGGACATGGTGATAAACATACCGAAGAACTTCAGCGAGCTTGAACTTTCCAATGGATATCATATTCGTCGTAATGCGATAGATTGTAATATTCCGTTGTTCACAAATGCCCGTTTGGCTACAGCATTCATTCGTGCATTCTGTTCAATGCCTATGGATGCAATAAAGATAAAATCTTGGGATGAATATTAGTTTTCCAGTTTCCACTACTGTCTTTTAGTGGAGATTTGAGATATAGAAAAAGCCTCAGATTATTCTGAGGCTTTTTCTATTATTTTAAGTAAGTGACTTTTTAAATTTTAATGAATTTCTAATAATCGTAGTTCTTTGCGTCTTTCGGAGAAACCTTATTCATGTTATCCAAAAGTTCTTCATTTGTCTGATACTGATCCATAACTTGCAACATGAAGTTCATAGCTTCAGTTGGGTTCATCTCAGCAAGAAGCTTTCGCATAATCCAAATTCTCTGTGCCTGTTCAGGGGTATACAGAAGATCGTCGCGTCTGGTGCTTGAAAGGACTACGTTCACTGCTGGGAAAATCCTCCTGTTTGCAAGAGTTCTGTCCAACTGTAGTTCCATGTTACCCGTTCCTTTGAATTCCTCGAAAATCACATCGTCCATCTTGGATCCAGTATCTGTCAATGCTGTTGCCAAAATTGTGAGAGAACCGCCACCTTCAATATTACGGGCAGCACCGAAGAATCTCTTAGGTCTCTGTAGAGCATTGGCATCTACGCCTCCTGTAAGTACTTTTCCAGAAGCTGGCTGCACTGTATTATAGGCGCGTGCAAGACGTGTTATTGAGTCAAGGAGAATTACTACATCATGGCCACACTCTACAAGTCTGCGGGCTTTTTCAAGTACCATATTGGCCACTTTTACATGTCTTTCAGCAGGCTCATCGAATGTAGATGCAACGACTTCCGCTTTTACGCTTCTACTCATGTCTGTGACCTCTTCCGGACGTTCATCTATGAGAAGTACAATCTCGTAAACTTCAGGATGATTATCCGCGATTGCATTGGCAATGGATTTCAGAAGCACTGTCTTACCAGTTTTTGGTTGAGCAACGATAAGTCCGCGCTGTCCTTTTCCAATAGGTGTGAACATGTCAACAATTCTGCATGAAAGATCATGCTCATGACCATGACCTAAAAGATTGAATTTCTCATCAGGGAAGAGTGGTGTAAGAAAATCAAATGGAACTCTGTCTCTTATGAATTCAGGGCTGCGTCCATTGATGAAGTCAATCTTTACGAGAGGGAAGTACTTGTCTCCTTCCTTTGGTGGGCGAATCTCGCCTGTAACAGTATCGCCGTTTTTTAAGGCATTGTTTTTTATCTGATTCTGAGATACATATATATCATCAGGAGAATTCAGATAATTATAATCGGAAGATCTTAGAAATCCGTATCCGTCAGGCATTATTTCCAATACACCTGTAGCGCGAACTGTGCCTTCGAACTCAATCTTTTGCTTCGGTGTCGGTCTTTGTTGGAAATCTTGTTGCCTTTTCTCTTGGACAGGCTGATTCTGATTATTGTTGAATTTCTTTACTTTCGGAGGAAGCGGTGGAAGAACAATCGTTCTTCTGTCAGCATAAGGAACTTCGTCTTTAGGCTGTTGGATAACTGGCTGAACTGGTTGTGGCTTCTTGCTCTCAACAGGCATTTCTTTTTTAGCCTCAGTTTTAGCCATATTTTCTGGTTTTGCCTGCGTATCCTTCAAAGCCTGTTGTTCTGCCGCAATTCTTGCCAATTCTGCCTTGGATTTGCGACCACGTTTCTTTGGATGGTCCTGATTTGATGTTATATCTTTGTTCTCAGCTTCGGCAGGTTGCTGCTTATTTGTTGGTTTTGCCTGTGGCTTCTGCGGATTGCTTGCAGTTTTTGCTTGCTTAACCTTATCTTTGCTACCTTCTTCTTGTACAGCTTTCTTTATTGCAGTAGTTTCTGTAGTTTCAGATTTGCGTGGCCGCCCTCTTTTTCGTTTCGGTGGCTCTGGGTCAGGAATTTTAGACGCAATTTTAGCTTCCTCGTCCAGAATGGCATAGCTGAGATCCATTAGGTCAAGTTCTTTGGCCTTCTTTATATTCAACTCAGTGCCAAGAGCTCTAATCTGCTCTTCTGACATCATTGTCAGCTCTTTGAGAGTGTGTGGCATATATATGACAAATGGTTTAAGTACTTGTATAAGTACAATGATACTAGTTTCTGATTGTGTTCGAAATCGTCTGAAAAATTTTGACAATTTTTAGGAAATGGCAGAAAAGTCCCATTTCCGTGTCGAATGATGCAAATATACACAGAAATACTTAAAAAACAATAGGTCTTTGAATCAAAAAAATGTATTTATCTGCGATCCCAGTAACTTGTGGTCTTCTTGAACTTGAGAAGATCTGAAAGTGCAGCAGCATTTGCTGCTATTCTGAAGCTCCATGACTGCCAAGTTCCAGTCGGAATCCATGATACGGATATGTTGAAGCAATGCAGATCGTATGTCGCACTGATTTGCGTTGTTGTCATTTTCATGGCCATGAGGTCAAAGCCTGTGGTCGCGTTCAGATTCATTTTGGGAGTCAATTTTATATTTCCCTGTATTCCGAGTGTCTGTGTGAATCTATTGTTTGTTATGAGCTGCCCGTTTGTGTATTGGTACGATTTGTTGTAAGAAAACGAGTAGTTAAAATTTAATGACCAGGGGACATTAGGATTTGTATAATATAACCATCCGCCAGGTATATATTCACCAGTTATAGGATGATAATATATTCTTCTGTAGTATTCTGCTGCATTTTGTTGTCCACCTTCTGCATCTTTTGAACCATCATTGCCTTTGAACTCACCTTTTCCAGAAAGGGAATATGACAATGATGCACTGGCATTGGTAAGTCGTAGAGGTTTGCTCCAACCCAGAGTTTGGACATTGAATTTGTTGATTTTTCGACCTCTTTCATCTATTGCATATGGATCGAAATTGGCATTTGCGCTGATTCCGATTTTTTCGAATACAGAGGTAGACATAGTTATGCCTATATTATTAAGATTCAATGAATCTGCAAGGAAATTATATCCAGTACTTAAATTCAGCTGATCTATAATTTTCACTTTTTTTACACCGGCACCAGTAGTGTCCCTGAGGTCACGAACCTTGGCTTCTACATTATTTCCAATGGAGAGACTCATCGTGGCTGATTTGCCTTTTCCAGGAGGAGAATAAAGTTGCCCACTATATATATTATAGTCATAATTTTTAAGTTCTCCATTCTTGTCTGTATATGTCAATGTCCTGTAACCATTGAAATGTGTGCCTTTCTCAGGGCTAAATGAGAATGACATTGATGGAGAAACTACATGTCTGATAGCCTGTATTTTATGAGCCTTTCCGAAATAGAATGTTCCATAAATTCGTGTACTCATCGCAAGGCTTCCTGAATATGTGTGGCTCAATCCAAATGTGCTGAACTGTCCGGCATCGTGAGATTCTACGCGATCGGTTTCTGGATTGTACTCATAGTCCGTCTTGCGGAAGAACCAGTTTTGTCCATAACTGACGCTCGGCGTAAAGTTCAAGTATTTAGCTAACGTGAAATTCGGAAGTCCTATTTGAAAACTATGCGTCATTCCATTCTGAAATTTATCCAAGAATCCGTCTTTCATAAATTCAGATGACTTGAAGTTTATCTTATTCTGCAGAGTTGTGCTGTAACCGAGGGAAAATTTTTCATAGAACTTTTCCTTGCCTGCACGGTTTTTTTGCTTGAATGGATAAAATCTTGATATGGAGAAAGTTACATTAGGAAGAGTGAATGCGTATGAACTATCTCTGGAGTTCTGGCTATGCAATGCATTTATAGATAAATTGAATTTTCCATTCCAATTCTTCGAATAAGATATGGAAGATGATGCCTGGTTCTGTAAAGCATCGGAAACTGAACGCGAGTTATATTTGCTATTTGACGGACTCGAAAAGTTTACCGAAGCACTGAATGTCGTTCCTGGATGAGCCTTTGAATCCTGTGAATGAGACCATTTGAGTCCGAAGTTTCTTGTTTGGAAGAAGTCTGTACTTCCTTTCTCTCCAGTTTGGTCGTTGGAAATGTTCAATGAGAAATTACCATTACACTTGTAGTTAACCTTGTATCGAGAGTTTACATCGAGTGCCCAAGATCCTAATGTATATATGTCTCCTGTCACGGATAAATCGAGATACTGTCCGAAAACAAAATACATTCCGAGATCTCTTAGGTAAAAACCGCGGGAGTTTTCTTCACCGAATGTAGGCATAAGTAGGCCGGTAGCTCTGTCCGGTCTTTTAGGAATGAATCCGAAAGGAAGACCTATTGGCAGAGGAACATCTTCAATGACTGGGTATGCAGGTCCAAATACTGTCTTTTGGGACGGTTTGGTTATGACTTTTGCTGCCGTCAAGTGCAAATAATAGTGCGGATGTTCCAAATCACAGACCGTATATTGTCCTTTTGTGATGTTGATGGAACGATCTGGAAGCATCTTGATGTTTTTTCCATGCAGGAGACCATCCTCCTGCTGGGTTATCATGTTTGTGATTCTTGCTTTCTGTGTATTGAAATTATATCGGACTTCTTCCATCGAATAAGATGAATTGCCCTCTTTCATTACAGGTTGCCCCTTCCATTCTCCTGTTAGCGTGTCCAATGTTCCTTTCGCATAGACTGTCCCCGTATTGAGATCATATTCCATATAGTCTGCAGAAAGTTCCATGTTGTCATACTTCACTGTGACGTCGCCATAGTAGTAAATTTTCCTCTGGCCATTGGAGAATACTTCAATGACAGAATCTTTGGCTGTGGAGAATGCTGGTCGTTTCAATGAACTTCTCTGTTGAAGAGCGGCAGAATCAATTTTGAAGAGTGAATCTGCTACATGTATAGAATCCATGACGGCTTTCAATGAGTCCGTCATCGGTGGAATACTATCTTTATTATACGCCACTGCCTGGCTGAAAGTTGTCTTTGGAGGGCGTCGTTGTTTGCGACCATCTTGCGAGATTCCGGGCCAAGATAAGGATATAAATAACGCGAGCAGGACAGCTGCTAGCCCCCCTCTCTCGTAAAGATGTCTGCGTCTATTGTCAGAACGTGTCAATTGTCAGAATAAATTAAAACTGCTTCTGTGTTTACAGCAAAATTTCGTATTTTTGCAAAATACAAATATAACGCCATTTTGAAACATACGCAAACTCATATTATCAACATTGTCATTGCTGCAGCATTGACATGGTTTATTGGAACTACTTCGGAGGTCGCTGTGGCGGCAGGTAATGGAAAGTTTGGCCTTAAGACAGTTTGCATTGATCCTGGGCATGGAGGAAATGATCCCGGATGCGTCAGTAAGGATAAGAAAACACATGAAAGCAAGATTGCTCTTGATATAGCAGCAAAATTGTCTTCCAAGATAAAATCACAATATCCTGATGTGAAAGTTATTATGACACGTAGCACTGATGTGTTTATCCCTCTTGCCGGAAGAGCCGAAATAGCCAATAAAAATAATGCTGACTTGTTTATATCCATACATGTGAACATGGCAGCATCGACAGCAGCTAATGGCTATTCAATCCACGTTCTTGGACAGTCTTCAAACAAAAATCGAGATCTTTTTGCGTATAATATGGATGTGTGCAAGAGAGAAAACTCTGTGATTATGCTGGAAGATGACTATTCTACTAAATATCAAGGTTTTAATCCATCTGATCCGGAGTCTTTCATTTTTTTTAATTTGATGCAGAATGCACATTTGGAGCAGAGTCTTCTGTTTGCCGAGGATGTTGAGCATGCAATGTCTCCCGGCCCAATGCGTAATAGCCGTGGAATTTGGCAGGATCCATTCTATGTGCTTTGGAAGACTGCTATGCCAGCTGCTCTGATAGAAGTTGGATTTATGTCAAACTCGACAGATTTAGCTGTCTTACGTTCAGAAGAGGGAAGAGATGCGATTGCCAAGGATATTTTCAATGCTTTTGCAGTATTCAAGAAGAGATATGATAGTAGTGTTAATGCTTCGTCGTCAAAAGCTGTTCCAGCAAGCCATAGTTATGGGGTTCAAGTTTTAGCATCAGCCAAGGATATGAATTCAGCGGATTCTTTTTTCAAAGGTTATTCTGTGCTTAAGCTTAGAAATGGCAATTTATATAAATATATTATAGGTATATCGGATACTCGTGAGGAAAGCGAGCAATCTTTCAATGAAATAAAGAAAAAGTTTCCTGGGGCATTTCTTGTAGAGGTGGATGGAAATATGGTAACAAGATTAAAATAAAATGAATCATAATGAAATTAAGTAGAGAAACAAGAATTGGTATTTTTATAGCATCTGTTCTGATTACGGGATTCCTGGTCTTGAACTACCTGCGCGGAGAGGATATCTTCGGTCGCCAGACCATTATAACGTCGCATTATCATAATATTGAGGGCTTGGTTGTTTCAAATCCTGTATATGTAAAGGGGTTCAAGGCAGGAACTGTATCCGATGTTAGGTACAACCCTACGACTGATATGTTTGATGTATCATGTACTGTCATGAAAGATTTCAAGATACCATTGGATACCAAAATGACCATATTCAGTGTTGATCTTATGGGAGGAAAAGGAATTCGTCTTGATTACGGGCAGTCCAGTGCGGTTGTAAAAGGCAAGGCTGAATTAGAGGCGTCTTATGCTCCGGATATGGTAAGTTCTCTAACAAATCAGATTGGACCACTCATTGCAAAAGTGTCAAATGCCATAGATAGCCTCAGTGCAGCAAGTGCATCTTTGGATCGTGTTCTTGATGGAATTGACGAGAACGAGGTAAAATCTGCTGTACATCATTTGAATTCTACATTATTACATACGGATACGGTGGCAGGAACATTGGCAGGTAGATCTAATGAAATAGACTCTCTTGTTATGAATTTCAAGATGGTTTCTGAACGTCTGGCTTCTGTGAGTGCTAAGGCTGATTCAGCCATGGATGGAATTTGCAATGTTGCAGACGGCCTTGGTAATGTTAATATAAATGATCTTGCTACTGCCTTGCAGAAACTTGTCGATAGCTTAAATTCGACCGATGGCTCGATTGGTAAGCTTGTCAATGATGATGAAATGTATGATTCCTTGGACTCTCTTGTTAAAGATATTAACAGACTTGTTAACAAAATTGAGAATAATCCGAAGAAATATATACGTATAAAAGTATTCTGATGATAATGCTTACAAATAGCTTATAATCAGTCTTGGAGAGAATGAATTTAATTTAGAATTTTTTAAAATTGAAAACGTCGTTTGAAATTATTTTATGCAAGGATTGGTTTTGTAAGTAGCTTATTAATAATAAGTTATAAAAATACCGTTTAAGCTTTTTTAAAACGAAGTTAAGAGAAAAAATATTGAAATATACAATAGGAAAACAGATTTTTTATTAATTTTTTTTCCTCCATATTTGCAAAAGCATCGGAAGAGAGATGGACTCTTAATTCTCCGGTGCTTTTTTCGACGACTTATGGAACAGGCCAAACACACTGAAATATGGAACGAATGTCTGAGGATTATATCTGCGATTGTAGAACCTCAGAAGTTTTCGCAGTGGTTCAAGCCCCTTAAACCTATATCTTTTCAGAATACAACATTAACTATAGAGGTTCCTTCTGACTTTTATAGAAAATATCTTGAAGATATCTATCTCGATGTACTTAAGAAAACATTGAGACGAGTGATTGGTCCGGAGGCGAAACTCGTATATACTGTATGTCCGGTTCGGGTTCAGCCTCCTATGACATTCCCGGCTTCACCTGTTGCAACTCCGGTGAATAAGACCATATCTGTTAATACATATCCTACTGGAGGGAATCCAGGTCCGTTTGTATTTCCTGGACTTAGAAAGATTCAAGTGAATCCTCGTCTTAATCCTGTATATTGTTTTAGCAATCTTGTCACAGGAGAGTGCAATAAGATGGGTATCACAGCAGGGGAGAGTATCTCATCTGCACCAGGTAATACTCCGTTCAATCCGTTATTCCTTTTTGGTGGCCCAGGTCTTGGAAAAACTCATCTTTCACAGGCTATCGGAATTGCGATTAAAGAGAAATATCCTGACCTCGTAGTCCTATATGTTACAGGAAACGAGTTCAAGACGCAGTATATGGATGCTGTTAATGTTAGGAACAAGCTAACTGATTTCATGGCATTCTATCAGAAAATAGATGTGCTTATAGTGGATGATATTCAGGATCTTATAGGTCCTGGGTCGCAGAATGCATTCTTTAATGTATTCAATCATCTTCATGAAAATGGTAAACAGCTCATCTTTACGTCAGATCGTGCTCCTGCTGATCTTCAGAATTTTGAGGAGCGTCTTTTATCCCGTTTGAAGTGGGGATTGTCAGTTGAGTTACAGAGACCATCGTATGCTACGCGGCTTGAAATGTTGAAATCGAGAAGTTTTCGTGAGGGCGTGACTGTTAGTGAAGAGGTGTTAGTGTATCTTGCGACCAGAATCAAATCCAACTTTAGGGAACTTGAGGGTGCTCTCATATCTCTCATAGCTCATGCTACATTGATTCATAAGGAAATGACCGTAGAGCTTGCTGAAAGAATAACAGGCAAGATTGTCGGTGAGGATAAATCTGAAGTGACGATTGGAAAGATTCAGAAGACTGTTTGTGAATATTTTAATATTACGAAAGAGACATTGATTTCTAAGTCCCGTAAGAGACAGATTGTACAGGCAAGACAGATCGCTATGTATATGTGTAGAAGCAAGGTTGGATGCTCTCTTTCTATGATTGGCGCGGAACTTGGAGGGAAAGATCATGCGACAGTGATGCATGCATGTTCTACGGTGTCAGACCTTATGGCAACGGACAAGATGTTCAAGCAATATGTTTCTGACATAGAGAAGATGCTTGTTCCTGCGAGATAATCAAAAGCAGAAAACATAATAATTATGGATCCAAATTCAGTTCTTGAAATTTTCCGCGAGATTACAAAGATCCCGCGGGAGTCTGGTCATGAGGAAAAAATGACAGAGTTCCTTCTCAATTTCGCAGCAAAGCATGGTCTTGAGGCCAGGCGAGATGAAATTGGAAATGTTGTTATAATTAGGAAAGCATCTGTGGGCAAAGAGAATGTTCCTGCGATCGCGCTTCAGAGCCATCAGGACATGGTTTGTGAGAAATCTTCTGGCTATAACCATGATTTTACAAAAGATCCTATAGAGTATGTTATAGAGGATGGATGGATGATAGCCAGGAATACTACACTTGGTGCAGATGATGGTATTGGTGTCGCTGCGACACTTGCTTTGCTATCAAGTAATCTCCCTATGGGTAAAATTGAGGGTGTTTTCACTATCTCTGAAGAGACAGGAATGGATGGTGCTATGGCTATGAAACCAGGATTCTTCGATGCAAAGACATTGATAAATCTGGATTCTGAGGATGAGGGGCAGCTTTTTGTTGGATGTGCGGGGGGTATTGATACAACAGCTGTGTTCCGATATAAAACAGAAGATGTACGTCAAGGGTCTGTTGCTATCTGCCTAAATATTTCGGATGCAATCGGAGGACACAGTGGTGATGATATCAACAAGGAGAGAGCTAATGCTGTGCAAATACTGGTTCGTTTCCTTTATTCTGAAATGGGAAGGTTTCAACTTGTCTCTCTTCGTGGCGGAAATAAGCGTAATGCTATTGCCAGGGAGGCTGAAGCTGTTATATACGTTCCTGTTTCAGAAGTTGATTCTGTCATATCAGCATTTGAGTCGTTCGGAAAAGATGTTAGGAATGAGTTCCATAATACAGACCCCAATGTCAAGTTCACGTCGTGTCGTTGTGAAATTTCTGCTTTGCCTGTCGAATCTGACGTTACGAGACGCATGTTGCTTTCATTGATGGCTGTAAATCATGGTGTTTTAGCGATGAGCCAGGACATACCTGGACTTGTGGAGACCTCCACTAATCTCGCTGCTATCAAGATGACAGCCCCAGGAGAAATTACGATATTGACGAGTCAGAGAAGTTCTACGGAATCAGAAAAGGCATTTATGGCACAGAAAGTCGAGGCCGCCTTCTTACTTGCAGGTGCTGAAGTGACTCATTCAGACCCGTATCCGGGTTGGGCTCCGAACATGAATTCTAATATCCTTAAGGAGTCTGTGGAGTCTTATAAGAGATTGTTTGGGCAGGAGCCTGAAGTGAAGGCTATTCATGCTGGTCTTGAGTGTGGTCTTTTCTTGGAAAAGTTCCCATATCTTGACATGGTTTCGTTTGGACCGACTCTCAGAGGTGTTCATGCCCCAGGAGAGAGATTGGATTTGGCTTCTAACGAAAAGTTTGTGAAATTACTTGTTGATATTGTAACTAATTTCAGATAATGAAGATAGCCCCATCAATGCTTTCTGCAGATTTCTTGCACTTGGAAAAGGACGTGCAGATGGTAAATAATAATGCGGATATTTTTCATCTTGATATAATGGATGGAAGTTTTGTCCCGAATATATCATATGGATTTCCAGTTGTCGAAGCTATTTCAAAGATTGCGGAAAAGCCGATGGATGTGCATCTTATGATTGTACATCCTGAGAAATACTTTGAGCGTTTTGCAAAGGTAGGGGCATCTATGATTAGTTTTCATCTGGAGGCTGCTCGCTTAGAAGGTATTGATGCAGGAGATTTGCTCTGTAAAATTAAGGCTTTAGGTGTCAAGGCTGGGCTTGCTGTGAATCCTGATGTGCCAATCGAAGATGTATTTCCGTATGTGAATAAAGCTGATTACATTCTCATTATGTCTGTATTTGCCGGATTTGGAGGACAGAAGTTCATAGAAGAATCATATAGTAGAATTAGTGCAGTTAAAAAAGAGATTGACAGGATTGGGGCTTCATGTGAAATCGAAGTAGATGGAGGTGTCTCTCCTGCTAATGCATTAAGACTTGGCAAATCAGGGGCGTCAATTCTTGTTGCTGGAAGTTCGGTATTCAAGGCACCGGATCCTGTGAAGGCTATATCTGAAATGAGAGGTTAGATTATGTAGCTTATCTCCTTGAAGGAGAAGCTTTGTATAGATTTGTCGGGCATTTCCATAAGAAGAAAACCTTCTGCGGAAATGCCTTTAATTTTTCCGATAAATTCTTTGCCGGAAAGACAATCTCTGTAAGGATATGAGCTATCTTTTCGGTACATGAGTTGTTGGAATTCTTTAAATGCGTTTGACTTCCCGTATGCATTAGAAAGAGCGTCAAGTCTTTTTATGAAAAATGGCAAAAAAGTGTCCAAAGCATGCTCCGGGGTTGTTTTTGTGCTGGTGAGGAGTGCAATTGATGTGGGGTTCATTAGTTCTGGAGCAAATTCTGTCTGATTTAGATTTAGTCCGATTCCGATTATGCTCGAACTGACTTTATTCCCGGAAAGTTGATTTTCAATCAATATTCCACATATTTTTTTGTTCTTTACATATATGTCATTCGGCCATTTTATTAAAGGATGGATTCCACAATGTCTTAAGTAGTCGCATATTGCCAACGTAGTGATTATGCTTATATAGAATTGTTCTTTAGGAGTAATTTTCGGCAGAGCTTCATTCCCAAGCTGGAGTGCTATCGAGAAAGTTAGATTGTCTCCTGCCTTACTGAGCCATTTATTTCCGCGTTGTCCGCGTCCTGCCGTCTGATATTTTGCTGCGAAGACTGCCATTTTGTCAATGTTGGAAATCCTTCTTGCTGCTTCAGAATTGGTTGAATCGATGCTGTCGAACCACGTTAAGGACATTTCTGTATTCATTGGACTGATTTTTGATGTATTATTCGTCATCTTTCACTATATTTGCATAATGTGACAACGAAAGTAAGCATTTAAAAATATAGTTTATTATATTTTGATGATAAATTTATAAATTCCTTTTCAGATGGAAAAAAATGTTCTTAAAGTAATAACAGACGCGATGCTGGAGAAGAAGGGGCAAGGGGTTGTTTCTCTTGACCTAAGATCGATTGGAACGGCAATTTCAGATTATTTCGTCGTTTGCAATGCGGATTCTACGACGGCTGTAGCAGCGATTGCGGACAATATCATAGTCAGAATGCAGGAAAAATGCGGACGTAAGGTACTTCGTATGCAGGGTCTTGAGAATGATTTTTGGATTATTCTTGATTTCGGTGATGTAGTTGTTCATGTTTTCCTTACACAGTATCGTGAATTTTATAGATTAGAGGACCTTTGGGCAGATGCTGAAAGAGTCGAATATACTGATGAGCCTATAGTTGAAGAGGCTACATCTACAAGGCGCGTGAAACCGAAGGCTGTATCTAAGGTAAGAGCTTCCGCACGACGTGCTAAAAAGAGAGAAAACGGTCCGGATTCTTTATAAATTAACACTCTGATGACAAAAAAGTCGAATAATAGCAAACAGCCGAAGCGAAAGATAGTTACGGTTAATCTCGGACTATCATGGTTGTATATTCTTATAATTGCTGGGATTGTATGGATGCTTTTCAGTAACCCTGGGAGTAATCCACAGAAAGTAGAGTGGGCAGATGTTAAAACCATGGTGCAGGCTGGTGATGTTAAGGATATTGTATACGTTCGTAATGATTTTAAAGGTGACGTAACTATTAGACCTGATAGACTGGCCAAGTATGGAGAAAAATTTAATGGCCGGATTCCATCTTCATCTCCGCATTTTTGGTTTTATGTATCTGGCGCGTTTAATCCTGAAGAAGAATTTGGAGCACTCAATGCGGCCTTGCCTGCGGATGAGCAGTTCAAGGTCATAATGGAGAATGATGACAAGATTTGGGGACAGCTTATAAATTGGTTCTTATTCCCTATTCTTCTTTTGGCAATGTGGTTCTTCATGTTTCGAGGATTCAACAGAAATATGGGAGCTGGTGGGGCTGGCGGTCAAGGTGGAATATTCAGTGTAGGAAAATCTACTGGAAAGCTTGCTGATAAGGATAGTGTCAAGGTAACTTTCAAAGATGTAGCTGGATTATATGGTGCAAAGGATGAGGTTATGGAAATCGTAGATTTTCTAAAGAATCCTAAGAAATATACTGCTCTTGGCGGAAAGATCCCGAAGGGCGCTCTGCTCGTAGGTCCTCCTGGTACTGGAAAGACTCTTTTGGCTAAGGCTGTCGCTGGTGAAGCTAATGTTCCGTTCTTTTCCATTTCTGGTTCAGATTTCGTGGAAATGTTCGTGGGAGTTGGTGCATCGAGAGTGAGAGATTTGTTCCGTCAGGCGAAAGAGAAAGCTCCGTGCATAGTATTCATTGATGAGATTGATGCTGTTGGTCGTGCAAGGGGTAAGAATGTTGGGTTCTCATCTAATGATGAGCGTGAAAATACATTGAACCAGCTTCTTACGGAAATGGATGGATTTGACACGAATTCAGGTGTTATTATCCTTGCTGCAACAAATCGCGCTGATATTCTTGATAAAGCTCTTCTTCGTGCTGGACGTTTCGACAGACAAATTCATGTCGACCTTCCAGAGCTCAAAGAGAGAGTTGAGATATTCAAGGTGCACATAAAGGGACTAAAACTTGAAAAGAATTTTGATGTTGAATTCATGGCGAAACATACTCCAGGCTTTTCCGGAGCTGATATCGCTAATGTGTGCAATGAGGCAGCTCTTACTGCAGCAAGAAAGAACAAGGTTGAGATTGACAGACAGGATTTTTTGGATGCTGTAGACAGAATTATTGGAGGTCTTGAGCGTAAGGCTGATATCATCACTCCTGTTGAAAAGAAATCTATCGCTCATCACGAGGCCGGTCATGCTACTGTAAGTTGGCTTCTTCCTTATGCCAATCCTTTGTTCAAAGTAACATTGATACCGAGAGGATCGGCTCTTGGTGCGGCATGGTATCTTCCTGAGGAAAGAAAGCTTTGGACAAAATCCCAGATGATTGATGAGATGTGTTCTCTTATCGGAGGACGTGTTGCGGAAGAGATAGTCAATGGTGAACCTTCCACTGGTGCTCAGAACGATTTGGAGAAACTGACGCAGATGGCTTATGGTATGGTTAAATACTATGGTATGAGTGATAAGGTTGGAGCTGTATCATTCTATGACTCTACAGGTTCACGTGGATATGACCTAACCAAGCCTTTCAGCGAGAAGACAGCCGAGCTTATAGATGAGGAAGTGAAGAATATTGTCCAGATGATTCATGACAGGACGTTTAAAATTCTAACAGACCATAAAGAAGGATTCCTGCAGATGGCTGCTCTTCTCTTGGAAAAGGAAGTCATTTTTGCGGAAGATGTTGAGAGAATTCTTGGACCGAAAGTCAAACCGGATGCTGGAGATCAGACTCCAGAAGATCAGGTGGATGAACCATCAGGGAGTACTTCCGAGTAGTTTTGTTCCAAATTGTGTACTAAACTGAAACTATATGAACAACACCGTATTGAGAACTATATCAGGAACCGGCTTCATCATTATGATGTTGGCCGGACTTCTGATAAATAAATTTCTGTTTGCGGCTCTTGTAATATTCATAATGGTTGTGATGATGAATGAATTCTTCACGATTACTATGAAAGACAGGTATCGTTTTTCAAGAATCCTTGCCATGGTATCGGCTGTGACATTGTTTCTCTTGATATTTTTTGTGTGCGCTTATGATATTCCTGCAAAGTATATCAGCATCGCGATACTCCCGATGATGGTTGTAATGATCAACTCATTGTATGTAAAGGATAAGGCGGAATTCGGGAAGTTTTCAGACATATATACTGGTATTTTATATATAGCTACACCACTTTCACTTTCGAATCTTATTGTTTTTTTTGACAATGAGTTTAGTGGAATTGTCTTACTTTGTTTCTTCATAATCATTTGGAGTTCTGATATTGGAGGCTTTGTTTTCGGATGTACTATTGGCAAGAAATTCGATAAAAAGCTTTTTCCTGCGATATCTCCTAAGAAAACATGGGTTGGATTCTGGGGTGGCATGTTCTGTTCAGTGCTTTCAGCAGTAGTTATGAAATATACCATGTCTTTGGAAATAAGTTTGCTTCATACGATTGTCCTTGCTGTTTTGATGGACGTGGCTGGTGTTTATGGAGATCTTTTCGAATCACAGTGGAAACGTTGTTATGGTGTGAAGGATTCTGGGACGATTATACCTGGACATGGTGGAATGCTGGACAGATTCGACAGTACACTAATGGCAATGCCAGTAGGAGCCCTTTATTTATTATTGGTAGAAGTACTATAGACTGCATTTTAATAATTGATATTATTTTCATAACTTTGAAAGGTGAAACGAATATCATTTACGAGATATTATGACAATTGATAAAAATTCATACGGAACTATAGCCTGTGCTTGGTGTGTCAGTGCTGGCATTATATTTATAGCATTGCACTTCATACATCTCACAGCCGTCTCCTATACAATATCTGCGATTTTTATTCTATATGCAATGTTTGTCACATGGTTTCATCGTGTGCCTGTACGGCATACTCCTGAACCTGGAAATGACAAGATAGTTACCTCTGGAGCTGATGGAAGGGTAGTGATTATAAAAAAGGTGTTCGAAAAGGAGTATCTGAATAAGGATTGCATTCAGGTTTCAGTCTATATGGATTTTTTCAATGTTCATGCTAATTTTTGGCCTGCAGAAGGAAAAATAACATATTATAAGTATCATCCTGGAAAGTATTTATTGGCTTTCTTACCGAAAGCTGCTGAAGAAAATGAGCATGCCTCTACGGCTATTGATACCGGCCATGGTGAAATATTCTTTAAGCAGATTGCCGGGACTTTTGCAAGACGTATTGTCAGTTATTCGAGAGTAGGATCATCAGAAGTTAGAGGTATGCAGTGTGGTATAATTAAATTTGGTTCCCGTCTTGATATTTTCTTACCTCTTGATGCAGACATAAAAGTCAAGCTTGGGGACGAAACCAAGGCTGCAGAAACTATCATTGCAGAGCTCAAATAGCTTATATGGAAGCTTTCATAATATTAATACTTATTATTGTAAACGGCTTATTCTCCATGGCGGAGATAGCCTGTATTTCTGCACGTAAATCTAAACTTTCCATTGATTCTCAGAAAGGAGACAAAGGAGCTAAAGCAGCTTTGAAACTAACCGCTGATGCTGATAAGTTCCTTTCCACCGTGCAGATGGGAGTAACTTTGGTCGGAATTCTTACTGGTATTTTTTCGGGAGAAAGTTTAGCGCGCAGTTTTGCATCTTTTTTTGTAGGCCTCGGCATGTCTGTCGGATCTGCCGCTGTGCTTGCGAAGACAATAATTGTATTTATTGTGATGTTCCTGTCTATCTTGCTCGGTGAGCTTGTGCCAAAGCGCATTGCTATGGCTAATCCGGAAAAAGTGGCCAAGAAGATTGCTGGCGTTATGCGTCTGGTGTCGTGGATTGCATCTCCAGTCATTTGGGCATTGGCTAAGTGTACTGCTTTGTGCGTGAAAATTCTTGGTATAAAGGAACATGAAAGCAGGGTCACTGAGGATGAAATAAAATCCATTATTGAAGAAGGCAAGGACGAAGGGGAGGTTTCACCTGTTGAACAAGATATAGTGGAGAGAGTGTTTACCCTTGGAGATTTGAGTGTGAGCACTATTATGACTTTGAGAGATGATATTGTTTGGCTCGATTTGCAGATGTCTGACGATGAAATAATCAAGGTAATAGAGAGTACGATCTTTGAGCAATATCCTGTTGTTGATGGCGATCTCGATCATGTTGTTGGTGTGCTTTCCATCAAAGACTATGTCGGTGCTATGCGGAAGAATGGAAAGGTGGATCTTCGCAAGATGATGAAAGAAGCTCACTATGTGCATGAGAATATGAGTGTTTATGCTGTCCTTGGGTATATGAAGGAAAACCGCATAAATAGGGCTTTGGTATGTAATGAATTTGGCGGTCTTGCCGGAATTATTTCTCTTAAAGATATTCTTGATGGTCTTGTTGGCAACATGAATACACAAGATCACAATATTGAACCGGACATTATAGCAAGAAAAGACAATAATGGGTGGTTTGTGGATGGTCAGTGCTCAATTTATGACTTCCTTTCACATTTTGAGCTCGATGATGCTATGGAGGATTACGATTTTTCTACGGTTGGTGGTTTGATGCTTGAAAAATTACAGCATGTCCCTAAATCTGGAGAAAAGATTGAGTGGAAAGGCTTCAGTTTTGAGGTTGCTGATATGGATGGTGCAAGGATAGATAAGATTATTGTTAAAAAATTACCGGTGTTGGATGAATCTTCCGAAAGAATTTCGGAATATGAAAAAAATAGCTAAATTTGCATCCCTGTTAACGGTAATTAAACTATATGAATACTAAGTACGTCTTCGTAACAGGCGGTGTTGCATCCTCACTCGGTAAAGGAATCATAGCAGCATCATTGGCGAAATTGTTGCAGGCCAGAGGTCTGAGAGTTACAATCCAGAAATTTGATCCATACATTAACATTGATCCTGGAACACTGAATCCGTATGAACATGGTGAGTGTTATGTAACTGATGATGGAGCTGAAACAGACCTCGATTTGGGGCATTATGAGAGATTTCTCGGCGTGCATATGACGAAAGCGAATAATGTAACTACGGGAAAGGTTTATTTCACAGTTATAAATAAGGAACGCGAGGGGGCTTATCTTGGTAAGACAGTCCAAATCATACCTCATATCACTGATGAAATCAAGAGGCGCATGCTTCTTCTTGGAAAGTCTGGGAAGTTTGATGTCATTATTACAGAGGTCGGTGGAACTGTTGGTGATATGGAGTCACAACCATTCCTTGAGGCTATACGTCAGCTTCAGTGGGAGATGCCTGAAGAGGATTTAGCGAGCATCCATCTTACACTTGTTCCTTATTTGAGAGCTGCAAAAGAACTTAAGACCAAGCCGACACAGCATTCTGTGCAGATGCTTCAGCAGGCAGGTGTGCATCCCGATGTAATTGTTTGTCGTACGGAAAAAGAACTTACCCCCGAAATTAGACGTAAGGTTGCATTGTTCTGTAATGTGAAACCTGGACATGTAATCCAGTCCATCGATGCACCGTCTATTTATCAGGTACCACTTAATATGGAAGGTGAAGGTCTGGATGAGATGATTCTAAATCATTTCCATATCGACAATCTCCCGGAGCCTAATTTTACTAATTTGAAGTCATTCCTTAATCGTTTGTATCATCCTAAGTATCAGGTTGACATCGCTTTGGTTGGCAAGTATGTTGAGCTTCAGGATGCCTATAAATCTATTTTGGAGTCATTTGTCCACGCAGGTGCAGCAAATGAGTGTAAAGTTAATGTCCATACTGTTCAGAGCGAGTTTATTGATGCTTCTAATGTCGAAGAAAAAGTTGGCGGTATGGATGCAATACTTGTGGCTCCTGGTTTTGGTGAGCGTGGCCTTGAGGGAAAGGTTCTTGCTATCAAGTATGCACGAGAGCATAATATACCTTTCTTCGGTATCTGCCTTGGAATGCAGATGTGTGTTGTAGAGTTTGCAAGAGACGTTCTTGGACTCAAGGATGCTGCTTCTGCAGAGGTGAATCCTGCTACACCTGACCCTGTAATCGATCTTATGGAGGATCAGAAGAGCACGACCATCAAGGGTGGTACAATGCGTCTTGGTGCCTATGAGTGCAAACTTGAGAATGATTCACTTGCTTATAGAATTTATGGAAAGGAAATAATCTCAGAGAGGCATAGACATAGATATGAATTCAATGGTGATTATCTTCAGAGAATGGAAGCAGCTGGCTTGAAAGCTACGGGACGCAATCCTGAAACCGGGTTGGTGGAGATAGTCGAAATTCCTTCACATCCGTTCTTCATTGGAGTGCAGTTCCATCCTGAATACAAGAGTACTCCTGAAGAGCCACAGCCTATTTTTGTAGCATTCGTTAAAGCTGCGATGAAATATCGTGAGCAGAATGGCGGAAGCGTGGAATTGAAATAATTTGATATATATGAAGAAGTCTTTGAGATTTGTGTTGTGTGCCATATCTGCTCTTGCCTTATTTAGCACTTCGTGTGCTGATGCTAGGGTAAAACAATATCGGCTTCAGGTCGTGAAGGAATATCCTCATGATCGTACTTCATATACTCAAGGACTTTTCTTTTACGATGGCCAGCTTTATGAAAGTACTGGTCTGAACGGAAAATCTACGTTTCGGAAGGTAGATATTGTTACGGGAAAGCCTCTATTCAGATTGAATTTCGACAAGAAATATTTCGTGGAAGGGTCAGTTGAAAAGGGGGGATATATATATATTCTTACGTGGCAAAATAAGCTGGCGTTTGTCTATGATGCCAAGACATTGACTTATAAGTCTACATTTTCATATCCTCGGGAAGGCTGGGGATTGACTACGGATGGGAAAAGTCTTATAGCGAGCGATGGATCTGCAAATCTATTTTTTCTCGATGACAAGTTTAAGACTATTAAGACTCTTCCTGTGAGACTTGATGGACATCCTGTATATTATCTCAATGAACTTGAGTACATTGATGGAAAAATTTGGGCAAATGTCTATACTTCGGATTTAATTGTTATCATTGACCCTGCGACGGGAAATGTTACTGGTACTGTAGATTGTAGCGGACTGCTTCCGTCAAATTTGCATTTTTCTGACACAGATGTACTTAATGGCATTGCAAAGAATCCTGTTGATGGAAAGATATATCTTACAGGGAAAAATTGGGTCAGAATGTATGAAGTTAAAATTGTAGAAGTTCGCTGACGATAAAATAGATTTCAATGAGAATAGATATACTTACAGTTGTGCCGGAGTTGCTTGAAAGCCCTCTGGGATATTCAATAGTCGGAAGAGCCCGTAAGAAAGGTCTTGTGGAAATCAATGTGCACAATATTCGGAAGTATGGTTTAGGACCACGCAAGACTGTCGACGATTATTGTTATGGCGGTGATGCAGGGATGGTGATGATGGTAGAACCTGTATTCAGAATGATAGAAGAGCTTATGGCAGAACGTCATTATGATGATGTTATATATATGTCTCCGGATGGTGAACAGTTGACGCAGGGAATATCTAACGAGCTATCATTGAAGGAAAATTTGATCATTCTTTGTGGACATTATAAGGGGGTAGATGAGAGGATTAGGGAACATTTGGTCACGAGGGAAATATCAGTAGGAGATTATGTTGTGAGTGGTGGTGAGATTCCTGCGGCACTTTTGACAGATTCTATCGTGCGTCTTATTCCTGGAGTTCTTACAGATGAAACTTCAGCATTGAGTGATAGCTTTCAGGATGGATTGGTTTCACCTCCTGTTTACACGCGTCCTGTTGAATTCAATGGTTGGAAGGTCCCAGATGTTCTTCTTAGTGGAAATCCTCGTCTTATTCAGGATTGGCAGATGCAACAGGCATTGGAGCGGACAAGAAAATCTCGGCCTTATCTTCTTGATGATAAGTAATCTTTAAAAAATAAGGTGCTATCAGGCATTTTATTGAAATATTTTAGATTTTAATTTGTTATTCTGAAAAATAGAGTTAACTTTGCATTAAACTTCTAAAACGTTATAGTGATTTTTTTAAATCGAAAGCCGAAAGGCTTCACTGACCAACAATACAAAACCTTGATAAGGGATAACACACAGAAACTTATATATTAGACCGGCAGTGATGTCGGTCTAATATTTTTAAAGCAGTTTGAATTTATGTCAAAAGTCTTTCATATCTCTTTTCTTTTATAGTTTTGCAGGAAGTCGTCCGATGGTACGTGTCATGTTTTAAATTTTGATAATAGAATTTTGTTCGATGAAAACGATTTAGTCCGAACAACTCGTGTATTGAGAATGAATCGGTACGGAAATAACGTTTTAATCCGAACAAAATCAGTTAGAGTAGCAGAACTATTGAATAAAAATCAGACAGCTTCTCAGATTCTTAGGATTTATTCATTATATTTGCCAAATATATTTATTAACAGAAACTCTTACTGATTATGAGTGAAGAATTGAAACCTGGTGCAGAAACGACACCAGATGTACTTGAAGGAACCGGGACCGTAATTCCGGAGGTTAATTATTCAGACAAATCATTGGCAGAGCTATCACATCTTTTCGAAGAACTTGCAGATAGTGATGATAGAATGAAAAAAGCTAAAGATGCAGAAGCTATCAAGGCTGCATTCTATAAGCGTCTGGCTAGAGAGAAATTCGCAGCGGGAATGGAGGCTCCTGAGGTCCCATCAGAAAATGATGAGTCGGTTGCAACAGAAGAGCAGAAAGAAGAACCGAGTGAATCTTTGAATCCGTTCGCAGCTCTTGAGAATGGTTTCAAGGCAATATATATTAAATATAAAAAAGAGCGTGCAGAGTATAATCGTCAACAGGAGAAAGAGCGTGAGGATAATCTTGCAAAGAAACAAGCTGTGATTGATGATCTCAAGGCTCTTGTAGAAAAACAGGATGATCTTGGTGCTGCGTTCCCTGCGTTTCGTGAACTTCAGGCTCGTTGGAGATCTATTGGACAGGTTCCTGTACAGAATTTTCGTAACATTAACGATACCTATCAATTTTACGTCGAGCAGTTTTATGACAAGGTTCAAATAAACAGAGATCTTCGAGATCTTGACTTTAAGAAAAATCTTGAAGCTAAAGAAGATTTCTGTAAGAAGGCAGAACAGTTATCAGAGAGTGCCGATGTGGTAGATGCGTTCAAAGAACTTCAGAAACTGCATGAACAGTGGAAAGAATTTGGCCCGGTAGCAAAGGAATTTAGAGATCAGATTTGGGATCGCTTCAAGGCTGCTACTGCAGTAATAAATAAGAAGTATCAGTCTTATTTTGAGGAACAGAAGGCTAAACAGGCTGAAAATCTTGTTGCCAAGACTGCCCTTTGTGAGAAGGTAGAAGCTATCGCTGCGAAAGAGGATATAAAATCTTCAAATGAGTGGAATGAGCTCTCAAAGGAAATTGAAGATATTCAGAAAGAGTGGAAAACTATTGGATTCGCATCGAAGAAGGAGAATCAGAAAGTTTATGATCGTTTCCGTGCAGCATGTGACAAGTTCTTTGGCAGGAAGAGAGAATTCTATGTCGAGTTTAAGGACAATATGAACGGAAATCTTGAGAAAAAGCTCGCGATAATAACTGAAGCTGAATCTCTTAAAGATAGTACAGAATGGAAGGCCACGACTGATAAACTTATTGAACTTCAGGCTCGTTGGAAAGAGATCGGTGCAGTTCCACGAAAAAAATCGGAACAGCTATGGAAACGTTTCCGTGCCGCATGCGATGAATTTTTTGCTGCTCGTGATAAGAACGCAGCTCCTGACAACTATGCCGGAAACCTTCATGCGAAGAAAGCTTTGATTGCAGAAATCAATGCTTATGTGCCAGTTAATGAGACTGCTGATGCTGAAGCAAGCAAGGCTTTTGCTGCAAGATGGCAGGAGATAGGCTTTGTTCCTATCAAAGAAAAGGAGAAGATAGGAAAAGCGTATAAAGATGCGATGAATGCCAAGTTCCATAATGTTAAATCCGGTAGGACAAATATTGCGAAAGGTGCAGGTAAGTCTGAAAAGGATCGTCTTATCCAGAAATATAATAAACTTCAGCAGGATATAGACACTTATGAGAATAATATAGGGTTCTTCGCTATGTCTAAAAACTCGCAGCCGCTTATCCAGCAGATGCAGGATAGAATTGAGGAGTCGAAGAAACAACTCAAAGAACTTGAATCTCAGATTCATGCTCTTGAGACAGAAGATAAGCAGTAATACGTAGATTGATGAACAAGAATACAATTATAGGGTTCATACTGATAGGTATCACACTCTTTGGTTTTACATGGTACCAGTCAAAACAGTATGAAAAACAAGTTGCGTATCAGGCTCAGCAGGATTCCATTGCAAGAGCTGAACGCAGAGCACAGTATCTCGCAGATAGTATTGCAGGAAGACTTCCTGTAGCAGACACATTGGCAGATGAAAGCAGGCCAGTATTTGATGATGTCCCAGTATCCATCTACAAGGACTCTCTTTTAAATGGAGCTCACATTGGAGATGGTAGTATATATACTATATCTAATGATAAGATTGAGGTGGCTTTCACGACCAAAGGAGCGCAGCCTTATTCTGTAAAAGTGAAGAATTACAGAAATTATGATTCCACTGAGCTTTTCCTTTTCAGACCAGGCGAAAGCGAAATGGGTATAGGAATATATGCAGGAGAGAATATAAATACGAAAGATTTCGTATTTAATCTCGTGTCAATCAACGATTCCTCTATTGTGATGCGTTTGCCATTCTCTAACGGAGGGTATATCCAGCAGACATATTCTTTGTCCGATGGTACATATGTGATGAGCAACAATACATCATTCGTCGGCATGGAAGGGGTGATTCCAAGAAATGTCTCTTATTATGACTTCGACTGGGATGTTACTATTCCGAGAATGGAGAAAGGCTATAAGAACGAGGTTCAGTATTCCAAGGTAGACTACTATTTCGGTGGCGATAAAAAACCTGAAGAGATTGGGCGTGGTCGTAATGCCGATAAGCGTATCGAAAATAGAATGGAGTGGTTTGCTTTTCAGCAACAGTTCTTCTCTGCAATTATGCGTCCTGTGAACTCATTCACTTCTGGCGAACTTTCAATCAATTTTATTCCAGAAGACGACCAGTCACATAACTTGATGAATTGTTCTGCTAAGATGCGTTCAGATTTCAGAATCGCTGACAATGTAAGTATCGACAATGAGTTCTATTTTGGGCCGAACCATTACCGGACATTAAAATCATATGGGCAGAAATATGAGAAGATAATTCCGCTTGGTGGTTGGATGGTTGGTTGGTTTACCAAATGGGTAATCATCCCTCTGTTTGATTTTCTTCACAAGTTTATTTCGAACTTTGGTATTATCATCCTTCTCATGACATTGTTCATCAAGATTGTTGTGCTTCCATTTGCCTATAAGTCATACTCTTCTTCGGCAAAAATGCAGGCACTTAAACCTGAAATGGACAAACTCAATGCGAAATACCCTAAACAGGAAGATGCTTTAAAAAAGCAACAGGCTACAATGGATTTGTACAAGCGAGCCGGAGTAAACCCGATGGGAGGTTGTCTTCCTATGTTGCTTCAGCTGCCTATCCTTTGGGCTATGTTCCGTTTCTTCCCTGCATCCATAGAGCTTCGTCAGCAGTCGTTCCTCTGGGCTGATGATCTTAGTGCATATGATACAATTCCTCTTTTGGACTTTGGTACGAGAATTCCGTTACTCGGAGATCATATTTCTCTGTTTGCACTCTTGATGGCAGTTTCAATGTTCTTCTACTCGAAGGTAACGACTCAGGGACAGATGTCGTCAAATGATCCGAACACAGCGTCTATGCGCTTCATGAGTGTATGGATGATGCCAATAATGATGTTCTTTATATGTAATAGCCTTTCCGCCGGACTTACATATTATTATTTGCTCTCAAACCTTATTACAATGCTTGAGACTTGGGTAATCAAAAAATTCTTTGTGCGTCCTGAAGATGTTTTGGCGAAACTTAAGGCCTCAGAAGGAAAACCTCAGCCAAAGAGCAAATGGCAACAGCGTTTGGAGGAAGCTCAGAAAATGCAACGTCAGATGCTGAAGGAGCAAGAAAAGAAAGCAAGACGATAATTATATGTCTATATCATCAGAAATAATTAGAATAAAGAAAGAACTGCCGCAGGACGTAAGCCTTGTGGCAGTTTCCAAATTTCACCCAGCCTCAGCTATTATGGAGGCTTACAATGTGGGACAGCGGCTATTCGGGGAGAATCGTCCACAGGAATTTGCAGCCAAATGCAAGGAACTGCCTTCTGATATTCAGTGGCATTTTATAGGACATCTTCAGACGAACAAGCTGAAAATGGTTCTTCCGTATGCATATATGGTCCAGTCCATAGATTCTGTACACCTCTTGGAAGATGTTGACAAATGGGGAAGTGCAAACGATAAGGTTATACGAGTGCTTTTGGAATTGCACCTTGGTGCTGAAGAAACAAAGCATGGACTAACAATGGGCGAGATTAAGCAGATTTTGGATAATGTGTCATTATACAAGCATGTCCGTTTCTGTGGACTTATGGGTATGGCAACACATACTGACAATGAATCTGTCATTCGCTCAGATTTTTCTCGTATATCATTGTTTAAGAGAGAGATGATGAATAAACATCCTGAACTTGAAGAATTTAGAGAACTTTCTATCGGAATGTCAGAGGACTATCATATCGCACTTGAATATGGTGCAACCATAGTGCGGATTGGTACAATGATTTTCGGACAGAGAGAATATTAACTCCGTAAGTCATCTATCATTGCCTTGGCGACGGCCGCGGACGCTCCGCGTCCTCCTAAGGCATTTCTTATTTCTTGGTAACCTGACAGCATTGTCTCACGATATTCTTTGTCCTCAATCATTCTTCGCACTTCTTGGAGTACATTCTCAGGAGTGAAATAGTATTGTAGAAGCTCACGGAAACATGTTCTATTAAGTATTAAGTTGCCGAGGGAAATGAAGCGGATCTTGATTATCTGCTTGGCTATCACGAAATTGATCTCAGCTCCCTTGTATGCTACGACTTGAGGAGTACCTATGATAGCTGTTTCCAGTGAAGCAGTACCGGAATTTACTACTGCTGCCTCCGCATTGCGGATTACGGCATAGCTTTGGCCGAACACGACCTTGACATAATCCTTACGTCCTGCCAAATATTTTTCGTAATCAGACATTGATCTTGACGGAGCCGCGGCAAGTATGAATTGGTACTTAGAGTATTGTGGCAATGCATGCATTTTATCTGCAAACTCCATGAATACAGGCATCATAGACGAAATTTCCCCAGTTCTCGAACCTGCCATCAATGCGATTATTGGCCTATCTTCGAGGCTGCTACGTGTTAGGAAATCTTGACGAGTTTCTTTGAGAGCTTCTGAATTGTCTATGGCATCGATTAGCGGATTGCCTTTATATATGAAGTCAATACCTTTTTTAGTGAAATATGGTATCTCGAATGGGAATACGATGAAGAGTTTGTCTACATAGGCTTTTAGTTTTCGTATCCTTCCTTCACGCGATGCCCAAACTTTCGGGGCTATATAATAATACACTTTGAAGCCTTTCTTATGAGTCCATTCTGCTACTCTAAAATTGAAGCCTGGATAGTCTATAAGAATAACTACATCAGGGTTCCATGACAAAATGTCAGAGAAACATCTTTTGAATTTGTTGAGATATGTCTTGGCCTTTAAGAGAACTTGAACGAATCCTATGATTGCTCCATCTTTATAGTCTTGGACAAGACCATTACCATGCTGATGTTCCTTGAAGACTCCATTCATGAGATCTCCTCCCCAAAATCTGATATCTGCCTGTGGATCTTCCTGATAAAGCCCTCGCATTAGATTTGAGCCGTGAAGATCACCCGATGCCTCTCCTGCAATGATATAGTACTTCATAAATAATATATTTCAATATCCTATAGATAGTTGTTAAAAATTGCGGTCAAAACCATTCTTCCTGAGACGTTCGGCTTCTGCATAGTCTGTAGCATCAAGATTGTCAGGGACAATGCTTATATAGCCATCTTCCATGATTCTGTGGTCTGCCTTGCTATCATTGTTTTCGTCATCCACGAATGTACCTACCATCATGTATAGCTTCTCACCTGGTTCTATTTTTGGCGTAGAACTCTGTCCGAGCATCTCCGGGGTAATCCCATATTTGCTATATGCTTCCGGTGACCAGTCCTTGAATTCGCGTATCCAACGTCCACGACCTTGATAACCAACACGTATTCCTCTTATATCCTCTGTTGGAATGTCAGGAAAATTCACATTATAGAATATCCCGCTTCTGGAAGGAAGATTTGACATCAATTTCATGAATATATCAGGAAAAAATTTCTTGACAACAGAAAAATCGGCGTTAGGATTCAATGTGGAAAGAGATACTCCAATAGATGGAATACCATTCAGCGCCGCCTCTTCTGCTGCTCCTAAAGTGCCTGAATAACAAGCGGCTGTGGCTGCATTTGAACCATGGTTAATGCCTGAAATTACAACATCTGGCTTTGTCTCAAGAAACTGGAAATTTAACCCGAATTTCACGCAACTTGCAGGAGTTGCATCCAAATATGACCAGTTTCCTGGTTTTTCATCATGTAATTCCTTATATGCTATTTGCTTCAGTCCAAGCGATACCGCCATACCCATGCCTGATTGGTGATGTTTTGGCGCTATTACAGTAATATTGCCGAATTGGCACATGATTTCTGTCAGTACATGGATTCCTTTGGCAGAGTATCCGTCGTCGTTGGTGATGAGAATATTCATATTATGTATTTTAAACGATAAAGGTAGAAGCTCTTTTAAATTTCTAAGGCAAAGATAGAAAAATATTCAAATTTTTGGCTAATTTTGCACCGTTTTTGCAGGAGAACCCTGCGTGAACGTTAAGTTGTAAAGTAAAGTTTAACTTAATAAATAATTTGTTAACAATGGTAAAACTTGGTATTAACGGATTCGGCCGTATCGGTCGTATGGTTTTCCGTGCAGCCGTAGAAAACTTCGCTAACGACATCGAAGTTGTAGGTATCAACGATCTTCTCGATCCAGAGTATCTTGCTTATATGCTCAAATTTGATTCAGTTCATGGAGCATTCAAGGGTGAGGTTTCAGTAGAAGGCAACACTCTTATCGTAAATGGCAAGAAGATCCGCCTTACCGCTGAGATGGATCCAGCTAATCTTAAATGGAACGAGGTTGGTGCTGATGTAGTTGTTGAGTCTACAGGTCTCTTCCTTACAGATGAGAAGGCTCGCAAGCACATTGAGGCTGGTGCTAAGAAGGTCATCATGTCAGCTCCTTCAAAGGACGCTACTCCAATGTTCGTATATGGTGTAAACGACAAGACATATGCAGGTCAGGATATCATCTCCAACGCTTCTTGCACAACTAACTGTCTTGCTCCTATCTCTAAGGTTCTTGATGAGAAATTCGGTATCGTTCGTGGTCTTATGACTACTGTTCATGCTGCAACCGCTACTCAAAAGACTGTCGATGGTCCTTCTAAGAAGGATTGGAGAGGTGGTCGTGGTATCCTCGAGAACATCATCCCTTCATCAACCGGTGCTGCAAAGGCTGTAGGTAAGGTTCTTCCTCAGCTTAACGGTAAACTTACAGGTATGTCTCTTCGTGTTCCTACATCTGATGTATCTTTCGTTGACCTTACTGTAGAACTCAAGAAAGAGTGCACATACGAGGAGATCTGCGCAGCTATGAAAGAGGCTTCTGAGGGCGAACTCAAAGGTGTACTCGGATACACCAACGAGGCAGTCGTTTCTACAGACTTCCGTAACAACTCTCACACATCTATCTTCGATGAGAAGGCAGGTATCCAGCTCGACTCTACATTCGTAAAGGTTTGCGCTTGGTACGATAACGAGTGGGGTTACTCTAACAAAGTCCTCGAAATGGCTCGTGTAATTTCTAAGTAATTTTACTTGAAATAAATTTATATGCGGTCTGGAGTAATCCGGACCGTTTTTTTATTGCATCCTGTCGTTCTAATGTGTAAATTTGTATAGTTGAAGTTTCTAAACTATAAATGAATGATTGAAATCAGTGATCGCCTTACACTCCATGATGTGGAACGGGTATTATATGATGGTGAAACCATCAGTATTTCTGAAGAACTCCGCAGGCGAGTGATAGATAGCTATGAATTTTTGGAAGATTTTGCCAGAGATAAGGTTATTTACGGCATTAATACGGGTTTTGGGCCAATGGCTCAGTGGAGAATTGAGGATAATCATCTTAAAGAATTACAATATAACATAATACGTAGTCATTCTACTGGAGCAGGAGAAAGGCTTCCAGACATTTGTATAAGGGCCGCTATGTTGTCACGTCTTATGACATTTGTCGAAGGACATTCCGGTGTTCATGTAAGTCTTGTTGAGTTGATTGTCGAGTTTATAAACAGGGGGATCTGCCCTGTAGTTCCACGGCATGGTAGTGTTGGTGCGAGTGGTGACCTTGTACAACTTGCACACATTGCATTGGCATTGATAGGAGAGGGAGATGTTTCATATAGAGGCGGGATTCGTCCAGCGGCAGAGGTAATGGCCGAGAATGGATTGAAGCCTTTGGAAATGCATAATCGTGAAGGACTTGCTGTTACGAATGGTACTGCCGTTATGACAGGTATCGGTACCGTGAATTATATCCTGGCAGGGCGTCTGCTCGGATGGGAGACATTATGTTCAGTCCTTATGAATGAGATAGCATCTTCCTATGATGACTTTATGTCAGGCGTTCTTAATTCTCTTAAGAATCATCCTGGACAGATACGTATAGCAGAGTTGATGCGCAGTCTATCTGATGGTAGCAAGATGCTTAAGAAACGCGAGATTGAGCTGTTTCACAAGTCAGAAGAGCAGGTATTCAAACAGAAAGTCCAACCGTATTACTCATTGCGATGTGTTCCTCAGATACTTGGCCCAGTATATGACACTTTGGTAGCTGCTGGTATTGTTCTCGAAGATGAAATAAATTCGGTTGATGATAACCCTTTGGTAGATAAAGAAAGTTGCAATGTACTGCATGGGGGGAACTTTCATGGTGATTATATATCATTCGAAATGGACAAACTGAAGATTGCTGTTACTAAAATGACAATGCTTGCGGAGCGTCAAATGAACTACCTTTTCCATGACAGGATAAATGGGATACTTCCTCCATTCGTAAATCTGGGTGTACTTGGTTTAAACTATGGCTTGCAGGCATCGCAGTTTACCGCTACGTCTACAACAGCTGAAAGTCAGACATTGTCAAACCCAATGTATGTTCACTCGATACCTAACAATAATGATAACCAGGATATTGTGAGCATGGGAACAAATTCTGCACTTATTTGTCGTACAATCATTGAGAATTGTAGTCAGGTGATGGCTATACATCTTATGGCATTGGCACAGGCTGTGGATTGTCTAGGCATTGACGGAAAACTTGCTCCGGCAACGCATAGACTCTATTGTAAGGTGCGTGATCTCGTGCCTGTTTTCAAGAATGATACGCCGAAATATAAAGAAATAAAGGTGCTGCAGGAGCTGTTGCTTTCATCATCTCCAGTACAGTTGTAAATCATTGATATAGTTAGGAATGAAATCTATTAGGGAATTATATAAAATAGGGCGCGGCCCTTCCAGTAGTCATACAATGGGGCCGATGCGAGCTGCACAGATATTCTTGGAAGAAAATCGGGATGCAAAGTCGTTTCAGGTTACATTGTATGGCAGTCTTGCTGCTACTGGGAAAGGACATATGACAGATGTTGCTATAAAAGATGAGCTTGAGCCGGTAGCGCCTGTTGAAATCGTGTGGAAGCCATCTGTATTCCTTCCATTTCATCCTAATGGTATGAATTTTAAATCCTTGGATGAGTCAGGTAATGTAATAGCTGATTGGACTGTATACAGTATTGGTGGAGGAGCATTGTCAGAAGGAAAGGCAAATGGAGACAGGTTCGATACGGAAAATAACGTTTATGAACTTGAACGCCTGACAGATATACAAAACTGGTGTGAAGGAAAAGGACGTAATTATTGGGAATATGTGGAGCTGTGTGAAGGTGCTTCCATCTGGGATTATCTTATGGAGATATGGGATGCCATGAAGGGAGCTGTAGAGAGGGGAATAGAGCATGAAGGCGTGCTTCCTGGGCCTCTTAATTTGGCTCGCAAGGCTCCTACATACTATGTGAAGGCGACAGGCTATAAGAAGTCTCTGCAGACACGAGGACTTGTCTACGCTTATGCCTTGGCTGTAAGCGAAGAGAATGCTTCAGGAGGGAAAATAGTTACAGCACCAACATGTGGAGCGAGTGGTGTCGTTCCAGGAGTGTTATACCATATCCAAAAGGGGCATGAATTCAGTGATACTAAGATTCTTCATGCGTTGGCTACTGCAGGAGTTATAGGAAATGTAGTCAAACGCAATGCTTCTATATCTGGGGCAGATGTAGGCTGCCAAGGCGAGGTCGGTGTGGCATGTGCAATGGCAGCTGCTGCGGCTTGCCAGCTCTTTGGCGGAAGCCCGTCCCAGATAGAATATGCGGCTGAGATGGCACTCGAGCATCATCTCGGAATGACTTGTGACCCTGTATGTGGCCTCGTGCAGATACCTTGCATTGAGCGCAATGCATTTGCAGCTACAAGAGCATTGGATGCTAACTTATATGCAGCTTTTTCAGACGGAAAACATAGAGTATCATTCGACAGGGTTGTGGAAGTGTTGAAGCAGACAGGACATGATATCCCGTCTCTCTATAAAGAAACAAGTGAGGGAGGGCTTGCTAAAGGTTTCGAAGCTGAATTATAGCTTTTTTGTAACGTTTTATAGAAAGATTGTTGTCAATCATCTATAAAATCGGGGTTTATGACATTGAGATCCACAGGGCCGTCTATACCATATACGACGGCCTTGTCCGTGAACTGCCACATCATCCATCCTTCGCGTTCCGGCTTCTCCTCGCGGTAATGGGCGACCCAGATAGGGTAGTTTTCTGTTATCCTATTGTCAAGAATGTCGTTTAGGTATGATTCTGAAGAATAGATAATTGGTTTTCGGCCATAGTATTTCTCGACAATATTTAGCCACACTAATACATTCGTATTCAGTTTTTCCTTTGAATAACCTTTATGTGTGGTTTCAATGTCCAAAATAGGAGGGAGGTCAGTTTTCTTTAGCTTTCCAACTGCATTGATGAAATTATTTGCTTGTGTTTCAGGTGACTTGGAAGTTCGAAAGAAGTGATATGCACCCCTTCCGCTTACTCTGTTGTCCGCATTTTCCCAATAGCTCTTGAAATGACTGTCTCTTAAGGTGTTTCCTTCGCTTGCCTTAAGTATTACATAAGATATTGGAACTATCTGTGATGCTTTGGTTATAGAACGGGTTGTCCGTCCTTTCTTGTCTGTCATAACATAAAGTGAATCCCATACTATTTTTTTGGGATTATGATGCGAGAGATCCACGGCATATCTGAGATATCCGGAAGGTACGGTGGAACCGATTTCTGACTCTGATACTTCTGGCTGAAGAAAAATCACGAACAGGGATAGCAATGCTAATATTGCAAATGCTACCGAGCATGTCAGTGCTACCTTTCTTTCTTTTTTTTGAGTTTTGCCACGCTTCTTAGGCGTTGTTTTTTTTCTCTTTACTTCAGTACGAAATGTCTTATTTTTTGAATGCTTGATTGTTCCTTGCATCAGCATTGGCGAAATACTAATAATTACACAAATTTATGCAAAAATATTCTTATATTTGACAATAGTAATATAATCTATTAAACAACATTTATTATGAGCGAATTGAAAGGTTCACAGACAGAGAAAAATCTCATGACAGCCTTTGCAGGTGAGTCTCAGGCACATACAAAATATCTTTATTATGCGTCCAAGGCCATTAAAGATGGTTATGTCCAGATAGGAAAACTATTCGAGGAAACTGCAAAGAATGAAAAAGAGCATGCTAAGATCTGGTTCAAGTTTCTTCATGGCGGAGAGGTTCCAGCAACTGCGGTGAATTTGGCAGATGCCGCAGCCGGTGAGAACTATGAGTGGACAGACATGTATGCAAATTTTGCCAAGACTGCTAAGGAGGAGGGGTTCAATGATATTGCATTCCTTTTCGAGAAGGTCGGTGCAATAGAGAAAACACATGAGGAACGCTACAGAAAGCTTCTTGAAAATGTAAATGACGGACTTGTTTTCTCACGTGATGAGGACATGATATGGGAGTGCTCAAACTGCGGGCATATCGTCATTGGCAAGAAAGCTCCGGAAGTATGCCCTGTATGCAAGCATGCCAGGAGCTATTTCCAGATTAAGGCTGAGAATTATTAGAAGCTGTTTTTATTTATGTATAGTACCGAATAGAAGTAATCTGACATTCGGTGCTTTTTTTATGACAATCATTTTTCACTGAATGAAAATCATTATATTTGTGTCAAATAAAACTTAATAAATGATGGCATCTAAATACGAATGGCAATATTGCTCCCTTGGTGGTGCGATAAGGGTGAAGATAGGTTCGGGAGAAGACATAGCTCATCTCGGAGAGCTTGACCAGAAATTATGGACTGTTCTGAGTTGTCCTGTCGAAGGGCTTGAATTTGACAGAAGGACTTTGAATTATCTTGATACGGAACATGACGGCAAGATAATGGTTGGGGAGGTCGTTCAAGCGTCTCAGTGGCTTACATCTGTCATACGGGATAAAGATTCTATATTGAGGGGGGAGAGTTCGCTTAAGCTTGACAATATTAATGTCGCTTGCGATGCTGGAAAAAAATTGTATGATTCAGCTCGTCAAATACTTTCGAATCTTGGCATTGATAAGGATGAGATTAGCGTCGATGATGCATCTGATACGAAGGCTATTTTTGCAGGGACCAAATTTAATGGTGATGGTGTTATACCAGTATCGGCAGCAGATACGGATGATCTACGTCAGTTGATTGTGGACATCATTGCGACTGAGGGATCTGTAGAGGATCGTAGTGGAGAGCAAGGCGTTACATCTGAACTTGTAGAAAAGTTCTATGTTGCTTGTACGGACTATGCCTCATGGAAAGATAGTGTTGAAGTAGTCGGAGCATCTTCTTACGGAGACTCTACAGCAGCTGCATACGATGTATATAATGAGCTTAAAGATAAGGTAAATGATTTCTTTACACGCTGTCGTCTTATCTGTTTCGACAAGTCTGTTGCAGCTTCGGTCAATGTGGAAGTAAAAGATATTGCAGACATAGCTTCATGTCCTATAGCGGCACCTAATGCTGATGGCATATTACCTTTCACAGGAATAAATCCGGCATGGCAGTGTGCATTTGATAGGCTGAAGTCCCTTGTTCTGGATGTGGATTTTGCTGGCAAAACTGGGATTACAGAGCAGGAGTGGCGAGGCATCGAAAATAAACTTGATGCTTATTCTGCTTGGCTGTCATCAAAAAAGGGCTGTGAGGTGGAGAAATTAGGAATTGATCGTGTCCATGCATTGCTTTCCGAGAATAAGAAACAAGCTCTTTTGGATCTTGTGGCAAAAGATGTTGCATTGAAGGCCGAATCGGATTCTATAGACGAGGTTATGAAGCTTGTGCTGTATTATAGGGATTTCTACAGAATATTGAAGAACTTTGTCCTGTTTTCTGATTTCTATGCAAGGACTCCCGGCACAAGGGCAGTGTTCGAACTTGGGCAACTATACATTGACCAAAGATGTTGCGATTTGTGCATAAAGGTGGATGATATGTCCAAGCATGCTGATATGGCTGCTCTCAGTGGAATTTTCCTCATATATTTCAAGTGTACGTCATCGGTTCTTGGAAAATCTATGGACGCGGTAGCTATCATGACAGATGGAGATACTGATGATCTGCGTCCTGGTAAGAACGGAGTTTTCTACGATTTACAGGGACATGATTGGAATGCAGTGATCACCAAGGTGGTGGATAATCCTGTAAGCATAGGCCAGGCTTTCTGGGCTCCTTATAAGAAAGTTTGGGAATTCTGCGTTGGTCTTATAAATAAATCGGCAGCGGACAAAGATGCCAAGATTAGTGCTGACCTTCAGTCTAAAGTCCAAAATGCAGCGACATCTGTTCCGGCTGCAGATGCTACCAATGATCCGTCGAAGAAACAGCAGGCTTTCGATATTGCTAAGTTTGCTGGTATCTTTGCTGCCTTCGGCATGGCTTTAGGCTATATCGGTTCATTCTTCACAAGTATTGCAACAGGAATTAAGACAACTCCTATTTTCCAGCAAGTGCTTATTATACTTGGTCTGATGATTGTCATTTCAGGTCCATCATGCTTTATTGCATGGACGAAACTTCGCAAACGCAATCTTGGTCCTATTCTCAATGCCAATGGTTGGGCTATTAACTCAAAGGTTCTGATAAACATTCTTTTTGGTGGAAAGCTCACGACTGTAGCTAAATATCCGAAACTCAAGTTGGCAGATCCTTACGGGCGCAAGACATCAGCATGGAAGATATGGTTGCCTATAGTTCTGATTCTTCTTGTAATCCTTATGGCATTTCTGTATTTTACTGGATGTATGGATTTCTTGTGGTTTGCGCCATGTGAACCTATCGAGCCATTTATCTCGCAATAACAGAAATTTATATTGTTTGGATGGTACCAGCTAAAAATGCATTTAATGCTTTGTCAATGTCTTTGTATGTTGTCTCGAAATCCCCAGTATACCATGGATCCGCAACATCACGGTTTTCGCCACAGAGAGACATGAGCATTCTGACATTGCTGTTCATTCCTGGAAACATGTGATCTAACCATCGCAGGTTGTTCCTGTCCATAACGAAGATATAATCATAATGAGTATAGTCCGCCTTGGTCACTTGGCGGGCTTTTCTTTTTGTGAATGATATGTTGTGTCGCTTTAAAGTCTCTTTTGCAGGAGGATAAATGTCGTTGCCTATTTCTTCAGTTGATGTAGCAGCTGATGCGACTTCAAATTGGTCTGCAATACCTGCATCCATTATTTTCTTTTTCATTATGAACTCAGCCATTGGGCTTCGGCATATATTCCCGTGGCAGACAAAAAGAATTTTCTTCATATTACTAAAATATAAAGCGAAAATACACAAAAATTCGTTCCCAATGATAATTAATTTGATATTGTGATATA